>NZ_OY762899.1:3175490-3810588 GCF_963666545.1 uncultured Bacteroides sp. | reverse complement strand
AGGTTCACTAAAAAGCTCAGTTAGAAAGATATAGCCGGATTACGGGGCAAATCTACGCAAAAAAGTGCTTGTTTTAGCCGAAAGAACCCTGCTTTTCACTCAAGAGAACGGTTCTCTTTACTCAAGAGAAGGCAGCAGTTGAGCAAAAAGACGGTTGCAGTTGGGCCAAAAGACTACGGCATTTTCTCAAAATGCCTATATATTCTCCATCACACAACATTTTGAACACAAAATGTAAAATCATCCGCTCGTTTTCATTCTATTTCCTCTTCCATAA
Source organism: uncultured Bacteroides sp. (assembly GCF_963666545.1). Lineage (NCBI taxonomy): Bacteria > Pseudomonadati > Bacteroidota > Bacteroidia > Bacteroidales > Bacteroidaceae > Bacteroides > uncultured Bacteroides sp. The sequence goes on along the minus strand of NZ_OY762899.1, from coordinate 3,810,311 downwards.
AGAGATACTCAAAACAGCACATTTATCATCTACATTCGCTCAACCAAAGACGATTAAGTACAAAAAGCACAGTACTTAAATCAATATAACACAATTAACAATGAAAGACAAACAAAACAGAAAGTTCAAACTTAAAATAAAGACATTTTTCAGCAACTCTACTGGCAGAGCGTAAGTATAAGAAAATCTGAGCTATCCAAAAGAGCAAACTGTCACAACGTTATAAAATATAAATTATAGGATAAAAAACATCTTTTGCTATCTCTACTTTGCAAATATCAGAATAAAGGGCTATATTTGTACCCCGAAAAACCAATGAATAAATGGAAGCATTTTACCGTACACACGCTTATCTTGTAGAGCACACTAATGCCCCTGTACGTCGTGATCTGATGGATGAAATAGATTGGAACGACCGCCTCATAGGCATCAAAGGAACTCGAGGAGTAGGAAAAACGACTTTTTTGCTTCAATATGCCAAAGAGAAGTTCGGTACCGACCGTTCTTGCCTCTTTATTAACATGAACAATTTCTACTTCGCCGGAAATACAATAGTAGATTTCGTCTACGAATTTCATCGCCGCGGGGGAAAAGTGCTACTCATCGACCAAGTCTTTAAATACGACGGATGGAGCAAAGAATTGCGCATGTGCTACGATCGCTTTCCAAACCTGAAAATTGTTTTCACCGGCTCGTCTGTGATGAGATTGAAGGAAGAAAACCTTGAATTAGGAGACATCGTAAAGAGTTACAATTTAAGAGGATTCTCTTTTCGTGAATTTCTGAATCTCCAAACAGGAATGAAGTTCAGAGCATACACACTCGAAGAAATACTCAGTAATCATGAACAGATAGCCAAAGGCGTACTTTCGAAAGTAAAGCCATTAGATTATTTTCAAGACTACCTGCACCATGGCTTCTATCCGTTCTTTCTAGAGAAACGTAATTTCTCCGAGAATCTGCTGAAGACCATGAACATGATGGTAGAAGTAGACATACTGCTTATCAAACAGATAGAGCTAAAGTATCTTTCAAAGATAAAGAAATTATTATACCTATTGGCTGTAGGGGGACCAAAAGCACCCAACGTAAGCCAATTGGCTATTGACATACAAACATCACGGGCAACGGTGATGAACTACATCAAATATCTGGCAGATGCACGAATGATTAACATGGTCTATCCACAAGGAGAAGAGTTCCCAAAGAAACCATCAAAGATCATGCTGCACAACACCAACCTGATGTACTCCATCTACCCTCTGAATGTGGATGAACAGGAAGTGCTCGACACATTCTTTCTGAACACAATGTATAAAGACCATAAACTGCATAAAGGCGATAAGAATTCTTCCTTTTTGGTGGATGAAGCAATGCCGTTTAAGATCTGTTGCGAGGGGTATAAACTAAAGGGGAGTCCGAATGTGACGTATGCCATGCACAAAGCGGAAATAGGCCGCGGTAACCAGATACCACTCTGGATATTCGGCTTTTTATATTAAATATCTTTTACTTAAAATAATAATTTAGTTATGACTAAGAAGAAATTCATCACTTGTGATGGTAATCAAGCTGCCGCGCATATCTCGTATATGTTCTCGGAAGTAGCTGCGATCTATCCTATCACTCCATCTTCGACTATGGCCGAATACGTAGACGAATGGGCTGCCGCAGGACGTAAGAACATCTTCGGCGAGACAGTATTGGTGCAGGAAATGCAATCAGAAGGCGGTGCCGCAGGTGCCCTTCATGGTTCGCTTCAGGCTGGTGCATTGACTACAACTTATACAGCTTCTCAGGGTCTTCTATTAATGATCCCGAATATGTATAAGATTTCAGGTGAATTGCTCCCATGCGTGTTCCATGTATCGGCACGCGCACTGGCAACTCAGGCTTTGTCTATCTTCGGAGACCACCAAGATGTAATGGCTGCACGTCAAACAGGTTTTGCCATGTTGGTAGAAGGCTCTGTACAGGAAGTAATGGACTTATCTGGTGTATCTCATCTAGCTACATTAAAATCCCGCATTCCTTTTATGAACATCTTCGATGGATTCCGTACATCGCATGAGATTCAGAAGATCGAAATGTTGGAAAACGACGATTTGGCTCCGCTGATCGATCAAGACGCTTTAGCCGAATTCCGCAAACGTGCCCTTAACCCATCTGCTCCCGTAGCACGTGGTATGGCCGAAAACCCTGATGTATACTTCCAACACAGAGAAGCAGCAAACTCTTTCTATGAGGATGTTCCTGCAATCGTAGAGGAATACATGAATGAAATTGCAAAAATCACAGGACGCAAACATAACTTGTTCGATTACTACGGAGCTGAAGATGCTGAGCGTGTGATTATCGCTATGGGATCTGTTACTGAAGCTGCTCGCGAAGCTATCGACTACTTAACTTCTCAGGGAGAAAAAGTAGGTTTGGTTTCTGTACACTTGTACCGCCCATTCTCTGCTAAGCATTTCCTTGGTGCCGTGCCTAAAACGGTTAAAAACATTGCAGTACTCGACAGAACAAAAGAACCGGGTGCAAACGGCGAACCGTTATATTTGGACGTTAAAGACTGCTTCTACGGAACAGAAAATGCTCCGGTTATTGTTGGTGGACGTTATGGTCTTTCTTCTAAAGATACAACTCCGGCACAAATCCTTTCTGTATTCGAAAACCTTGCATTGCCATTACCAAAGAATCACTTCACGATCGGTATTGTAGATGACGTAACATTTACTTCTCTACCTGTGAAAGAAGAAATCGCTCTGGGCGGTGAAGGCATGTACGAAGCTAAATTCTACGGTTTAGGTGCAGATGGTACCGTGGGCGCAAACAAGAACTCGGTAAAGATCATCGGAGACAATACTGACAAATATTGCCAAGCATATTTTTCTTATGACTCGAAGAAATCAGGTGGTTTCACTTGTTCTCACCTTCGTTTTGGTAATACTGCTATCCGCTCTACTTATTTGGTAAACACTCCAAACTTCGTAGCTTGCCACGTACAGGCTTACCTAAAAATGTACGATGTAACTCGCGGTTTGCAGAAGAACGGTACTTTCTTGCTGAACACAATCTGGAATGATGAAGAATTGGCCAAGAACCTACCAAACAAAGTAAAACGTAATTTTGCTAAGAATAATATTACTGTTTATTATATCAACGCTACACAGATAGCACAGGAAATTGGTTTGGGCAACCGTACCAATACGATTCTTCAATCTGCATTCTTCCGTATCACAGCTGTAATCCCTGTTGATCTGGCTGTTGAACAAATGAAGAAATTCATTGTGAAGTCTTACGGAAAGAAGGGTGAAGATGTAATCAACAAGAACTATGCAGCTGTAGATCGTGGTGGCGAATACAAACAAATGACTGTAGATCCTTCTTGGGCTAACCTGACTGACGAAAATGAAGCAAAGAATAATCACCCTGCATTTGTCAACGAAGTGGTTCATCCTGTGAATGCACAAGATGGTGACTTGCTTCCTGTTTCTGCTTTCAAAGGTATTGAAGACGGAACATGGCAACAAGGAACAGCTAAGTACGAAAAACGTGGCGTTGCTGCTTTCGTTCCTGAATGGGAGCCTGAAAATTGCATCCAATGTAACAAATGTGCTTATGTTTGCCCTCACGCTTGTATCCGTCCGTTCGTTCTTGACTCAGAAGAACAACAATCGGCTAACTTTACAACACTGAAAGCTGTTGGTAAGCAATTTGCTGATATGACTTTCCGCATTCAGGTGAGTGCCCTTGACTGCCTAGGTTGCAACAACTGTGTTGATGTATGTCCGGGTAACCCAAAGAAGGGTGGCAAGGCTTTGACTATGAAGCACTTGGAATCTCAATTGAAAGAAGTACCTAACTGGGAATATTGTGTTGACACCGTGAAGAGCAAACAACACTTGGTAGACATCAAGTCTAACGTGAAGAATTCTCAGTTTGCAACTCCATTGTTCGAGTTCTCTGGAGCTTGTTCTGGTTGCGGTGAAACTCCTTATGTAAAACTGATCACTCAGTTGTTTGGTGACCGTGAAATGGTGGCCAACGCTACCGGATGTTCATCTATTTACTCTGGATCAGTACCTGCTACTCCTTATACTACTAACGAAGACGGTCAAGGACCTGCTTGGGCAAATTCATTGTTCGAAGACTTCTGCGAATTCGGTATGGGTATGGAGCTCGCTAACGAAAAGATGCGTGCCCGTATTGCAAGATTGATGACTGAAGCTCAGGAATCTGATTGCTGTTCAGATGAGATGAAAGCACTATTCAAAGAATGGGTAGAAAACATGCTTGATGCTGACAAAACAAAAGAACTGACTGAAAAGATCGTTCCATTGGTAGAAGCTTGCGATTGCAAATATTGCAAAGAAATCGCTTCTTTGAAACACTACTTAGTGAAACGTTCTCAATGGATCATCGGTGGTGACGGTGCTTCTTATGATATCGGTTATGGTGGTCTTGACCACGCAATTGCCAGCGGTAAAGATATAAACATCTTAGTACTTGATACTGAGATTTACTCAAACACGGGTGGACAGTCATCTAAATCTACTCCGGTAGGTGCTATCGCTAAGTTTGCTGCTTCAGGTAAGAGAGTACGTAAGAAAGACCTTGGTCTGATGGCTACTACTTACGGTTACGTATACGTTGCACAAATTGCAATGGGTGCCGACCAAGCTCAAACACTAAAAGCCATCCGCGAAGCAGAAGCTTATCCCGGACCATCACTTATCATCGCTTATTCTCCATGTATCAGCCACGGTTTGAAAGCCGGTATGGGCAAAGCTCAGGAAGAACAAGACGATGCAGTTAAGTGCGGTTACTGGCACTTGTGGCGTTATAACCCTGCTTTGGAAGCAGAAGGAAAGAACCCATTCTTGCTTGATTCGAAAGAACCAAACTGGGATGAATTCCAAAATTTCTTGAAGGGTGAAGTACGTTACAGTTCTGTAATGAAGCAATGTCCTACTGAAGCTGCTGAACTATTCAAAGCTGCAGAAGACAACGCTAAGTGGAGATATGGCAACTACAAACGTCTGGCCAACCAAGCTTGGGGAAAAGATGCTGAATAATCAATCGATTATATTATAATAGAAAGGGGCGCCCAAATGGACGTCCCTTTCTTATTTTTTAAGAACATAAAACAAGAACGGCAAGTACTCTTACAAAGCCGGAATCTTCCTCTTTAAGACTTCTTCTGCGCAACGATAACCCTCTTCATAGAAAACTGTAAGTTTCTTCACATCCCGTTCAATGCGATCTACATTTACAGGATTCAACGGACGTATTACGGTAATTCGTCCCTCATCTTCCATTCGATCCACCAATTCCAATTGTTCATTATAAGCAGCACTCCTATGACTAAGCGCTTCGCGTAATTTTGGATACTTGCGATAGAAGAAAGAAGGAACTTTGATATCTTTCACCTCTTTGCGATAGCCGCGATTTCTAGTAAGCACCACCACGTTTTGAGTAAACCCGTCTTCGATGGCATGCTTCAAAGGAATAGAATCTACGATGCCTCCATCAAGCATCGGAACGTTATCGACCAATGCAATGGGACAAACAAAGGGTAAACTACTCGAAGCCCGAGCAATATCAATCAATCTCTTCTTATCATGCCTCTCTTCAAAGTAATTGGCCTCACCTGTCAAGCAATTGGTGGTAACCATCACATAGTGCTCAGGCGAAGAGAAATAAGTATCGTAATCATACGGAAGGATATGTTCTGGAAACTCGGTGAACAACAAATCGAAATCCATGATGTTTCGCTTCCTAAGCAAATGTTTAAGGCCGATATAGTTATACTTCTCCAACAAATCAATATTGCTATACTTAGCTCTTCCCCGTTGGTGTGACATAAATGACAACCCATTGCATGCCCCCGCAGAAACTCCAATCGTATAGGGAAAACGGATGTTGTGATCCATTAAAAAGTCTAGCACTCCACAAGTGAAAACGCCACGCATCCCACCTCCTTCAAGTACTAAGCCGGTAGTTTTATTAATATCCATGTTTATTATTTATCTATTCTGTTTCTGATGATAAGCACGGATGTAGATTCTCCAAATGCAAACTCATCTTCCAGTAATTGGCTATATACAGTGTTACTAATAATCAGTAATCCATTCTTTTGAGCGATTAATTCGGATGTATGACTAAACATCTGTTCAGTCATTGCATCAGGCAACTTCGAAGTTAGTTTCTCTACCTGCTGAATAAAATCAAAATCGTTCGTTTCAAACCAAAACAAATGAACCGTATTTCCATGCTCTGCCATCGTCTTCAGATAAGGTAATAAGAACAGATCCATAGAGCCGCCAAGAACAACTGATATAGCACCACCACAATAGCCTTTGTTCACAAAGATGGCTACCGGGCATTGTACTTGCTCCATTACTCCTTCTATCTTATCACGAAACAATGAGAACCAATACACACCTCTGCTACTCGGAGAATCAACTTGGTACCGAGTACCGGCCCCCAACAAAAGCATATCCGGATGTTCATCTTTCACAAACTGAGCAATCTCCTGCACCAATTTATCTGTCACTCGATATCTTTTGTCTATCTGTACCTTTAGTTCCTCAGCTTTCGAATCAAGTAAGGAAAAACTATCCCGCTCGTATTGTTCAGCATTAAATGAATTCAGATCCGTACCGACAGTGTAATGGGCTCCAATAACGTGGTGCTTTAGCAGTTTATCCCCATATAACAAAGAATAAATGGAAAGTAAGTTACTCCCCGACTCCGCATGACCAAAGCAAAATATAAGTTTTCTCTTCAACGACATTTTCTCTTCTCTACGTTTAAAGAATCGTTCCACCAGGTGCAGTAAAGGAGTTGTCATAAACGTAGTAACCAAAGCCATGATGACCAGTATCACGAAAATAGAAGGAGGCAGCACACCCATCTCATAACCGATATTTAAAGCCACCAGTTCCATCAGGCCGCGTGTATTCATCAATGTGCCAATAGTCAGGCTATTCTTCCACGACTCTCCCACCAAACGAGAAGCAACAGCACACCCACCCAATTTTCCTACAACGGCAACAAGAATCAGCATCAGGCAAACGCCCCATAGTTCGGGACTATTAATCAGCCCAATCTCAGTGCGAAGGCCTGTGAAAGCAAAGAAAAGCGGAAGAAAAAACACCAAGGCGATATCTTCCACCTTCTCCATCATTACCTTACGAAAACCCTGGCTCGGCGGCATCACCACTCCAGCCATAAAAGCTCCGAAAAGAGCATGAATGCCAAGTACCTCAGTTAAAGCCGATGATATGATTAATACTAGCAGAATGAAGCCAACAAAAGATTTATTAATTACTTCTTGATTAGCATAAGCCGCGCCAAGTTTCTTCAAAAAGGGACGAACGACAGTAAACATAAGAATGATATAAAGTAGCGTCAACCCGATGGAATAAAGCGCACTTGCAAATGATCCGGCTTTAGCTATCGCTATGACAACGGCCAACAGGCACCAAGCCGTCACATCATCGTTGGCGGCAGAAGCGATAGAGAGTACACCAACAGGCGTTTTCGTCATGTTTCGTTCTTGAATGATACGAGCTAACACCGGAAAAGCCGTTATACTCATGGATATACCGATGAATAAAGCAAAAGGTAGAAATTCCGTTTGAGCGGCCGCATACTCTTCATAGATCCAAAAAGACGCAACAATGCCCAAAAAGAAAGGTACCAATATGCCTGCATGACTTATGACCAATGTTTCGTTGATCTTATTCTTCAGCACCGAAAAATCAAGTTCCAAACCAATAACAAACATGAAAAGGATCAAGCCTACCTGACTAACAAGCCCCAGATTGGTTAAGGATTCAGGTGGAAACAGAAAATGGAAGGCATCCGGAAAGAAATAACCCAGCAATGAAGGGCCAAGAACAATACCAGCTACAATTTCGCCGATAACACCCGGTTGACCAATGTGTTTAAACAGATAGCCGAACAACCGTACAGCAAGCAATACCGCTATAATCTGAATAAGCAGAATAGCCAAAGGATGATGCAGGTTATCTAGCAAAAAACGAACAAACAGAGTAAAAGGAGTACCTTGTTGAGCAGCAACATCTGTAGCAGAATGCTGTATAAAGCGCCCGCCTTCGTCTATCGCAATATAGATAAGCCCCCCAAAGAGGAGCAACATAATAACATAAATAATATAATTACTCTTTGCTTTCTCCATATAGTAGAAGGGTTACAGATTAATTGAGAAAGCAAAATAACTAAATTTTCAGTTCGTAACAGCTCTTTTCTTCGGAAAAGTACAAAAGAAAACCACGCACCCTGTAAACTAGAGAGTAGTTACAGGTACGTGCGCGGTTAATGCTTAAAACAACTATTGCCGATAGCCCGATAATCCCAATTGACGAATATCTTCTATTGAAATAGAAAAATCTTTTCCGGTTTCTATCCGATCTCTTACTAACTTGCCAACTTTTTCTGCATCCTCTTCTGATAAAAAAGGCTGTTTTTGGCCTAAAGCAGGTACAAACGGTTGATAAACAAACGTTTTTTTACCTTGCAATATTTTATATCCATACCCGCTTGGTTCTACCTTCACCACTTCAACGTGATAAGCATGCTTATCTTGATGCGTATAATAAAAGACTCCTACGGCAACCAGCGTTACAAGCAATAGCAAAGGGATATAAATCTTTTTATTCATCACGATTTTCGTAAGGAGACAATTCGTACATGTCATCAAGATAATAGCTGCCGGTAGTTCCCGAAACAACGAAACCTCTTTTTCCATTAGAGAAACTAACTGCATTTTTACGTGATGAACCTTGAGCTCCTGAATTCAGAAGTGCAAAAGGAGTATAATCATCAGCTGTGCCACCGATCCACAAATCGGTCGAAGGATCATACACCCAATAATCGGTTTTAAGACCACTATTCTCACCTGTTACAAGATAACCTTTACCGTCTATCACAAAGCTAACAGCACTAGCACGAACAATACCGGCATAGTCATCATCGTAGTCTTCGTCATCATTTATTTCTGCTATATCTCTCAACTGGGTAAATGGAGTTGAGCTAGATGGATCAAAACACCAAAAATCGTAAGGATAAGAACCATTCTTAGTTCCCGCACAAATATAAGCTTTATCATCTATTACAAAAGCAGTACCGTTCTGTCTTTTATTTCCGCCAAATCCTTTTACCTCTTCCCATTGAGAACCGGATGCCGCATTTGGATTAAAGCGGTAAAAATCGTTCCACCAACTATCATCAAAGCCTGTACCTACATATCCATAAGTGCCAATAGTAAAAGCAAGTGAAGCACAACGAGGACCACCTTTAAAGTCATCTTTCTGCGCCCATTTATTTGTAGCAGGATCATACTCCCAAGTATCAGCCAGATAAGTATTAGAACTATTCATTCCCGTGGTCACATACCCTTTTGTTCCCACAGCAAAACCTACGGCTTGGCTACGATAACCGGCAGCGGAAGGCATATCGGCACACTGCGTCCAATAATTTTCATCCATGTCGTATTCCCACAAATCGTTTAATCTTTGCTCTCCATCTGTGCTACTTTTACTTTTATATCCGGTGCAGATATAACCTTTATTACCTATTGTAAATCCAGCCGCATCGGTTCGGGGCTTACCACTAAGATCAGCACGACTATACCAAACGCCCACAGTGTATTCATCATCATCAGTACATGAGCTGAAGAATGGCATCACCATACACAACAAAAGTAAAGCGAGTATCATTTTTTTGGTTGAATTCCAAACACTTACATTCATCTTTTAAAACGGTTTTAATGGTTAATTATTGGGTGACAAATGTAAGAGGGAAATAAGTAGAGAAAAAAAAGAATCGACGAATAGGCTATTTATATCTACAAATTAAAACAGATAGAAATACAGTCGATAAAAAGCCTTGATTTGTCGATAGTTTTTGGTTGGCGCAAAGTAAATCTCTTCTTTTGCTGCTCTTAAACCTCAACCTATTAATAAAATGAAGCCAAAAGTTTGGATCTTTTCATGTTTATTTCTCTTATTCATAACCTCCTGCAGGGATGAAGCATCTTCAGCAGGAGGTAAATGGCTAGACAGTTCGCTACGCAATGTACAGACCGATACTTGTACCGTGCAACTTAGTACTATCCTTGCAGATTCCGTTACTACTTCCGGAGATACGATTTGCCAAATAGGCCATTATAATAGCAACCTCTGGGGAAATGTGCAAGCCTCTTTTAGTGTCGAATATAATGTGACTTCAGCCAGTTTCACTGACGGAATAACATATCGATTCGACTCAATCACTATTCAGCTCAAGCCAACCGGCGACTATGTAGGTGACACATTAACAACACAGCATATCTATATGCATCGTCTTAAAGAATATGTGTCGCTCGATGAAAATGGATATTTATATAACACCTCCTCCATACCTTACGAAACAGAACAACTTGCTTCTCTATCATTCAAAAACAAGCCGAAGCTAAAAAAAGCTCTGGAGTTACGACTACCTGACGAGTTTGGAGAGGAGTTATTTAGCTTAATGCGCAATAACTCAAGAATTATGAATTCACAAGATAACTTCAGAGATTATCTAAAAGGTATCGCCTTTGTTTCTGATACAAATGATGCTTGTGTTAACGGATTTAGTGTCAGTGAGTCCAGTCTATGCATTAACTTATATTACAGTAAGATGGCGGAATCGGTAGTTAACATGTCCACTACATTTACGCCAAGCACTACTCTTAATTTCAATAAAGTTGCTTATGACAGGAGCAATACTCCTTTGGCTACATTAAAATCTGGTTCGGCATATGGGCTACCCTCTCAAAAGACTAACAACCAAGCCTTTCTTCAAGGGATGACAGGGCTATATACTAAGATAGAGTTTCCACACCTAAATAATCTACAACTACAAGGAACTATTGTAACCATTGAAAGTGCCATGCTCTACCTATATCCTGTGCAAGGAACTTATGGAGAGACAATGACACTCCCTTCTTCACTAACAATGTACACTGCGAATGAAAATAATGTAATGCAAGACGTTGTAACAGACTCTTATGGAACAAGTGTACAAGATGGTAGCTTAGTTACGGACGATAGAGTATTAAAAGGCACTTATTATAGTTTTGACCTTACCTCCTACATGCAAACCAATCTAGGGACTTTTGGCTCTAGTCGAAAGAACTTAATGCTAATGCTTCCCAATAATGCATTCCTGAGTACGTTGAATGGGGTTACATTTGGAGATGCCAACCACCAAACAAGCGATTTAAAAATGCTTGTACTATATAAAATATATACCGAACAATGAGAAAAGTAATAATAATTATACTTGCTATCTGCGCATCAAGCTACCTAGTTGCACAAAACACCACCAACTCACCTACCTCCATGTTTGGCATTGGCGAATTATCAACCGGAAGCGGTGGTCAATATTCAGGAATGGGAGGCGTTGGCATCGCTTTGCGTGGAAATAGTTTTCTGAACATTGCCAATCCGGCCTCATTAACAGACTTGGATAGCCTCAAATTTACCTTCGAAGCAGGAATAATGGGAGCATACAAAGAATATACCCAGTCGGGAATCAACAATAGTTCAACAGTGGGCAATGTAAACAATCTCGGAATCGGTTGCCGAATCTTACCTCGATGGTATAGTGCGGTTTCGCTCTCTCCGGTAAGTAGTGTGGGTTATGCCGTAACTCTCGATCAGCAAGTTGAAGGCTCACCGGGGTCTACCATCTCTTCTTATTTCGAAGGAGAAGGTGGACTGTCTAAAATCAGTTTCAGCAATGCCTTTTTAATAGGCAAACGATTATCAATAGGAGCCAATCTCTCGTACATCACCGGTAAGATTACCGAAACAGAGACACAAGGTAGTGCCATCGTGACAGAAACATCCAGCAAAAATGCTTTTTATGCTGATCTTGGAATGCAGTATAAACTCCCCATAGACAGAGATCGTGCTTTCGTTTTTGGAGCTACCTACGGATATTCCCAACCCTTATCACAAAGCAATGATCTCACGTTCAGCAGTAGCACAGGAGACGGAACGTTAGACAGATCAGTCTCTACCGTAAAACAATATATGCCTCAGTTTTTTGGAATAGGTTTTGCTTATACCTCCCTGAAGTGGACTTTCGCTGCTGATTACAAATATGTTGAATGGGGGCGTATGGAATCTTCACAGTCCATCATTAATTATTCAAATCAAAACGATTTAAAGGTCGGACTTGGATACATAATAGGTAGTCCCTATAAAAGTCCAGTCAGACTAATGCTTGGCGCAGGGATAAGCGACTCATACGTGATAATAAAAAATGATAAATCTCAAAATTACTTTGTTAGCACGGGTTTGGGACTCACATTGCGAAACAAGAACATCTTATCTTTAGGTGTGAAATATGGAGATCAGACAAGTGTAGATATGGGAATGCCCCGAGACAAAAGTATCTCTGTATTCTTTAACTTATCTTTTAACGAACGTACCTATAGAGGAAAACTACAATAACCGTACTCTCTTTTAATCCTTTTTATACTAAAATGCGACTCAGAAAAGATAATTAATGTATCTTTGCCGCATAAATAAACATATATATACATTAGAATGAAGAAGATAGTACTTATTGCAACTTTAGGGTTGTTAAGCCTCAACATTTTAGCTCAAGATAGCAAGAAGGAGGAAGGCTTTGTTTTCACTACCGTAAAGGAGAATCCCATTACTTCCATTAAAAACCAGAATCGCTCTAGTACATGTTGGAGTTTTTCCAGTCTTGGTTTTTTTGAATCAGAATTGCTGCGCTTAGGAAAAGGTGAATATGATTTTTCTGAAATGTATGTTGTACACCGCACAATGACGGATCGCGCGGAACACTACGTTCGCCTGCATGGAGATAGTTCTTTCTCTCCCGGAGGAAGCTTCTACGATGTAGTTTATTGTATGAAGAACTACGGATTAGTGCCACAAACAGTAATGAACGGAAATATGTATGGCGATACATTGCCTGTACATAACGAATTGGATGCTGTGGCAGAAGGTTACATGAATGCTATTGCCAAAGGTAAACTTACTAAATTAACCCCTGTATGGGAAAACGGCATAAGTGCAATCTATGATACTTATTTAGGCCAGTGCCCTGAAAACTTCACTTATAAGGGTAAAGAATACACTCCATTGACGTTTGCACAATCATTAGGACTTAATACAGATGATTACGTATCCTTAACTTCTTATACCCATCATCCATTCTACAAGAAGTTTGCTCTTGAAATTCAAGATAACTGGCGCAACGGAGAATCATGGAATCTGCCGATCGATGAGTTTATGGCTGTAGTAGACAATGCTGTAAGCAAAGGCTTTACCGTTGCATGGGGAAGTGATGTTAGCGAGTCTGGATTTACACGCAACGGCATCGCTGTTGTTCCTGATGTAAACCGTGCCGATCTTTCAGGTTCAGACATGACTCGTTGGACAGGGTTACCTTTGGCTGATAAGCAAAAGGAGCTAACCTTAAAACCAAGCGTTGAAAAAGAGATCACACAAGAAATGCGCCAAGTAGGTTTTGATAATTGGGAAACTACCGATGACCACGGAATGTTGATTTACGGTATAGCCAAAGATCAAACAGGAAAAGAGTACTATATGGTGAAAAACTCTTGGGGTACAAACAATAAATACAAGGGAACATGGTATGCTTCAAAAGCTTTTGTGAAATACAAAACCATGAATATCTTAGTTCACAAAGATGCATTACCCAAGGAAATAGCAAAAAAACTAGGGATTAAGTAATCTCTCCTATTTAAATTCTTTCACAAACATAAAACAGTAGATTCAGGCTTGTCTGTCTCTACTGTTTTTTCTTTATTAAGACGCATGTCTCACCTACTTACCCAAACACATCTTATTAATATATTCCGTAAACTTGTCTTTGTAGTTTTCTCCTATGGGAATATAGGTACTTCCATCAAAGATAATCCGCAATCGTGAGATTTCTGCAATCTTTCTCAGATTGACAATATAAGAACGATGTACGCGCATAAACTGGTTAGTAGGTAAGCGTTCTTCAAGTTTCCTCATGCTGAGTAAAGTCATCACCGGTTTATCTTCACCTTCAATAAAAATACGTACATATTCGCTCATGCATTCCACGTATTTTATATCATTGATCTTAATTCGCACAATCTTATAGTCAGCTTTAACAAACAAAGAACTGTCGTCATCAAACATATTCGCTTCACTTTCAGTACTACTATTTGATTGATATTCAAGCTGTCTGCGGGCTTTATCTGCAGCTTTCAGGAAGTCTTGAAAACTAAATGGTTTAAGCAGATAATCAATTGCATCCACTTTAAAACCCTCAATCGCATACTCTGAATAAGCTGTAGTAAATATAATAAGAGGTCGTACGACTAATGACCGCACAAAATCAAGCCCATTAAGATCGGGCATATTAATATCCACGAATATCAAGTCAATCTCTTCGGCAGCCAGTACTTCCATAGCATCGAAAGCATCCTGACAAGCTTTTACTTGCTGAAGAAAAGGCACTCTGGATATATATCCCGTCAGCTGGGTAAGAGCAAGCGGTTCATCGTCAATTGCAATACACTTAATCATACAATCGGAATTATTAATAATACATTAAAACTATCGGCTAACTGATCTATAGAAAGCACGTAACTCTCACCAAACAACAATCTCAAACGCTTTCTTATATTTTCCAGTCCTATACCACCATGTTGGTCATCGTGTTTATTAGAGCGGCTATTAGAGCATTGGAATAGCAATTGTTCGCCCTCCAACTTCATGCAGACATGGATGAAAGAATCCGACTGATAACTAACACCATGCTTAAAGGCGTTTTCTACAAAAGAGATAAAAAGTAACGGAGGAATTTGAACATCAGGAAAATCGATAGGCATACTCACTTCGATGTTTACTTTTTCTGTATACCGAAGCTTCATTAAGCCTATATAGTTATTTAAGAAACGTATCTCTCTGGACAACAGAATTGTTTTATTGCTCGATTCATAAAGAACATAACGCATCATCTTGGACAATTCCACAATCGTCTTTTTTGCTTTCTCAGCATCAATATCCACCAATGCATGAATGTTATTCAATGTATTCATGAAAAAGTGCGGATTTATCTGGTATTTCAGATATTCCAATTCTGTTTGCAAGTTATGACGCTCCAGTTCTTTCATGGTCTCTTCATCTCGCAAAGACTTAAACAATAACTTTACAGCTATATTAAAACCTAAAAGTAAAATTGCAATTAGAAAGCGACCATAAAATGGCCTCATCAGCATACCCGGAAATAGAAAAGGCTTGCTTTTCAAACGTTTATCCGGTGGATAGTCTCCACATTTCTGCTTATCGGGTTTCTTCATTTCTCCACTCTCCACATCTGGAGGTATGCGTTGCCAAGTACGTTCTACCGGCTCAGGTTTCCTTCTCTCACGAAATTCATCACGTCGTGGATCAGAATCACGTGGAGAAGTCCCTAATGACGAAACCAATAAAATGACTACTATCGTACAAATCACAGATAACGTATACGCTATATATCGTTTACGAAACAGTAAATGAGGAGCCAATAAATAGTTGTTAGCGACAAAAATAAGTAAAAAGGGCACAATACTTAGCCAAAAACGGGTAACCATGTCCCATCTATAAGAAGATTCTCTGCCTGAATAAATAGACAGATAGTTCCCTAATACCGGTAGAAGGAAAACAACAAGCCAAAGGGTTGCATATATTAGAATCTCTAGGAGATGCCGCTTTCGTAGTTTCATATTATAGAAAATCATCAATTTTACAAAAATAGCTATCTCTGAGATACTCAACAAATGAAATCGACAAACGTCCTCATTTCATCGGCAAAAACAAAATTAAGATCTGTACGGTTCATCAATTGCTCAAAAATCATAATATTGTGCGTTTTTTAAGTATATTCCTTTGCAGAATCAACTGTTTGCGTAAATTTGCACGCTGATAGTTAATGTACTACTGAAATACTAATACTAAAATTAATAACATGAGTTTGAAAATTGTTGTATTGGCAAAACAAGTTCCCGACACACGTAACGTTGGGAAAGATGCCATGAAAGCCGACGGAACTATTAATCGCGCGGCACTACCTGCCATCTTCAACCCTGAAGACCTTAATGCACTAGAGCAGGCTCTTCGATTGAAAGATGCCCATCCCGGTTCTACTATTACTGTCCTAACAATGGGTCCGGGGCGCGCCGCAGAAATTATTCGTGAAGGACTTTTTCGTGGTGCCGATAACGGCTATCTGCTTACCGACCGTGCATTTGCCGGAGCAGATACATTGGCTACTTCGTATGCCTTGGCCACTGCCATTAAGAAAATCGGAGCATGTGATGTCATTATCGGGGGCCGACAAGCCATTGATGGAGACACGGCTCAAGTTGGTCCACAGGTAGCGGAGAAGTTAGGCATGACACAAATCACCTATGCTGAGGAAATTCTAGCAGTTGCCGATGGCCGTATCAAAGTAAAACGACATATTGACGGGGGTGTTGAAACGGTTGAAGGTCCGCTTCCTATCGTGATCACAGTCAATGGATCGGCCGCTCCTTGCCGCCCCCGCAATGCCAAACTCGTTCAGAAGTACAAGCATGCCAAAACTATCACCGAGAAACAACAAGGTAATCTTGACTACACCGATTTATATGACAGACGTGACTACTTAAATCTGGTGGAATGGAGCGTAGCCGACGTAAACGGAGACCTCGCACAATGTGGTCTTTCAGGCTCTCCCACAAAGGTAAAAGCTGTTCAAAACATTGTGTTCCAAGCCAAAGAAAATAAAACGATTGGCAGCGGCGACCGAGAAATAGAAGACCTTATTGTTGAACTATTAGCTAACCACACCATCGGCTAAGCGACTAACTACTTAAATAAGATGAATAATTTATTTGTATATTGTGAAATAGAAGAAGGTGTTGTGTTGGACGTTAGTCTGGAACTTCTCACCAAAGGACGATCACTGGCCAATCAATTGAAGTGTCAACTTGAAGCCATCGTTATCGGAAAGAACCTAAAAGGTATTGAAAAGGATCTCATTCCTTATGGAGTAGACAAACTCCATGTGTTCGAAGGTAAAGGGCTCTATCCTTATACCTCGCTCCCTCATACCTCCATTTTAGTCAATCTTTTTAAAGAAGAAAAACCCCAAATTTGCCTGATGGGCGCTACTGTTATCGGCCGTGATCTGGGACCTCGCGTTTCTTCTGCCCTAACTAGCGGACTAACAGCCGACTGTACAGCGCTCGAAATAGGAGATCACGAAGATAAAAAAGAAGGCAAAACCTACAAAAATCTTTTGTATCAGATTCGTCCGGCTTTCGGTGGAAACATTGTGGCTACTATCGTTAACCCCGAACATCGTCCTCAAATGGCAACCGTTCGCGAAGGAGTGATGAAAAAACAAATTCTTGCCTCTAATTATAAAGGTGAAGTTATCAACCATGACGTGAAAAAGTTTGTTGCCGACACCGACTATGTGATTGAGGTGATAGAACGACACGTTGAGAAAGCAAAGAATAATCTGAAAGGATCACCGATTATTATCTCAGGAGGTTACGGAGTAGGTTCTAAGGATAATTTCAAATTGCTTTTTGATCTGGCTAAGACACTGAATGCAGAAGTAGGTGCCAGCCGTGCGGCTGTTGATGCCGGCTTTGCCGATCATGATCGCCAAATCGGGCAAACCGGTGTTACCGTTCGCCCGAAGCTCTACATTGCTTGTGGCATTTCCGGACAGATACAACATATTGCCGGAATGCAGGAAAGCTCTATGATTATCTCTATCAATAATGACCCCGAAGCACCAATCAATACCATAGCCGACTATGTGATTAATGGCACTGTGGAGGAAGTTATACCAAAGATGATTAAGTTCTATAAACAAAATTCAAAATAACAAATGGCTAACTTTTATACAGATACACCGGAACTCAAGCATCACTTGAACCATCCGTTAATGAAGAGAATTGTAGAACTCAAAGAGAGAAGCTACACTGATACAGAGAGTTATGAATATGCTCCTATTGACTTTGAGGATGCAATGGACAGCTACAATCAAGTACTGGAAATTGTAGGCGAAATCTGTGGAGACATTGTTGCCCCTAATGCCGAGGGTGTAGATCATGAAGGTCCTTCGGTTAATGACGGACGAGTTACGTATGCCACTGGAACTGCTGCAAACTTAGAAGCTTGTCGCAAAGCCGGATTAATGGGTATGGCTATGCCACGTCGTTTTGGTGGACTGAACTTCCCTGTTGTTCCCTACATTATGGCTGCCGATATAGTAAGTCGTAGCGATGCAGGATTCGAAAACTTATGGGGATTGCAAGATTGTGCAGAGACCATTTACGAGTTTGCCAACGACGACCAGAAGAAACGCTATATTACTCGTGTTTGTCAGGGAGATACCATGTCAATGGACCTTACAGAGCCGGATGCTGGTTCCGACCTCCAGTCTGTCATGCTCAAAGCTTCTTATAGCGAGAAAGACGGATGCTGGTACTTGAACGGCGTAAAACGTTTCATTACCAACGGAGATGCTGACATACACCTCGTGCTTGCTCGTTCTGAAGAAGGCACACATGACGGTCGTGGACTTTCCATGTTCATTTATGATAAACGCAATGGCGGTGTAGACGTTCGCCGCATTGAGAACAAAATGGGTATCAAAGGATCACCTACTTGCGAATTAGTCTATAAGAATGCCAAGGCCGAACTTTGTGGTGACCGTAAGTTGGGCCTCATCAAATATGTGATGGCACTGATGAATGGAGCTCGTCTAGGCATTGCTGCCCAATCAGTGGGATTGTCTCACGCTGCTTATAACGAAGCATTGGCGTATGCGCAGGATCGCAAACAATTTGGTAAAGCCATTGTCGAATTCCCTGCTGTTGCCGAGATTCTTTCATTGATGAAAGCCAAATTGGATGCTTCACGCACGTTGCTTTATGAAACAGCTCGCTTTGTCGATGTATATAAAGCACTCGATGATATAGCAAAAGACCGTAAACTAACCCCTGAAGAACGTCAGGAGCAAAAACTATTTTCAAAACTGGCTGATAGTTTTACTCCTCTGGCTAAAGGGATAGGAAGTGAGTTCGCAAATCAAAATGCCTACGACTGTATTCAGATTCATGGCGGATCGGGATTTATGAAAGATTACGCTTGCGAACGTATCTACCGCGACTCTCGTATTACTTCCATTTATGAAGGTACTACTCAGTTGCAAGTGGTTGCCGCTATACGCTATGTAACGACCGGCGCCTATCTCGCTCGCATCCGCGAATACGAAGCAATGCCCGTATCTCCGGAGTTCGAAGGTTTGAAGAATCGCCTCAAAGAAATGGCCAATAAATATGAAACAGCCGTGACAAAGATCATTGAGACCAAAGATCAGGAATTACTTGATTTTTGTGCTCGTCGTTTGGTAGAGATGGCAGCTCATCTCATCATGTCATATCTTCTCATTCAAGATGCATCTAAAAATGCCATCTTTGCAGAGTCGGCACAAGTCTATGTTCGCTATGCTGAAGTAGAAATAGAAAAACATGTCATGTTTATCCATAAGTTTGATAAAGACGATTTGGCATATTACAGAAAATAATTAGATTATATCCCAACGAAAAAGGCGTTCTCTTAAATATTTAAGATGAACGCCTTTTTTCGTTGTAGCATCATCACCAAAAAGATGCGAGCTTTTTGGTACGACTCTCCCTCGTAAAACAGCATTTTATTCGCTTGTTGATAAAAGTCCGCAAACGAAAAAGTTCCTGATAACTTACATAGAACACTTTCCAAAGAGAATTAACTAGTTCAGCGTGGTTAACTAACTAGTTCACCGCGGTTAACTAGTTAATTCACCACGCTGAACTAGTTAGTTAACCAAACCCTTTGTGGGTCGGCCTTTCAGAGCTTTTCGAAACATTGACAGAAGAGTTCCCAATAAACTTCTCTTTGTCAGCTAATATTTAATCTTCAATTCTAAAAATAAGTAAACGACATGTAATATCACTTAATAATACAGTTGCTTTATTCCTTTTTCTAATTTAATGAGCTTTATTTGCATACCAACTTAACACAGGTACCAACCTTAAAAAATCAAACTTTATGAGATGCAAGCGCTGGTTACTAATTGTAGTACTTCCTATCATAACATTAAGTGTTAGAGCAGAAGGATGGATAAGAATTAACCAACTCGGATACTTGCCTCAATCCCGAAAAGTTGCGGTATTTATGAGTGAGCAGGCAACAGACGTAAAAGAATACGCTCTGATTGACGCATTCACCGGAAAAACGGCACGCACCTTTGCCTCCCCCAAGGCAACAGGTAGAATAGGACGGATGGAGAGCAGCTACCGATTGGACTTTAGCGACTTTAATCAACCGGGAACGTATTATCTGAAAGCCGGTGGGACAGAATCCCCCCGTTTCCCTATTGGCAATCAGGTGTATAATGGAACAGCCGACTTTCTGCTGAACTACATGCGTCAGCAAAGATGCGGTTACAACCCATTTTTAAAAGACAGTTGCCACGTGCACGATGGCTACATTGCTTATCACCCCACAAAGACCGGCCAACACCTGGATGTTCGCGGAGGCTGGCACGATGCTTCGGACTATTTACAGTACACCACCACATCGGCCAATGCGATGTATCAGATGATGTTTGCCTACCAACAAAACCCTGAATCGTTTGCTGATGCTTACGATGCTGCCGGACTATCAGGAGCAAACGGCATACCTGACATTGTAGATGAAATTAAATGGGGGTTGGACTGGCTCAACCGAATGAATCCGACCAAAGGGGAACTTTATAATCAGATAGCAGACGACCGCGACCATGCCGGAATGCGACTTCCCAACAAAGATGATGTTGATTATGGCTACGGCAAAGGCACCGGACGTCCGGTTTACTTTTGCAATGGAGAAAAGCAGCAACGCGGAAAGTTTATGAATGCCACTACCGGAGTAGCCAGTACGGCGGGCAAATTTGCTTCTTGCTTTACTTTGGGAGCTGAAATCTTGCAAAAATATTATCCAACTTTTGCCGCTGAGATAAGGGCTAAAGCTGAAGATGCCTACCAACAAGGCATTGACCAACCCGGAGCTTGCCAAACCGTTTCTGTGCTTTCACCCTATATCTATGAAGAAGATAACTGGACAGACGATATGGAGCTAGCCGCAACAGAACTTTATCGTGCCACCGGAGATAGAAAATATATGGATCAAGCCATCGAATACGGACGTCGCGAACCGGTTACTCCGTGGATGGGAGCAGACAGTGCCCGTCATTATCAATGGTATCCATTTATGAGTATGGGACACTATCGACTGGCCAATGTGAATAATAAGCGCATCAATCAAGAATTTATCCGTAACATGCGTGCCGGCATCAGTCGCGTGTACGAGAAAGCCATTGAAAGTCCATTCCTCTATGGCATCCCCACTATCTGGTGTTCAAACAACCTCACCACGGCCATGCTCACTCAGTGCCGCCTTTATCGTGAACTAACAGGAGACAATACTTACGAAGAGATGGAAGCCTCCCTGCGTGATTGGCTCTTCGGCTGCAATCCGTGGGGAACAAGTATGGTCGTTGAGTTACCTCTTTGGGGAGATTACCCCACCAAGCCTCACTCCTCTCTTATCAATGCAGGTGTCGGAAACACCACCGGCGGACTAGTAGATGGGCCTGTGTACACGACCATCTTTAAAGGTCTCAGGGGTGTACGCCTGGACGGAGGCGAAGAGTATGCTCTCTTTCAACCAGACAGAATGGTCTATCATGACGACACGCATGATTACGCCACCAACGAACCAACCATGGATGGTACAGCCTCACTGACCTACTATCTTTCATCTCTCCAAAAAGAAGGAATGAAAGCAAGCAATGCAAGAAACGATAAAAATAGTTATAGCAACGGTGGCATAGTACGTACGGATTCTTCAAAGAAACAAATTACACTCGTATTCACTGCTGCCGATAAATCAGACGGTGCAGATGCAATCATAAGAACGCTAAAGAAACAAAAGATAAAAGGAGCATTCTTCTTTACCGGAGACTTCTACAAACTGTTTCCCAACATTATCAGTCAGCTGAAAGCCGAGGGACATTACGTCGGAGCGCATAGTTATGCTCATCCACTCTACTGTTCTTGGGAGAAGAGGGATTCGACTCTCATCAGTCGTGAAGATTTCGTAAAGGACCTACAAGCAAACTACCAACTGATGAACGAAGCAGGAATAAAATATACCGATGCCCCGTTCTTCATCCCGCCGTATGAACATTATAACGCTGAAATTGCTTCATGGACAAAAAGTTTGGGTTTGCAACTGATAAACTTCACAGCCGGAACCATGACCAATGCCGACTATACCACTCCGGACATGAAGAACTATCGGAGTAGCAAAGAAATTTATAACAAAGTAATGACTGTAGAAACCAAAGAAGGTTTGAACGGGCACATCATGCTCATTCACTTTGGCACAGACGATAAGCGGACAGATAAATTCTATTCTACTTACATGGAAAGGATGATTAAAACTCTGAAGAAAAAAGGATATTCCTTTGTTCCTCTGCAAGAGGCCATCGGATTGTAAAACCTTACAGATAAAGGACTATATTTCACCCCCAAGAAATATAGTACAATGAAAGGTTCGGGCTTGTGAAAGTCCGAACCTTATTTGTTACCACAAACTCAAGAGCTACCAAAGTTATGAGTGAAGTACTTTTATGAATTGGTCAATGTCGTTATCGGTAGTATCAAAAGAAGTAACCAAGCGAACTTCATTCTCCTCTTCCTTCCAAAAATAGAAGAAATAGGATTGCAGCAGCTTATCAATCACCTCACGCGGCATGGAAAGAAATAATTGGTTACTCTCTGCTTTCTGAGTAAAGTGAACGCCCGGAACAGACTTCAATTCCTGATACAATCTTCCCGCCATGGCATTGGCATGAGCGGCGTTCTTTAACCAAAGATCATTGGTAAGATAAACCGTGAACTGGCACGACAGATAACGCATCTTAGAAGCCAGTTGAGCCGACTGCTTGCGAATAAAACGAGCCTCAGCCTTCAATGACGCATCGAACACAATCACGCATTCTCCCATCATCAAGCCGTTTTTTGTACCTCCAAAGCTAAGCACGTCAATACCACAGTCCACCGTCAACGCACGCAGAGAAACATTTAGCGTCGCACAAGCATTGGCTATTCTGGCTCCATCCATGTGCACACGCATGCCATGCTGATGAGCCAGTGCAGTAATCTCTTTCAGCTCATCAACAGTATAGATAGTACCCAATTCGGTGCATTGCGACAAATAAATAGCACCCGGTTGTGAATGGTGCTGGTCGCCAAAACCATGTAGATAAGGCTGTATCAACGCTGGTGTCAGTTTACCGTCAGGAGTAGCTACAGGACGGATTTGCGCTCCGGTACTTTTTACTGGTGATCCACATTCGTCCACATAGATATGCGCTGTTTCAGCACAAATAATGGAGTGATAAGATCTCACCATTATTTGAAGTGCCACAATATTACTTCCTGTACCATTAAACACAAACAAGGGTTCGCAATCGGGAGTGAATGTCTCTTTAATCTTCGCCACAGCCTCTTCTGTCCAGCGGTCATCACCATAACCTAACGCATGATTTTCATTAGCTTGACTCAATGCTTCCATCACCAATGGATGCACTCCGGAATTATTATCAGATGCAAAACTTCTCATATTCTATCTTTTAAATAAGGCTGCAAAGTAAAAGATTTATGAGCAAAAAAGCGAAGATGTACAAACATATCTGCGATGAAAAAAAGCTGCAACCGACAAAAGAAAATAAAGCCTTGTACATTATCAATCGAGTGAGGGTATTTTATGAATTCAAAAGTCAAAAAAGTTAAGCTTGTGAGCGAAATTTTAGACTAATTTATTCATTAGATTTGTAACGTGATTCATTTTATTATAATTCTAAATGCATAAACAAATAAATGCGAAATCATAAAAAATAGAATTATTTGTTTTTCTATCAAAAAACAATGAGCCTAAAAACGAACTTTTATCTATATTTGAAAAAAAAGAATATATGGGACAATTAGAAACATTAAGTTATTCTGGCATTTTCTTGTCGTGCTTTTCTAACGATCACAGTTCGTGTGTTCATGCGACTAAAGATCATACATTAGTTTATCTATATTCAGGCGAACTCATTATTGAAGAAAATGAACGCAAAATTACAATTAAACCTGGTGAATGTTTTTTTATACGGCGTAACCACCGCATTATGATGTATAAGAATCACTTTGGCGAAGAGCAATATAAAGGAATAACACTGACTTTTAAACGTAACCTGCTACGTGATTTTTACAATAAGATGGATAGAAATGAAATACCTGAAAATTCAGCCAGACCTGATGAGAGTATTTTTCATATTTCTTCCAGACCTGATATAAAAAGTCTCTTTGAATCTTTGACACCTTACTTTGATAGTAACATCCAACCAACACAGGAAGTCGTAAATTTGAAACTACAAGAAGGCATTTATTCATTGCTAAACACAGACAAGAAGTTCTATTCAATCCTTTTCGATTTTACCGAACCATGGAAAATAGATATACTTGATTTTCTAAATGAAAATTATATGGACGAACTGACAATGGAGGAGATTGCTTCTTATACAGGACGGAGTTTAGCCACATTTAAACGTGACTTTGCTAAAGTAAGTGATATTACTCCTCAAAAATGGCTTATAAATAAGAGATTGGAAGTAGCATACGATAAGATAAAAAACCAGAATAAGAAAGTTAGTGATGTATATGTAGAAGTCGGATTTAAAAATCTCACTCATTTTTATGCCGCTTTTAAAAAACAGTTTGGCTTTTCTCCCCGGAAATAAACTCAATTTTAGATACTACTCGCATTGGAAACAAATACGTAAAAAAGTTAGTTGTACTTCTGAACGAAAATCTTTGAGCCCCATAGAAAAAATTCTATGGGGCTTTCATGTTAATTTTGCTCCATGAATTTAAAAGACGATAAACATATTCCATCCAGCAATTCGGAGATGTATTCCGGAGAATTAATAATTAAATGCAAGGGCGAAAAGATATCAGCAAAGAAAGGCGATTATTTATTTCTATAAAGGCGGAACCACAGTCAATATAACAAAAAAAAATTGCGGAGTATTCTTCAATAATAAAAAAAAAAATAAATTAAAAGAATGAAACAATGAAAAACTTCAGTTATC
Organism: uncultured Bacteroides sp.; assembly: GCF_963666545.1. Taxonomy (NCBI): domain Bacteria; kingdom Pseudomonadati; phylum Bacteroidota; class Bacteroidia; order Bacteroidales; family Bacteroidaceae; genus Bacteroides; species uncultured Bacteroides sp. The sequence continues at coordinate 3,785,009 of NZ_OY762899.1, read as the reverse complement.
ACAATCCTACCCGCATTGAATTCGGAACAGGAAAAGAAGAAAATATCGGGCAATATATTTCGGAATACGGCGTATCAAAAGTTTTAATCGTGTACGGCTCGGAACGTATCACAAAGAATGGTTTGTTCGACAAAGTAGTCAAATCACTTACCGATAACGGAATTAGCTTTCAATCATTGGGTGGCGTGCAGAGCAACCCGCTGCTAAGCAAGGTTTATGAAGGAATTGAATTGGCCAAAACAACGGGAGTTGAAGCAGTATTAGCTATCGGAGGTGGTTCGGTACTGGATTCATCAAAATCCATTGCGGCTGGAGCTGTTTATGAGGGTGATGTTTGGGATTTCTTCACCTACAAGGCAGTTGCCAACAAAGCATTAAAGATTTTTGATATTATGACCCTTGCAGCTACCGGAAGCGAGATGAATAATTTCGCAGTAGTAACCAAAGATGAAACGAAGGAGAAATTCAGCCTAACAGCTACATCAGTGGGTTTTCCTACAGTTTCAGTTATCAACCCTGAATTACAAGCTACTGTTACCAATGAATATCTTGCTTATTCGGCTTCTGATATTTTTGCGCACAGTTTGGATATGTACCTTTCAGCTACTTATTTGCCAGAATACATGGCTGGATACGTTGAAAATATTTTAAAATCAGTTATGCGTACAACCGAAATTCTGCTTAAAAATGCGTCCAACTACGAAGCTCGTGCTGAGTTTGCTTGGGCTGCAACACAAGCATTAAATTTTACAACATTCTGTGGAATTGAAAATAATCGTTATGATACGCATTTCTTAGAGCATACTCTGTCGGCAGAATATAACATTGCACACGGAGCCGGCTTGTCTATTATTATGCCTGCCTGGATGAAATGGCAAAAAGAATTCTTGCCTGAACGCTTTAATCATTTTGCCAAAGTCATGTTTAATGTGGAAGGTGCTGATGCCGGTATCGAAGCTTTAAAAAGATGGTATTCAAAAATTGGTGCACCTGTTACCTTAAAGGAAGGTAATATCCCCGAAAAAGATATACCAATGCTGGTAGATAAACTATCTGTAGTAGCAAAAATCTGGGGAGCTGAAGCTTTGTACACCAAAGAGATGATTACAACCGTATTGGAACGTGCTAAATAATCAATAGATAAACATTATAAAGCAATGAATACATTAAACAAGATATCTTTGATCCTTGTAGTTGCACTTACATCGGCAGCAACGACAATGGCTCAGAATAATGCAGTGACTGTTGCTTCAAAAGGACTTGCATCAAAAGCCGGATCACATTTTGAGCAAGTCAAGTTCACTAGGCATGCAGTAGGTGAAAATGATATAAAAATTGAAATTTTGTATGCGGGCATTTGCCACAGCGACTTAAGTATTATCGAACACTACCAGGGAGAATCACCGCTCGTTCCGGGACACGAAATAGTAGGCCGCGTAGTTTCAACGGGTAAAAAAGTAACAAAATTCAAAGTAGGTGATTATGCCGGAGTAGGTTGTATGGTAAACTCCTGTGGTGAATGCGACAATTGCAAAGCAGGTATGGAGCAATATTGTGAAAACAAAAAAACTGTGTTTACTTATGGTTTTCCTGATTCTTTCCATCACAATGAAATCACGATGGGCGGTTACTCCAACAATATTGTCGTATCCGATCGCTTTGCGCTGGTTATTCCTAAGGGCGCTGACATTAAGCGAGTAGCTCCATTATTATGTGCGGGAGTTACCACCTGGTCGCCTATTAAATTCAGCAAAGTCAAAAAAGACAATGTAGTTGGCGTAGCTGGTTTTGGTGGACTTGGCCATATGGCCGTGCAGTATCTGGTTGATTTAGGAGCAAAAGTAACCGTATTCGACATCGCCGAAGACAAAAGAGGGGATGCTCAACGTTTGGGAGCTACAAAATATGTGAATGTAAACAACAAGGAAGATTTGAAAGGGCTCAACAACAGTTATGATTTTATTCTGAGTACTATACCTGACAATTACGATCCGATGATATATGTTAATATGCTCAAAAGAAACCAAGGAGAATTAGCTATCGTCGGGCTTCCTTACGGTTCCAAAATCGACATTTCCCCTTTTGTCTTACAATCTGCTCATCGCAGAGTGTATGGTTCGTTGATTGGCGGGGTAAAAGAAACGCAGGAAATGCTTGATTACTCAGTCAAACACAATATTTACCCTGAAATTGAAATGATAAAAGCCGAATCTGCTGAAATTGACAAAGCCTATCAAAACGTTCACGAAGGGAAAGTGAAATTCCGCTACGTGATTGATATGCAAACGCTAAAATAGAGAACCAGCGGCAGAGTATCAGATTTACTCTGCCGTATTCACTTTAAAAGAAACAGATTCTATTTATACAGATTATACAGAATGTCTCAAATAATAAATGTACCATTCATGAAAACAAACGAGATATTTCCAAAAGGACAAAAGGTTACCTCTAACTTTACAGGTGACGCCTGGGTAGAAATGCTGTCATCGGATATAGCCACATTCGATGCAATGACGTATAACGTAACTTTTGCCCCTGGCAGCCGTAATTACTGGCACGTACACTCCGGCGGCCAAATACTGCTTTGCACTTCAGGCAAAGGATATTATCAGGAAAAAGGGAAACCGGCCCAACACCTGAAATCGGGTGATGTGGTAGAAATACAGCCTAATGTAGTGCATTGGCACGGTGCTACAGCCACAAACGAATTTGTGCATATAGGTATTACTCCACAGGTAAATAAGAATAATGTCACGTGGCTCGAACCCGTAAGTAAAGAAGAGTATGCATCCATTATATGACAGGCTACATTCTGGCGAAGCGATTCCTTTTGATGATTCTCATCATGGGACGACTTTCAAAGTCGCTCACCATATAATTATCGTCAGAGAGTTTTAAAACAGTTAAAATAATAATTTAAAAGTAAACAATACAAAACGAATAGCACTAGTCATATTACTATCTTTCGGGGTGATGAGTCTTTCTTTTTCACAAGAAAATAAGAACACAGGAATAAAAATAAAACAGGGGAAAGACATTTATTTGACTTTTAAATTGAGTGACAAGGTTAATATGGAGCCGGTATTCTTGAAAAGATAATAATAACAAAGTAAATTAAATATAAATGGAAAATGACAGATTAAAATTTGTTCAAAGCTTTATAAGAAAACATTTTACGGAAAACCCATCACCTTTTGCACATTGGCTCAATGGAACTGTAGTTGAGGCTGAAAAGAATTCAGTTTCTTTCCAATTTATAGTAAGAAAAGAAATGACCAATCCGGTAGGAATGCTACACGGAGGTGTTATTGCAGCCATGATTGATGACTGTATAGGCGTAACATCTTTCATTATGGGGCTAGAATATTTCTATCCAACAATAAATCTTTACGTTGATTATTTCAACCCTACCAATGAAGGAAAGACTGTATTAGTTCGCACACAGGTGGTTAAAAAAGGAAAGACCATCATCAACATGAAAGCAGAAGTTTTGAATGACAGACAAAAGTTACTTGCGCAAGCAACTTCTAATCTGGCATTGAGCAACATCAAAATTAAGTTTTAATAGACTAGGAATTCCTCCACGCATTAAACAAGCCATTCAAGTAAAATTGAAGAATAAATCCGCCTTTAAAAAACTATTAGGCTTTTCTCCCAGGAAATAAATTCGATTTTAGAGACTACTTGCATTGGAAACAAATACGTTAAAAACTATTTGTACTTCTGAACACAAAGTCTTTATGTATCAATGATACCTTATATTAAGTGGGGCATCAAACCTTCAATATATATATTAGAGTTGAAACGAATGGAAGCCATTCATGGTCTTCTGATTATTGATGAAAGATTCTATCCGTACCTATTTGATTTTATATTTCTGCGGAAAACTAATCTGATAAAATGTCTGAATAATAAAAACTTAAATCAAGAAAACAATTGATCCTGACAACGAAGATAATTGAACCTGATAACGAAAATTGAAAGCTCATCTCTACTTAAATTTGCATGATAAATTAAACGCTTAATCAAACAAATAGAAACATCAAAAATAAAGAAGATGAAGAAGATAATTTTATTAACAGTAATAGCTGTATTTACCTTGAACAATTTATTGGCACAAAGACAGTACGCCTACGATGCTGAAACGGAGATATTCAAAGGCAGTGATAAGATAACAGTCCAAAGGATTACATTTAAGAATCAGTATAAAATGAATGTTGTGGGGAATCTGTTTATTCCCAAAGGAGTAGACCTAAATAAGAAACATGCCGCAATCGTTGTAGGCCATCCTATGGGGGCAGTGAAAGAACAGAGTGCAAATCTATATGCCACACATATGGCTGAACGTGGGTTTATCACCCTGACTATAGATTTATCTTTCTGGGGCGAAAGTGCTGGTGAGCCACACAACGCCGTTTCTCCAGATATCTATGCAGAAGATTTCAGTGCAGCAGTCGATTATCTTGGAACAAGACCATATGTTAATCGTGAACAAATTGGCGCCATTGGTATATGTGGAAGTGGTAGCTTTGTTATCAGCGCTGCCAAAATAGATCCGCGTATTAAATCCGTTGCTACCATCAGTATGTACGATATGGGCTCAGTCAACCGTAACGCCCTTAATCATTCGCTGACACTGGAACAGAGAAAACAGATTATTGCCGACGCAGCCAAACAGCGTTATGTCGAATTTGAAGGTGGAAAAACCGAGTACACTAGCGGAACGGTACATGAACTAACTCCGAATTCTAATCCAATAGAGATTGAATTCTATGAGTTTTATCGCACCCCTAGAGGAGAATTCACCCCGAAAGGTGCTTCACAGGAAACGACAACCCACCCGACGTTTACAAGTAATGTTAAATTCATGAATTTCTATCCGTTCAATGACATTGAAACAATCTCTCCACGCCCAATACTGTTCATTACAGGCGACCAGGCACATTCTAAAGAATTCAGCGAAGATGCGTACAGGCGTGCAGCCGAACCGAAAGAGCTGTATTACGTGAAAGGCGCCGGACATGTGGACTTGTACGACCGCTTGGACATGATACCATTTGATAAATTGGAGTCTTTTTTTAAGGAAAATCTGAAATGAAAAAATAGTAGCATTAAAAAGCACATCCCATGATAAGATTTATAGTCTTCCTTTTTATAGAAATAATCGGCTTAACGGCAAACCCTATAAGTGCACAAAACATGAAACTACAGATAACAGTTGAAGATAAAGAATTTTCTGCAACATTGAATGACAGTGATGCCGCAAGGGAGCTGATCAAAATGCTTCCAATGACAGTAACGATGAGCGAGCATAACGGGAATGAAAAATATTACAATCTTCCTAAAAAACTCCCAGGCAGAGCTGCTAATCCTGGGATCATAAAGGTGGGTGAACTGATGGTCTGGTCATCCGATACGCTTGTCCTTTTTTACGCTGGAAATTTCACTTCTTACAGTTACATAAGATTGGGACGTGTAGATAACCCATCCGGTTTGTCCGAAGCGCTTGGAAGAGGAAGTGTTAAGGTTTCTTTCGGGTTTGCAAAGCAATCGGATAAAAAAGAAAATTCCAAAGAAAAGTAAACAAACAGCAATCGGACAATGAAAAAACTGTTAGAAACAAAAAACAGTAGTTTACTCCTATTTATCCTGACTGTCGGGGTATTCGGTATTATCAACACAGAAATGGGTGTTGTTGGTATCCTGCCGCTGATTGCCGAAACATTCAATGTGACTGTACCTAAAGCCGGATGGGTAGTGAGTATATTTGCCTTTGTTGTAGCTATATCGGGGCCAATAATGCCTTTATTATTCTCCGGCATTAACCGTAAAAGGATTATGCTCCTTGCTCTCGGCATTTTTGTATTGAGCAATATCATATCTATGGTAACTTGCAATTTTACGATAATACTGATAGCCCGTATCATTCCGGCAATATTCCATCCTATCTATGTTTCGATGGCTTTTTCCGTTGCAGCTACTTCCGTATCCAAAGAACAAGCTCCTAGAGCTGTTTCCCAGATATTTATCGGCGTATCTGCAGGTATGGTACTTGGTGTACCCGTAACCAGCCTAATAGCAAGTGAAGCAAGTTTCTCCATGGCAATGCTATTTTTTGCCGTAGTCAATGCACTGGCATTTATTGCTACTATATTCTTCGTACCTTCTATTCCTGTAAAAGAAAAACTATCCTACGGTACACAACTAAGTATATTGAAAAAGTCCATTATATGGAATTCCATTATCGCCGTGATATTTATCAACGGCGCTATGTTTGGTTTTTTTAGCTTTATGTCCGACTATTTGAAAAATATAACGGAAATATCTTTCAAAGCTATCAGCGTCATGCTGTTTATATATGGAGGTGCAAATATTATAGGTAATATCATTGCCGGAAAATTCCTCATAGAAAGGCCATCTAAAACCATAGTGGTAATCCCTTTTGTTATGATAGCCGTATATGTATCTCTTTACCTGTTTGGTGAATACATTATAACTATGGGGAGTATTATTCTCATACTCGGAATACTAGCAGGCATAGCCAGTAATAACTGCCAGTATATGATAACCCAATCCGTTCCAGAAGCACCCGACTTTGCTAACGGTTTGTTCCTTACATCCACAAATCTGGGAACCGCTATTGGAACCGCTTTCTGCAGCTTATTCATATCATCCCTAAATACCCGCTATGCAGTCATAGGAACACTTATATTTTTGGCTTTGGGAATTGTGTTTGTATTACTTAGACAACAGAATGTAAAAATGCAGGGGATACCTGAATAAACATCAATTATTAAAATATTTTCCAATGAAACATATAAAAATAATATTATTAGCACTATTTTCTATGACAATGGTCACTGGATTAACCTCATGTAGTCCAGATGATACCCCGGAAATAGAAGTACCTAGTCCAAATCCTGATCCTGATCCAAGCCAAAACAATTATAGCTTACAAATAAAAGTCGGTTCAGCCACATTCTCTGCTACCTTACAAAACAATGCAACGGCAAAGGCATTCAGAGATATGCTCCCGATGACCATTAATATGAGTGAATTGAACAACAATGAAAAATATTACGATTTACCACAAAGTCTACCGTCAATTTCTTCCAATCCTGGTACTATCCAAAACGGAGATATAATGCTATACGGTTCACGCACTCTGGTACTTTTCTATAAAACATTCTCCACGCCCTATAGTTACACACACATCGGATCAGTCAATAATCCGTCTGGCCTGCAAGCTGCTTTAGGTTCGGGAAGTATAACCGCCATATTCGATATTGTGAAATAATATTTAAGAAAATAAAAATGTCAACAAAGATCAGTTACATAAAAACAAAACAACGTCATATAATCCTCGATGCATTACGTGGATTGGCATTATTAGGTATCTGTCTTGCCAACTATCCCGAATTTTCGCTCTATTCTTTTCAGGGTAAGGAAGTTACGGGAGCTATGCCGACAGCTGGTATAGATACGGTAGTAAAATATTTGCAGTATATCTTTATTGATGGAAAATTCTATACTCTCTTTTCTTTATTGTTTGGCATCGGATTTTCCATTATCCTTTCCAATGCAGAACAGAACAACAGAAATGGTTTGAAAGTGTTCTATCGCAGAATGGCAATTTTGGCATTGATAGGCCTTTTTCATCTATTATTTATCTGGGCGGGAGATATTCTTTTGCTCTATGCAATATTAGGTTTTATCCTACCTTTATTCAGAAATATGTCTAATAAAAACCTATTGATATGCTCTGTTGTACTATTAGTGTTTCCTATCATTATAGATGAGTTGATACAGATGTTCGGTTGGAATCTTGCTGCACCGGCTATTAAGGCAACCCGCTATTTTCATGATAAGTATGGGATTAGTGAAACAAACTTTCCTAAATGGCTTGCTGAAAAGCAGAACTATATAGATGTACTTAAATTCAACATTGCAGGCTCTTTTATCCGCATACAGGAATTTATTGAAGGCAACCGTGCATTTAAAGTGATGGGATTATTTTTACTTGGCCTATATATTGGCAGAAACCGAATATATGCCAATCTGGAAGAAAACAAAGTTCTCTTGAAAAAAGTGCGCTTTTATGGGTTTGCTATTGGATTCCCTGCTTCATTATTCTATGCGTGGAGTGCCATGAACGAGCAGCCATTGGGCTTAGCTACTAATTCAGCTTTATATACTATCAGCGTACTCCCACTTAGTCTTGCATATATTACAACCATTTGTCTGTGCTATCTCAATCATAAAGAATATAAAATATACACTGTAATGGCAGTTCTAGGAAGAATGGCATTAACTAATTACATTATGCAATCAGTTATCGGAATGATCATTTTCTACGGTATAGGTTTCGGATTTGGAGCGACAGTTGGACTGATATACATAGAGCTGATTGCTACTGGCATATTTTTCTTCCAGATTATATACAGTTACCTGTGGTTATATAAGTTAAAATTCGGGCCATTAGAATGGGGATGGCGTATGCTGACTTATGGAAAATGGCTGAAACTGGTAAAATGATGACATAAAAGATTCAATGAGCCTAACAACGAAAACACTATAAATTATTCCCTCTATAATCGTATCGTAGAATTATATAATAAAGAAAGTAATCAATCAAGAAACAGAAAAAATGAAAAAACAAGAATTTCATATTTTACAACTCTGCACAGTTTGCTAAACTGCTGGTTACGGGATTACTCCTAATGAATTTGAAATACTGACTATTAATGCAAAAAAAACTATGGCCCGGACTCTTTGCTGCTGGCTATTACGAATTGAATGTGAAAGATTGTATTTCAAGTTATAAAGCTGCTTATAAATGACCAATAATTAAAAATATATAATAAAATTATGACAAAAAAAGTTTTAATAATATCGGCTTCTCCTCGCCGAAACGGAAATTCAGATATCTTATGCGATCAGTTTCTAAAAGGAGCACAGGAAGCCGAAAACGAAGTGGAGAAAGTATTTCTCCGGGATAAAAACATAAAATATTGTACAGGATGCTATACCTGTGAGATTACAAAGGGGGTATGTGCTTATAAAGATGACATGCCCGAACTATTGCAAAAAATCATTGACGCAGATATACTGGTACTATCCACTCCAGTCTATTTCTATTGCATGAATGCACAACTGAAAACCGTTATTGACCGTACTGTAGCAAGATATACCGAAATCAGAGATAAAGACGCTTATCTGATAGTTACTGCTGGAGAAGATGGAATGAAAGCAGTGGAAGGTACAATCACTTCCTTTAGAGGTTTTCTTGATTGTCTTGAAAATGTAAAGGAAGCTGGGCTTATAATTGGACACAAAGTACATGAACTTGGCGAAGTAAAAGAGAATATCGCGATGCAGGAAGCATATCAAGCAGGGTTAGCAATATAAATAAACGAATTAATAAAAACAATTGAAGTAATGAAACAAGTAATAAGTAACAAATTTTTTGAAGGAGAAAGACCCTTTTTCGCAACGAACGACATACGCTTTGAAAACATAAAATTCTATCCCGGTGAATCCGCATTGAAAGAATGTAATGATTTAGAAGTTTACAAAAGCGAATTCATGTGCAAATATCCATTATGGCACAATAATAATGCATTGATTGAGGATTGCCTGTTCACTGTATATAGCCGCGCCGCCATCTGGTATTCCAAGAATATCCGGATGATTAATAGCCGTGTCGAAGCACCTAAAATGTTCCGCGAAATAGATGGCCTTTACCTTGAAAATGTAAAAATACCTAATGCCGGAGAAACAATCTGGAACTGCCGCAATATAAAGTTGCGCAATGTGGAAGTACGGGGTGGAGATTATATTTTTATGAATGGGCTAGATATTGATATTGACGTTTTTTACCTGCAAGGCAACTATTCGTTTCAGGATGCAAAGAATGTTATTGTCCGCAATGCTAAACTAGATTCCAAAGACGCTTTCTGGAAAACAGAGAATGTAACCGTTTACGATTCGGAATTAAATGGAGAATACCTCGGCTGGCATTCTAAAAACCTTAAATTGGTAAACTGTAAGATTTCAGGGACACAGCCTTTATGTTATTGTTCCAACCTGATTCTGGAGAATTGCACTTTTGCTGAAAATTGTGATTTGGCATTTGAATACAGTACGGTAGAAGCTGTTATTAATAGTCCTATAACCAGCATTAAAAACCCTACAAGCGGTTTCATAATGTGTAATAGTGTAGGTGAGATCATCATTGATAAAAACTGCAAGAGTCCGGGAGAATGTAAAATCAGGATAAACAAAGAAACCTGTTTTGCTTCATGAGATATAATTTTGATGAAATAGTACAGCGCAGGGGAAGTAATTCCTATAAATGGGACACGGCAAAAGACGATCATGTATTACCGATGTGGGTAGCCGATATGGATTTCCGTACGGCTCCCGCTGTTATCAATGCAATGGCAAAGTGTGTACTCCACGGAGTTTTTGGCTATACCAAAGTACCACAGGCCTATTATGATGCGACTATCTCTTGGTTCCAAAGGAGGCATAACTTCAAAATTAATAAAGAATGGATATTATTTGCTTCAGGTGTTGTACCTGCTTTATCTGCCATTATCAAAGCCTTGACTGTACCGGGCGACAAAGTATTGGTACAAACTCCTGCGTATAATTGCTTTTTCTCCAGCATTCGCAACGACCAGTGCGAAATGGTTGCCAATGAGCTTATCTATAAGGATGGAACATACACTATCGACTTCGACGGGCTTGAACAAAAAGCATCTGATTCAAAGGTTAAACTGATGCTACTTTGTAATCCGCACAATCCTGTCGGAAGAGTATGGACGAAAGAAGAGCTACAACGTATTGGAGAAATCTGCTTTAAAAAAGAGATAATTGTTATTTCAGATGAAATTCATTGCGATTTGGTATATGAAGGCTATATACATATTCCTTTTGCATCTATCAGTGAAGAATTTCGGCAAAATTCGGTTACCTGTATTGCTCCGACCAAAACATTCAATCTGGCAGGTATTCAGGTAGCCAATATTGTAGCAGCTGATGAAAAGATCAGGAAGAAAATTGATAAAGCTCTTAATGTAAATGAGGTTTGTGAGATTAATGTTTTTGCCATAGAAGCTTTAATAGCTGCATATAATGAAGGTGAAGACTGGCTCGAGGAACTGAAAGTCTATTTGCATGAAAACTATCTCACTTTAACTGAATTCTTCAGGCGATACCTTCCACATATGCCTGTGGTAAGACTGGAAGCTACTTATTTGGTTTGGATAGATTGCTCTGTCTTGAAACAAACATCAAAGGAAATTGCAGAAACTCTGTTGGAAGAAGAAAAGCTCTGGATAAACGAAGGAAGCATGTATGGTGAAGCAGGAGAAGGATTTATCCGGATTAACATTGCTACAGAGCGTGAAAGACTAATCAGGGGATTGAAAAAGATAAGAAACTTGTACGGAACATGAAACAATTAAACGGAACGAATAAAGGAAAGCTAAACATCGTGATTGCTTACTTCCTTATTTATGTAGTCTGGGGCTCTACCTATTATTTCATAGGTGTAGCCCTGAAAGGGCTGCCACCATTCCTGCTTGGTGCGTTTCGCTTTACTACGGCAGGATTAATATTGTTACTTTGGTGTTGGTATCGTGGAGAACCTGTATTCAAGAAAAGCTTGATAAAAAAATCAGCTATCAGCGGTGTTGTGTTGCTGTTTATCGACATGGGAGTGGTAATGCTAGCACAAGAATATGTAAGTAGCAATCTGGTGGCAATTATAGCCAGTTCTACTGCCATATGGATAATGCTATTTGATAAATCCATGTGGGAAAAAAACTTCCACAGTCCGGCTATAATATCAAGTATAGTTATTGGTCTTCTTGGCGTAATAATGTTATACGTCGAGCAATTTAACCTTGACAACCAACTCGGCGAGCATCGGGAATACGGAATACTTTTGCTTATTTTCGGCTGTATTTCGTGGGCACTAGGTACACTGTATACCAAATACCGTTCATCGGGTGAAGAAGACGTTAATGCATTTGCCGGATCTGCTTGGCAGATGCTCTTTGCCAGTGCCATGTTCTGGATATGTGCGGTATTCAGTGGAGATATAATGAATACCAATCTGAACACTGTTCTGGCTACTTCATGGCTATCACTAGCTTATCTGATTGTATTCGGTTCTATTTTAGCTTATTCCTCCTATGTATGGCTATTGAAAGTGCGTCCGGCTACAGAAGTAGGTACACATGCCTATGTTAATCCCTTTGTTGCGGTTTTCATCGGTACGACACTGGGAAAAGAAAATATTACATGGATACAGATAGTTGGCCTGATTGTAATTCTCTTCAGTGTGATGTTGATTAATCAAAAGAATAATAAAATCAAAAAACGGCTAACTTGTTGAAAGAGATAGATATTATAGAGAAATATAGATAAAGCGCTATCTAAATCTATATTCCAGTCAGTTCAGAAACCTTTCTTTCGTTTGGTAGCCCTCAATAAATGATCCAAACCAAGCAAAACCAGCACAAGCGCTGCAATGTAACCATAAAAGCCTATCATAGAAGATGATTCGGAGATATTCACCTGAGGCATAAAGTCACTCCACCTAATATTCATACGAAAAGCAAGTGCGTAAACAGCCAGAGCTATCAACAATAAAGAAGTAGTGATAAGCAAAACAGAGCCTGCCATAGCTTTGCGTTTACGTTGCTTCTGAGCTTCAATACGAACTTGTTCCATCATCCTGAAAGTGAAGTTAGAAGATAAACTACCCTCACGCCTACTCTCAAGGGCCTGCCTAAGCGCAGTATTTGTATTTTTGTTTGTTTCCATATTACTGTTCTCCTTTCCATGAGGATGCATCCTCCTTTTTACTCATTAACAAAACTATTTTTTTGCGAATGCGGTGTAGCTTGACCTTTACGTTAGAAACAGTTAGGTTCAATACCTCACCTACCTCCTCTATTGATTTCTGTTCATAATAAAAAAGCGTAATAACAGCTTTTTCTTCTGCACTTAAGAATTCAATAGCCTGAATCAGAGCAGTTATACGTTCTTCGTCGTCAGTGGGACAAAGTATCTCCTCCGCTTTTTCATCAGGCACATTGTTTATTGTACTGTCTTCGAGATACAAAAACTCTTGCCGTTTCTTCCTCGTGAACGATATCGTTATGTTATAAGCAATCCGATACAACCAGGTAGAGAAACGACTCTCTCCTTTATAAGTTCCCAAACTGCGGAACGCCTTCAAAAAAGTATCCTGCACCAATTCTTCCGCATCTTCCGGACACGAAACCATCTGCACGATAAGTGAATAGATGGGACGGTTATAACGATCGAGCAGAACTGCATAAAGTTCTGTTTCTCCATCGAGTATCCGTTGAATGTACCGTGTTTCGTCTTTCGCTTCCATGCGTACTTATGAATGTACTCCGTTAGACGCAGCTCAACGGAAAAGGTTACAGATCTAAACTGAGAATTATTTCCATACTATTATAATTAGCTCTGGAGATGCGTTTTCCGACTCAACAAAAGCTCAATAATGAGATAAAATCCACTCCCAACATATATCTTTATTGCCTAAGACTTCCAACCAAGATGGAGTTAGATGAACAGTAGGAGTCAGAGATGTATCCGTACACTTAGCAATATTAGGACGAGTAAATACTTTATGGCTAAGAGTTCCCTTAATATTTGTATTAGGTAACTCCCAATATAATATATCTCCATAATTGCAAGGCTTATACGAGCTTTCACTCCCAATAACAATACCCATATTATTGTCCATCACTGTTGAAATTAGCAACCCCGCACTACTATATGTTTTAGCATTCTGAATAAAAACAATATTGCCCTCAAAAATTAATTTATAGTCTCTATTCAGTCTAAAGTATTCTTTTCCTTTCCCCTGCGTAGAGTTTCCTTTATTTGTCAAAGAAGACAAAAAGGCACTACTATAGATATTCCCTATCTCATAAGAATTTTCATGTCTCAACAAAGCTTGCCTATATCCATTTGCTAACGAGGGATAAGTCTCCTCCCATAGCTTAGAAAAGCGGATTGAAGAACTAAACCTTTTTATGTCCTCGTAAGGTTTTAGCCATGAAAGTAGAACATCACACAATCTACTATTACCTCCCGAGTTGTCCCTTACGTCAATTACTAATGTCTGGATTTTCTCCTCTCTAATCTTTTTAAACATATCAGCTAAAAAATCATCAAATCTAGGAACTTGCGACAATTTCTTTTCTATAGTTTCTTCCGACATTTTATTTTCAGCTTTAATCATCTCATATTGAGAGCGTAATGAACTTTGATCCACACACGTATTAAACTGAAGATAACAAATTTTCTTTTCCGGTACTATTTCATAAAGGAAAGGCAATTTCGTGTTTTTCCTTATCGAATTGGGCGACAAGTTATCAGGCAACACAGATAGATTTATTTCTTTTTTTGAGATAGGGCGAATGGGGATCATACTCCCATCAGAAAATTTAAATTGTAAAGTAGAGTCTGGCAAACAATAGATATGATCTTCCCACATAGAATACAATTGCATAAAGCTTTCAACCTTATCATAGAAATACGTATCATTATCGCAGCTGATCAACGTTCTAAAGCTATCTATCACTTTCAATGTCTTTTGAGAATTTATTTCAATAATCTCTTTCCCTAACAAAGCCTTATATTCTTGATTAACACCTCTCAAATACACTCTCCCATTCTCCTTAAATAACATAAAAGGATAGATTAGACTCTTATTGATAACTGGCAATAGAGTGGTGTGGCCATCATTTAATTGAGTTGCTATTGATTGTAAGTAAGTTCTAAGCTGTGCAATAGAAGAGCATGACTTTCCCCACTCATACCCTACTCTTTTTAAACTATCAATGTCAAATGGAGGAATAAATTCTGAGGAGAAAGCGGGATGGCATTCTTTTAGCATATCTAAAAAAAGAAGTAAATCTTTCTGGTAATCATTTCCATCTTGATACATTGCTAATTTAGCGATGTCATCGTTCATGTATTTCTTTGTAATTTGCGCATTAGCTGCAAAGACATTAAACATGCAAAAAGACATAATCAACATTTTGTACACTCTCATACATATTATTATTTAAGGTTTATTGAATGGCAAGTATCCGTTCCTCATCGGAGAGATTCAGATGCCTGATGCATGCCTTGTGATTTATACTTCATAGTGTTATCATTAAACACTCAAAGATAATTATTTTTAATCAAATAGAAAAAAGAGAAGAACTATTCTATTAAGAACCAATTAATTGCTATTACTCAATAGACCCTAACTATTATTTTATTGAAAAGCTTGTAACCTTTCCCATTCTTTTGCGTCAAATAGTGCAAAGAACAAAAGTATTCACTTTAATACAGTACGATTATGATGGATTTTATTATGGCCCCCCTCATTGTGGGCATCGTTACCTTAGGTATTTACAGACTGTTTGAACTTTTTGTGCGTAAGCGCGAACGCTTGACTATCATCGAAAAGATGAACGACAAATTAATAGACCTTTCGTCACTCCAAAAAATTCCTCTACCGCAACTTGTACAAAACAACTTTTCATTCAGTGCGTTAAAAGCGGGATGTTTGCTCATGGGAGTAGGCTTGGGACTTCTCGTTGGTTTTCTTATCTGTGTGAACTATTTCCCTTTTTATGGTACGGAGATGCAAGATAGTGGTTGGCAAATTCGGCAAATTTCGGGTGTTGTTTATGGCTCTTGCGTATTATTGTTCGGAGGTGCAGGATTAATCCTTGCTTTCATCATAGAGGTGAAGAATAGTAAGCAAAAGAAGGAAGACAAAGTAAGCGAATAAAGCACACGATTCCTAGAGGAACTCCTTTGAGGAGTTTCTCGGGGAATCTGTCAACTAAGAGAGGCTATCAACCAATATATACGTTGACACACAAGTAAATGTATAATTCTTCCCCTTCTTGTTCAAATTCGATCTTGTTTTCACGTGCCAGCCAACCGATAGCAGCACCAAGCTCTTTGTCCTTTAGACCCGATTTTTTCTTTAAATCACCATAGTTCCAATTGGCATTATCACTAAGTATTTGCCAAATTTTTCCTGCATTGCAGCCAATTTCTCTTTTATCCATCTCACCAATCATTTAAAAAGTTAAAACTATACTTCGGCTAATGTTTTAATATAAAGGAAACAAAAAATAAACAGAAAGGTTATTACATAAGTACTAAAAGTCTATTTCAAAATAGGTTTTTAACACTATCAAAAACGTTTCTCAATAAACAATAAAAAAGCTATAATACAGTATTTTAAGTAAAAAGGCTGCTTCCTTTTAACAGGAAACAGCCTTCTTCTTTTATTTTTATCAGAGAAAAATGAGTTTACATCATGCCACCCATACCGCCCATTCCGGGAGCACCCATAGGCATTTCTGGCTTATCTTCCTTCTTCTCTACTATAACACATTCAGTAGTAAGGAACATGCTTGCAATAGAAGCAGCATTTTCCAAAGCTACACGAGCTACTTTAGCAGGATCTACCACACCTGCAGCATGCATATTTTCGTATACATCGGTACGAGCATTGTATCCGAAGTCACCTTTACCTTCACGTACTTTCTGAACAACAACTGCACCTTCTTTGCCAGCATTAAACACAATCTGACGAAGCGGTTCTTCAATAGCACGTTTGATGATTTCAATGCCGGTTGTTTCATCCAAGTTATCACCCTTCAAGCCTTCTAAAGCTTCGATGGCACGGATGTAAGCTACACCACCACCGGGAACAATACCTTCTTCGATAGCTGCACGAGTTGCACAAAGTGCATCGTCAACGCGATCTTTCTTCTCTTTCATTTCCACTTCAGAACCAGCACCTACATAAAGTACAGCTACACCACCTGACAACTTAGCCAAACGTTCCTGAAGTTTTTCACGATCGTAATCAGAGGTAGTGCTCTTTATCTGAGCTTTGATCTGACCAATACGTGTTTCAATATTTTCTTTTGCACCTGCACCGTTTACGATGGTAGTGTTATCTTTAGAAATTGTTACTTTGTCGCAAGTACCAAGCATTTCAAGAGTAGCTTGTTCTAGTTTCAACCCTTTTTCTTCGCTGATAACCAAACCACCTGTCAGGATAGCAATATCTTCGAGCATTTCTTTTCTGCGATCACCAAAGCCGGGAGCTTTCACTGCGCAAATTTTCAATTGAGAACGCAAACGGTTAACTACCAGAGTAGTCAATGCTTCGCTATCTACATCTTCGGCAATGATCAACAATGGACGACC
Source organism: uncultured Bacteroides sp. (assembly GCF_963666545.1). Taxonomy (NCBI): domain Bacteria; kingdom Pseudomonadati; phylum Bacteroidota; class Bacteroidia; order Bacteroidales; family Bacteroidaceae; genus Bacteroides; species uncultured Bacteroides sp. The sequence continues at coordinate 3,767,726 of NZ_OY762899.1, read as the reverse complement.
GGTTTGAACGGCAGGTTCCAAAATAGGAAGCATGTCTTTCAAGTTAGAGATCTTCTTATCATAGATAAGGATGTATGGTTTCTCCATTTCGCACTCCATCTTTTCAGTGTTAGTTACGAAATAAGCAGAAAGATAACCGCGGTCGAACTGCATACCTTCTACCAAACCGATAGTAGTATCCGTACCCTTTGCTTCTTCAATAGTGATCACACCATCTTTAGAAACTTTACGCATAGCATCGGCAATCAGTTTACCAATTGTAGGATCATTATTAGCAGAAACAGTAGCAACCTGCTCTATCTTATCATAGTTGTCTCCAACTTTTTCTGCTTGTGCTTTGATCGCTTCAACTACTTTGATGACAGCTTTGTCAATACCACGTTTCAAATCCATTGGATTAGCACCGGCAGTTACATTCTTCACTCCTTCGGCTACGATAGCTTGAGCCAAAACAGTAGCTGTAGTAGTACCATCACCAGCATCGTCGCCTGTTTTTGAAGCAACTTCTTTCACCAGTTGAGCACCGGTATTCTGGAAAGGATCAGATAATTCAATTTCTTTAGCAACCGTTACACCATCTTTTGTGATTTGAGGAGCACCGAATTTCTTTTCGATGATAACGTTACGTCCTTTCGGGCCGAGAGTTACTTTCACTGCATTTGCAAGCTCGTCAACGCCTTTTTTCAGTTGGTCGCGGGCACTAACATTGAATAATATTTCTTTTGCCATAATGTTTTTACAATTTTATTGTTTTACTATATTATCTTTTTATTAACCCAAAACAGCGAGAACGTCGCTCTGACGCATAATGAGGTATTTACCCGCTTCTACTTCGAGTTCTGTTCCGGCATATTTACCGTATAGAACAGTATCGCCTACCTTCAATACCATCTCTTCGTCTTTTGTACCGTGACCTACTGCCACAACTTCACCTTTCAAAGGTTTTTCTTTTGCTGTATCAGGAATAATGATACCACCAATTGTTTTTTCTTCTGCAGGTGCAGGGAGTATAAGCACTCTGTCTGCTAATGGTTTAATGTTCATAGTTCTTTTGTTTTATGTTATACTATTATATTAGTTTTGTTCCGCATCAAAATAGCGGACGTAGAAGAGTATGCCAAAAGTATGCCAAAGAGAGAAAAACTCTGTTTGGCAGAAGGAAACTGACAAAATGACGGGTGAAAAATGAATAGAGGAAACCTGTTATTTAGAGACGAGCTGAACAGAATGAGTCTGTTCTTGGAACTTCTTGCCGGAATAATAAAGAGAAGTGCCCACGTATAGCAAAAAAACTAAGCTAACGGCAACCATTATTGCTCCAATCAATGCAAAACGATTCTGTTGTTGTGATTCTATTGTTCTCATGTTGTGACTTCTTTTTTTCTTTCCACAAAAATAGAGACAAGATTTTACGTTTGATTTACAGTCGTGTTACAACCGTTTTAATTTTTCATCTTCTTTATCCAGTTTGGAATAATGATGGCACCAATGATGAGATACATGTAATAGCTTATCACTCTCCACACGAAAGCAACCACTAACGCCATGCCTGCAACGGAAAAGAAATCAGCATAATAGACCTGAAAGAAATACTCGCTCAGCCCACTGCCACCGGGAGTGGGACTAATAGTCATCACTACCCAAAGGATGAGTTGCCGGGCAAAAGCCAACACATGATCTCCCTGAGTGGAAAAGGCAAAGAATAAAGCATTAACCACCAGATAGCGCGAGAACCAAGAGAGACAAGTACTACCAAAAGCTTTCAGCCAAAACAAAAAAGGCTTGCGGCTCATCTCACCCGAACTAAGAACCAAGTTTTCGGTCAGAGTCTCCACTCCCTTACGCCAGCGACGAAGAAAAGGCAGACAAAACAAAGCAAGCAATAGCCTCTTTACGTACTCAGGACGCTTGAAGAGAGCAATATAAAGTAAAAACGTCCAGAGGACTATGGCAATGTATACAGCAAAAAATAAGATTTTGATGCCCGAAGACAAAATAGTGGGATCTCCAAAAAGCTCATCGAAGGAGAAAAGTAAAAGAGCCAGCGGACAAGCTAAAACTAAAAATAGTTCGTCGAGAAACAAGCAAGAAATCATCAACGCTGAACTTCGCCCCATGTTAATGCCTTCTTTGTTCAGAAACAAAACAATAAGACTACTTCCACCCACTGAAGAAGGGGTTACGGCAGAGGTAAACTCACAGAGCATATTCACATTGAAGGTTTGCCGCCACGTCAGTGTATTGTCAGTGATCACGCGAAAACGCCACATTAATCCGAGATCCCGTCCAAACATCAATAGAAAAGCCATCAAGATACCGACAAGCATCTGCGTAGAAAAGTGAATGCCGGCAAAAAGCGCTGCATTAAATTCTTGATAGAATAACCAAGCCACCACGGACAGGCCAATAATAACAGGAAGGAGGATATAAAACCCTTTAAACGTTTTGATTTCAGTCGTCATATCACTACGGCAGATAAGGTTATTTTTTCAGGGTTCTATTCATTAAATTGGTATATCGATCATAGACTTCTCCGGTTACATCTTCCCAAGAACGTACAATGGAGTTTGTGGCTTGGATGCCAACCTGTTTGATGAGTTGAGGAGTCTCCATTAAGTTTCTCAGTCTTGCCGCAAAATCTTCAACAGTATTCTCCGAAAGGAATCCATTATAAGAATCGGTGACTATCTCGGCTGAGGTGGAACCTTTAATCAATACAGATGGAGTAGACAGAGCAGCGGCTTCTCGCACCACCAAGGGAGCATTATCATAGAGAGAAGGAAACAGAAACAAATCGGCGGCGGCATAATACCTCTTCAGTTCATCGCGCTCGCTAATGCTACCCACAAAAGAAACTTTAGAGGAAAGGGATAAAGTTTCAACCATCCGCTTCAACTCTTGGGAGGCATAGCCGGAACCAATAAAGTACATTTTAAAAGGTAATTCTTTGAGAAGAGACAAAGCATTGAGCAAAAAGCCCAGGTTCTTTTCCCAAATGTGCTGGCCCACAAACAGAAACATAAATTCATTGTCAGCGATGCCAAGTTGCGCACGTACTTCTGCACGAAGCATGGGAACAGAATCGCCGCCCACGAAATCATTACCATTGTCCACCACTTCCACCTTTCCCTTGTAGCCGTATTCCCGAAGTGTTTCTTCTACCGTCGCCTGAGGAATCCATACTTCATCAGCCGCCTCATAAAACCGGATCACTCTCTTTATAAGAATATCTACCACCAACTTACTGGAGATGGCCCGTTCGAAATCAGCCCTATACTTAGAGTGAAAAGTAGCGACAATGGGCACCTTTTGTGTTCGGGCTATTTGCATAGCCAAAGCTCCGGAGGAAAAAGGGCAATGAGCATGCAGCAATTCAAACGAAAGCCGATTGATGCGTTCATGAAAAGGCCAGTCAATGCGGGGAAATCCTAGTCGATAAGGTTTGCGCATCGGTATGGGGATAGACGAATACCTGTACACAGGATATTCACCTTCATCTTTTGCTTCAGGAGATTTCGGAGTAACAACACAAACATTGTGTGTTCTCTGATGTAACCAATATGCATAGTTTTGCGTAGTCAGAGACACTCCGTCCATTATTGGGGGAAAGCAATCATTAAATAACCCTATCATTCGGTTCAGATTTATTCTGTCTACAAAGAAACACCTTCGATGTTACAATTGTTTTAAGGAATTGTTACAAGATTACATCTTCATTATAATCAGGAAAACCTTGTTTCATTTTGACGACAATCCGATAGAACAAAACAAAGTATCTCATAAATCAAAAAGCTCTTTAAAATATGTTATTGAACATGTGTATACCCATTTGAGACTATAGTAACCATTCTCCACCGACTACTACCATACATTTGCCAGCAGAATATTTAATTAAATCGAAAAACCATGGATATAGCAAAAAGATGTGAGGCAAATCCTTTATTGGCTCCAAAGGATTTAAAAGCAGGAATAAGTGGAATGGAAATTACTTGCCTGTTAAATCCCGGAGTATTCAGATATCAGGGAAAAATTTGGCTACTTTTACGTGTTGCAGAACGCCCGATACAAAAAGAAGGTGTGATTAGCTTCCCTATATATAATAAGGAAGGCAAGATTGAAGTAGTCTCTTTTTCAAAGAGCGATCCCGATCTTGATGCTTCCGATCCACGTGTCATTGGCTACAAAGGAAAAAACTATCTGACAACCATGTCTTACCTCAGACTTGTATCGAGCGAAGACGGAATACATTTTAAAGATGAAGTTGAATTTCCACCGATCTTCGGGCAAGGAGACTTGGAGTCGTTTGGGATTGAAGACTGTCGGGTAGCAACAAGCAAAGATGGTTTCTATTTGACTTTCACTGAAGTATCTTCCATCGCCGTTGGGGTAGGCCTAGTTCATACCAACGATTGGAAAAACTATACGCGCCATGGAATGATATTTCCTCCTCACAATAAAGATTGCGCCTTATTTGAAGAGAAAATTGGTGATAAATACTTTGCTCTTCATCGCCCCAGCAGTCCTGAACTTGGTGGTAACTATATATGGCTAGCGGAATCATTCGACCGGTTACATTGGGGTAATCATAAATGTGTGGCAACGACACGTGATGATATGTGGGATTCTGCCCGGGTAGGTGCCGGAGCTGCTCCGATAAAGACAGAAAAAGGATGGTTGGAGATATATCACGGAGCTAACTCCAATCACCGATATTGTCTCGGAGCTTTGCTGCTCGACTTAAACGATCCCTCCAAAGTAATCGCAAGAAGCGATGAACCAATTATGGAACCGATTGCAACATACGAACAAACCGGGTTCTTCGGCAATGTGATATTTACCAACGGACATTTAATTGAAGAAGATACCGTTACTATATATTACGGAGCCAGCGATGAAGTGATTTGTAAAGCTGAACTCTCTATTTCTGAAATATTGAATACCTTAAAAGTAATATAAATATCAAGATGAATAAACTGAAAAAAGAATATTTATTCTTTAAGCAGCAGGAGCACAACATGCGCACCTTGTTGGTCACAAATATGCTATATGCCCTAGTTCTTCCGGTTGTAGAAATATTTGTCGGTGCCTATATCATGCGCAACACCAGCGATCCGGTAATGGTTGCATTCTATCAATTGGCCATGTATACAGGTATCGTTACCACCTCGCTTATCAATGGCTTCTTGTTGAAGAAATACAGTGTGAAAGGACTTTATTCCGTAGGCATCTTTGTGAGCGGCATTTCCATGTTTGGAATGATGGCTCTTAAGAATCTAGGTTTTGCGGAGTTAGGATTGGCAGGATTCTTGATGGGGGCCGCTTCCGGTTTCTTCTGGACAAACAGGTATTTGTTAGCCCTTTACAACACAAATGATAATAACAGAAACTACTTCTTTGGTTTGGAGTCGTTCTTCTTTTCCATTGCTTCTATCGGCATTCCTTTGATTATCGGAGCTTTCATCAGCCAGATTGATGGCAAGGAAATCTGGGGCATGCTCATTGATATCAATACATCCTATCGCATTGTAACGATGGTGATGATAGGGATTACCATCATTGCCTGTATGGTTCTATGGAAAGGTAAATTTGCCAACCCAAAGGAAACATCATTCATCTACTTTCGTTTCAATATACTTTGGAAAAAGATGTTGCTACTAGCTTCATTGAAAGGAATGGTACAAGGTTTCCTCGTTACAGCTCCGGCTATATTGGTTTTGAAATTAGTGGGAGACGAAGGTGCATTGGGTTTGATACAAGGAACAAGTGGTGCTTTAACTGCTATTTTAGTTTATATCCTCGGACGTATAGCCAGACCTCAGGACCGCTTGAAAATATTTGTTGGTGGATTGATTCTTTTCTTCGTAGGTACATTATTTAATGGAATGCTTTTCTCTGCGATGGGAGTCATTCTTTTTGTGTTGTGTAAAGTGATATTTCAACCATTGTTCGATTTGGCTTATTTTCCCATTATGATGAGAACCATTGATGTTGTAGCTAAAATTGAGAACAGAAACGAATATGCTTATATCCTTAGCCACGAGTTCGGACTTTTCTTGGGAAGAGCATTTGGTCTGTTATTGTTCATCTTTCTCGCCTATTGCATATCACAAGATTTCGCTCTTAAATATGCATTAATTATTGTTGCAGGATTGCAGTTATTAGCATATCCTCTAGCTAAAAACATTACGAATAAAACCAATACTATTGAACATGAAAAGAACAAGTAAAGGGTTTATTGCGTTCATTGTCCTATCTTTATTTGTAGCTTGTTCTCCAAAGGAAGGATTCTTTGGAAACGAAATAACACAAGCATCTATTAGTAAGATCGATTCAATGCCTGATATGCCTTCTTCATACAAAATGCTAGACTGGAAAGAGAAAGCAAGAACGTATGATAAATTTATTTTCGATTGGAAGAATCAAAGCAAAGTGGGTCCACTGATCTGGTTGGACGATAGTCGTAGAAACATCAACCAGACAACGTTCGGACTATATACTGCTATTAAAGATATTCGTCAGGGCAAAGATGCCAATAACGGAGAATTTCATGAAAGCCTCAACTCCCTTGCAGCTATTTTGGGAGCAGGATTAGTAGGAATTGACAAAACCAATCAAGACGGATACAACTACGTGAAGATGGTGCAAAACTATTTCAATTCCGATAATGGTTGGAACATCATGATGAACAACACCAACCCTTCAATCGCCCAATTGGGTGGTGGTTACGGACGTGATTGGTGGTACGATATTCTACCGAATGCTTTGTATTATGCTGTATGCGATGTTTTTCCAAATGTGAACGGAGCAGAGAAAATACAAAGAACGATTGCGGAACAGTTTGTAAAGGCAGACTCTGTGCTTCATGGTAATTATGACTATTCATACTTCGATTATGCACAAATGAAGGGAATGGTTAATAACATTCCTCTACAGCAAGATGCTGCCGGTGGTCATGCCTACGTATTATTGTGTGCTTATCACAAATTTGGTGACCAACGTTATCTACAACATAGCAAAAGTGCCATTGAAGCACTTCTTTCTCAAAAAGAAAGCCGTTTCTATGAAATTCTTCTACCATTGGGTGTTTACACTGCAGCCTACCTGAATGCAACGGAAGGAACCAATTATGATGTGCATAAATTACTCGATTGGGTATTCGACGGATGTAAAAGTCCTACGGGAAGAACCGGATGGGGTATCATTGTGGGCAAATGGGGCGATTATGATGTAAGTGGTTTGCAAGGAAGCATCACAGATGGTGGTGGATATGCATTTCTCATGAACAGTATCAAACCGGCATGGCCTTTCATTCCGATGGCAAAATACCAACCTCAGTATGCGAAAGCCATTGGCAAATGGATGCTAAACAATGCCAGTGCATGTCGTTTGTTCTACCCGATGGAGATTGACGACAAGCATGAATGGGCTCCTGAATTCAAAGATATAACAAACAATAATGTCTCTTACGAGGGTTTGCGCAAAGCAGATGATTACGGCAAGGAATCCTTAAAAGGCGTCAGCCCGGTAGCCATCGGAGACGGTCCTAAATGGATTGCAGGTAATCCTACAGAAAGTATGTTTAGCGTTTATAGTTCATCCCCCGTCGGCATATTAGGATCCATTGTAAGCAAGACAAACGTTGAAGGTATCTTACAGTTGGATTGCAACATTACCGACTTCTATATAGAGAAACCCTATCCGGTATATCTATATTACAATCCTTACAAGGAAACAAAAACCGTTACCTACCATGCTTCACAAGCTTGTGATCTGTTCGATATTGTTGCCAAAAAGTATGTGGCTAAGGATGTAAAGACAGACGGCTCTTTTGAAATTCCGGCCAATGAGGCACGAATCGTTGTAGAACTTCCTACGGGAACCAAACTTAGTTGGGATAATGGCAAAATTATCGCAAATAAACAATATATCATTTCATATCATTAAATCTTAAATATACCATGAGTAAACATGTATTTTCTCTAACACTTTTTCTTTTTGTTTGCATAAGTACATTTGCACAGCAAACGAAGAAAATCTCAGGTTCAGTATACGATAGTAATACTGGAGAGGCTTTGATTGGAGTTTCGGTACTCGAAGTAGGAACAGCCAATGGCACTATAACAGACCTTGATGGCAAGTATTCACTAGGCATATCATCAAGTAAGGTTGCATTTTCGTATGTCGGTTATATGACTCAAACAGTAAACGTTACAAAGGACGGAACTTTAGATGTAAAGCTTATATCCGATAATAAGCTGGATGAGATTGTGGTCATTGGTTACGGTACACAAAGAAAGAGCGATCTTACCGGTGCTTTGGCTTCTATTAGTAGCAAAGACATTAAGAACTATGCTGTTTCTAATGCATCCGAACTACTTACAGGTAAAGCTGCCGGTGTGTTTGTTGCAGCCAGTTCGGGTCAACCGGGTTCGGATGCAGTCATTCGTGTCAGAGGTTTGGGTACTGTTAACGACAACAATCCATTATTTGTTGTCGATGGACAGTTCATGAACAACATCAGCAGTTTGAATCCTTCCGACATTGAGCGTATGGAAGTGCTGAAAGATGCATCAGCCTGTGCTATCTATGGATCAAAAGGGTCGAACGGCGTCATTCTGATTACAACTAAAGGAGGAATTAAAGGACAGACTATTGTAACGTTGGATGCTTATGCAGGAGTCAAAAACAGCTATAAGGCATTAAAGATGATGAATAGTGAGCAATATTATAACTTCATAACTGAAGCTTACAAGAATGATGCAAGCTTTCAGAGTTCGATGAAAGAGAAATTCACCAATCAATATAAAAAAGGTTATGACACTAATTGGTGGGATGCAGTTACCCGCTCGGCGTTTAATCAGAACTACAACTTAAGTATCCGTACAGGTACTGATAAATCAAGATCATCTCTCAGCATAGGGTATATGGATGACCAAGGTGCTATTATAACAACCGAATTCAAAAGACTTTCTTTAAAGTTAAACCAAGAATATGATATTAACAACTACATAACGGTAGGCACAAACATCAATTTGGCTAAGATAAAGAAACGTGATGCAGGGGCGATTCCTTCATTTGACTTTATACAAAAAGCCGACCCGTTTACTCCGGTAATCAATCCGTTGGTAGATCCATCTTCTCAGAACTATCAATACAACAAATATGCTCCTACCGAATGGTCTTATGATCCAAATCCGGTGGCCATGCTTGAGTTGCCTAACAGATATAATGATGTTTTTAATGTGTTCGGCAATGCCTTTGCACAACTTAAACTATACAAGAATCTGTCTTACCGGGTACAATATAGTTTTGAAAGATATCACGATACATTCAAAGATTTCCGTCCAATCTATACCTCTACTTTCTCTGACGACAATCTGGCTAACAAAGAAAGTAAATATAGCACTGAAACCCAATTGAACAATAATAGTGATGTTACCTTTAATTATCTGGTAGAGCAACGTCTTAATTATAACGCCACCATTGGCAAACATAAACTGGATGCAATGGTAGCTATGACTTACGAGAAAAATAAGAATGAAACAATCAATGCTTTCAAGAGAAATGCGTTGGGAAACGAAGAAATTTATCAGATACTTAGTGCACAAACTGCCGGCGATAAAGTTTCGGGCTCAAAAGAGACCTCTTCCATGTTATCATATCTCGGACGTATCAACTATGTATACGACGATAGATATCTGGCAACAGTGAACTTCCGTGCCGACGGTTCTTCAAAATTCGCCAAAAATAATCGTTGGGGATATTTCCCTTCTGTATCATTGGGATGGAGAATTAGCAATGAGGAATTCTTCAAAAACATGAGTGTTGAAAATGCGATCTCTAATTTGAAACTGCGTGTGGGTTGGGGACAAAACGGTAACCAGCGTATTGACAGGGATGCACCGCTGACTTTGATCGGGACAAACGATGAGATGCAATGGTATTATGGCAATGGCTATTCACAAGGTTATGTACCTACCTATGTAGGAAATGCTGATATTAAATGGGAAACCAGTCAGCAAACCAATATCGGTTTGGACATGTCTTTCTTGAAAAGCAGCTTAGATGTAAGTATGGATTTTTACGTGAAGAAGACAAGTGACATGCTACTCAGTATGCCTATTCCTTCATTCGGCGCATTTCCTAACAGTCCTTTCTTCAATGCAGGTGATTTGAAGAATACCGGTTTCGAATTGGTAGTCAACTATCGTAATCAAATTGGTAAGGATTTCAATTATAATGTAGGCTTGAACATGTCTGCCTACAAAACAAAGGTAACCAAGCTTACTTCTGAATATTTAAGTGGAGATGTGAGCCGTACCTATGTAGGTGGCCCTATTGGACGCTTCTGGGGATACAAACAAATCGGTATCTTCCAGAATCAGGAAGAAATAAATAGCTATGTGGATAAGAGTGGAACAAAAATTCAGCCGAACGCTCAACCGGGAGATTTCAAATTTGCCAAACTGGGTGAATCCGGTGCGTTGAACGATGATGATGATCGTACCTTTATTGGTGACCCGAATCCGGATTTGATTTACGGATTCAACTTAGGATTCAATTATAAGAGTTTCGATCTTAGCATGGCATTCCAAGGAACACTCGGTAATGATATATGGAACGTGGCAAAAGGTACTCTTTCATCAGCCGGGCGCCAGAATGCCTTGGAAGAAGCTTATACAAAAGCCTGGACAAAAGAGGGAGATAACGCCAAATATCCGCGTATCACCAACTCCGACAGTAACAATAACATGAGAAGTTCTTCTTTCTATGTTGAGGATGGTTCATACCTTCGCTTACAGAACGTGCAGATCGGATATAGTATCCCAAGCATCATCTGCCAAAAGAGCAAAATGTTTTCAAGTTGCAGACTCTACGTAAGTGGACAAAACCTCTTCACTCTAACCGGCTATTCCGGGCTTGATCCGGAATTAGGTATCAGCAATGCATTAAATATGGGAGTAGATGCCACACGTTATCCGTCCTCGCGCACGTTTACCCTCGGAGTTAATTTGCAATTTTAAATCTAAACTTTAATACAAAGCATTATGAGAAAGATATTATATACAATTTGCGGCGTTCTTGCCGGAATAGGATTATATAGCTGCTCTTTGGATGAACCGAGCTACGGTAAAACAACCAGCAACAGTTATTATCAAAAAGAAAGTGATATAGAAGAGGCTTTGACAGGAGCTTATCTGCAACTACGCACTACCTGGAACGAATATGCGCTGAATCATTATTTCATCGGCGATTGTACTACGGATGACGCACTAAAAGGAGGCGGCGGTGATGGGGACCGTGCTGAAGTTCGTGACCTATCGGATTTTACGGTGTACACCACCAATGGTGAAGTTGGTCGCCGTTGGGAAATACTCTACAGATTAATCAACCGTTGTAATGACGTCATTTATTATGCTCCAAATGCTGTGGGCGACAAAGATAAATTAGCCCGCTATGCTAATGAAGCTAAAGCATTAAGAGCATTCGGATATTATTGCCTGGTTACAACTTTTGGTGAAGTGCCTCTGGTTACTGTACCCATGCAGCCGACAGAAATATTAAAGGTTTCACGTGCCAGCATTGAGGACGTATATAATCTCATCATAGCAGACCTTACCGATGCATCTGCCTTACCGGCAAAGAATGCTTACGGTGCCGATGATGCTTACCGCGTAACGCGTGGATTTGCCAAAACCATGCTGGCTAAAACTTATATGTTCAGAAACGATTTTACTTCCGCAGAGAAGGTACTTCACGAAATAGTAGAGGTAGACAAAGACTATACTTTGTTGAGTGATTACGGAATGAACTGGCGCACGGAGTATGAAAACAGTACGGAATCTGTCTTTGAAATTGCAAATAAAGTATATGACAAGACAATTGCTACCGGAACAAACGTTCCTCACTTCTTTACAAGCAGACGGGTGTCGGGTTATCAGGGATATGGATTCCATGTTCCTACTCAAGATCTTTATGATGCATTTGATGTCGATGATCCACGTATTACTTACGTGTTTACTCAAACGGGCGACAGATACAAAGGAGACACAGACGAACAAGACAATACAGAGTCTTCAAGCGGATATCAAGATTATAAGATGACTGTTCCAACTGTTGAGAAACAAGGATTTGATGTGTGGATGATTAGTTATAACATACGTTTAATACGCTACTCGGATGTTCTCTTAATGTATGCTGAAACACTAAATGAGAATGGAAAATCGGGACTTGCTCTCCCCTATTTGAATGAAGTAAGAGGAAGAGCCCGCAATACAGCAGCGACGGATCCGAGAAGAGACAAGCAGAAATATGTTCCCGCTACTACAGCCAATTCTTTGCTCAACATTACAGAAACCAATCAAGACGCACTCCGAACAATCATTTGGCATGAACGCCGTTGCGAATTAGCCATGGAAGGATGGAGACGTGATGACTTGATGAGACAAAAGCGTTTCGGAACTGTGATGCGTGCTTATGCAAGTAAGTATAGCACATCCAAAGGTGCTAACTTTAATGATGAAAGAGACTATTTATTGCCTATTCCGCAAGGTGAGCGAGATAAGAGCAATGACATATTAAGTCAGAATCCGGGTTATTAACAAAACAAAAGAATGATAAGGGGCGGAAGTAAATTCGCCCCTTACTACTTACGTATTAGAGCCTTATAGACCATGAAAAAGATATTTTTACTTGCCATAGCTTGTTTGCTTTTGACTAACCTTCCGGCACAAAAAGCTGTTGATCAAAAAGAGATTCATCTGGTGCAATACATGCCCAACATGCCTTTCCCATATAAAATGAAGGATTGGAAAGATATTACGGTTAAACAAGACAAACTCTTTTACAATTTCAATGCGAAAGGAGAAAACTTACCTCTTATTTGGTGGGACGATTCGCAGACAAATTTTCCTTTCCGCACCTTTGGCCTTCCTAGTTATGTAGACAGAGGACGCTTGGGAGGAAACTCTTATGAATCGCTCCCTACCATGGGTTCGCTTATTAGCGCCAGTTTGCTGGGAATTGATAAGAGCAATTATAACGGAGAAGATTATATAACAATGATACGCCAGTTCTTTAATAAAAAGAACGGGACCAATCTCATTCTAAATGGATTAGACAGAAAGGCAGGAGATAGCTTCTGGTATGAGATATGGCCGGCAATGGCATATTCGATGTTGGTGGATCTATATCCACAAAAAACGGAGATGCAAGAGCCGATGAAGATTACCGTTGACAACTGGCTTGAAGTAATCAACGATTTAAGCAAAGACAAAAAATATCCGGACTTTGATTTTACTGCCTTCGATTTTAAAGAGAGAAAAGGATACAATAACAATGCTTGGCAAGAACCTGACGCTGCAGCAGGACTTGCATGGTTAGAGTATATCTCATGGATCAAATACAAGGATCAGAAATATCTTGAAGCAGCTCGCAAATGCATGGCATTCCTGCAAGAACGCCCCAAAGAAGAAGGCACTTTTTATGAAATCATGATGCCGTACGGAGCGTACATGGCAGTAAGGATGAATGCCGAACTAGGTACTCAATATGATGAACTGAAGATGCTTAACTGGTGTTTCGACGGGAATAATTCCGATCGCGATGGCTGGGGAGTGATGTGCGAACGATGGAATCAATATGACGTTCATGGTTTGGTGGGACAGAAGAAAGCAGAACAATATGCTTTCGCCATGAATACTTTTTCGCAGGCTGCTGCTCTTGTTCCTATCGTGAAATATAATCCGGCATATTCTTCAACTATTGGAAAATGGATATTAAACTTATCAAACGCCTGTCGACTATTCTATGCAGATGAACATCCGCGCAACCGCCAGTCAAGTGCTATTTGGCAAGGCGACCCTCAGCATGTTATTTGTTACGAAGGATTGAGAAAAGATCTGGATCATGGCAATCACTTTGAACCCTTGCAGGGACTACTAGCAGACGAAGGACCTTATGCCATTGGCGATCAGGTAAAAACAATGTCATCGACTACAGACATTTGTTTGTATGGCTCAGCTTGGGTAGGGATGTTAGCGTCTATTGTAGACACAACAAACATCAAAGGCATCTTACAATTAGACTGTAATGCCACAGACTTCTACTCAACAAGGAAATACCCCACTTATTTGCTGTTTAATCCGTATTTTGAAGCTAAAGAAGTAACTCTTAATGGCGATTTCAAGGAACCGACAGACATCTATGATCTTGTTTCCAAAAGATATATTAAAAAGAATTGCATAGGAAAGACGAACATTTTAATAGAGGCAAACAGTGCTGTTACCCTTATTTACACTCCATCCGGGTTAAAGAAAACAAAGAAGGACGGGAAACTTATGATTGGTAGAGATATAATAGACTACCATCTGTGATCATCAACATAAATTCCTTATATTTGTTATCACCCTAATATCTAAAGTAAGATACTTCTAAATGAAAAAGAGATTCTTGATAAAGCTAATATGTATTCTTTTGATGTTCTTGTCTGCTCCCGAAAGAGTTCATGCTTCCAATGCAACGAAATACATATCGAACGTTAACGGGCTGACCAATAACTCTGTAAACTGCATTCTGGAAGATTTAGAACATACAATTTGGGTGGGGACTTGGGATGGATTAAATGCATATAACGGAAGAGAGATCTTAACATTCAGATACAGCAAAAGTAACCCAAACTCTATCAGTAACAACGTTATCCGACAGATTATTGAACAAAACGGCAATTTATGGATAGCTACGGATAATGGGATTAATCGGTTGAACAAAAAGACTCTGCAGATTACAAGATACTATTTGCGAACAGATAATAAAATTCCCAATCAGGAGAAGTCTTTCATTCTTGGAAAAACAGCAAAAGGAAACGTTCTTTGTTTTGTGAAAAATCGTGGCTTCTATACTTACGATAATAAGACTGATGATTTCAAACTGCTTGAAACGGGGTTAGCAAATACAATAAAAGATTTCTCCATAGACAAGAGCGATAACATGCTGTTTCTTCTGACGAATGGGAATATAAGGTACTTAAAGTATCAACAATTGGCTGTTGGCACTAAGGCAGCAGATTTACGTAAGATAAACATCAATGATCCCGTCAACAAGATATTCCTGTCAGGCAATCATTTCATCCTAAATAGTGGAAAGGTTGTTTCAATTCTGAACTCGGATTTCACCGTTTCCCGAAAGATTGAACTAGAAACACATAAACCTGTGTCACAAATCATTCTGTTCGGAAAGCAGCTGTACATAAGTTTTATAGAAGGGGGTTGCATTAATTATAATTTAGAAAAGAATAGCTATTTTTATATCAATGAATTGCCCAGACAGCTCTCTGTTTTTACTATCTATCTGGGCAGCCAGAACATATTATGGATAGGGACAGACGGACAGGGTTTAATACAGTTTTACCACCACGATTCTCTCTTCGAGACAATTCACACAACTCATCCCGTCAGAAGTTTTTGCAAAGGCAACGATGAATTTATTCTGGTTGGTACGAAAGGAAGTGGGATTAAACGTCTGAATGCAGCAACAAAGCAATTGTCGGATTATCTAAATGAGAGTAACGGTTTGATTTCGAACTCCGTGTACGCCTTGAAGAAAAACAAGGCGAATGACATATTCATAGGTACGGAAGGGACCGGGATCAATATACTGAATGGAAGTAGCGGGAGGTTGGAAAAGTTGGAGATACCCGATAAATATCCTGCTTTTAAAGCGGTATACGGTATCTATTTCACCAACAACGATTCGTTGCTATGGGTTGGAACGTCCGGTTATGGATTGATCAAGATGAATATTATCAAAGAAAAGAACAAGTATAAGGTTAAGGGCTTCAGGCAATACACCTCTGCCGACAAGAATAAGTCTTTAAACAACGATGTCGTCTATGCCATCACTTCCAGCGAAGATGATCATTCGCTTTGGTTTGGAACAAGAGGAGGAGGATTAAGTCGAATTGACGTTCAGGATAATAGAATGAAAGAAACAGACAGTAATATACTTCTGACTAATAATGATGTGTTATGCTTGCTACGTGATGGCAAAGATATATGGATTGGAACAAGTTATGGATTAAACAAGCTCAAGAAACAAGGTGATAATTATGAACTAATACAATATGCCGACGAGAAGTTAAACAACAAAACGATACATGGGATATTGAAAGATTCTAAAGGCAATATATGGATTAGTACAAACCAAGGGCTGTCTAATCTGAATATAAAAAACAATAAGATCGATAATTACACGATAAACGATGGCCTACAAAATGACGAATTCTCGGACGGGGCTTTCTTTAAAGATAATAGAGACTTCCTGTTTTTCGGAGGAGTTAGTGGTTTGAGTTATTTCAATCCACAAAACATACATCTACGTGAATTTAACGCACCACTCGCACTGAGCAACCTGAAGATTTACAATACGCCGCAAAAGATAAACGAACGAATTCAAGAAGGAACCTTAAAGTTGAGTTATGAAGAGAGGTTTGTGACGTTCACCTTTATATCAAAGGATTTTATTAATAACGAAAACTGCGAATATGCTTACCGCCTGAAGAACTATTCGGAAGAGTGGGTGGAGATGGGAAATAACCCCAATATAATATTCACCCAACTGCCTCCGGGGAAATACGTGTTGGAAGTAAAAAGCACCAACGGTGATAAAGTATGGGGCAACAACTCTTACAGCCTGACGATCAAAGTGGGATACCCGTGGTGGCTAAGTATACCGGCACTGATTATCTATGGCATCTTATGTGTTATTATTATTTATATTACAAGATCTGTTATCAGAAATCGAATTAGACTCAGTCGCCAAGTACTCATCACACAAATGGAGAAACAGCAAGAAAAGAAGATCTATGAATCTAAACTAAACTTCTTCACGAATGTGGCACACGAATTCTTTACTCCGCTAACGCTGATTTATACTCCTGCCCAACATTTATTAGAACAGACTAAGTTGGATGCTGATACTCGAAAATACCTGCAAATTATAAATAGCAACGCAGAAAGAATGCAGAAGCTGATCAGTGAACTGATGGAGTTTCGAAAAATAAAGCCCGGGCAGACTGATCTACACCCGGAAATGATAAATATTCAAGCATTGGTGGAATATACGTCCAATAACTATGTGGACATTTTAAAAGAAAACAAAATAGACTTTAAAGTGGACGTACATGATACCGCCGAATTATATTCGGACCGCAACACATTGGAGAAGATTATTTTCAATCTCCTTTCCAATGCCTATAAATATACTTCCCGAAATGGCTACGTTTATGTGGAAGTAACGCAGAAAGCCGATCAAAACAGTGCTCTAGAACTGAGAATCAGAAATTCGGGTAAGGGGCTTACCGAACAACAAAGGACGGAAATATTCAACAAATACAAGATATTCGATACACCTAAACTTGGTAACTCGGTAAGCAATGGGATTGGCCTCAACTTAACAAAAAATCTCACGGAGTTATTGGGCGGAGAAATTAAAGTGAATAGCGAGCTAGGCAAGTATATCGAATTTTCAGTAGATATTCCTCCTTTACCTGCAACTATAGGTACCGTGGTGACAAATGAAAAAGAAACTCCAGAGGAAGATATGATTCGCCCGAAAGAGTTGAAACCAAGGAAAGATACAGTGGTATTAATTGTAGAAGATGAAAGGAATATTCGGGAATTATTGAAAGATGTTTTAGATGATTATATTGTTCAGGAGGCTAAAGACGGAGCAGAAGCACTGGCTTATATAGAGCAAAATCATCCGGATGTGATTATCAGTGACATCATTATGCCCAATATGGACGGCATTTCGCTAATTGATCGTTTAAAGTCCGACCCAAAAACGAGCTATATTCCTATCATCAATATCTCGGCAAAAGCGTCTATTGAAGATCAGATTAACGCGTACAATCATGGGGCGGATGCGTATATAACTAAGCCATTTCATCCCCGACATGTTATTTCGACCATCGAGAATCTACTTTCAAGGCAAACGCTGCTAAAGAATTATTTCAATTCCAGTCTTTCTTCAATCAAAGTAAAAGATGGCATTGCACTTTATCCGGAAGACGAAGAGTTGATACGCAGTGTAACTGAATTTATCAAAAATAATCTTGATGATGAATCGTTGACTCCTTTATCCATCGCCGAATTTGTAGGGGTAAGCAAACCTACCCTCTATCGTAAATTTAAAGAACTTATGGATAAAACACCAAGTGAGTTTGTGCGAACAATCAGGCTTGAACATGCTGCCAAACTATTAAGAAGCAGCAAACTCACCGCTTCCGAGATCATGTTTCATTCGGGATTTTCCAATAAGTCTTATTTCTATCGTGAGTTCCTAAAACAATATGGCGTTTCTCCGAAAGATTATCGGAACCAATAAGAAAGAGAAGGTCAACAAGCTTTCTCGAAATATTTAAAGCGAAAAAGTGCCTTGTCATTCTTAGCCCAATGAAAAAGATATATCATGAGGTAATGTCGTTTAGTTAAGCTCATTACCACTATTAATTGACATATAACAAAATACAAATAGATCTTACTACTTCAGCATGGTGAACTAACTAGTTAAGCGTGGTGAACTAGTTAATTCACCGCGCTTAACTAGTTAGTTCACCAACCCCCTCTCACAACGCTTGTAGAGGGGTATTGAGACATTTCTCAAACATTGACAAATCACTTACTGAAAACTTCTTTTTATTCATTTCAATTGTACCGAGCTTAACCAGATGACATTATATCATGAGGTAATAAATGACTTTGGTTTTCGGTAGAGGAGTTTATTGGCAACATCCCGCAACTTCCAATTTTAAATTTGACCTTTTGATATTTTTTCATCTTTTCGGCTGAAAAGCTTGACTTTGGCAAGTAAATGTATTACTTTTGTAAGTGTAATCATAAAGTAGTTTGAGATTAAACTACGGTAAACGGGGGAAGTTGTTGCTTCTCCCGTTTTTTTATTTCTGCACGGTTCTTTTGGACCAACTGAACCGTGCAGAATGGGTAAAAGAACGGTTCAGTTGAGCAATTTGCCGGTTTCTTTCACCCCGGAAGACGGTTTCTTTTCATCAATATGCTTATTTGTTATCGGAATAACTCCTAATGAAAAGTAGTTTTCCTCTTGTTGTTGTCCCAAAAACTCCTATATCTTTCTCAAGACCACTTCTCACGTTAATAATTAGTAAACATGCTCTTGACAAAAAGGAGTTCAAAAAGGATGTTTGTACGCAATTATCCTTATAGAACAAGAAAGTCACGCACTCCCTGACGCTCTTTATTCAAGAATTGTCAGAAGGAAGTGCGTGACTTCGTCACTTTATCTCAGGAAAGTATTTAGTATTGTTCTATTGCATGGCGGCAATCAGTTCGTCGGCCGAAACAAGAGTTTGCTCGCCCGTTTCCATGTTTTTGAGTGTCACCTTGCCTTCATTCATCTCATTTTCACCCACAATGGCAACAAACGGGATATTCTTTGCATTTGCGTAACTCATCTGCTTTTTCATCTTCGACGAATCAGGGAATATCTCAGACCTGATACCAGCCAAACGTACTTGAGACAATATAGGAAGAGAATAAGCCGCTTCCTTATCACCGAAATTAACGAAGAGTAGTTGCGTGCCATTAACGGCTTCTTTTGGATAAAGTTCTAGCTGGTTGAGCACATCAAAGATACGATCGGCTCCAAAAGAAATGCCAACACCCGACACTCCGGGCATACCAAACACACCTGTCAGATTGTCATATCGACCGCCTCCGGTGATACTACCTATTTGTACATCAAGGGCTTTCACCTCAAAGATAGCTCCGGTATAGTAGTTCAATCCGCGAGCCAACGTGAGATCAAGTTCTATGTGGTTGATCATATCATCCATGAACAGGTCCGGTGTATGAGGAGTTCTAAGAGTACCAAACGTATGGAGGATAAATTCGCTTTCCTCCACTCCTTTCAATCCTACCTCGCTAGTAGCCAACACTTCCTTAAGAGTTGCCAGTTTCTCTGTATTGGTACCTTTGAGCAAAATAATGGGTTGCAACTTGGCTATAGCCTCATCACTAATCCCTTTCTCTGTCAATTCCTTATTTACATTTTCCAGTCCTATCTTGTCCAGTTTATCGATGGCTACAGTAATATCTACGATCTTATCCGCCTCACCAATTATCTCGGCTATACCGGTAAGGATCTTACGATTGTTGATCTTTATACAAACCCGAATTCCAAAACGAGTAAACACCGTGTCTACTATCTGCATCAATTCCACTTCATTGAGCAAAGAGTCACTACCTACTACATCGGCGTCACATTGGTAGAATTCACGGTAACGTCCCTTCTGCGGACGATCAGCACGCCACACCGGTTGAATCTGATAGCGTTTAAAAGGAAAAGTTATTTCATCACGATGCATCACCACATAGCGGGCAAAAGGAACTGTTAAGTCATAGCGCAAACCTTTTTCACAAAACTTACCGGCCAACTTGGCAGCATCACGACTCAAGAGCTCTTCATCAGATAGTTCCGAAAAGTAATTGCCCGAATTCTGAATCTTAAAAAGAAGTTTGTCGCCCTCGTCACCATACTTGCCCATCAGGGTAGAAAGCATCTCCATTGAAGGGGTTTCTATTTGCTGAAAGCCATAAAGGTGATAGACATCACGAATCGTGTTGAATATGTAGTTTCGTTTTGCCATCTCAACAGGTGAGAAGTCGCGTGTTCCTTTCGGTATACTAGGTTTTGCTGCCATACTAATTTTACTTTTAATTGAGGTGCAAAGGTATAAATTAATCGTGAAAAACAGAAGAAAAGAGCTATAAAGCAAAAGACGCGCAGAATGCCCGAAAGCATTTGCGCGTCTTCTTTATCTTAATGAAAGAGCACCAAAGAGTCTTTAGTCTCTTCTTCCCATAAATATCATAATGTAATAAACCAGTGTAGCCAATGAACCCAACGCAGCAACGACATACGTATAAGCAGCAGAGCGGAGAGCATCTTCGGCTTGTGAATGGTTATAAGAATTGGTAATGCCTGCACTACTTAACCATACCAACGCACGTTTGCTGGCATCAATCTCAACCGGAAGAGTCACGAAGCTAAAGAGTGTGGTTATAGCGAATAGCACAATCCCCGCAAGTAACAAAGCCGGAAATGAATTGATAAGCAAAATACCACCCAGCAACAACCAGCTCATCCACTGAGAAGCAAAGGTTACCACCGGCACCAACTTACTACGCATAGTCAGTGGAGCATAAGCACGAGCATGTTGAACAGCGTGTCCACACTCATGGGCAGCTACAGCAGCAGCCATAATGCTATTACCGTCATAAACACCTTCACTCAAATTCACTGTCTTATTGGCAGGATTATAATGATCGGTCAACGAACCATTGGTGCTCGTCACCTGAACATCATAAATACCGTTGTCTTGCAACATTTTTACTGCCACATCACGACCTGTCATGCCCGAAGGCAAAGGCATCTTTGAGTATTTCTTAAACTTGTTTTTCAAGTTCCATTGCACCAGAAAACTTACCAGAGCAATACCGATAAACAGTAACCATGAACCAGGTAGTATCATATTCTTCTTTTCTTTTAGTTATTACTACAAACGATAGAGCAAATAGTTTGCCAAAAATAGGCAAAAAAAATAAGAGACTGGTTTAGTCTCTTATTTTTTAGTAAGAATTATTATATTATCACTCTTCTGTGTAACGTTCAACCGTCTGTTCTCTGTCCGGCCCTACTGAAACAAACTTAACCGGCACACCGAGCTGCTCTTCCAAGAAAGCAAGGTAAGCATTAAATTCCTCAGGGAATTCATCCTCGCTATGCATCTTTGTCATATCCGTTTGCCAACCGGCAAGTTCCACATAAACCGGTTCTACGTTTTCATTGATATCATAGGGAAAGTAATCGATCTCTTCTCCGTCTATCCGATAAGCCACGCAAGCCTTTATGCCATCGAACATATCGAGCACATCACTCTTCATCATGATCAACTTAGTAACTCCGTTTATCATGATAGAATATTTCAGTGCTACAAGATCAATCCATCCGCAACGACGTTTACGTCCGGTTACCGAACCAAACTCATGTCCGAGTGTACAAATCTCATCGCCTACTTTATCAAATAGTTCCGTGGGGAAAGGGCCTGAGCCTACACGTGTGCAATAAGCCTTAAAGATACCATACACTTCGCCAATCTTATTTGGCGCAACGCCCAACCCTGTGCAAGCGCCGGCACATACCGTATTGGAAGAAGTCACAAAGGGATATGAACCAAAATCAATATCAAGCATAGTACCTTGTGCACCTTCGCAAAGGATGCTCTTACCCGCATTTAGCAGGTTGTTTATCTCATGCTCGCTATCAACAAAATGGAACTGCTTGAGATATTCAATACCTTCGAACCAAGCTTTCTCAAGTTCGGTGAGGTCATACTCATAATTCAAACTCTTCAACAACTGTTCGTGCTTTGCTTTTGCCAAAGCATATTTCTCTTCAAATCCAATTAGGATATCTCCTACCCGAACGCCGTTACGACTCACTTTGTCCGTATACGTAGGGCCAATGCCCTTACCGGTAGTACCTACTTTGGCATCTCCCTTAGCAGCTTCATAGGCCAAATCGAGTATGCGGTGAGTAGGAAGAATAAGATGCGCTTTCTTTGAAATATGAAGTCTGTCTTTCAGATTATGCCCGGATGCTTCCAGAGCCTCAGCTTCAGCTTTAAACAAAGCCGGGTCGAGCACTACTCCATTGCCTATAATATTCACTTTATCTCCTTGGAAGATTCCTGAAGGGATGGAACGAAGAATGTACTTCTGACCTTCAAACTCAAGCGTATGACCAGCATTCGGTCCACCTTGGAAACGTGCCACCACATCATATTTTGGAGTTAATACGTCGACAACTTTTCCTTTTCCTTCGTCGCCCCATTGCAAACCTAATAGAACATCTACTTTCATTTTTCTTTCTTATTATTATTACTTGTTTTTTTCTTTTTATTCATCCGCACACACTTAGCACATAGCCCATATATATATAAGGAGTAATGCGACAAGTGAAAACGATTTAGCTTTGTACTTTCTATGGCAGTCTGCAACACATCGTTTTTCAACTCCGTCACCTTACCACATTGAGTGCATATCAAGTGATGATGCGTATCCCTGTTATATGATTTTTCGTATTGAGAAGAATTACCGAATTGATGCTTTATGACTAAGTGAGCGTTGATAAGTAGAATGATTGTGTTATAAAGCGTCGCCCGACTAACGCGGAAGTTTTCCTGATCCATCATTTGTGAATACAGCGAATCTATATCGAAATGCCCATCTATAGAGTATATCGTATCGAGTATGGCATAGCGTTCGGGAGTCTTGCGATGCCCGTTCGCGTTAAGATATTCTGTGAATATCTGCCGTACTGTATCCTTCACATTCTGAATCTCCATAATAGGCGCACTATTTTTAACGCCAACAAAGTTAATCGTTTTTTATAGAAAGTAAATGATTAAAAGAAGTTTTTTAAATATTCCCAGCCACTTCGCCGACCATATTATAAAGGAATTGTTCCCGTTCGTTTTCAGAAGAAGCATAACCTTCTACCATGCGGCAAACAAGAAATGCATGCTCTTCACTATGCTCCATAAATTTACGAATGGCCAATGCAGCCGCATTCCTAACAGTAAATTCCGCCGAAAGAACGACACAGATAGCCTGATCTAAAAACTCCTCGGTCACACGCTCGGTCATCTCTCCCTTTTGAACCAACAAGCGAGCAATAGTCAGAAAGCCACAGACCTGCACATATTCCTGCTCATCGGCAATCCAATGAAATGATTTAGCAGGAGCATAAGGTAAATATTGAAAAAGATTCATGCTAGTCAGTTCAGCAATCTCGACGTTGTGTATATCCTCTACCCAGATATCGGCTATTTCAGGAAAGAAAGTATCGATAGGTTGTAACAAGGCAGCCATAATTTTACACTCACGAATATTCTCCTTCCATAAAGCCTGAGCCAACTTATGATCTTTCTCATATTTGGCGGCAATGGATTTAATGCGAGGCAGCTCCACTCCGAAATTGAGCTTGTAATTTACCCCTTTTTCACGCATACTCTGAGACACAGCTCCGTTCATTGATAGTCGGAGTTCTGTTTTTATATCTTTTAATTGTTCTGCTAATTCCATCTATTATTTATTTATAGAAGGCAATGACGAATAGTCTTTGCTATAACGCAACATTTGTTCGGCATACCCTTCATTGTAAGACACTTTTATATCTGTTATTTCTCCATTTTTATCTGTCACCGCTTCATAGACAGGATTTACAAATCCCTTGTAAGGCGCCAGATTCAATTTCTTATAGCGCTCCAACACTTCTGCATGAAGCATAGGATCTACTTTCACTGCATAACTTTCTACCAAGTTTCGAGCAGCCTCTAAGTCTCCGGTCGATTTAATTCGTTGAATTTCAGCTAGTAGTTCACCGAAAAGATGACGCAGTTTCTGATAATCGTTGACCACAACATACGTTTTTCCGTCTTTCTTCACCAGTTCTACAACCTTATCCGGCATACCCTTTTCAAACACCCAGCGGGCAATAAGCTGACGATTGCGCATGTGAGATTCTTCAACGCTATTTCCTTTCTCAATACGCACTAGCTGCGTCATCAAGCCGTTCATCAGATAAGTATAATATTCTGCTTTGTAAGCTTCACCATTCGGAGTCAACCCCAGTTCTTTCAATTTCTGATCGGCAATATAATAAAGGCCAAAAAGATCGGCACGAGCTTCTTCAATAGTAGAGCCATACGCTTTCAATGCGTCAGGATCAACACCCGGAAGCAACTTGCCCGAACCATGTCCAAGGCATTCATGTAAGTCGGTATGTAAGTTCCCGGTTAAGTCAGCATATTTATCTATTAGCTGTTTTTCGACATCACTATAGGCAAACTCTTCATTGAAACCGTTCCCGTGTGCCGCTTTGTTGTATGCATCGGTAATGTTTCCTATCGTCACCGACTTGGAGCCATGGTGGTCGCGAATCCAATTAGAGTTAGGAAGATTAATTCCGATGGCCGTGGCCGGATAGAGATCACCTGCCAAGATAGCAGCAGTAATCACTTTAGCCGAGACACCTTTCACTTTTTCCTTTTTATATTGTCTGTCTACCGGAGAATGATCTTCAAACCATTGAGCATTACCGCTAATAAGCTCTGTACGACGAGTTGCTTCTATATCCTTGAAGTTAACTAATGATTCCCAACTAGCTTTCATTCCAACCGGATCTCCGTAAGTTTCAGTAAACCCATTAACAAAGTCAATACGAGAATCCAAATCTTTAACCCAAAGAATGGAGTACTCGTCAAACGTCTTCAAATCACCCGTCTCATAATATTTAATCAACTTAGCAATAACATCTTTCTGGGAACTATTCTCAGCAACATTTTCTGCCTTCTTCAGCCAAAAAACAATTTTCTGAATTGCTTCACTGTAAAGGCCATTCACCTTCCATACTTTCTCTACTATCTTTCCGTTTTCCTTCACCAAACGACTATTCAAACCGTAAGAAACAGGGGTCTCATCGGTAGAGTCCTTCATTGCATTATAAAATGCCTCAGCCTCTTCTTGAGTTACTCCATCATAGTAGTTGCATGCCGAAGTCAGAATAAGATCCTCGCCATCTGCCTGATTCACACGTTTAGGCATAATTGCAGGATCAAATATAACAGGAAAGATTTCATTGCAAAGTTGGGCGGATGTTTGTCCATTGAGCAATGGAAGCTTTGCTGCATCTATATTCAATATCTCACGCTTCAGAAATGCAGGAGTAAAACCCGGAATAAACTTTTCACTGCCATAATGGTGATGAATGCCATTTGAGAACCATAATCGTTTCAGATATACTTCCAACTTCAAGTAATCAGGGTCAGCTTTGTCTCCTTTATAATTTAGATATAACGCCTCAAAAGTACGACGGATAGTCAGATTATATTTCCCGTTTTGGTCAAAAAGAATATCCCTGCCTTCAAGTGCCGCCTGCGTAAGAAAATAAACGAGTTCTTTCTGTTTCAAGGATAAATCATCGAACCCCGGTACCTGATAACGTAGTATCTGTAAATCTGCAAATTGTTCCACTGTATAATTAATGTTTTCTGATTTGGAAATTGAGCTTTTTATTCCACCACACGAAACAAACATTGTGGTAGCAGCTAATAACAACATATATCTTTTCATAGAGTTCACATAAAGAGTTATAAACGCAAAAAAAGGAAATACCTCAAAACCAACTTTGAGATAAATCCTTTTTATAAAATTTAAAAGAAGTGCTATTACTTGTTTTTATCTGCAAGTTTCTTACGATAACCGTTAGGTGTCTCACCAACGTTTTTGTAAAAAGCCGCATAAAAAGACTGACGGTTGGCAAAACCAACCATTGCGCTAATTTCCTCTACATTCTTGTCGGAATATCTCTTATCCGTCAACAAATGCATAGCATCTTTCACCCTATATTCGTTCAGCAAGCAAGAATAGTTCATTCCAAAACGAGAATTCACCACAGCCGAAAGATAGCGAGTGTTAGTCTGCAATTCTTTCGCTAAATCCTTTGCCGAATAATCAGGATCTTTGTACTTCTTCTGTACTACGACGATATTCAATATCCTGTCGTACAACTCATCTGCCAATTCAGGTCTGATTAAAGATCTGTAAGCAGCTTTTTTTTCTTTTTTCTCCCTTAAATTGTAAGGGCGTTTTTTAGGAGCTTCCTCCTGCTTTTTGTTTTCTAAATCACTCATTGAATTAACTGGTTAGGTTTGTTTCTAAATATACATTAATAATTAATGTCTCTTTTGATGTCACAAATTTCATACAATTATTTTAGATACACAACTTTTTAGTCTCTATTTTTTGTTTAATAACAATCAAAAAGCCCAAAAAGGGGATTTATCGGCCCGACAATAAGAAACTTTAACTTTTCAAAGACTTTTTACCATCATTTATTTAAAGCGATTGGAAATCATTCTTCAATTTGTCACATAATAAACGTAACTTTGTAGACGAAATAATTAAGAGATTATGATCCAAACACTAAAAACTTTTTTTGGCTACGACAACTTCCGTCCTTTACAGAAAGACATCATACAAAATCTAATGGATAAAAGAGATTCATTAGTACTTATGCCTACCGGAGGCGGTAAATCCATCTGTTATCAACTTCCGGCATTGTTATGCGAAGGTACCGCTATTGTTGTATCTCCGCTTATTTCATTAATGAAAGATCAGGTTGAAGCTTTACGCGCCAATGGAATTCAGGCCGGAGCGCTAAACAGCAATAATGACGAGACTGAAAATGCTAATCTGCGCCGCATATGTATTTCAGGAAAACTGAAGTTATTATATGTATCCCCGGAAAGACTGATATCCGAAGTTGATTCACTATTTCAAGACATACAAATCTCTCTTTTCGCTATTGACGAGGCTCACTGTATATCACAATGGGGACACGATTTCCGTCCGGAATATGCTCAAATGGGAATCTTACGAAAAAAGTTCCCTGCAATTCCAATCATAGCACTTACAGCAACTGCCGATAAAATCACACGCGAAGATATTATCAGGCAATTACATCTCAATAACCCTCCTGTTTTTATCTCTTCATTCGATCGCCCTAATCTCAGCCTAACCGTAAAAAGGGGATATCAACAGAAAGAGAAAAGCAAAGCGATACTGGAATTTATAAACAAACATCAAGGAGAAAATGGTATTATATATTGCATGAGTAGAAGCAAAACGGAGACCGTAGCTCAAATGTTGCAAAAAAACGGAATCAATAGCGGAGTATATCATGCAGGGCTCTCGGCCCAACAAAGAAATAGTACTCAAAACGATTTTATCAATGACCGCATACAGGTAGTATGTGCTACAGTAGCATTCGGAATGGGGATAGACAAGTCGAACGTGCGATGGGTGATGCACTACAATATGCCTAAAAGTATTGAAAGCTTTTATCAGGAAATAGGTCGGGCGGGAAGAGATGGTCTTCCTGGAGATACCATCTTATTTTATTCGATAAGCGACCTGATACTACTCACCAAGTTTGCCAACGAAAGTGGGCAACAGGCCATTAATTTAGAGAAATTGCAGCGAATGCAGCAATATGCCGAATCGGATATTTGTCGTAGAAGGATTCTTCTCAGTTATTTTGGTGAAACAATTGAGAAAGACTGTGGAAATTGCGATGTATGTAAAAATCCGCCGGAGAGATTTGATGGAACCATTATCGTTCAAAAGGCTCTAAGTGCCATCTCCCGCACCGAACAGCAGATAGGCACAAAGATGCTCGTCGATATTTTGCGAGGTACCCCAACGTCCGAAGTTGTAGAAAAAGGATATAATCAACTAAAGACATTTGGTGCAGGCAGAGATGTGCCACCACGTGATTGGTATGACTATCTGCTACAAATGCTACAGATGGGTTATTTTGAAGTTCTTTATAACGAAAGTAATCACTTGAAAATAACCGAAGCAGGCAACAATGTGCTTTTCGGCCGTGAACGAGCCATGTTAGTTGTAATTCGAAGAGAAGAGTTTGTTTCTCCCAAGAAAAAAGGGAAAACATCTATTAGCAAAGAGTTGCCACTGAACTTGCCGTCTACAAAGGATAAAGATCTATTTGAAGCCCTGCGTCTATTACGTAAGAAATTAGCTGATGAACAGGCTATTCCTGCCTATATCGTATTATCCGATAAAGTGCTACATCTATTAAGTATAGAGAAACCAAGGACCATTGCCGAGTTTGGAGAAATCAGCGGCATCGGAGAATACAAAAAAGAGAGATACGGAAAAGATTTTTTAAAGGTGATTAACGAGTACTGCCAATAAGCAAAGCAGTACTACCGACATTGCTTCAAAGCATCATGGAGGTCAGCTTGTGGAACACCTAATGCAATCGCTTTTTCAAAATCCAATCTGGCAAGATATTTCCGATTCTGTAATAAGAAGAGCTCTCCTCTTAACAAGTAGGCATCACTAGAAGCCGGTGCCAAACGTATTGCTTCATCCACATCTATCAGTGCCAAGTCAATTTGATTCATATCTCGCTCCACATCCGCACGAGCTACATATAATGTAGCATCTTGCGGATTTTCGGCAATAAGTTTTTCTATCACTTCAATAGCGTCGCGATACTTCCCTTCTTTTTGATTCAACGTGGCCAATCCCAGTCGCGCACTATAATTTCCCGGAGCCTCTAGCAGCAATTTATCATAATCATTGCGGGCAGCCTTATAATCTTTTCGCACAGAATAAATATAAGCCCTCATCAGTAAAGCTTCTACATTCTTTTTATCTATATCGAGAATTTGACAATAATCCACATAGGCTCGATCATTGTTCCCTTGTTCCAAATAAATTGCAGCACGATTAGATAAGATAGGAGCAGCATCAGGAGCCATATTCAAAGCATACGTATATGATTCTATTGCCTCGTCAAATCGATGCATACGTCGCTGCACCGTACCAAGATTAGAAAATAAAAGTGCATTATGAGGATTTGCGGGTTCAAGTTTCAATGCCTTACGAAAAAAAACTTCCGCTTGTTCCAGACTATCTTTATTTACATACTCGAGAGCCTTCGCAGAAAGCTCCACGTAAGTTTGGGCTACAATCGGAAGTGAAAGAGAAAATGCAATTAGCAAAAAGAATCCTTTTTTCATCTCAGTTAATCTAATGGATAAGCATCGAAAGCATATAATTCCGTAGAGAGATATCGTTCCCCTGTATCAGGCAACAGAGCGACAATCATTTTTCCTTCAAACTCTGGTCGCATGGCCAACTGTCTGGCGGCATAAACGGTAGCGCCTGAGGAAATACCCGCAAGTAATCCTTCTATCGAAGCAAGTTCACGCCCGGCACGAATAGCATCTTCATCCTTTACCGGAATCACTTCATCTACCACCGAGGCATCATAAATGCGAGGAATAAAATTTGCTCCAATTCCTTGTATACGGTGAGGTCCCGATGCTCCTCCTTCTAAAACAGGGGAAGAAGCAGGTTCAACCGCCACAATATATACATTCGGATTATGTGCTTTCAAAGCTTGCGCCACACCAGTGACAGTACCTCCTGTGCCTACTCCGGCAACAAAAACGGCAACTTCACCATCCGTATCTCGCCAGATCTCTTCACCGGTAGTTCGTCGGTGCACTTCCGCATTAGCAGGATTTTCAAATTGCTGCAGTATCACTGATCCGGGAATTGTTTCTCTCAGATCTTGCGCTTGCGCTATCGATCCGGCCATTCCCAGCGTACCCTCCGTAAGGACGATCCGGGCACCAAATGCCTTAAGTAGATTTCGTCTTTCAATACTCATGGTTTCGGGCATAGTCAATATCAATGAATAACCCTTAATGGCAGATACCAGAGCCAATCCCACTCCTGTATTTCCACTTGTCGGTTCTATAATTGTAGCACCGGGCTTCAATAAACCCTTGTTCTCAGCATCTTCTATCATCGACAAGGCTACACGATCCTTTACGCTCCCTCCCGGATTGAAAGATTCCAATTTAGCGACAATATTTCTCTGAATATTATATTCCTTACAGTAACGAGACAATTCCATCAAAGGAGTACATCCTATTAATTCGGTAAGTTGTTTTGCTATTTTTGCCATAATACAACTGTTTTATGAAGTACATGCAAAGATAGAAAAAAACACTAAGACACGATCACTATTTACAAACCATTCATTTAATTCACAAATAAGTACATGATTTAAAACAGGTAAATTGACTCTATTTTCGTTGCTTATTACTTGTATTGCTTGTAAAAACAATAACAGAATATGGTCCTACCACATGCACTTCTTTCCCATTAAGAATAGTCCGCAAAAATCCATTGTTTCTCTGAGATTTTATGATATCACTATTTTTAAGCAGAAGTATGCTCTGGCCATATTTATAATGCTGCAACCCATCAGGAGTTGCAATCTCAATATTATGCTTCAAAAAGACATCCATATTATCTGCCCGTTTTAGTCCAAAAGCACTATATTTATATATATGCTTTTCATCTCCTATTCTTTTTGCTTCCGTACACAAGTCTGCATAACCTAATTGTGGGTTAAGAGATGGCAAAGCCCAAGCTGCTACAAAGACAGAAATAAAAAGTCCAATAGCCAGCGCAGTTATGCTTTGCTCTATTTTTCTCCTGCTATATAGAAAGAAAAGAGAACCTCCTGCAAACAAGCTCAATAAACCAACAGCAATATAAATAATAGGATTATTTAAGACACTAACATGGGCAAATGACACCAGATAAAAGACAACCACAAAAGACAAAGAAAGACAAAAAGCCGGTAATCCAATCGATAAAGCCAACCAGCGATTCCATGTAAGCCGTTGCATGATCAAAATTGTCAGATAAACAAGAAAAGGAAAAACAGGTGTAAGATATACGGCCAGTTTAGAACTAATGCAAGATAATAAAACGAAAGTCACAACTATGATCACCAGAAAAAAACGCTCCAAATCACTTTTTACCGTTTTTTCTTTAACAGCTGTGAGTATTACTCCTGCAATGAGCAATGACCATGGAGCCAACGAATACCAGAAAGAGAGAAAATAATAATAGAATGGTTCTTTATGATGAAAAGAGTTCACCGAACGACCGATTGTTTGGTGAAATAATAAGTTATTAAGATAAGTCATACCATCCTCGACATAAACGCCAACAAACCAGACTAAACATCCGGTTAACAATACGCTCCATGTCTTCCAACCCCAATACAAATTGACTGTTTTTATGCGTTTTTTCTGATATAGAAAAATGATTGTGGTCAAGAAAGGAACCAAGAAACCAATAGGTCCTTTTGAAAATACAGCCATAAAAACATAGCAAGGGAACAGAAAGGCATCCAACTTATTATTGGTTCCGGTAAATATCTTATAAAAAGTGTATAATGAAAGAACAATAAACATACACATAAGCATATCCATTCGCAATGTAATAGAGAGACCTAAGAACAGACCGGAACTCATCAGCATAAGTTTAGCCGTAAAACGTCCTGAATCGCCAATTTCCTTTGCAACCCACTTATCCATTATTTGAATAATTACGAATGCGGGAATCAAAGAAGCCAAAGACAGGAACCACATATAATGATTTCCTAATAGCCATTTCCCAAACATTATTATCCAGAAATATAGAGGAGGTTTGTCTGCATAGGGTATGCCATGGTTGGTAAATGTGAATATATCACCACGACTTATCGCTTCATCAGCAATGCTCAAATAGCGCAATTCATTGGCTGGAGTAAAA
The DNA here is from genome assembly GCF_963666545.1 of uncultured Bacteroides sp. Lineage (NCBI taxonomy): Bacteria > Pseudomonadati > Bacteroidota > Bacteroidia > Bacteroidales > Bacteroidaceae > Bacteroides > uncultured Bacteroides sp. The sequence goes on along the minus strand of NZ_OY762899.1, from coordinate 3,735,414 downwards.
TCGCGTAATAGAATTATAGGTAACAGAGCCAATAGTATACCTAGAAAAAAGTAAAGATTCCACCAGTTCAACTTCATTTCGCTAAATTCAATTGGTCAATAGCTCGTAAGTAAGATCGCTGTTTTTGTCCTTGAGTCATCATAAATTAATCGAATGAAAGAACAAAAGTAGAAGCTGATTTTGTAGAAATATTGAATTTCCAAAGCATGAATAGAACAAAGCAACAAATATTAATAAGAAAACCTCTTTTCAAGCAACATCCTGTTTGCTTAAAAAGAGGTTCTATCATTCTACGTCTATAGATATTATGCTTTTATCAAGTAATCAACGATCCATTTTCCTACTTCAGATGTCTTATAAGGCTTTTCACCTTCTACTTGAATATCCTGAGTACGAATATTGGCATCCATCGAAGCATCTACCGCTTTACGAATCAATGCTGCCTCTTCTTTCAAATTGAAAGCATAGTCAAACATCATAGCAGCAGAGAGGATAGTAGCCAACGGGTTGGCAATATCTTGTCCCGCAGCTTGTGGCCATGAACCGTGAATAGGTTCAAATACCGAAGTATATGTACCAATAGAAGCTGAAGGAAGCAGGCCCATCGAACCGGTAATAACTGATCCTTCATCGGTCAGAATATCACCAAACATATTTTCTGTTACCATCACATCAAATGACGTAGGCCACTGAATCATACGCATAGCAGCATTATCCACAAACATAAATTCAGTCTCCACTTCGGGATATTTAGGGGCGATTTCTTTAGAAACCTCACGCCACAAACGTGATGTAGCCAGTACATTCGCCTTATCTACAATTGTGAGTTTCTTACGACGCTTCATGGCATATTCATAAGCCAATGTTACAATACGCTCTATTTCCTCACGGCTATAGATGCAGGTGTCGTAAGCCACATTTCCATCTTCTGAACGCCCTTGTGGACGGCCGAAGTACATTCCTCCTGTTAACTCACGAATACACATAAAGTCGGCACCTCTCACTAAATCGGCACGCAGGGGTGATTTATGAATCAATGATTCGAAGGTTGTTACCGGACGAATATTGGCGTACAGACCAAGTTTCTTACGCATAGCCAATAGTCCCTGTTCAGGACGAACCTTCGCCGAAGGGTCATTATCAAATTTGGGATCCCCCACCGCACCAAAAAGCACAGCATCACTCTTCATGCAAAGTTCATGTGTTTCGTCGGGATAAGGATTACCTACTTTGTCAATGGCATCGGCACCGCAAATGCCGTATTCATAATGAAGTTCGTGACCAAATTTCTCACAAACAGCTTTGGTTGCATCCAAAGCAACGCGTATAATCTCGGGACCAATTCCATCTCCCGGGAGAACAGCAAGGTTCAATTTCATAAATTAAGTAATTATAGTAGTTCCAGCCTACTGATTAGTATTCTTCAATTATATTGAGCATTTTAATGGTCGCTTTGATTGCAGCCTCCGTCTGGTCGGCATCAAGCCCTCTGGTACGAAACACTTTATCATTAAAGCTCCACGTGATAACTGTCTGTACAAAAGCATCTGTGCGCCCTCCGGGGGGAATGCTTACAGCGTAGTTCGTAAGCATTGGGAACTTGCGTCCCAGCGTTACTTTATAGATTTTACGCAACGCACGCACAAAAGCATCATATTGACCATCACCCGAAGAGCTCTCTTCGTATGTTTTTCCATCAATTTCAACACTGAGCGTAGCCATAGGTTTCAAGCCATGAGCTAAGGTTAAAAAATAAGCTTTCAGTTTCACCTTCGTATTGACACCTTCGTGTTTCAACACATCGGATATAATATAAGGCAAATCTTCCTGCGTCACCAATTCTTTCTTGTCGCCCAGCTCAATGATGCGCTCTGTAACTCTTTGCATTGATTCTTCATCAAGTTCGAGTCCAAGACTTTCTAAATTTTTACGAATATTTGCTTTACCCGAAGTTTTGCCTAATGCATACTCCCGCACACGCCCAAAGCGTTCGGGAAGTAAATCATTGCAATAAAGATTACTCTTATTGTCGCCATCAGCATGCACGCCGGCTACTTGCGTAAACACATTCTCGCCTACAATCGGCTTATTCGTTGGTATAATTACCCCTGAATATGATTCCACGACGCGGCTCACATCATTCAGTCGACTTTCGTCAATATTGGTTACAGCATTAAAATGATCTTTTAGAATGGCTTGAACGCTTGCCAAAGGAGCATTGCCCGCTCGTTCTCCCAACCCATTAATAGTAGTATGTAATCCGCGAGCACCACTAAGCACAGCTGCCAATACATTGCTCACAGCCAAATCGTAATCATTATGAGCATGAAAATCGAAATGAGTGCCCGGATACCGCTTCAACATTTTACGCATAAACTCGATAACCTGCAGCGGATTAAGCACTCCCAACGTATCTGGTAGCATAAAGCGTTTGATGGCGGTAGCCTTCAATGCGTCTACCAATTGAAACACGTATTCGGGAGAATCTTTCATCCCATTGCTCCAATCTTCTAAATACACATTCACATCAATACCTTGTTCCGCAGCATACTCTACTACTTCCAGAATCTTCGCAATGTGTTCTTCAGGCGTTTTTTTCAGTTGAAAACGACAATGTTTCAGCGAACCTTTGCAAAGCAAGTTTATCACTCTACATCCGGCTTGTTTGATCCAGTCTACTGACGTATGCCCATCTACAAAACCCAGGACTTCAACTTTTTGTAGCAGATTACGGCGTCCTGCCCAGTCGCATATCATCTTAACGGCATCAAATTCACCGTCCGACACACGAGCCGAAGCAACTTCAACCCTGTCTACCTTCAGTTCTTCCAGTAGAAGGCGGGCAATCATCAGTTTTTCATGAGGCACAAAAGAGACTCCGCTGGTTTGTTCACCGTCGCGGAGTGTTGTGTCCATGATTTCTATCTTTACTTGTTTTCCCATGCTTCAATCTTATCCTTATTGGACAACAAGAAGTCTATGTCATCCAAACCATTCTCAAGGCAAAGCTTCTTATAAGAATTGATATCAAAGTATTCACTAGCACCTGTGGCCTTATTCGTTATGGTTTGAGCAGGAAGATTTACCTCCACTTCCATCTTTGGATCTTTCTGAATAGATTCAAAGAGTCCGGCAAGAAATGCATCGCTCACCACTACCGGCAGCACAAAATTATTCAAGGCATTATTTCTGAAGATATCAGCAAAGAAACTTGATACCACGATGCGAAAGCCATATCCGGCAATAGCCCATGCAGCATGCTCCCTACTCGATCCGGAACCAAAATTCTTTCCGGCAACAAGAATTTTACCGCTATAGATAGGGTTGTTTAAGACAAAAGATTCTATTTCATTATCTTGTTTGTCATATCTCCAATCTCGAAATAAATTATCTCCGAAACCTTCTTTCGTTGTTGCTTTCAAAAAGCGGGCAGGAATAATTTGGTCTGTATCCACATTCTCTAAAGGAAGAGGAACGCATGTGGAAGTGGTAATATTGAATTTTTCTTTCATTTCTTTTATCATTTTATCGGTGAGAAAACAATCGTTTATTACATTAACTTACGAGGGTCGGTAATTACTCCTGTTACAGCTGCTGCAGCAGCAACCAGTGGACTAGCCAACAAGGTACGTGCTCCGGGGCCCTGACGACCTTCAAAGTTACGGTTTGATGTAGACACCGCATATTTTCCGGCTGGCACTTTGTCATCATTCATGGCCAAACAAGCTGAACAACCAGGTTGACGCAATGCGAAACCTGCTTCTTCAAAAATCTTATCCAATCCCTCTCTGCGTATCTGCTTGTCCACTTCCCAAGATCCTGGAACCAACCACGCAACAACATCAGCAGCTTTCTTCTTTCCTTTCACCAAAGAAGCGAACACACGGAAATCTTCAATACGTCCGTTTGTACATGAGCCAAGGAATACGTAATCTATTTTCTTTCCTAACAATGATTGACCTGCTTCCAAACCCATATATTCAAGCGATTTAGCATACGAGATACGCCCGGCTTCAGGCACACTTTCCATTACAGGAATGTTCTCGGTGATTCCCATTCCCATACCCGGATTTGTTCCGTAAGTAATCATTGGTTCAATGTCTTCTGCATGAAAAAGCACATCTTTATCAAACACCGCATCCGCATCACTCTTCAGCGTTTTCCAATAGGCTACTGCTTTATCCCACTCCTCACCTTTAGGTGCATATTCGCGGTTACGAAGATATTCGATGGCTGCATCATCCGGAGCAATTATTCCTCCACGAGCGCCCATTTCAATACTCAAGTTGCAAAGAGTCAAACGACCTTCCATACTCAAACTATAAATCGCTTCACCGGCATATTCTACAAAATATCCTGTAGCGCCACCGGTAGTTACTTTTGAGATGATATAAAGAGCTACGTCTTTAGCTGTTACACCTTCATTCAACTTTCCTTCCACAGAAATGCGCATCGTTTTGGGCTTGGATTGCAAGATACATTGTGAAGAGAGTACCATCTCAACTTCACTCGTTCCAATCCCAAAAGCAACTGTTCCAAGAGCCCCGTGAGTAGATGTATGCGAATCTCCGCAAACAATAGTCATACCAGGTAATGTAAGACCTCTTTCGGGACCTACCACATGAATAATTCCATTCTTAGGATTCATCATTCCGAAGTGAGTCAATCCAAAGTCTGTTGCATTTTTAGTCAACGTATCCACTTGAGTTTTAGAGATCGTGTCTTCGATAGGCTTATCCTGATCATGCGTCGGCGTATTATGATCGGGCATGCAATATACTTTTTCAGGACGAAAAACCTTAATACCTCTGGCACGTAATCCCGCAAATGCTTGTGGGCTAGTTACCTCATGACAGTAAAGTCTGTCAATATAAAGTTGTGTAGGACCATCCTCAACCTTTGCCACAACGTGAGAGTCCCAGATTTTATCAAACAATGTATTCATATCAGTCTAATTACTTTTAATCCTTATTTACAAATTTATTAATACAATCAATATAAGCTTCTACAGATGCTGCAACGATATCCGTATTTGCACCGAAACCATAATATACTTGTCCGTCATATTCCACTTGCATGTGTACTTTACCTACATCATCACTACCTTTACTAATAGCCTGAATCGTAAATTCCTTCAATGTCATTTTACGGTCAATAATCTTCTTTAATGCTTTTATAGCGGCGTCTACAGGACCATTTCCGCTTGCCGTACCTTCAAACTTCTCACCCGATACATTCAAACCAATACTAGCAACAGCTCTTACGCCCACCCCACTAGTCACCTGCAAATGCTCAAGTTTGATACGATGATTCAAAGTCCGCTCAGCACCCGCAAGTACCAAAATGTCATCGTCATGAATATCTTTCTTTCGGTCGGCTAATTTAAGAAATTCTTCATAAACCTTATCCAAATTTTCTTGAGTAAGTTCCACACCTAACGAAGAAAAGCGATGTTTCAAAGCAGCACGACCACTCCGGGCAGTAAGCACGATCGAATTATCATCAATGCCCACATCCTTGGGATTAATAATTTCATAAGTTTCCATATTCTTCAGTACACCATCCTGATGTATTCCTGATGAATGAGCAAACGCATTTCTTCCTACGATAGCCTTATTAGCTTGTACCGGCATATTCATTAAGCTGGATACCATTCGGCTAATAGGATATATTTTTTGCGTATTAATATTCGTGTCAATTTGAATATCGTGGTGACTTTTAAGAATCATCACCACCTCTTCCAAAGCAGTATTTCCGGCACGTTCGCCAATACCGTTAATGGTCACTTCCACTTGGCGTGCTCCATTCAGTACCCCGCTCATCGTATTGGCAGTAGCCATACCCAGATCATTATGACAATGTGTAGATATAGTCGCTCTATCTATTCCATCGACATGATCCACCAGATATTTAATTTTCGCTCCATACTCAGAAGGTAAGCAATATCCCGTAGTATCGGGGATATTAACCACTGTGGCACCGGCTTTAATCACCGCTTCAATTACTCGCGCCAAATACTCATTATCAGTACGTCCGGCATCCTCTGCATAGAACTCCACATCATCCACAAACCTACGTGCATACTTTACTGCCGCCACGGCACGCTCTATAATCTCTTCCCGATTAGAATTGAATTTGTACTTGATGTGAGAATCCGAAGTACCAATTCCCGTATGTATACGTTTACGTTTTGCATATTTCAGTGCTTCTACTGCCACGTCAATGTCTTTTTCTACCGCACGAGTCAGCGCGCATATTGTTGGCCAGGTCACTGCCTTTGATATCTCAATTACAGAATTAAAATCGCCGGGACTGGAGATAGGAAAGCCGGCTTCAATCACATCCACCCCTAATGCCTCCAACGCCTTTGCCACCTGAATCTTCTCAACAGTGTTCAATTGACAGCCTGGCACTTGTTCACCATCACGAAGTGTGGTATCAAAAATAAATAATCTGTCACTCATTTCTTTCTATTATTAAGTATTATAGTCCATAAAAAAAAGCCTTTCCCACAAGGAAGTGAGAAAGGCTTTCGAATATTGTTAATTATATACACATTCACGCACAGTACTCACTTCCACTAAACTTTGCCAGCAGAATAATAATACCACACAGTAGAATATATATAAATAGTTGATTCATTTCAATTGATTTTTTATTTCACCCCACAAAGGTAGATATTATTTCATATATTCCAAATGAAACAACACATTTTCACTCTAAAAAACATCATTCCATTAGATTATCACCCTATAAAAAGCAAATATATAACAAATAAAGGGCAATTCATTAACCTCCTTCTTTGTCGGCATTACTGTTTCTTACAGTAAAAAAGGAATTTAGATCCCAAATATTGAGTTCTATGTAATATGATCAAGTGTTGCTCATCAAATCAATCGATGGACGGCCCTAGCGAGGGGTTCTAGAAATAAGGCAACCTGTATAGAATGCGAGTTGCCTTATTTTGTTTGATCTAGTTTTTGATATCCAGCAGCTCGTCCAATGTGATGGAAGATACTGTCCCAAAAATAACGAGTACTCCGCAATTTCTGGTGTCAGGGCAGGGGAATATGCACTCCCCCAAACAGAAAAACCCCCGCAAGGTATTTCTACCTGCGGGGGTTCCCTTCAAAACGGCGACTACCTACTCTCCCACTGTTACGCAGTACCATCGGCGTGATCAGGCTTAACTTCTCTGTTCGGAATGGGAAGAGGTGGAACCCTGATGCTATAGTCACCTGAATAAGGTTGACATGATGCAAACAAAAAGTATTTCAGTCGTAATAACTAAACGGATATATAAACCATACTTCGACGAAAGAAAGTGAACGGGCAATTAGTACCGCTCGGCTGTGGTATCTCTACCTGTACACCTGCGGCCTATCAACGTCATCGTCTTTGACGACCCTAAGAAATCTAATCTTGTGGCTGGCTTCGTACTTAGATGCTTTCAGCACTTATCCAATCCCGACTTAGCTACCCAGCGATGCACCTGGCGGCACAACTGGTAAACCAGAGGTCAGTCCAACACGGTCCTCTCGTACTAGTGTCAGAGCCACGCAAATTTCATACGCCCACGATAGATAGAGACCGAACTGTCTCACGACGTTCTGAACCCAGCTCGCGTGCCACTTTAATGGGCGAACAGCCCAACCCTTGGGACCTTCTCCAGCCCCAGGATGTGACGAGCCGACATCGAGGTGCCAAACCCCTCCGTCGATATGAGCTCTTGGGAGGGATCAGCCTGTTATCCCCGGAGTACCTTTTATCCTTTGAGCGATGTCCTTTCCATACAGAAACACCGGATCACTATGCTCTAGTTTCCTACCTGATCGACTTGTCGGTCTCCCAGTCAAGCACCCTTATGCCATTACACTCTGCGGACGGTTACCAATCGTCCTGAGGGTACCTTTAGAAGCCTCCGTTACACTTTTGGAGGCGACCACCCCAGTCAAACTACCCACCAAACAATGTCCCCGCATGAGCGGGTTAGAATTCAAATAATCAAAGGGCCGTATTTCAACAGCGACTCCACAAACACTAGCGTGCCCGCTTCAAAGTCTCCGGCCTATCCTACACATCAAGTACCCAAATTCAATGTTAAGCTATAGTAAAGGTTCACGGGGTCTTTTCGTCCCATCGCGGGTAATCGGCATCTTCACCGATACTACAATTTCACTGAGCTCACGGTTGAGACAGTGTCCAGATCATTACACCATTCGTGCAGGTCGGAACTTACCCGACAAGGAATTTCGCTACCTTAGGACCGTTATAGTTACGGCCGCCGTTTACTGGGGCTTCAATTCAACGCTTCTCTTGCGATGACATCTCCTCTTAACCTTCCAGCACCGGGCAGGTGTCAGGCTGTATACATGATCTTTCGATTTTGCACAGCCCTGTGTTTTTGTTAAACAGTTGCCTGGACCTATTCTCTGCGCCCTCCCATCACTGGGTAGGGACCCTTTATCCCGAAGTTACAGGGTCAATTTGCCTAGTTCCTTAACCGTGATTCACTCAAGCGCCTTAGTATATTCTACCCGACTACGTGTGTCCGTTTACGGTACGGGTACCTCAAGGATTAAGTTTAGCGGATTTTCTTGGAAGCATGCTTACACGCACTATTGGATTGTCACAAGGACGCTCCATACTATCAAGTTCGACTCTCACGGCGGATTTGCCTGCCATGATCAACATCTACACTCTTTAACGGGCTATTCCGTCAGCCCGCGGCGCTGTCACTACTCCGTCTCCACGTCACTCCTTAAGGTAGTAATGGAATATTAACCATTTCTGCCATCGACATCACCATTCGGCTGAGTCTTAGGACCCGACTAACCCTGATCCGATTAGCGTTGATCAGGAAACCTTAGTCTTTCGGCGAGGGGGTTTCCCACCCCCTTTATCGTTACTTATACCTACATTTGCTTTTCCACACGCTCCAACAAAGCTTACGCTTCATCTTCAACGCGGAGTGGAATGCTCCCCTACCAACCATTACTGGTTCCATAGCTTCGGTAAACCGCTTATGCCCGATTATTATCCACGCCAAACTCCTCGACTAGTGAGCTGTTACGCACTCTTTAAATGAATGGCTGCTTCCAAGCCAACATCCTAGCTGTCTTAGCAATCTGACTTCGTTAGTTCAACTCAGCGGTTATTTGGGGACCTTAGCTGATGGTCTGGATTCTTCTCCTCTCGGACGCGGACCTTAGCACCCGCGCCCTCACTCCTGTTCTAAAACTAATGCGCATTCGGAGTTTATCAAGACTTGATAGGCGGTGAAGCCCTCGCATCTAATCAGTCGCTCTACCTCACATTAGTAATAAACAAGGCTGCACCTAAATGCATTTCGGGGAGTACGAGCTATCTCCAAGTTTGATTAGCCTTTCACCCCCACCCTCAGCTCATCCGGAAGCTTTTCAACGCTTATCGGTTCGGTCCTCCAGTTAGTGTTACCTAACCTTCAACCTGGCCAAGGGTAGATCACTTGGTTTCGCGTCTACTCCTTCCGACTAAATCGCCCTATTAAGACTCGCTTTCGCTTCGGCTGCGGATTTCTAAATCCTTAACCTTGCCGGAAAAAGTAACTCGTAGGTTCATTATGCAAAAGGCACGCCGTCACAGCATATAGCTGCTCCGACCGCTTGTAGGCGCATGGTTTCAGGAACTATTTCACTCTTCTATTCGAAGTTCTTTTCACCTTTCCTTCACAGTACTGGTTCACTATCGGTCTCTCGGGAGTATTTAGCCTTACCGGATGGTCCCGGCAGATTCACACAGAATTTCTCGTGCTCCGCGCTACTCAGGATACCACTAGAGTGAATTAAACTTCGAATACCGGGTTATCACCGTCTACGACCAGACTTTCCAGACTGTTCTTCTCGTTTAATATCATCCCACAGCGTGGTCCTACAACCCCATATATGCCGTAACATAAATGGTTTGGGCTATTCCGCGTTCGCTCGCCACTACTTACGGAATCATTATTTATTTTCTTTTCCTACAGGTACTAAGATGTTTCAGTTCCCTGCGTTAGCCTGCCACATAGTGGCATAACCGATCTTCAACCGGTTGGGTTGTCCCATTCGGAAATCTTCGGATCAAAGGTTATTTGCACCTACCCGAAGCTTATCGCAGCTTATCACGTCCTTCATCGCCTCCGAGAGCCAAGGCATCCGCCATGCGCCCTTGCTTACTTTCTTTCATCAAACACATGTCTAAAACTCATCGCTGAGTTTTATGACCGTATGGCTCGATATATACTTTTAGCTCTTACTAAAAATTACTTTTTGTTTTGTACATCATGTCAAAGATCGTTTTATATCTGAACCTAAATTCAGACAAAGAGTGGAGAATAACGGATTCGAACCGTTGACCCTCTGCGTGCAAGGCAGATGCTCTAGCCAGCTGAGCTAATCCCCCGAATCAAGAGATTCGTAGTCCCAGGCAGAGTTGAACTGCCGACCTCTACATTATCAGTGTAGCGCTCTAACCAACTGAGCTATAGGACTGTGGACTGTGTTCAAACCCTTACCTTTCGGCTCGGCTTCTTTTGTTTCTCTTGTTTATCTCTTTATTTAATCTATATATTAAATAAACAAGTACAAATAGTACAATGGAGGAATCTTATTTTATTAAGACTCAAGTCTTCATCTAAAACCTTTTTACGAAATCACTCCAGAAAGGAGGTGTTCCAGCCGCACCTTCCGGTACGGCTACCTTGTTACGACTTAGCCCCAGTCACCAGTTTCACCCTAGGACGCTCCTTGCGGTTACGTACTTCAGGTGCCCCCGGCTCCCATGGCTTGACGGGCGGTGTGTACAAGGCCCGGGAACGTATTCACCGCGCCGTGGCTGATGCGCGATTACTAGCGAATCCAGCTTCACGAAGTCGGGTTGCAGACTTCGATCCGAACTGAGAGAGGTTTTTGGGATTAGCATCCGGTCGCCCGGTAGCTGCCTGTTGTACCCCCCATTGTAACACGTGTGTAGCCCCGGACGTAAGGGCCGTGCTGATTTGACGTCATCCCCACCTTCCTCGCATCTTACGACGGCAGTCTCATTAGAGTCCTCAGCATAACCTGTTAGTAACTAATGATAAGGGTTGCGCTCGTTATGGCACTTAAGCCGACACCTCACGGCACGAGCTGACGACAACCATGCAGCACCTTCACAGCGGCCTTACGGCTATACTATTTCTAATATATTCCACTGCAATTCAAGCCCGGGTAAGGTTCCTCGCGTATCATCGAATTAAACCACATGTTCCTCCGCTTGTGCGGGCCCCCGTCAATTCCTTTGAGTTTCACCGTTGCCGGCGTACTCCCCAGGTGGAATACTTAACGCTTTCGCTTAGCCGCTTACTGTATATCGCAAACAGCGAGTATTCATCGTTTACTGTGTGGACTACCAGGGTATCTAATCCTGTTTGATACCCACACTTTCGTGCCTCAGCGTCAGTTGTACCCCAGTGAGCTGCCTTCGCAATCGGAGTTCTTCGTGATATCTAAGCATTTCACCGCTACACCACGAATTCCGCCCACCTCTTGTACACTCAAGAATGACAGTATCAACTGCAATTTTAAGGTTGAGCCTCAAACTTTCACAACTGACTGATCATTCCGCCTACGCACCCTTTAAACCCAATAAATCCGGATAACGCTCGGATCCTCCGTATTACCGCGGCTGCTGGCACGGAGTTAGCCGATCCTTATTCGTAAGGTACATGCAAAGGGGAACACGTTCCCCGTTTTATTCCCTTATAAAAGAAGTTTACAACCCATAGGGCAGTCATCCTTCACGCTACTTGGCTGGTTCAGGCTAACGCCCATTGACCAATATTCCTCACTGCTGCCTCCCGTAGGAGTTTGGACCGTGTCTCAGTTCCAATGTGGGGGACCTTCCTCTCAGAACCCCTATCCATCGAAGACTTGGTGGGCCGTTACCCCGCCAACAATCTAATGGAACGCATCCCCATCATTTACCGGAATCCTTTAATAAAGAGAACATGCGAACTCTTTATACTATCGGGTATTAATCTTTCTTTCGAAAGGCTATCCCCGAGTAAACGGTAGGTTGGATACGTGTTACTCACCCGTGCGCCGGTCGTCAGCGGTATTGCTACCCTGCTACCCCTCGACTTGCATGTGTTAAGCCTGTAGCTAGCGTTCATCCTGAGCCAGGATCAAACTCTTCATTGTAAAAGTATTTTGTAGCATCGAAAGAAAGAAATATTACTATCTCTTTTTCCATCAATACTGTTTTAGCTCTGTTCAGGATTTCGTAAATTTATTATCTCGAGGCCTGTAAAACAGGCCATTGACGGTTTTAAATTATACCCAAGACCATCGCTGGTCTTGCTCTTGTACTACTTGTATTGTTTATGTAAATCTGTCAAAGAACGCTTCTTTTGTAATTGCTTCGTTTTAAAAGCGGGTGCAAAGATAAGAGCTTTATTTTCAACTACCAAATGTTTTCGGAAGTTTTTTTTGATTTTGTTTTCAGCGGCGTCTCGTGAGAAATGTGCGTCGAACAAAGCCGGCTCTTTATTTGCGAATCGGAGGGCAAAGATACAAACTTTTATCTTTAGCTTCCAAATTATAAGGAAGATTATTTTTAAAAGTTTTAAGCTCTGCGGCGCCGCGCCGCGCCGCTTCTATCAGAATGTCAATCGGATCGCCTTGTGTCTCTTACAAAGCGGGTGCAAAAGTAGAGATTATAACAATACAATCCAAACTTTAATGACACTTATTTTATGGGGATACTCTTCTGCCGGGAGTAAACGACTGATTATTAACGGATCAGGGAGAAAACTTTTTTTTAGGATGACGGACGGGGGATGTGACGAATGTGTTGCGCCACGTGGGGAAGGGGGTCATCAAGAGAAAGGATGGTGAATCAAGTTGCTCATCAGCTAAGGCTTCTAATGCTTCCGTGCAACATCAGGTAGGGACTTACTTGAATAAAGCAGGGTATAACCAAAGAAGGGCGATAGAATAATCGGTTATCCGGTAAGTTGTTCTTCGCTTCACACGCGTGGAGTGTACGGACCACACCCGTAGTCTGTACACTCCACGTTCGTGGTCTCTACAGACTATACGTGTGAAGCGAAGAACTGCTTACCGGATTTACACTTGAAAGACCGTATAGATAAGGATACTACTCCCAAGCAAGCGGGAAGTGGCGGTGAGGTTAGGTTGCTCTTTGTAGTGAACAAGAGGTGCTTTATACTACCTATATATAAGGTGATGACAAGCAAAAAAGGGGTAATCAAGCAAAATAGAGCCAAAAGTGTGAGAGTAAACACCCGAAAGTGAGAGTAAAACAGCCAAAAACGTGGTAGACATATTTTACTATCACACGCTGTATCAGCTTATAGCAAGTCGTTTCAGCACTTTTTGTGAGAGATGTGAGAGTAAAACGTGTTTTTTCATGAGAGGAGAACTGCTGAATCCTAAGCTCAAATCTTAAATATGACGGTAACTAAATATCTAATAGAGTGAAATCACCTTGAGAAACAGACCTTATATATATAGGTGCGAAGAAAGCATGGATAATTTAGAAAAAGACTTCATCCATAGAATCGATTTATTGCATTTTAAATACTGCTTTATGTGATAAAACAAAAAAGCATTCGACATATAGGGCAAATATCAACTCTATTATTTATCTTTGTTAGCCTATATAACAATAGGTTAGCATACTAATTAGATCAAGAACAATGAAAGATTTCTTAAAATTCACCCTTGCTACAGTAACCGGCATCATACTAACAAGTGTTGTGATGTTCATCATCGGCATCGTTACTGTTTTCAGTTTGGTATCTGCTTCTGATTCTGAAATAACAGTAAAGAAGAACTCGGTTATGATGCTTGATCTTGATGGTCAGCTAGTTGAACGTAGTTCCAATAATATATTTAAGGAGCTGTTCAGCAGTGAAGATCCCACTTATGGATTGGATGATATCTTATCTTCTATAAAGAAGGCCAAAGAAAACGAGAATATAAAAGGGATCTACGTACAAGCTTCTTCTCTTGGAGCTTCGTTCGCTTCTCTACAAGAAATTCGCGATGCACTGAAGGATTTCAAATCTTCCGGTAAATTCGTCGTAGCCTATGGCGATAATTATTCGCAAAAACTGTATTATCTTTCGAGTGTAGCCGATAAAGTTTTGCTTAATCCCAAGGGGATGATTGAATGGAGAGGATTGGCATCGCAACCTATTTTCTTCAAAGATCTATTGAGTAAAATAGGCGTTGAAATGCAGATATTCAAAGTTGGTACTTATAAATCGGCTGTAGAACCGTTTTCAGCTACGGAAATGAGTCCGGCTAACCGTGAACAGGTGGGTGAATACATCGGTTCTATCTGGCACCAAATGCTGACTGACGTTTCTGCCTCACGCAAAATAAAGGTTGACTCCTTAAATATGTATGCAGACCGTGCGTTGATGTTCCATCCTTCAGAAGAAAGTGTGAAGTGCGGACTGGCTGATACATTAATATATAAGAATGATGTACGCGACTATTTAAAGAAATTAGTTAAGATCGGAAAAGACGATAATCTGGCTATGTTAGGCTTGGACGACATGATTAACGTGAAAAAGAATACGCCGAAAGATAAAAGTGGAAATATCATAGCCGTGTACTATGCTTTTGGCGAGATAGACGGTGCGAAGAGTAGAACTGATGATGAAGGAATTGAGTCTAAACAAGTTATCGAAGATCTACGCAAGCTAAAAGAAGATAAAGACGTAAAAGCAGTTGTGATGCGTGTAAATTCACCAGGTGGAAGTGCTTTCGGATCGGAACAAATATGGCAAGCTGTCTCTGAACTGAAAAAAGAGAAACCGGTTATTGTGTCTATGGGAGATTATGCCGCTTCTGGTGGTTACTACATCTCATGTGCCGCCAATAGCATTGTGGCAGACGCCACCACACTTACCGGTTCCATCGGAATCTTCGGAATGATACCAAATGCCAAAGAACTGGCAGGCAAAGTGGGGATAAGCTTTGATGTAGTGAAAACAAATAAATTTGCCGACTTCGGCAACATTATGCGTGGAATGAACACCGACGAACAAGCATTGATGCAGATGATGATAAATCAAGGATATGATCTCTTCCTGACACGCTGCGCCGAAGGACGAAAAATGACGAAAGCTAAGATGGAGAAGATTGCCGAAGGACGTGTGTGGACGGGTGCGAAGGCAAAACAAATCGGATTGGTTGACGAACTTGGCGGCATAAATAAAGCCATAGAGATTGCAGTGAAGAAAGCGAAAATAGACGCCTATACCATTGTAGACTATCCGGACAAGAAAGATTTCCTCACTGAATTGCTCGACATGAAGCCGACTAACTATATCGAAACTCGCTTGATGAAAAGTCAACTTGGCGATTTCTACAAAGAATTCGGACTATTAAAGAATCTGGAAGGAAGCAACTTCTTGCAAGCACGCGTACCTTTCGAGTTGAATATAAAATAAACTAATTTGGATGGAGGAATCCCGAATCAAACTAAATAAATGGTTGTATCCCGTTTCTATGTTATATGGAGCGGTTATAGGTATAAGAAACAAACTCTTTGACTGGGGATTCCTTCGGTCAAAGAGTTTCGACATTCCAACCATTTGCATCGGTAACCTCTCCGTGGGGGGAACGGGCAAGACTCCTCATACCGAATATTTGATAAAGCTACTTCAGGCAGAATTTCAGCTTGCCGTGCTCAGTCGCGGATATAAACGCCACAGTCACGGATATTTATTGGCATCGGCCGAAAGTACTGCTCGCACTATTGGCGATGAGCCTTATCAGATAAAAACTAAATTCCCCGGCATCCGTGTAGCAGTGGATGAGAATCGTTGCCACGGCATAGAGAAGCTACGCAAATTGAATGATCCGGCTGTCGACTTAATTCTTTTAGACGATGCTTTTCAACATCGATATGTAAAAGCCGGCATCAGCATATTGCTCACGGACTATCATCGTTTGTTTTGCGAAGACAAACTCCTTCCGGTAGGACGGCTACGCGAATCTATCAACGGAAAGAACCGCGCTCAAATCGTTATTGTTACCAAATGTCCGGCAGACATCAAGCCGATTGATTTTAATATCATCAGCAAGCAACTCGATCTTTACCCTTATCAACAGCTTTACTTCTCTACCTTTAAATATGGTAAACTGACTCCTGTATTTCCCGAATTAACGGAAAAGAAACGAGAGTTATCCTCATTAAGGGCAGACGAACAGGTATTATTGCTCACCGGCATAGCATCACCAACCACTATTGTGAAAGAGTTGCAAACCCGTACTTCTCACATCGATTTACTTTCGTTTGATGATCACCATGACTTCAGCAAGCAAGATATGCAATTGATAAAGGAACGCTTTGAACAGCTAGACGGAGAGAAGAAAATTATTATTACGACAGAAAAAGATGCAGCCAGGCTTATACACCACCCTGCACTAAGTGACGAATTAAAAGCGTATCTTTACGCCCTGCCTATAGAAGTTAGGATATTACAAAACCAACAACATATATTTAACCAAAACATTATTGGCTATGTTAGAGAAAATAGAAGAAACAGCAGCTTTTCTAAGAGAGAAGATGCATACAAGTCCTGAGACGGCTATCATACTAGGTACCGGACTTGGTAGTTTGGCGAACGAGATAACAGAAAAGTATGAGATAAAATACGAAGATATCCCTAATTTCCCTGTTTCAACCGTAGAAGGACACAGTGGTAAACTGATCTTCGGTAAACTGGGGAATAAAGATATCATGGCCATGCAAGGACGTTTTCATTACTACGAAGGTTATTCAATGAAAGAAGTAACTTTCCCGGTACGTGTTATGAAAGAGCTTGGCATCAAGACCTTGTTCGTTTCCAATGCCAGTGGCGGAACGAACCCCGACTTTGAAATAGGCGATCTGATGATCATTACCGACCATATCAATTACTTCCCCGAACATCCGTTGCGTGGTAAGAATCTGTATGGTGATCGATTCCCCGACATGAGCGAAGCTTACTCCAAAGAACTCATCGGCAAAGCATTAGTGATAGCTAAGGAAAAAGGCATCAAAGTGCAACAAGGTATCTACATCGGCACACAAGGTCCTACGTTTGAAACTCCTGCCGAATACAAGCTTTTCCACATATTGGGAGCTGACGCAGTAGGTATGTCTACCGTGCCCGAAGTGATTGTAGCCAACCACTGCAAAATCAAAGTCTTCGGTATCTCAGTCATCACCGACTTGGGAGTAGAAGGTAAAATAGTAGAAGTGTCGCATGAAGAAGTTCAACTGGCAGCGGATGCCGCTCAACCTAAGATGACAACTATCATGCGCGAACTCATAAATCGTGCTTAAATGACAAGAACAGAAATAGCTACCATCGGCGAGTTTGGCCTCATCCGTCGACTCACCGAAGGCATTGAATTACAAAACGAATCGAGTAAGTATGGCATAGGCGATGATGCTGCCGTACTCTCCTACCCTGCCGACAAACAAGTGCTTGTCACCACCGACCTATTGATGGAAGGTGTACACTTCGACCTTATTTATGTTCCACTCAAACATCTGGGATATAAATCGGCTGTCGTTAACTTCTCCGACATCTATGCCATGAACGGCACACCGAAACAGATAACAGTTTCTCTTGCCATCTCCAAACGTTTCAGCATAGAAGATATGGAAGAGTTCTACGCCGGCCTGCGTCTTGCTTGCAAACAATATAATGTAGATATAATAGGTGGAGACACCTCCTCTTCTCTCACAGGCATGGCCATTAGCATCACTTGTATAGGAGAAGCTGAAAAGGGAGAAGTGGTGTATCGCAATGGTGCCCGTGAAACAGACCTCATCTGCGTCAGCGGTGACTTGGGAGCAGCCTACATGGGTCTGCAACTTTTAGAGCGCGAAAAAGTAGTACTCAGAGGAGAGACAGAAGTCAAACCCGACTTTACCGGAAAAGAGTATCTTCTGGAACGCCAATTGAAGCCCGAAGCTCGCGGAGACATCATTAAAAAACTGAGAGAAGCGGGTGTTACTCCTACCTCCATGATGGACGTTTCCGATGGCCTCTCTTCAGAACTGCTACATATCTGTACACAAAGCAAAGTAGGTTGCCGAGTGTACGAAGAGCATATACCGATAGACTACCAGACAGCTGTGATGGCAGAAGAATTCAACATGAACCTCACCACCTGTGCACTCAATGGTGGCGAAGACTATGAGCTACTCTTCACCGTCCCCATTGCCGACCACGAGAAAGTAGCCGAGATGGAAGGCGTCAAGCTGATAGGTCACATCACCAAACCCGATATGGGCTGTGCCCTCATCACAAGAGACGGGCAAGAGTTTGAACTCAAAGCCCAAGGATGGAATCCATTGATGGAAAATAAAAAAGAATAATTTTTTTCGATCACTTAAACGCTGATAATTAGCCCAATAGTCAACTATCAGCGTTTTTTTATCTCCAGCCCATTTGCTAGTTTAAAAACTTTCACTACCTTTGCAACCGCAAATAAGCAAGGTGCCATAGCTCAGTTGGTAGAGCAAAGGACTGAAAATCCTTGTGTCCCCGGTTCGATTCCTGGTGGCACCACCTTAATAGAGTAGCAAAGCAAATCCCTGAAATTTAAACATTTCAGGGATTTTTATTTTCTCCAAAATCTCACTTTTAGCAAATTCGTACAAGTCCAAAATGATTAAAGACATCGACAGGAATATCAGGCAACTCTTAAAGACCGATGCAAAATTGTATGCTATACACGTCAGTCCGTCGAAAAAGGAACTGCAAGCGATGGGAAGCACGGAATAGGAACAACTCGACGCCATGAAACGATACATCCGCGAAGTGCCCATTCCCGAATATCCAAAAATCTCAACAAAGGATTATCTGCAGAGGACATCAAGTTTCACGGCAAAATTCATTTAAACCGTGACCGTTCCGACAATCCTCTCAACATACACTGCTATTTGACTGTGAGCCATAAAGACCAATCGAACAAAGTCAAGATAAGCCCGCTAACCAACCACCGTAATACCAAGAAAGGCGTTATTACTGGCGGTTTTGACCGAACAGTTTTATTCGAGAATATAGAAAAGGGATCTAACAAACTGTTCGGCTACAATCGGCAGTATCCGAAACGTTCGAGTATTACAATACTATAAAAAACGGTACTATTGCGGATAAACTACGGATGCAGGAATGGGAACTGAACACTCCTGAACAAAATTTTGCTGGTGAAAAGAAAAAGATTGTTGATGTGCAAACAGATGAAAATGTAAAAGTGCAAACAAATACAAATTTAAAAGCATTTTCAGATACTTCAATACAACAACAAATCAGTACACTAGTAAATCAACCAATACACCAACAAACAAATGAAAGCGGCTTATTCTCTTTATTTTCGATACTTCCATCGGCTACAGATGTCAATCCGATGGATGAACAACAACTGCCAAAACCAAAGAAAAAGAAGAAACGAAGACCAAGATTAAGTTAATATGTCCCATTTTACATCTGATAAACAAAGGTACATTCGGGAAATAAAACGTCAACACCAAGCCCTGCGGGTTTTACAGGAAATCTCCACGCCTACGCTGCGCTTCGGGCAGTATTTCCCGTAAAAGTGTTGCCTTATTTATTCCATACATGGGAGGGATATTTAACAGATAAAAAGGAAAAATATATGTGTTGGAGAGTATCCATGATACAAGTCGGGAATGGTTCTTAGAAATATCCTAAAAAAATTCCTATCTTTGGCACCATATTAAATCTTTAATCATGAATCGCATAAAAGAGGTTCTTAACGAAAAAGGGATCAAACAAACATGGCTTGCCGAAAAACTAGGTAAAAGTTTCAAGATTGTGAATGCTTATGCCTGCAACCGGAAGCAGCCAAGTTTGGAAACACTTTTTCTGATTGCTGAGTTATTGAATGTTGATATTAAGGATTTATTGATAAGTAACAAAGGGGAATGATATGACTTTTAATGAGAACTCACGCGTTAAAATTCCTGCCGTATTGCATTTGATGCGATTGGGCTATACTTATATACCCTTTAATAAACAAAATCGCAGAGAAGACACCAATATTTTCGAGGATATTTTTATTGAGAGTTTGCAGCGAATTAATCCCGATGTCCTGAAAGAAGAACTATTTCGGGAATTGGACGAAATCAGTTTAGAGTTGGATTATGAGGACTTGGGTCAAAAATTCCACCAACGCTTAACAGCAACTTCTGGTATTAAACTGATTGATTTCAAGAACTTCAAGAATAACAGCTTCCACGTTACAACAGAACTGACCTGTAAAAACGGTGATGAAGAATTTCGTCCCGATATAACGCTGTTGATTAATGGAATTCCATTGGCATTTATAGAGGTAAAGAAACCGCACAACAAAGAAGGTATTATAGCGGAGCGTAACCGTATAAATTCCCGCTTCAAAAATAAACACTTTCGTCGTTTTGTCAATATCACACAACTGATGGTATTTTCCAATAATATGGAGTACGAAGACGGCATTGTTGAGCCAATTTTCGGGGCTTTTTACGCGACTTCCGCCTATTCTGATTTGTCGTTTAATTATTTTCGCGAAGACGAAGATTACCCTACTATTCAAAGATTGAAGACCATATCGGAACAAGATGAAAATGCGATTCTGAAAGATAACAATTTGTTGGTAATTAAGCATAGTCCGGAATTTAAGACTAACAAAGACCTCAATACACCCACCCACCGAATGCTTACTTCGCTATTCAGCAAAGAGCGATTGGCATTTATTTTACGTTATGCACTGGCTTATGTAGAAGAAGAAAACGGCTTGCAAAAGCACATAATGCGCTATCCACAATTATTTGCCACAAAAGCAATCGCGGCAAAGTTGGACGAAGGACAACACAAAGGCATTATCTGGCATACACAAGGCTCTGGTAAAACTGCATTGGCATATTATAACGTAAGACATCTGACTGATTATTATCAAAAAAAGAATGTTGTCCCTAAATTTTATTTTATTGTCGATCGGCTGGATTTACTGATACAGGCTTCCACCGAATTCGCGAACAGAGGATTGAAAGTGAATCGGGTAAATTCCAAACAGGAGTTTATTCAGGACATGAAAGTAATCGGAGCTATTCATAACGATAGTGGACAAGCAGAGATTACAGTTGTCAATATTCAGAAATTTAGCGAAGGTTCCGTAGCTGGCAAAATGCCTGGTTACGATATCAACACACAACGCGTTTTCTTTTTGGACGAGGCACACCGAAGCTATAACCCCAAAGGAAATTATTTGGCCAACTTGATTAATTCCGATAAAAACGCGGTTATTATTGCTCTTACGGGAACACCCTTATTGCGGGAAGTGGCAAAAGAATACGATTCTAAACTGCTTTTTGGAAACTACATTCATAAATATTACTACAATCGTTCCATTGCCGATGGCTATACACTCCGTTTAATTCGCGAAGAGATAGAAGGCAGCTTCAGAATAGAAATGAAAGAAATAATGGAGCAAATAAAGGTATTGCACGGTGATATTAAAACTGCCGATGTATATGCAGATAGGAATTTTGCCCAAGGATTACTGAATTACATTACGAACGATTTGAACGAATTTCGTCACGCCTGGCAAGATGAAACGTTGGGAGGAATGGTTGTCTGCGATTCGTCAAAGCAAGCTAAAATGCTATTCCAACTCTTTGAGGAGAAATACGGCATACAGGAAATTGATACTGAAAAATATCCGATGATGGCGGCTGATCCTTTTGTGCCTTATGGAAAACGAAAGAAAAACAAATTAACAGCCGCACTTATTCTTCACGATGAGAATGACAAGACAATCCGCAAAGAACTGATTAAAGCCTATAAGTCGGGAAAGATTGATATTCTGTTCGTTTACAATATGCTTTTGACCGGTTTTGATGCCAAGCGGTTGAAGAAATTGTATTTGGCCCGTGTTATTCAAGACCATAATTTATTGCAAACACTTACCCGTGTCAATCGTCCGTACAAGAAATATGAATACGGGTATGTGGTCGACTTTGCCGATATATCTAAAGCGTTTGACCGCACCAATCAACTATACTTCGACGAATTGCAAAACGAGTTGGGAGATGATATACAATTCTATACCAATTTATTCAAATCTGAAGCGGAGATACGGCAAGAGTTGGAAGAAATAAATGAAACGCTTTTCAACTATGATACTACCAATCGCGAAATCTTCTCTCAACAGATTGCACAATTGACAGATAAGAAAGAGTTGTTGCAATTGATAAAAGCGTTGCGAACCGCAAAGGAATTGAAAAACATTATCGCCATTAACGGTTACGAGGAACTGACAGCTATTACTGATTTTGATTTACTGAACCGTTTGTTGATTGAAACTCAAAATCGATTGGACAATCTCAATTTTGTAGAAAATATTGGTAACGAGGATGCTACCCAAAAACTATTGAGCACCGCACTGGAAGACATTGTTTTCCAATTTATCAAAGTGGGCGAGGAAGAACTGAAATTGGCAGACGAATACAAAGAAACACTCCGCAAAACCCGCGAAGCTTTGCAGTATAACTTCGACCAGGCCGATCCACATTTTGTAACGCTACGGGAAGAGTTGGAGCGTATCTTCAAAAAGAAAAACCTTTCGGAAACTACGCAGGCGGATATGGTGGAGAATATGCACTTGCTCCGTAAGATATACGACAATGCCAAAGAACTCAATCGAAAAAATGCCTTACTCAAAGCAAAATACGAAAACGACGAGAAATACACTCGGATACATAAACGCTTAATAGAGAAAGGTACGCTTAATTCGAAAGAAATGCAATTGCACCGGGCGTTGATGCAAGTAAAAAACGCGGTGGACAGCAAGCTCGAAGGACAAGAAGATATTTTGAACAATGAAGCATTTTTTACCAAATACCTGATGCAGTTGGTTGTAAGCGAATTTAAGAAGAAGGAAAATATTCCTCTTGACTTTGCGACAACTGAAAATATCAACCAACTGATAGCGAGGGAGTATTTGCAATTATATAATAATAGAATATAAAGATGACACAAGATATAAGTTTTACAACTAAAACTAAGCAGTTAATCGACAGCCTGAAAAGCGTTTGTGCTAACTACGGGCTGGGTAATGATGGAAATGAATTTAAAATCATTACCCAAATTTTCTTATATAAATATCTCAATGATAAGTTTCGATTCGAAGTGAAGCGGGAGATGCCGGAACTGGCAACTGCCGAAAATCTTTCCGAAGCATTGGCGGCAATGAGCGAAGAGGACTATAAATTTTTATTGGCTTCACTCAGTCCCAATGTTATACGGCTGAAGCCTTACCAACTGATTTCGCACCTTTACAATAATCAAAATCAAGACGATTTCGGGAAGACATTTGATGACACATTGCGGGGAATAAGTATTGAAAATGCCGATGTGTTTTCTATCAAATCTTTCTCCGGAGCTAAGGATAAATTGTTCGATGATATTAGTCAGTTTATTACAGACAGTTCGCAACGTGATTCTTTCTGTAGAGCATTGGTTAATAAGTTATTTGAATTCAGTTTCGAAGAGAGTTTTGAAGATTATTTCCAGGAAAAATATGATTTCTTCAAAGATATTTTCGAATACCTTATCAAAGATTACAACTCCGACTCGGGAGGGAAGTATGCCGAATACTATACCCCTAATGCTGTTGCACGAATTATAGCCAGCATTTTAGTAGAGAACGAAGTGAAACAGGTAAGATGTTATGACCCAAGTGTGGGGTCGGGGTCGTTGTTGATGAGTTTGGCTCACAACATAGGAGAAGACAAGTGTACTATATATTCCGAAGATATTTCACAAAAGTCAAGTACAATGCTGCGATTGAATCTGATTCTGAACAATCTGACACACAGCATCCCCAACGTAATAAAAACCAATACCATTGCCGAGCCTTTCTATCTCAATCGAAAATTCGATTACATTGTGTCCAATCCGCCTTTCAAACTCGATTTTTCCGACTTTCGCGACGATTTGGAGAAAGATAGTTTCAAAGAACGCTTTTTTGCGGGCATACCTAAAGTGCCGAATAAGGATAAAGATAAGATGTCTATTTACCTGATGTTTATTCAGCACATTATGTACAGCCTGAGCGATACAGGTAAAGCGGCAATTGTAGTACCTACGGGATTTATCACAGCACAAAGCGGTATTGAAAAGAGAATACGCGAAGCAATGATTGATCGCAAACTTCTCCGCGGCGTGGTAAGTATGCCGAGTAATATATTCGCCAGCACGGGAACCAATGTAAGCGTACTGTTTTTAGACAAGCAAGCCGATACGGAGCATATTGTATTAGTAGATGCCAGTAAATTGGGCGAAACCGTGAAAGAAGGCAAAAACCAACGCACCGTACTCACTCCTGCCGAAGAGCAACGCATTATCGACGCGATGAACCACAAACGTGCCGAAGACGATTTTTCAATAGTGGTAAGTGCGGAAGAAATTAAAAACAAAAACCACTCGTTCAGCGCGGGGCAATACTTCGAGGTAAAGATTGAATATGTAGATATTACTGCTGAAGAATTTGCCGATAAAATGAAAAACTATGCCGATACGCTCGATTCGCTTTTTGCGGAATCGCACCGATTGGAAGAGGAGATAAAAAAACAATTGGGAGGGTTGAGGTATGAATGAGAATAAATTCTTTAAATTAAACGAAATATGTGAGTTTAAATATGGAAAAATGCCAGTCCCAAATAAACTTTGTAAATCTGGTTATTCTATATTTAGTGGATATAAATTTGGAGGTTTTTATCCAGAATATACAGATGAAAGAGAAAGGTTAATTGTAATAGCTAGAGGTGTAGGCGGAATTGGTGATGTGAAAATAGCTCCAGCAAAATGCTTTATCACAAATTTATCAATCATTATATTTGAAGAAGAAAAGGAAGTTCTTTACAGATATCTTTATTATTATTTGAAAAATAGTAATTTAAGAGCGTTGGATACAGGTTCTTGTCAATCTCAAATAACAATTAATCAGTTAGGAGAGTATCAAATAAGAATACCAGACCTAGAAAAACAATCTTATATTTTAAAAATCCTTTCTTCCTTAGACGATAAAATCGAACTCAACAATCGAATAAATGTCGAATTGGAAGCGATGGCAAAAACGATTTACGATTATTGGTTTGTACAATTCGATTTCCCTGATGTGAAAGGCAAACCCTACAAATCGTCGGGCGGCAAAATGGTGTATAACGAAAAGTTGAAACGAGAGATTCCTGAAGGATGGGAAGTGAAAACCTTGATTGAGATAACTTCATTAATAAGACGTGGTATTTCTCCCAAATATGTTGAAGAAGGAGGGCATTTGGTGCTGAATCAAAAATGTATTCGTAATCAAACAATCTCATTTGGGTTAGGAAGGAGACATGATAATAAGTTAAGTATAAATGATGAGAGATTCATAGAACTAGGAGATGTGCTTGTTAATTCTACAGGAGTTGGAACTCTGGGTAGAGTTGCATTTGTGAAATATATTCAAGAGGAAAAATCTACAGTTGATTCACATGTTACAATTGTTAGAGGTAATCCTGATCTGATAAATACAGAGTATCTTAATTACTGGATGTTAAAATCGGAAAAAGATATAGAGCGGGCTGCGGAGGGTTCGACAGGCCAAGTTGAATTAAGAAAAGAATTCTTAGAAAATATGTCAATTATAAAGCCCTCTGATAATATTCAGAAGAAATTTTCTAATATAATTATTCCATTGAATGGAGAAATGGAATCCAGAGAGAAAGAAAATCAACGCCTCGCATCTCTTCGCGATTGGTTGTTGCCTATGCTGATGAATGGTCAAGTTGGGTTTAAGGAAATGTATCAGGAGCAAATACAAACTGTCAATGTAGCTGCTGAAGCAAAGGTTGAGTACAAGCCAACGCCTAAAAACGATAATTTTCAAGTTGGCTTAAAAGAAGAAAAGACCCCAATAATCAACTTATCCCAGCAACAAGACCAACGTTTTGAATTATGGCTGTCAAGTCAAGGTCTTGCCGCAAGAGGAGAAATTGACAAAACGACTCTCCGAGAAATATTCAACGTAATGGATGAAGAGGAATATGGAAAATAGAGGGATAGAACAAATCGCCAATGACATATTGACAAAGTACGTCAAAAGAGGAGGCGTTCACAAAGTTTTCAACGAAATAATGGAGGCTGAAGGGATAAAATTTCGAGAAATGAACTCTCTTAATGCCGATTTCGTTGGAGCACTGACCAAGTATTCTAACGGACAATCATACATAATGCTTAATCGTTCGATTGATAACGATGGACGTAAACATTTCACGATAGCCCACGAATTAGGACACTACTTCTTATCTCACCAATTAACACAAAACTCCTTTTATTGCTTGAATGACGAAATTACAGAAGAGGGAGTATGGAAGAATCCAATTGAACAAGAAGCAAATTACTTTGCAAGTTGCTTTTTAATGCCGGAACACAAAGTGAAGAATGCGTTTTTAGCTATATTATCAAGGTCGAAGAAAGCGAAAGCAAAAGATTTTCTACACGTTCAGAATAATTGGACTTTCGGTATTTGGTGTGGAATAAGAGATGATTTAATGAAACGTTACGGTGTCTCAGAAGCCGCATTAAGATATCGTCTTCAACAGCTTAATTTAGCGAGATTTGAATTTGTAAGTAATAAAAATACAGTATAATAATACAAATGGACTATTAGACTATGACAAGTGATGAGTTATATGATTCGTTTTGTGCTGAATTTCCTTTAGGAATACTTAATGCAATGTCTATTGACAGGTACACAAATCTAAATAAGAAAGACTCTTTTTGCTATTGGCTGGAAGCTGTAACGTCCGACTTAGGTAGTATATGGGGTGGATCTTCTTACAAATTTGGAATATACAAATACAACGTAATTCCCAAAAGGAATGACAACAATTACATTCATGATGAAGAATACGCTTGGCTGGCTAAATATGGAAAAGGCAAAGAGGAGGCATTTGAAAATATTAAAAAAATTATTTGTCAGGTTGCTAACGCCGCCAATAGTGGGAATCTTCAAGAAATTGATAATTTAGACCTTGGCGATGCCTTTAAATGGAAAATTGCCTTTCTATATTCAAATAAAAGTATAGTATCAGTATTTAATCCGGCAATGTTACGCATTGCCGCCGAGTCAAAAGGTTTGAATGATGTGAAATCTAAGAAAGTTTCGGATTTGCAGCAGTTCCTTTTAAACTTAAGAGGGGATACGGATATTTTTGAATATAGTCGTGAGCTATGGGAAATAGCTTCGCAGGTAATAAAAGACCGTCGAAATACGTGGGTGTATGCTCCCGGTGATGGTGCTTGTTTCTGGGAAGATTTTTACAATGATGGTGTAATGGCTATTGGTTGGGATGAGCTTGAGGATTTATCACAATACAAGAGTCAAACAGAAATCAATAAAGAGCTACAAGCATCGTATGGAACAAATACAAGTAAATCAAATGATGCGAAGGCGTGTTTTGATTTTTATAATAATGTAAAAATTGGCGATTCTATTATTGTCAAAAAAGGACTGTATGAAGTTCTCGGTTATGGTGTCGTCGAATCTGACTACTTTTATGAGGATTCTGTTGACGAATTCAAAAATAGGCGAAAAGTATCATGGGAATATAACGGAGTATGGACTTCGCCAGTTTCTTTGCCTCAAAAAACACTAACAAAAAAAGATGAAGGATTTAGAAATACAATTATGGATATAATTACCAGTAATTATGATATTAATCAATACGAAGATGATATTATAAGAAATTTACTTCTTTCAAAAAAGCAAATCATAGTTCAAGGTGCTCCCGGAACGGGAAAAACTTATAAGACGGCAGAACTAGCTGTTGCAATCTGCAACCCTGCATTTTCCAAATTTGGCGACCGAAATGTCGTTATGGAAGAATATAATAGATTGAAAAGTGAAGGACAAATTAGTTTTACCACCTTTCATCAATCAATGGATTATGAGGAATTTGTTGAAGATTTTAAACCGGTAAATAATTTGAATAGTGTTGTTTTCGAGCCCAAAGGAGGATTATTTAAAGAGATTTGTGATCGTGCATTGCTTAATACAATCTCTCTATCTAAGAATATATCGACAGAGTTAGAATTTGATGATATATATAGTCAACTAATAGAAAATATTTTATCGAAAGCAGTTAAATCATTAAAAACAAAGACTGGCGTTGATATTGAATTCAAACCAAATTCCAATAATAATCTTAACTTTAGATATAATAGCGGTAATGACGAAAAGATTTGGTCAAGAAATATAGTCTCTAAAGACCGACTTCGAAAATTGTATTTGTCTTTTGACACCCAAGCAAAAGTTAATGCTATACAAGATATTAATAGTGAAATACGAAGTGTGATAAAGGGTTGTGACACATCTGCTTATTGGGCAGTTTTAAAATATATCGTAGACCATAAAAACACCATGGAAGAGGATGTTTTAGACACAAATGATTTGTCAGATAAAGACAAAGAATCTGCAATCCAAGTTTTTCTCACTACTCTCCGAAAGGAAAGGGTTTATATTAAAGATGCTCAAAACTATGTTTTGATTATTGATGAAATAAATCGAGGAAACATATCTAAAATATTAGGAGAACTCATCACCCTTCTTGAAGCAGATAAGCGAATAGGAGAAATTAATGAACTTACAGCTAAACTACCTTACTCACAAAACGAATTTGGAGTACCAGCAAATTTGTATATCATTGGAACAATGAATACGGCTGATAGAAGTGTTGGCTATATTGACTACGCCATCCGCAGAAGATTTGCGTTTGTCTCTGTACCTGCTGATGTCACAGTAATAGAAGCTTACTATGACAATGATAAAAATCAGAAAATGATAGCAACGGGACTTTATAATTCTGTCAATAGATTAATCTGCGATGGGATCAATTCTGAATTTAACGTTGATGATTTGATGATAGGGCACAGTTATTTTATGGTAGATTTAACTAAGCAAACAGATTTCGAAACAAAAATTTCCAGCAAATTAGAATATGAAATTAAGCCACTTTTAAGGGAGTACGCGAATGATGGAATACTCAATTTGTCTAAAAATAATGAGGGTAAGTATGATTGCATAGAACAATTATCCATGATGTCAGTTCAAACGGCCAATGAACAATAAGATACTGATTATAAAAGAACAAGAATCGCTCCCCCTTGATATAGGAAGCGAGGAGTATACTGATCTGTTGGCATTATTAAACAGTGACAATTACAATCCTGCTAAGCCTGAACAATTGTTAGGACTTGATTGGAGTAATCGAAGTCATTCCATTTTACAGGCAAAATACTTTATTGGGCTAAAATGGATAAAAGAAAAAGAATGTGCAATATACGTTGAGCCTAAAATACCTGAACTTGATTTCATGTCGATGTTTATGCATTGCTTTAATAGTGATTGTAGAGATGTATCCAATAAATTGGGGAAAATATATGGTATTGAGTTCAATCAAAAGCCTATCGAAGTGGATACAGATTGTATTGAGTTAACACCTATCATAATAATCCATTTTTTGAAATTGACCCAGAGTATTGTTCAACGAGGTCTCAAATATAATTACATTCAACAAGAAGAAAACTTGAGAAGTAAAATAAAAGGCAAGATTCTGCTGGATCAAAGCATCAAGCGTAACTATTCATCTGGGCAAACAAATCGGACAATGTGTCGGTTTCAGAACTATTCTACGGACTGTTTTGAAAACAAGATACTAAAAAAAACACTGCTATTCGCAGAAAGGTTTATAGAAACGAATCCGAGCATTAGTTGTTATAAAGAGTTAAAACAAATATGTACCTATTGCCTTGGCGCTATGACTTCTGTAAGCAGTGAGATACCTCTACAACAGATAAAGCAATTTAAAGTAAATCCGCTATACAAGGAGTATGGCGAGGCTTTGAGAATAGCAAAACTAATCCTGAAGCGTTTTAGTTATAATATTGAGTTAATAAAAAAGGATGTAGATAGGACATTGCCACCTTTTTGGGTAGATATGTCTTTGTTGTTTGAATTGTATGTGTATGCTCAGTTGAAAAAAGCATATGATCATCAAATACACTATCATATAAGTACTTATGGAAATGAAATTGACTTTGTGAAATTTGATGAGGAATTAATTATCGACACTAAATATATCCCACAATGGGAAGATAAAACACGCCATGACAATGTAAGACAATTGTCTGGATATGCAAGAAGTATATCTTTGAGAAGAAAGGTGTTAAACAGAGATTTAGATGATACAACAATTATTAATTGTCTTGTGATTTATCCAAGTAAAAAAGGCTGTTTACAATTAAATAAAGATGAAAATCTAATTAACAACAATACGCTCATAGATACTTATCTCAAGTTTCACAAATTACCAATATACCTACCTCAAAAAAATAATGCAAATAGTCGCTAAGGCGCATGAAGCACAAGGGACTGACATTCAGTAGTAATTCCTCTTGGTGAAGTTCTATACTAAAAAAAAAATTGTCTTATCAACAAAACAAAAACAGCCTATTTTCGCCATCAGTCTATTGTAAGCATTCGGTTAAGTGCGTCACCACGATATAATTCTAATGCTTCCTTTTCCATTTTTTGTTAGATGTCTGAGCAAAACTTACAAAACATTCAGAGGGGATTTAGAGCTGTTCGTAGTTTTTTGATTTCCAGTTATGAGGTAAGAGTTCTTCCAAGTCTTTACTATAGTCTTTGTCGTAGTCATGTATGCTTTCCAGTACGTACACCAGCCAGTCCCTAAAATTCACTTCACCGGCTTTGCAACACCCCATTAAAGAATAGATCACAGCAGCATCTTCTGCGGCGTCATCGTTGCCGCAAAATAAATAGTTCTTTCTTCCCAAGGCCAGTGGTCGGATGCTATTTTCACCTAGGTTGTTATCAATTCGATACCTGCCGTCCAGATGGTATCTCGTCAGTCTGGGATAAATTTCATAGGTATATCTGATGATAGCGGTGTAATGGTACCGACTGTAGCGGAGTAAAGGATACCGGTTATAGCGGTCAAATAGGTACCGGTTGTAGCGGTGTAATGGGTACCGGCATCACGTCTGTAATTTCCAGTTGCAAACATAGTTATTTTTTCTGTCTTTTTCTCATGGATTCACCTTTAAGTTCTATGTGGGTTGCGTTATTAATCAGCCTGTCCATAATTGCATCCGCTAAGGTAGGTTCTGCTATGTAATCATACCATTTACTAATCGGTAGTTGTGATATAATAATAACCGATTTTCTATCATACCTTTCCTCTAAGATTTGCAAGAGCGCCAATCTGGAATTAACGTCCAATGGTTGTAATCCAAAGTCATCCAGTATGATCAGTTCATTCTTCTCCAGATGAGTAATCACTTTGAGGAAAGTTCCATCAATTTTCGACAAGGCTATTCTCTCAATAAACTTGTTCATGTTCAGATACTCCGTGCGGAATCCGAGTTGGCACGCTTGTCTTCCCAAGGCACATGCCAGATAAGACTTGCCGCATCCTGTAAGCCCTGTTATTAGGATATTCTCCGCTCTGCGTATAAAACTGCAATCCCCAATTTGAGACATCATGTCTTTGGTCAGATTGCGCGCCACCGAACATTCTATATCCTCTATGCACGCACCGTATCTGAGCTTGCTGGTTTTCAGATACATCATGGTCTTTTGGTTATTGCGGTAAATACGTTCCGCTTCAACGAGTTTGGCTATGGTAAGCTCCATACCCGGCCTGTCTTGCATGGGCAGACTGATGATAGCCTTATAAGCATCGGCCATCCCTTTAAGTTTGAGACCTTCTAACTGGTCCGCTGTTTCTTGATTGTTCATCTTTCTTTGTTATTAATTTGATTATATTCCTGCGCGCCTCTTACTTGTGTGTTCAGAGGCGTTGTGGAGATTGTTTCTGTTTGATTCTGATCCAGATCCAGATTCTTTTGGAGTATATTTCTTAGCATGGTCAGCGTAAAACCTAAAGATCCGGAGCGTATGATTGAGCAGGCACTCTCTATGCGCCTCTCACCATATCTTGAAGCCAGAGAGAAGATCCCCTGGCAAGTTCTGTAGGACTGTTGAGGAAAGTTTCTGCTTGCCAGTAGACTGTCCACAGCCCATTTGGTAGCTTGTCCAATATGCAGAGCACGTGCTTGTATGGCTGCCGCATTATACTCTTTGGTGCGTTTATAAGCGATATGATTGGCAGGCATGTGGTTCTCTTGAGTGGTATAACCATAAGCGGCAAAGTTCCTTCTATGGATCACGATACGTTCTGCTGCCACGTAAACCTCAACGGTATCCATATCCCACAGGACTTTTGCCCGTTTTCCCACATATTGATAAGGAATGCTATAAGAGTGCTGTTCACTACCCACAAGTACATGGTAATTGGAGGAGACGGTAAACTCTTTCTGGTAACGAAAACGGTATGGAGTAAGAGGAAGTACGTTCATCAGCGGTTTCTCTTCACGTATATAAATGTCTCTGCGACTGATTCCTTTGCGTTTGATATCCTTGTAGTTGAACTCATCCAAAAGTTCCAGAATACGGCTGTTTAGGCTGTCTAGCGTATAAAAGACTTCATTCCGCATACGGGCATAAATGAACTGATAGAGTTTATTTACCAGTCCTTCCACCGGACCCTTATCACGGGGCTTGCGTACACGACAGACATCCGGCATGATGCCGTAATGAAGGCACCACTGGTCTGTGGCATCTGTAAACCTGGGCTCATAACGGGAGGACTTCTTTACCCATTGGGTCATGTTATCGCTTTTAGCCACTTGAGGAACAGCGCCAAGATACTCAAGTCCTTTTCCTAAACCGTAGAAGAAATGTTCCATAACAGCACTCATCAGGGCGATGGCAAAAGCGTAGCCGCTAAAGGGGAGAATGCAGCACAGAAGTACCACGGCTTGGGAAGAGCCGCTCTTACGATCGGTCAGATAAAGATGATCGCCTGCAAAATCAATCTGCCACTCTTGACCCGGAGCATAAGTATTGTGATAGACATACTCGTGATGTTTACGGTAATCGGTCAGATATTTTTTGAATTGTGTATATTGGTATCCATCCGGATATTGGACAATATATTCTTCCCAAAGTAATTGGATCGTCACATACGGGCGGTTGAGTTCTGAAAGATAACCTTCCAACTGAAAGTCCAATGTGCTTTTACGTCCGTCTGCTTGGGGGACGGATGATGCAGGTTGCAGAATGGCGGCAAGGTCGAAGTCACTCAGACGTAGAAGAGCATCGTAAGTAAGATTTGTTTGAGACACTAGTTGCTTGTAGTTGTGAACAGTGCGCTTACTCATATGCAGCTCTGAACAAATGAAGTTCAGCGATTGACCACAGCTGAGAAGTTGAAGCATGCGTTTTAGTTTTAACATCGTAATTTTATCATTTGCCATAATACTGCATTTTAAGTGTTTTTTTAATGCAATATTACGAGATTTATTAATGAGAAAATTACAGACGAAGAAGCGGTACCCATTTGACCGCTACAACCGGTACCTATTTGACCGCTCTGACCGGTACCCATTTGAGCGCTACAGGTGGTATCCTATTGAGCGCTACAAGTGGTATCCTTTGGCCGCTATTATCAGGTATATCTGATCGCTTTGCCAATCCGTCCTTTGGGAAGCACATTCGGATATTCATTCACCAGCCATTTTTCAAAAGCGACCATTATTGGATAAGATAATCGGCAACGAAGGTCGGAGCGCTCTTCAAAAGAGAGTTTTTCTACATCAGCCCGCCTTTCCACGTCATAAAGCATGCCGATTTGCGCCAAGGCATACTCCGCCCTGACTTTATCCTCTTTTAAAGCCTCTTCAAACTTCCTTCGGGCATGTGCCCAACATCCCAGTGGGAGTACCCCTTTCTTGTCTTCATACATTTTATAGACTTCATACCCGTCTGTTTGCAAAGCACCTTTGAAGTGCTTCAATAATGGGATCACTACTTTCTGTGCTCTGGAACCGTGGTCGTAGTGAAAGAATACCAGGTCCGTCAAAACCGCCCTGACCATCCAGATATATCCTTTGACAGTCTTATGTTTTTCCTCGTTAATAATTGGTAGAGTGGACTCGTCTACTTGTATATAATCACTCGCCAGAACTATTTCCTTCAATCGGTAGTATAAAGGTCTGAGCAAATCTGCCGTCTGTTTAAACCAGTCATTAACTGTTGCGGCAGGAAGACTGACTCCAAGCTGCTTGAACATTTGTATCTGTCGATAGAAAGGAAGATGATTGACATATTTGTTGATCATTAGCTCTGCCAGTAAGGAAGCTCCCGCATAACTTTTGGCTAAAGGTAAATCAGGAAGGGTAGCGGTAAGAATTGGGCATTCCACAGGAATAGATTTGTTCCTTAGCGCGTATTTGTGACGGATGATTCTTCGGACAAAGAACTCTTGGGGCTTATGCTCCAACACTTCGGTAATTTCAGGCTCCAGTTCAATCCAGTTTTCCATGTCGATATTTTCGGGATAGAGATGTTCTTCCACTCGAGGGATGTTTTCGGGGATAGGCTTGCGTGCCGGTTTTTCTTTCTCTTTCACCCGGATGGTCCGAGTCTTGTAGTTTTCAATCTCCTCCTTAGCCTGACGGGCTTCTTTTTCCTCTTCAGGCAAGAGTTCCAAGCCCTCGAAATCAAGCCTTCGCTGTAAGGGTTCTTCCTTGATGAAACGTTCGCTGGATTTACCCCACATACGACGCTGTAGATACGCCACCTGTTGTTCCAAGGAGATGATCTTCTCCTTTTGGTGGCTGATTGTTTTCTCATAGGAAGACTTCAGAGATTCCACATCCGCACGATCCCCCAGCTTGCATTTGAGGCGGCTGTTCTCTTGGAACAGCCGGTCACGTTCTGCCAGAAGGGCTTGTACAAATAGGTCTTTATCGCTGGATAATTCTTCCATTTTTGCTATCATTTATGATGTAAAGATAGCTTTTTTTAGCGTATATGACAAACTAATTCGCTTGTTTTTTACTCTATTTGTTGTGTGGATTCCATCTTTTTTGACGGGTGCATTTGTTCGTATCAATGCCTTGTACCATAAGCATTAAATCCTGCCAACTTGTTCTGTAGGTATGTGTTTCTTCATCAAAAACGGGTAGTCTGAACATCCCTTCTTCCAGCCTCAAGTGATAGATCACCAATCCACCGCACTCCATATGCAGAATCTTCATGCTGCTACAAGTACGGCCAATAAAGATGAACACATCCCCTTTACGGACATCCTGCCCCATCAGGTCTCTGACAACACCGCTCAGGGTGTAAAAGCTTTTGCGCATATCCGTGGGGTACGGATACAAATAGTAGCGCATTGAGTCATTCAGATTGAACATGGCATTAATGGGTTAATTGGATTAACATCTTGAGGAGCTCAGGATTTATCGCGCCTTTCAAACGAAAGGTGGTTCCCCAAGGATAAAGGATCTCGCATTCGGAATGAAGCACGTCCGAAGGGCTGGGGCCAACTTCATCGGTAATGCGGGACAAGGGTGAAGGGGGATTGGAGGTGTCCAGAACAATGGGAACAAAGCTCTTTATCGGAGAAGTTTGCTTTCGCAACTTCTTTTGCCAATAATAAAATTTGGCCTCATTAATCAATTCGTTAGCACAAAAATCACAAACTTTCAAACCGCTACTCTGGTAACGGGAATAAATCAATTGAAATTCTTTAAGATTCAACATAACTTTTTTCTGGCAAAAGTAGGCCATTAAAGACATCAAAGAAATACGGGGTTCACCGAATGCTTACAGTCTATTTTATCCTGTTGCCACCTTAACTGTTACGACGGTTACAGAATCATGTTGGGCAATCCGCCTTGAAATAAAACCTGTTTGTTCTGTATGTAGAATAAAAAATATCTATTTTTGTTTTGTATATGAAATAAAAATATGCTATTTTTGTTCTGCCGATAAAACAATATGGAATATGAATAAGAACATTCTCAAAACAGTTATTGCCGATAATCAGACAGAAGTCCCAAAATATAAGGTGATTCCCCGAGATTTCACTTTTGAAGAATTCGGGAATTACGTTTTTGTTGGTATCAGGCGGGCGGGAAAATCTTACCTGCTCTATCAACGGATGCAGCAGTTACTTGCACAAGGCATCCAGTGGGATGAAATGCTTTACATCAATTTTGAGGACGAACGTCTTACCGGAATGGGTATTGAGGATTTAAACCTGTTATTGGAAGTTCATTTGGAAATGTATGGAAAGAAACCCATCCTATTTCTTGATGAGATACAAAATATTACCGGATGGGAAAAGTTTGCCCGTCGTATGGCTGACACTAAACATCGGGTGTATATTACGGGAAGCAATGCCAAAATGTTAAGTCAGGATATTCAGAGCACATTAGGCGGACGCTATATTCCCATTGATGTATATCCATATTCGTTCAAAGAGTTTCTAACGGCAAACAATATTCCTACAACTGCCAATCAGTTATTGTCTACGGAAGCCAAAGCAGACGTATTGCGAAAATTCAATGATTATTTCTACTTTGGTGGATTCCCCGAAGGTGCTGAATTTTCAGCAAAAAGAGATTACCTTACCAGTGTGTATCAGAAAATCTATCTGGGAGATATTGCAGCCCGCCACGCTGTAGAAAACACGTTTGCTTTACGTATCTTATTTAAGAAATTGGCAGAGAGTGTCAAGCAACCATTATCATTTACCCGGATAGCGAATATTGTATCATCAACTGGAGCAAAAGTTGGTACGAATACTGTTATCAACTATATGGAGTATGCTAAAGACGCATGGCTTATCAATCCCATACTAAACATCGCAGGTAAATTGGTAGATAAAGAGACCTCTCCCAAATATTATTTTACAGACAATGGAATTCTTAACCTTTTCTTGTTGGATGGGAACACTTCTTTGCTGGAGAATATGGTCGCTGTGACTTTACTGCGTAAATATGGGCGTAATGATGCTGTTTATTTCTACAATCAAGGTGTTGAAGTTGATTTCTATATTCCTGATACTTATACAGCTATTCAAGTATGTTACAACCTTGACAATAGTGATGGTACATTTGACAGGGAAGTAAAAGCGCTGCTGAAGATTCCGAAAGCATTGGAATGCAACAAACTTTTGATTATTACACGGGATACAGAACGAATGTTGGAGATGGACGGTAAGGTAATTGAAGTCGTTCCTATATGGAAGTGGCTGCTAGATCTTTAGAAAATAATTCAAATATTTCCTCTCTAAATAAAAAAGAACGCGCGCTTTACCTTTATAAGAAACCGCTTTGAGCTTCTTTTTTCATTCTATTAAGCATAATTTGTATCCTTGTTGCGTTATTACGCAACAAGATACCTCTTTTTTTTCGTGACCTTTGCGGAATGAAGAATGATCAGTACTTTCCACACGATGTAACAGCGCACAATAACATTAAACTGTTACGCCTCAAAGCCGATAAAGGTCTTGAGGGATACGGTGTTTATTGGTGCCTATTGGAATATCTGCGCATGCAGAAAAATTATTCGATGCCACTCTCTCTGCTTCCTGCCTTGGCTCGGGAGTTTCGTCTTTCGACGGAGTATTTATCTGATATTATCCGGAAGTACGACTTGTTTGTGCTGGATGATGAACAGTACTTCTCGTCCCCCGGACTCAGCAAACGGATGAAGCCGCTTGAGGAAAAGCGTAAGACAATGGCAGCAAAAAAAGATCAGGCATCCGAGGTTGCATCTCCAGAGGAATTGCCAAAAAGAACGCAGAGACGAAAAAAGACTGTTTCGATGGTTGATTCGCAACAGAAGTATGCACCGGAAGTGAATACATCAATTGTTGGAACCATCATTCCAATAATTGTCGATTCTCCGGCAAAAGAGTCTGAAATAACTTGCTCGAAAGTGATGCAAAAGAGTGCAAACGAACTGTTTCAAGGTGCACAAAACAATGCGCAAAATAGCATGCAAAACAGTGCAAAAACAACGAAAAATGCACTTTTGCAAAACGCTGATAATGAACGAGTTGCAACGTGTTCTCTAGAAGAGGAAAGTAAAGTAGAAAAAGATAAAGTAAAGTATGGTTGTTGTGGTACAACAACTGCGCGCGTAACAACTTCCATAACCACCAACAATTACCAAG
Organism: uncultured Bacteroides sp.; assembly: GCF_963666545.1. Lineage (NCBI taxonomy): Bacteria > Pseudomonadati > Bacteroidota > Bacteroidia > Bacteroidales > Bacteroidaceae > Bacteroides > uncultured Bacteroides sp. Next base: position 3,697,215 of record NZ_OY762899.1, on the reverse strand, counting down.
TTTCTATTCTTCCATTTTTGGATTGCCACAAAAAAGAAAAAAGCAAAGAGCCAACTTCCAAGCTTCTCGTTTCGGATTACTTTGATGGAGATTGTAGTAGCTACGAGCGATTCAACTTGTTGCGCTCAAGTTCAATCGCTTGCTTGATGCTACGCCCACCTCCTTCGCCTGACCTCCGGCACAAGAGTTTTGCTTTAGCGGGGTAATCGTTTTGCTCGTTGTGGCGTTTCGAATGGTCGATAGATAAGATAGCCATATTTTTTCCAACTGCACCGTTCAGTTGCCCCAACAGAACCGTGCAGTTGATGAAAGAGAACGGTTCAGTTGAGGCAACTGAACCGTGCAGATTTTTAGTTGATGATTAAATGCAATCTTTTACGTAGCAAAGGTTGATTATAAAAACGGAGTTTACTATTTTTCAAGAAAATAAGCCCCGTATCTTGGAGGATTAATCATATCTTTGTAATCCAATTGATTAATTATGATTGAGAAAGAAAGCCTACAATCACTCATTGATAGCGGAGAAGGCTATAATGTGGAGTTTAAAGTTCGTGTCCCCTCAAAGGTTCGTGAACTGACAGAAGAAATTTGCGCTTTCGCCAACGCTGACGGAGGATATTTGCTTATTGGGATAGATGATAACGGACTGATTATCGGTACCAACTTAGAGAATGATAAACGTTCGGCTATTCAGGGTTCTATCAGCGAGATTTCTCCTGCACTCCATTGTGAGATGTATGCTGTAACTATTGAAGACAAATCAATTTGGGTAATTGATGTTCCATCAGGCAAGGATAAACCTTATATTTTTTCCGGTTCTATCTTTGTCCGTGAAGGAGCCAATTCTCAAAAGCTCCGTACAGTAGAAGAAATGCGCAGCTTCTTTCAGGAATGTAATAAGATATTCTTTGATACCATTCCCTGCTCGTGGTTCAACATCTACACGGATGCTGACGAACAAGCGATAAAAGACTTCCGCACAGAGGCAAAACTGAGTCCATCTATTACCAGCAAACAGATATTTGAGAATTTGGAACTGTTCACGGATAAAGGAATAGCTAAGAACGGTGCTGCCATGTTCTTTGGGAAACAACCTGAACGGAAATTCCCGCACGCAATAACAAGATGTGTTCTTTTCAAGGGAACAACTAAAGTATATATCATAGATGATAAGGTATTTGGTGGACCATTATACCAACAGTATTTACAGGCAATGGGGTGGCTCGAAAGTAAGTTGCAAGTGGCATACAATATTAAAGGCACTGGACCAAGAGAGGAAATATGGGAAATACCCCTTGATGTTTTTAAAGAAGCTATTATCAATGCGCTTTCTCATAGGGACTATTATGAAGAAGGTGCAACCATTATGATAGAGATGTTCGATGACCGAGTAGAAGTTTCCAATCCCGGAGGACTGTTGCCGATAGTTGCTAAAGATTTCGGACACAAGAGTATGACACGTAATCCGTTAATATTCGGACTATTTACCCGTATGCACTTGGTTGAAAAAGTCGCATCCGGTATTCCTCGTATGCAGGAAGCTATGAAAGCGGCTAATCTTCCTGAACCGGAATTTCACACAGAGGGAATGTTTACGGCAGTGTTCAAGAGAAAACACAGTATCACGAGTGATACTGTAAATGGCACTGTAAATGGCACTGTAAATGGCACTGTAAATGGCACTGTAAATGAGAATGAGCAGATCGTTTTAGATTTAATCAGAAAAGAAGAAGGACTAAATGCTATCGAAATTTCTGAAAGAATATATAAAAGCCTAAGAATGACTAAGCGTTATCTAAAATCTCTCAATGAAAAAAAATTGGTAGAATTTAGAGGTGCGTCAAAAACAGGAGGATATTATTTAATCTAAACGAATTAGCCTCTATTCTTGCATTTGGGAGGGAGTTATATAAAGGAAAAGATATGAAAAAGTGCATTGTATTATTAATCGTCTTGATAACTATAAGTTGCTCAAGCAATAAAAACAAAAATGATATGAACTTCTTTAATAAACTATTTGGTAAAAAAGAATTTAAAGAAACGCCAAAGCGAGAATTTACAAATGAAGAGTACGAAAAAAACGATGAGTTAAAGATGAATGGCTTAGAAGCTGTTCTTGGTAAGTCTTATAAACTTGTTGGACACGCAATTATTCCATTTGCAGTAGGTGGAACAGTAGATATGTATTATTTCCCAAATGGCATTTCAGGCACAGGCTTTGCTACAATGGAGCTTATTGATCCAGAAGGGAATGGCCCGATTCCGAATAAAACTGGAACATATGAATTAGTTGCATTTACTAAACTTAAATATTCAGAAGATACAACTGAAACCAATCCATTTAACAAGATAGAAAGACGTATCTGTGGCATTTTTACTGGAATCGCAAACTATTCTTATGAAGCTAAACTTGAGCCTAACGAAACATGTGAGCTACCTCAAGACGAAGGTGAGCCTAATCTCTGTTTGATTTTCGATGATTACAAACCAAATGGGGCAGAGTTTAAAATAGGAAATCAAAAGTATGGACTATTATTGACTATTGAAGTTTTTAGAGACGAAATGGAATATGCAATGTCAAATGGAACAGAAAAACTTATTCAGAAACTAAAAGAAAGGGGATTTTATCCATATTCCGACTTAGACAGGAAGTCAGTAATAGACTAAAACAATGCCTCAAAACATTCCATTTGCATAGACTATGGATAAAACAAGTTTTAATCTTCAGCCAGTAACTCATTCAATTTGCCTTTTGTAAGGTATGGTAGGCATTGGCGTATCTTATCAATGGGCCAATCCCACCATTTCAAGATTAGCAATTGCTCTACCACATCCGCATCAAAACGCTTTCTTATTTCTTTGGCAGGAGTACCACCTACAATAGTATAAGGAGGAACGTCTTTTGTCACAACAGCACGTGTTGCAATAATCGCGCCATCTCCTATGCGAACTCCAGCCATAATAACCGCCTCATAACCAATCCAGACATCATTACCGATGATAATATCTTCTTTATTATCCCATGCGGAGGCTATATCTGCTTTATCCAACTCCCATTCCTCATAAAACAAAGGAAATGTATAGGTGGATAAAGACTTTAATGTATGATTGGCACAATTGAATAAAAATTTTGTACCACAAGCAATAGAGCAAAACTTACCTATTATCAGCCTCTCACGATGGATAGGATAGTGGTAGAGTACATTGTTCTTTTCAAATAGCAACGGATCAGAAACAAAATCATTATAAATGGTATAGTCGCCAATCATTATTTGCGGATCCTTCACAACGGCATTCAGATATACCGTTTGTTTATCTCCTGTACGTGGATATATTTTCGTCATCATAACTTCCTGTTTTTTAGATAAGAATAAAAAAACTGTGGCAAATAAGTGGTTATTTGTCAGATAGCTAAATAGCTCTATTGAGCAGAGCAATTAGTTGAGTGCAGCTATATACAGAGTTTCATAAGAGATGAATACAGGTTTTATGATTTAGTTCGGATGCAAAAATAGGAAAAAGAGAAATAACTTATTCATTTATATAGCCTTTAAATTTCTCAATAAGACTTTGCATACTCCAATCCAAATAGCGTTTCATAACCATAATATGCCATTTGGTGAACTAATTTTGGTGCCACTCCTCTGACATACTACTTTTGCACAAAAGATTAAAACATCACACAGCATCACTTAATAGATAGATTATGAAACTTTTTTATAAGATTGTGAGCATCGCAACTTCGGTATTATTCATTTATTTGTTTGTACAATTACTTTTCACACCAAGTTCTTTCATTGAAGGTTTAGGGCTGGAAGCTTCCGAAGCCGGATGTATTCTTGCTCGGAGAGCGTCAATGTTTATGTTGGGAATCTCTGTGTTGATGTTTGGAGCCAGAAATTTACCTCATTCAGAAGCGAGGCAAGTCATCTGTATGGCTACCGGCATTACACTGTTTGGATTATCTTGCATGGGAAGTTATGAATTTATTAAGGGCACGGTGAATTCTTCTATTCTTATAGCCATCATTTGTGAAACAGTGTTATGGGTTTCTTTTGGAATCATCTTATTCAAAAAATAATATAAATGGAGAAAATAGACATTACTGAACGTTCATTTATTTGCGGTGTCTGCCAAAAGGCAGATTATGTAGAGTGTTATCAATCGAAAGTAAGCAAAGGAACAATTACACTAGAGGCGTGTTTGTCGGCACTCCTATTCGAACCGAAATGGATTACTTTTCTTTATAAATTACGTAATCTAATGGTTAAACCGTTTGGGTTGGATACAAACATGGAGTCAAAGAAAGACCTAAATGCACAAAAAGGTGAAAAATTTAGTTTCTTCAATGTATTGGAAAGAAGCGAGCAAGAGATTCTATTATTTGCAGATGATAAGCATCTTGAAGCCTGGCTTTCCCTTCAATATGAAGTCAATCAAGATATCTATGTTGTGAAGCTTACAACCGTTATCAAATTTCACAATTTAATGGGAAAGGTTTATTTTTCTATCATCAAACCATTCCATTACCTTATCGTTCGAAATATGTTAGCTAGAATTTGTAATCAATAATACAACCCCAAACATGAAGACCCAAACGATTTTACTTCGTATAGCTGGTTTTATCAGCTCACTATTTGTATTCTCTCACTTACTTTTTTATAGGATGTTTGATTGGGAAACTACTCTCAATTGCTTGTCAAACACGAACAGAGCCATTTTCCTGACATACCATGCAATTTGTATTTTGACCCTGCTCTTCATGGGAATCATTTCGGTATTTCAAACAAAGGTTTTGCTAGGTAGCCCTCTCAAATATAGCGTCCTTGGATTTTTCTCCTTTTTCTATCTGATTCGTATTGTGGCGGAATTTAGTCTGTTCGGGATTAGCTCCAGTAGTCTAACGATAGTGATAATGTGCACAGTACCAATGATATTTTATGCCATTCCTTTGTTTTCAAAACCAATAATGAAATGAGCAGAGCTAAACTAGCGCACGATTATTTATCGTACTTAAGAATTGTGTCTATTTGATTCACAGTCTCTGCCCTCATAGTTCTTTGCGTATGAACCTTTTTTATAGCTTTGCATGAATTCTATTTAGTTCTCGTGAAAAGACACTTTATAATTGAATGAAATCATGAAATATATCCTAAAAGCGCTTATCCATACTTTGTTCTGGTTGGTTTACCTACTGTTTTCTCTGGTAATGGAAGTTGTGCCAAGCAGGGAGATATTAGGCACATTGCAGAATCTGACTCCCCAATTTTACGTGAACTTTATCTGGGCAACTATTATTTTTTATGTTTCCTATTATTGGCTGATACGTTACTTTGAGAAAAGGCAACTTGTGAAGTATTTGATTTTATCTATTACGCTAAGTGTAGTTGTTTCAGCCATCTTTCTGCTACTTTCCAGACTTCTTCTTTCTAGCTTCAACTTGTTTGATTATCATATATTTTTGCTACCGATGATTGGTTCCTTCATTATTGCTCAATGCGGTTGCCTGGTGAGAGGTTTTGAAAACTGGTTTGCCAACATTCAAGTGAAATCAGAGATTGAAAACAAGAACCTGAAAAATGAACTTAAGCTACTTAAACTGCAAATCAACCCTCATTTCCTCTTCAATACACTCAACAATATCGATTGTCTGATCTATAAATCGCCAAAAGATGCTTCTAAAATGCTTATCACTTTATCTGAGATGCTTCGATATATGATCTATGAGACCGGAACGGATGTTGTGCCGTTACAAAAGGAAATCGATTACCTCACTAGTTACATACAACTTCAGCAATTGCGCGTAAAGGACAATGATTACGTAAAGTTCTCTTTTCCGCAGCAGGATGTTAGCGACAGACAAATAGCCCCGATGTTGTTTATCTCTTTTGTTGAAAATGCCTTTAAACATTCGTGCCATGCAGAGCTGATGCCGGTTATCAACACGAACATCCACTTGGATGGAAACACGTTGAAGTTCAGCTGCGCAAATTACTTTGACGCTGAGAGTACGTCGAAATCGGATATTCAATCGGGTGTTGGACTTGAAAATGTAAGAAGACGACTTGTTTTGCTGTATCCGGGGAGACATGATTTGCAAATAACTAAAAAATCAAATATCTTTAGCGTTGAATTAACTATTAACCTATGACGTTATCGTGCATTATCATTGAAGACGAGCCATTGGCAGCAGAGAAACTGAACAATTTCATTGCACAAGTGCCCATGCTTAAACCGGAAGGTTCTTTTGATAACGCTCTAGAGGGATTACAATTCCTGAAAACTCATACCATAGATTTGCTTTTTCTTGATATCCAGATGGAAAAGATCACAGGCATTCAGCTGCTTGAGAATCTGTCTTTGAAACCCTATGTAATCATTACATCTGCTTATTCAGACTATGCATTAAAAGGGTATGAATTTGGCGTCTTTGATTATTTACTCAAACCTTACTCTTTTGAACGTTTTCTGGCAGCGGTTAATAAAGTCTTTGAAGACGTAAAATTGAAGAAAGGCTCTGATAGCGAGAGCAATGGATCACAAATCTTCATTAAAACAGAATATCGTCGTGAGAATGTACATCTTGACGATATTCTCTATATAGAAGGGATGCAAGGTTATCTAAAGATTTACCTTCCCGGTAGGAAGATCTTGACCAAGCAAAGCATAAAGGGTATGTTGGAACAACTGCCTGAAGATCAATTCATTCAAGTTCATAAATCCTATGTTGTGGCTCTATCCAAAATAGAATCCATTGAGCGAAACCGCATTAAGATTTCCGATAAGCTGATTCCTGTAGGAGACTTATACAAGAAACGTTTTTATGAAAGAATAGAAAACCAGCATCCTATATCATAAAATAACATAAATCAGATCGTTAACAATGCTAACTGTTTAAGGCAGCAACTACTTTTGTTCTTATTGATTACAAAACAAAAAAGTATGAGTACAATTAAAGAAAATCTAATCAGAAAGCCAATTGGAAGAGTGATGAGAAGAATAGGTCGGATGTTTTTGGAAAGTAGTAAACTCTATTCAACAAAATGAAAAAGAAAATAAATATATTGATTGCTGTTGTGCTTTTGCTGTTAACTGCTTTTTTTATCAAAGTAGGATTTCTAAGCTCAGGAGATAAGAAACAAGACTCAAGAGAGAAAGCTCAAAAGAAGGTGGATGCATTCATCGTGACTCCTTCTTCACTTATCTCGGAGATTACGGTGACGGGGGCGTTGGCTGCTTATGATGAAGTAGAGTTAAAGAATGAAGTAGCCGGAAGAGTGGTAAAGCTCAACTTACCCGAAGGCAAATTTGTGCGAAAGGGAACACTGCTCGTGAAGCTCTATGATGATGATTTGCAGGCAGCCCTGAAAAAGTTGGAGTCACAACTGGCTATTCAAAAACGTATTTTTCAAAGGCAGTCCGAATTGATAAAAGTAAGCGGCATCAGTCAAACCGATTATGACCAGACCATTTTAGAGCTCAACACGATAAAGGCGGAGATAGCAGAACAGAAAGCATTGATTCGCAAAACGGAAGTACAAGCACCTTTTGATGGAACGATAGGTTTAAGAAATATTAGTATTGGTGCCGTCGTAAGTTCTTCTACTTTATTAGCGACTATACGGACGAGCAACAAAATAAAGTTAGATTTCGATGTGCCAGAGAAATATGGTTCAAAAATCACGACCGGCATGAAGGTTGATTTTACGATGTCCGACGACAATAGATTGTATAGTGCAACGGTAACAGCAACCGAACAAGGCATTGATAGCGCCACTCGTAATCTAAAAGTAAGAGCTTTGATAAGCACATCCTCTAAAGAGCTCATTCCGGGAGCTTTTGCTAATGTGCAATTGCAATTCGGAGAAAACACACACGCTCTAATGATTCCTACGCAAGCCATTATCCCACAAGAGGGAGATAAAATGATTATTGTGGCCCGGAAAGGAGAAGCGCATTTTGTGAAAATAAAAACAGGCATTCGCAAATCTTCAAAAATAGAAGTAACAGAAGGCGTTGAAGCCGGTGATACGATTATAACTTCAGGCTTACTCTTCTTGAAAGAGAAATCAAAACTATCCTATTCCACTATAACTAAAGAATCATGATAATCTCTGATATTGCTTTAAAAAGACCTATAGGTTCTATTGTGCTGAGTCTGATTATCATACTTATGGGTGTAGTGGGGTTTAATTTTCTAGGAGTTCGGCTTTATCCGGCTATTGATCCTCCGGTGATTACAGTACAGACATCTTACACGGGAGCCAATGCCGAAATTATAGAATCACAGATAACCGAGCCGCTAGAGAAGTCCATAAACGGCATTGAAGGAGTGAAATCTATTACTTCTCAGTCGTCTATAGGTACCAGTAGCATTACGGTCGAATTCAATCTGGGAACAGATTTGGAAAAAGCGGCGAATGATGTTCGTGATAAGGTTTCACAAGCTACCAGAACTCTGCCACAGGATATTGATGCACAACCCACCGTGACAAAAGCAGATGCCGATAGTGATCCAATTATTATGCTAACTGCTCAAAGCAGTGTAATGAGCCCTATAGAATTGAGTGATTATGCCGAAAATGTGTTGCAGGAGAAACTACAGACCATTCCCGGTGTCAGCTCGGTTTCCATCTACGGGCAACAGAAGCCATCTATGCGTTTATGGCTGAATCCTGATAAGATGGTTGCCTACAATCTCACCGCATCCGATGTTAAAACGGCTCTTACTAACGAAAATGTCGAAATGCCGGGAGGAAAAATACGTGGAAATGCAACAGAACTTACAATAAAAACTCATGGGCGATTGACCACAGAAGAAGATTTCAACAATCTTATCGTGAAGCAAACAGATAGTCAGGTGGTTCGTTTTCGTGACATTGGAGAAGCTGTATTGGAAGCTCAAAGTGAAGAATCTGCTTCAACAGTGAATGGCACTACAGGCGTGATGTTAAACTTGATTCCTCTGCCGGGAGCAAATGATATTCAAATAGCCGATGAATTCTACAAACGCTTAGATCAGATAAAAGAAACGATGCCCAAAGGAACAGACTTAAGCGTAGCCCGTGATAAATCGATCTTTGTACGGGAGTCGGTTAAAGATGTGGTAGAAACTCTGGCTGTTGCCATTTTTCTGGTGGTCATTATTATTTTCCTGTTTTTCAGAAACTGGATTATCGCTTTACGTCCACTTATTGACATTCCGGTTTCACTCATTGGAACCTTTTTCATCATGTACACTTTCGGCTTTTCCATTAATGTGCTGACGCTTCTCGGTATCGTACTGGCCACGGGGCTTGTTGTGGATGACGGTATTGTGGTGACCGAAAACATTTTCAAGAGAATAGAACAGGGGATGGATAAGCACAAGGCAGCCTTAGAAGGTACGCGTGAAATCTTTTTTGCTGTCATCTCAACATCTCTGACCCTGGCCATCGTCTTTATTCCCGTAATTTTCCTTGAAGGATTTACCGGCCGTCTGTTTCGGGAATTCGGGATTGTGGTATCCAGTGCGGTGCTAATTTCAGCTCTGGTTTCTTTGACCTTGACCCCGGTGCTGAATGTTATGTTGGGCGGTTCCACTTCTCATCATTCCAAGTTCTACAAGGCCAGTGAACCATTCTTTGTAGGCATGGAAAAAGGATACGGACGAATATTGAGTTTCTTCATTAAAAACAGATGGGTAGCATTCGCTATTCTGGGATTTTGTTTGGTGCTTATTTTTTCTTTGTCTAGAACATTAAAATCAGAGTTGGCTCCACTAGAAGATCATAGCTATGTTAGAACTTCTATCACAGCCCCCGAAGGGAGCGAATTTAGCACGACTCAGCATATAATAGATAAGGTTGCTAAAGTGACCATGGATTCAATTCCGGATGCAAAGTATGTGCTTGCCAGATATGGAGGAGGTCGTGACGCAAGTGCCAATTCAGGATTTGTTATTGCTTTCCTTTCAGAGCCTTCCGAAAGAAAGGCCTCTCAACAAAAAATCTACGATAAGTTGTCGAAGATCTACGCTGGTATTCCGGATGCAAAGATCATTCCGAGTCAGGAACCAACTATCTCCACATCAAACTCCAGAGGATTGCCTGTGCAGTTTGTATTGCAGAATCTCGACTTTGAAAAGTTACGTACGGTATTGCCTAAATTTCTGGAAGAAGCACAGAACAGTCCCGTGTTTAGTAATGTAGATGTGAATTTGAAGTTTAATAAACCGGAGTTGAACATTACCGTCGACAGATTAAAAGCGAATAGTTTGGGAGTCAGTGAGAAGGAGGTCTCGAATACATTAAATTTGGCCTATAGTGGAAGCCGTTATGACTATTTCCTAAGAAATAACAAGCAATATTATGTCATTGGGCAAGTTGACAGAGAAGATCGAAATGTGCCTGCTGATATCTCTTCTTTATATGTAAGATCAAGTTCCGGAGATATGATACAACTCGACAACCTTGTAAAAGTAGAAGAAAACAGCAACCCACCCGTATTGTATCATTACAATCGCTACAAGTCCGCTACTGTTTCAGCAAATCTCGCTAATGGAAAGACATTGGGAGAAGGAATTGCTGAAATGCAAAGGATATCAGATAAGCTGTTAGATAAGTCATTCAACACAGCTTTATCAGGATCATCCAGAGACTTTTCCGAGAGCAGTTCAAACATTTCTTTTGCTTTAATATTAGCTTTATTATTGATCTATTTAATTCTCGCAGCTCAGTTTGAAAGCTTTATTGACCCATTCATCATCATGCTCACCGTGCCCATGGCTATTGCCGGCGCAATGCTTTCGCTATGGATATGTGGACAAACGCTAAACATTTTCTCTGAAATCGGGGTGATTATGCTTATTGGAATTGTGACAAAAAATGGTATTCTGATTGTGGAGTTTGCCAATCAAAAGCGTAAGTTGGGCATGAACAAAAGAGTTGCTGCATTTGAAGCAGCCTCAGCTCGTTTTCGTCCTATCGTTATGACCTCATTGGCTACCCTTTTCGGAGTTTTGCCCATTGCCCTAGCTCTGGGATCTGGAGCTCAAAGCCGTTCTCCTCTGGGTACAGTCGTTGTAGGGGGACTATTGTTCTCACTTATACTTACCCTATTTATCATTCCTGTAACTTATATCGCCATATCAAGTAAAAACAAGAAATAAGTATGAAAAAGATCCATATATTCCTTTTACTAATGTTGTCTTCCGGTGTTCAAGCGCAGAATTTGCTGACTCCGGAGAATGCGGTAAACATTGCACTAAAGAATAACTTTGATATATTAGTTGCCCGCAACGATGCAGATATAGCTAAAATAAATAATACAAAAGGTAATGCAGGCATGTTGCCTACCATCAACGTAAACGGTTCCGGAGACTATAGCATTGATAATGTCAAGCAAAAGCTTTCCAGCGGAACCGAAAACAAATACAACCCACAAAGAAGTAGTTTATTCACTGCTAACGCAGAGCTTTCCTGGACATTGTTTGATGGAGGAAAAATGTTCGTCACCAAAAGTAAGCTGGCAGAGATGGAGTCTCTTGGCGAACTTCAGTTTCAATCTCAGGTTTTGGAGACGATGTACAATGTTATTGCTGCTTACTACGACATTGTAAAACAAAAGCAGCAATTGAAATCTATGAATGAAGCCATTAGCTACAATAAAGAACGTGTCATCATAGCACAAACAGGTTTCACTGCCGGTTCGTTGGCAAAGACAGAATTACTTCAGGCAAAAATAGATTTGAATGTCGCTATGGAGAATGCCATCAACCAACAATATACGATTAGTGAGGCGCAGAAAACGTTAAACAGTATATTAGGACAAGAAGCAACTGCTACCTTTGAAGTCTCCGATTCCATACCACTTTTATCTATCCCTGATAAAGAAGAGTTACTCCTAAAGTTGAATTCATCCAATGCCAGCATCTTGTCTTTTCAGAAACAAATAGAGGTTGCCCGGCTAACATTGAAAGAAACTCAAAAAGGCTACTCCCCCATACTCAGTTTTAAAGGAGGATATTATTTGTCGAAAACCTCAAACTCCGAAGGCTCTACGCTGAGAAATCGTTCTTATGGTCCGCAAATAGGAGGAACTCTTTCTATTCCTCTTTATAATGGCGGAGAGACTAAACGGAAGATTTCTGTAGCAAAAAAGGAGCTGCAATCGGCGCAGTATGATTTAGAGAACATAAAATTGCAAGTGAATGTCGAACTACAGAATGCCCTCACAGATTTTGAGAATCAGCAGCACTTGCTTCAGATAGAAAAAGATAATAATCTGCTGTCCAAGGAGAATATGGAGATCAGCTTGCAACGTTTACGGCTAGGTCAAACTACTTCACTTGAAGTTCATCAAGCTCAAGAGAATTTTGTGCAATCTTCTACCCGCCTTGTCAACTTTGAATACAATCTAAAAATAGCAGAGACAAAACTAAAACAGTTGATTTCTTCTTTGTGAGTAAAGCAAGTTAGCTGCAATTTTGACTATTTCTTCGGCTGTCAATATTGGGAATGGAGGACTCGGGTTTCGCCCAAAGTCCTCCATAAATACAAGTGCCGGAATGCTCGGCAAACTGTTTATTGTGTATCACTTATTAGATGATTGACAGCGATGACATAGAAAATATAATTGGCTGCGATGTCTATGACATATTCATTCTCACTCCAGATAAACGGATAGTCGCTACGGTTCTCGGGCAAATCGGGATTGAGTAGCCGGATGCCAGGGACAACTCCACCCGGGATGAAAGCGAAGTCTGCGCGATTATTTCCGTAAGCCACCTTCTTGTTATGCGCTCCCACACCCGAAACGAACGAAATGTTCGTGTCAGGATGGGTGCCGTACAGATAACTCAATCCGGCAAAGATGTATTTGGTGTCCACCAGTTTGGGATAGAACTTGTGCAAAAGACAGGCAATGCTGGCCTGCCCGATAATCTGATTGTTGCCTGCCCAAGTATATCTACTGACGTTGACGCCAAAAGGTGTGGACTGATAGCTCTTCTCCAGCACAGTCTCCACATAATCCGCCACCTTAGGCTCAAGATTTTTCTTGAAGTCATTTCCCATGTACGGTAACATAGCTGTCAATATCGGGACATTGAAAGCGAATTTATTCAGCATTTCGGGTAGTTTCTTGTCCAATATGGCCTTGTAGGCCGGATCATTCGTGGCACGCCATAGTTCAAAGGCGGCATACGCTTCCCCCGTCCCTCCAAACCGTGCGAATCCGCTTCCACGCTCATCTTTCGGCGAAGTAGGGTTTTGTTGCTGATCGCCGAAAAGCTTCTTCGCCGCATTCAGGCATTCTTTCGCTAAGGCGTCGTTATAGCCTTTCAGGGCGCGCGCGGCTCCGGCAAGCGCCGTGGCGGAACCATAATCAAGATATGAGGCGCGCGTGGTAAAGGCAAAACGGTCGTCGAACGCTTCGCTGTTGTCGTTGTACGGACGTTCTTTGGCGCGTGCATGATACATTTGCGTTTCGGGTTTTCCCTTATAGACCTGATTATTGGTCTTGTTCACCGCATCGCCCAAATGCCGGTATTGCCAGAGGTGCGATTCGTTGATGCCTTGCAGGGCATAGCCCACGGCTTTCACCTGCGCCACCAATTGCAGCGCTCCATGTTCAATCTGCTGCAACACGTCAGGCTTGCTGTCAGACAAATGGATTTCCACGTAACGGTTTGCTTGGTCAATGAGTGTCGCGTCACGCGTTTCGCCGAACTGTTCCCAGACTTGCACCAGCGCGTTAACCACCGCATGCTGCGAAGGTGTTTGGATGTCGAAGTCACCTGCATCGAACCATCCGCCGACGTTCAGTCCCGGGATATGCTCCATAGGCCGATACTTGTTTCCGGTAACGGGGCCTTGCCGCCACCCGTCCCAATGCGAGTAGTTGACAGGGGCTTGCAGCGCATCGTCCAGATGGGCTGCTCCGTGCCAAACTCGGTAAGCTTCGCGGACAAACATGTGGTCCATTTGTACCGGTAAGAAGACGTCGAGCGTATTGTGCCACGCACGTTGATAGACATCGTCCGCAATAGGAAACGCCATAGTGGTCTGGTCACCATAAGACAGTTGGTAAACTCCCGGTTTGGTGACAGACGAGAAATCGAACGTCACGTAGTTGTACCGTTGCCAACGACCCCATTCCACGGGTTTGCCTTTCAACACGACATCGGTTGAACCATTCTCGTTCACTTTCAGCAGCGATACATCGTACCGCTCCTTGTCGTTCTTATCCAGCTCAACGACGGCTATCTTTGGCTGTGCGGGACAGTAGCCTACCTGCGAATGCCCGATATTGGGTTTGCGAATCCAGCCCGGTATGGTTTCCGCGCTGATATGCCACTCCAGTATCTTACCCGACTTTCCTGCGGGAAGCAGGCTGCGTAACACGAACCACCCGTTCTGGGCCTTGTTCCGGCCATCGTAGAACATCAACTCCTGTTCGGCGCTGCTCACCGTGATGTGTCTTTCGGCGTCATCGGGAGCAATATCAAATTTCTTTCCTATGGCGATAGGGGTCGGTTCCGTCTCGCCCGTCTTCTGGGCAATCATCCTGCCGTCCGGATACTGAGGTATCTCTCTCGCCTTGCCGTCCATGATGTAGGTGTGACCAAAATAAGGCATAGGGGTAAATTCAATATTCAAACCTGCTATCCCCACCAGAGACTCGGGAATCGGCTGATCTACCCATACGCTGACATAGATGCCACCATCACCCAGCTGTCCATGTATCTGATAAGTGAAGTTCAGATCATCGTATTTCAGTTGCGCGATGATGAGATTATTCTTCCTGTCCACTTTTCTTTCGAGCAGTGTGGGGTGCAAATCCCATTGTCCGGGTGTCGGATTCAGACGTACATCGCCGTTCGTGACCGTGCGTAGACCGTGATGTACGATTTCGACGCCAGCCATTTTGGAATCGTCGAACATCCCGTCGTACGAATTGCTGAAGACCATAACATTCAGTCCGGGTGCCTCGAAGTAACTGGAGTCATTCAACACCAGTTGCGCCGAGCCTAATCTTGAGGTTTTACTTGAACAAGCCGACAAGAGCAGACAAATCGCCACTCCCGTCAGACTCGCAACAACACCTAACCTATAATCTTTAGTCATATACTTTCCGTTTATTTAATTAGTGGCTATCCACATCCTGCTTCAATCAATAAGACTCCTGACTTTGGAAACCAACTGCCGGGAAGGAACAGGCTCACTGTCTGCAGGCATTAGATACCAGCGGACGGTATAAGAGAGTGATTCCCCGGGATTCAGTTCCTTATAGGCACCCTGGCTTTCCAGCTCTATGTAGGTTTTGCCTCTATTCACATAAACCTGTATCTCAGCTTCGGCTGGTGCCGGCTGTGAGGCATCCAAATCCGGGAATTTCTTGACTAACAACAGACCGTTGCCGGTATATGCAAGCCATCCCCTACCATCGGCGTTTATTTTACGGTTTCCGTCCCGAACATCTGTCCGATACCATGAGGCATCGTATTCCTGCGTGAACAGGAGGAGATCGGTAGGAGTGACGGCAGGGGCATCAAAGAAAATCAAACCTTCATTGGGGACGCGGGTAATTTCCCATGGAGCCACGCTGCGGGTTTCGTCCGATTCATTGATGATGAAATAGGTTATCACAATGGCATTGTCTTCCGCATCGGCCTTAAATTCCTTGCGAATGCGGTATTTGTATTTCGAAGACACTTGACCGGTCATGATGAGCGATGTGGAGGTCTGTTCTACCGTATAAGGCAACTTATCATATTCGGCTACAGGCGGCCAGTTCCATTCCTTTTGGGGACTTGTCCAGAAGGTGCTTCCGAATGATTCCCGCATGGGTGACTGTGAAATGACTTCAGCGTCCTTGTACTTGAAAGAACAAATTTTAGCTCCTCCGGCGGCGTCGATGATCATTGACAGGTTTCCAGTCTTTATACGGTATTTTGATTCTCCCATATTTTTTATTACAGGCTCTGTAGCTTGTATGGCAGTGCTCCCAAGTACAGAGACCAGCAATAATGATATCAATTGTCTTTTCATACGTAACTAATTTCTTATTACCCTATTTGAAAATCTGTTGTGCCATGTGATACAGGCTTCTGCGCCAGGTCAGGAATTCATGCGCCGTACCGGGAGAAACGAAAGCTGTTGCCTTGAAACCGGCAGTCTTAAGTTCATCCACAGCCTTAGTCACGCCATCCGGATTCTCTTTGCTCCCACAGCTGATGAAAATAGATTCAACCTGATTCTTGTCCTTGATGTCACCAGGTGCGTATGTACCACCGCTCAGCAGTCCGTAGTAATTAAAGACCTCAGGACGTCGCAAGGTGATCAATTTTGTCTCAAAGCCTCCCATGGAAAGCCCTGCCATCGCACGATGCTTCTTGTCGGCCTGCGTGCGGAAATTACTGTCAATATAGGGTATGAGCTCGTCCAGCAGTACTGTTTCAAACTCCTTGGCTGTGAATTCATTTAGACCTCCGAATTTTATATCATTCGTCATGCCATACGTCATCACGATGATGAACGGCGTAACCTTACCTTCCGCTATCAAATTATCCATAATCAGATTCGCATGTCCCTGATCGGACCATGCTGTCTCATCTTCCCCCCATCCGTGCTGTAGGTAGAGAACCGGATATTTCTTCTTATTCTTGTCGTAAGCGGGTGGTGTATAGACGAATGCGCGACGATGGGTGCCTGTGCTTTTGGAATAGAAATAAACCTGCTGAACATTTCCGTGAGGCACCTGCTTCATGGCATAGAAATCCGCGTCATGAGCCGGAATCTCAATGCCGCTTTCCCATCGGCAGGAACCGTAATAATTCTTGGTACCCGGATCGTTAAATACGCCGCCGTCAATAGTAAGGTGGTAATAGTGGAATCCTTCGTCCATGGGGCCATCTGTGGTACCCACCCATACGCCGTCTTTATCCTTGCGGAGAACCGTCCCGCCACGACCGCCCAGTCCGAGGCTGACGATGACCGATTTGGCATCAGGGGCAACTACACGAAAGCGAGCATATCCCTCCGAATTGACCATTGGATACTGTTGTCCGGGCTGGTTGAACGTGGAAGGACGGAAGTCCTCTTTCAGTTCGGCATTGTCGAGTGCCGGATTGAAATCCTTAATGAGGCTATAAACGGGCTTCGGCTTGTAGTTCTCGTCATAAGGGAGCGGATAGTTACGTGCACCAAGCCATGAATCCCGGTCTGAGAGATTCCAAAAGGTGACATTATCCACCACATCTTTATGTTTGCGGAGGATACGGAACAGACGCGTGTATTGATCTTCCTGAAGCGTTTTGACCACCGGACTGATATTGCCAGCCTCGCGGCTGAAGTTGAGCTGGCCTCCCATCTCCTCGCTGGCGCGAATGTCCAATTCGGTAATATGGATATGTTTCACTATCGTGGAATATTTCGTCAAGGCGGCATCCACATCTTCCATGCTCGGACCATAGATGTTGTAGTGTCCCTGCATGCCGATACCATCAATGGGTACACCCTCTTCCTTCATGGATTTCACCATGTTGTAGATGCGGTCCCTTTTGCCCGGGTCGACTGCATTATAGTCGTTGTAGAAAAGTAGCACATTGGGATCAGCCTCACGAGCATAGATAAAGGCTTTCTTGATGAACTCGTCACCAGCTATCTGATAAAGAGGCGAATTGCGATATGGACCGGATTGCTGTCCCATACCCGGCCAACCACCTTGCCGGCCACCGTCGGAGATAGCTTCATTCACCACATCCCACGCATATATCACGTCTTTGTAGCGTTCCATGATGGCTGTGATATGATGCTTCATGTTCGCGAACAATTTCTCTTTCGACACGAGATTTCCTTTTTCGTCCTGATACATCCATTGTCCTATTTGGGCATGCCACATAAGACAATGGCCGCGAAGCTTGAGTCCGTTGCTACGGCAGAAATTCGCAATCTTATCGGCATTCTCCCAGTTGAACTGCCCGTAAGCAGGTTCGGTAGGTTGTGGCTTCATATCATTTTCCGCCGTAATACTGTTAAAGTCTTTTTTGATGATGGCAATCTGTTCGGGATTCGCGATGTTACGCATATTAACGGCCACACCGATAGAGAAGTAATCCTTATAAGTATCCTTCAATCCCGTTTCGCTGTTTTGCGCAAATCCGGTATTCACGTTCATGGCAAGTGCCAATGCGCAAAGGGAAAACTTGAATAAATGTTTCATTTTGTAATTATTTTAAAGTTTTTTTTCATTGCATGCCTGCCTGTTTGAGAAAGAATGCCGTCATTTTGTTAAATGTTTCTTCATTGAATGTCACCGGGCCGTGCTGACCACCGGGCACTGTTATAAAATCATCGAGCAAACCGTTCTTTTTCAGTGCGGCCGAAAAGAATTCACTCTGGCAGTGAGGTACTACATTGTCAGCGTCACCGTGAATCACCAGAAATTTTGGATCTGTCTTATCTATATAAGTCATCGGATTGAGCAATGCTAACATGTCAAGGTGGTCGGCCGGCGCACCGCCAATCAGTACGGCTTCCGGTGATTTCTCGTCATTCACGCCCTTACATTCCTTCATGGTCGTCATGTCGATAGGACCGAACCAATCTACCACAGCATCCACCCGGCTACTGTAATTGGTATAGGAACCCAAGTTACCCTCAATATCAAGGGTAATATTCCCTACTGTGAACTCCTTGACATTATTGGTCGTTCCGGCCAATGAAGAGAGATGCCCACCGGAAGAAAAACCGGTGATACCGATGAAAGAAGTATCAATGTGATACTTATCCGCATTGGCTCTGATAAAACGTATAGCCGCTTTCACGTCATTGATCTGCGCGGGATAATGTGCTTCCATACTTGCGCGGTGATTGATTGAGATGACGGCAAACCCACCGTCGATCAGCGTTTTTCCCATTGCTTGAAAAGCCATCTGTTTCATATTGTTAGCAAACCAGGCGCTTCCATAAATCAGCACCACTGTCTTGTAACTGCTCTGTCCCGTAGGCGGCAGATGAATATCCAACTTATGCCCTTCAATACCATCGCCCACATAGTCAATGTTCAGCCATTCAGCTTCCTGCCCGAACGAGCAAACGGCAGGAATCAGCATCAAAATCAATAATAATTTTCTCATAATAGGAAATTAGTTTAAACCGAAATCTATTTTAGTTTTAAATATAGCTGATAAAATAATATAATCGGTACATTCATGTTACACAGTTATTCGATGATGTCACATTTCATAATTATCATGAATGAAATTTATTTCATCGGTCTTTCTTTTTCAAACTTAATCCAATCCAATTCTACACTCCCTTTGCTGTCCATAACGACAGTCAGATTGTGTACACCCTTCGGAATATTCCGGACAGGAACCGTGATCAGTTCGTCTTTTCCGGTAGTAATCCCGGCAACGGTCTTGCCGTCGACTTTCACCAGCAACTTACCTTTTCCATCAAGGATTCGTGCCGTAACCGATGTCGGTCCGGTGATTCCAAAGTCAACGTCGTTATATTGCACGTAGGCGTTCCTCGCATTCAATACAGTCTTCCAGCCTGCAAAATAGTCGGTCGTATCCACGTATGCTATAGCCGCGCCCACCTTGCTTAATTCCGAGTAACGGTCAAGCTGGATTTCGTCGGTAGCATTCGTAATGCCTACCCCACGCAAGGTCGGCGTAACTTTCCGGATAGTGCCGTCTTCATTGAAGTGGATCTTATCAATACGGATGGAGCGATTCTTGTCAAACTTCGGTGAGTAATCATTGTGGTGATAGAACAGATACCATTCGCCTTTGTATTCAACGATGGAATGGTGATTTGTCCAACATTTCGTGGGCGACTGGTCCATTATCAGGCCTTTATACTCGAACGGACCGAGCGGACTGTCTCCTATGGCATACGAAAGGTTTTCGGTCTCGCCCTCCTTAGGCACCCACGGGAAAGTGAAATAATACTTGCCATTACGCTTGAAAACAAAAGGACCTTCTTTCATCCCGTTAGGCAACTTCTCTATAGCAACCGGTTCGGAATCCAACTGAAGCATATTGGGCTTGAGACGCGCGCCATGCATGCCCCGTCCCGACCAGTAGATATAGGCTTGCCCGTCGTCGTCAATCAGCGTGCAGGGATCAATGCCATAAATGCCCTTGATGGGTTCGGCCATGGGTACGAATCCTCCGTCCGGACGGTCGGATACGGCCACACCTACCATCATCCCGAATCGTTTGGTTATCGAATCGGGCTTGACCACCGCAGGAAAGTAAAAGTAATACATGCCATCTTTGTAGGTACAGTCGGGCGCCCACATGGAATAGGCATCGGCATTCACCCAGTTCACCTGTTCCTGGGTCAGGATAACGCCGTGATCAGTCCAGTTGATCAGGTTCTCGGACGAAAACACGTGATAGTCTTCCATGCAGAACCAGTCCTTGCGAAGATTGGGCTTGTCGGCCGGCACAGGTATGTCGTGCGAAGGATAGACGTACATCTTTCCGTTGAACACTCTCGCCGTCGGATCGGCGGTAAACTGTCCCTCAATGAAGGGATTCTGTGCCTTTACAACGCCTGCAGTCAGCATTGTAAAGGTCAATAATAGATATTTAGCGGTCATGGAAGTTCCATTTAGAGTTATCACTGTTCATATCAAATTCACCGAGTGCAGGCGTACTGTCACCCACTGATACCAATACCAGCTTCCGGTCGGTATCGGGCACTTTCTTAGGCATGATGCGGTAGGTGCCATCCGTCAGTTGGTCCAAACGCCACAATTGTTCGGGCGCTCCGGTAAACTCGGGGACAGTCACCACTTCAGCGTCAGCCGTAGCGGCTAGTGCGCGGTCTGTTCCTTCAATCACAATCTTGTAATAAGGTCCGCCTAGGTATCCACCAGCTTCGGGCACTGCGGTAATAGCCCACCTCTGATGGGGACGAAACATATAGTCGCCTATCCGCAGGTTGATGTTTCCCGTCGGCCAAGTATCTTTCACGTCTGCCAGCGTCTGGTTCTTCAAAGGTTCAAGAGGTTTGTCGTTTTTCTCCCAGAAGCGAGACATCTTGTGCTGCATGCGTACGAAGTCCACAACCAGTTCAAGGGCGTAGCCTCTACGTTCGGATTCTATCTCATACGTTCCTTCCTTGAAGGCTTCTCCAGCTACTGGCCATCCGTTCTTCCACAGGAGCGGACGTATGGCTAGTACGCTACGGCCACCCTGGTCAAAATCGGCTTCATAGTGATACGACATCTTTTCCACGCCATCTTCCATAATGAAACGTCCGAAGTGTCCGGGACCAGTCTTGCGGTCACCTGCGGCAATCAGCATCTTGCCGCCTCCTTCTATCATATCCCGGCCTACGTTGTCGATATAGGGACCGGTTACTTTGCGCGAACGACCTACCACGATGTTATAAGTAGAATTTGGACCGTCACAGCAAGTGCCGTGCGTGCCCAGAAGATAATACCACCCATCGCGATACATCAGGGTGGTAGCTTCGCAGTCGATGGCAACGTTGATTTCCTTGTTGCCTTCTATGCGCTTGCCGGTCTTGGGGTCGAGTTCCACAATCCGGATGAATCCGAAGTAGGTGCCATATGACAGCCACAAACGACCGTCCGTGGGGTCGAGCAGCAACCCGGCGTCAATAGCGTCGCAATCTTCGTCGTCCAGTGAGTGAGCTACTTCTATGGGCTCGGTATAGGCGAAATCGGGAGAATTGGGGTCTAACGTCTTGTTCCACATGGTCAGCACCCGCCCTGCATGTCCGCCACCCAGTCCGCCACCGGTAGCACTATAAGCAATCAGATAGCGGTCGCCTATTTTCAGAGCGTCCGGAGCAGCACCTCGACCGGGGCGTACCGCAC
The DNA here is from genome assembly GCF_963666545.1 of uncultured Bacteroides sp. Lineage (NCBI taxonomy): Bacteria > Pseudomonadati > Bacteroidota > Bacteroidia > Bacteroidales > Bacteroidaceae > Bacteroides > uncultured Bacteroides sp. The sequence continues at coordinate 3,675,369 of NZ_OY762899.1, read as the reverse complement.
CACCGTCCCACGTCCAACCGTCGGCGGAAATCAATCCGCCTTCGCCTGTGCCGAAGGTATAATATTTGCCATCACACTCTACAATAGTGGAAGGGTCGTGGATAAATGGAGTGCCAACTTGTGCGGATGCTTTCTGGAATATAGGCGCAGACATCAGGGCCGCTCCCAGCAATATTATATTTCTTGTCTTCATGGTCATGGTTGCGTGATTGTAATGTTCTTAACCGGCGTGCCGTCCTCGTGGAGGAAGCGGACGCAAAAATCGCTCATTCCGGGGCCGTTGATGACGGCTCCGCGTAGGATATTACGGCCTTTCTTCAAGGTAATGCGGCGTGACATGCAGTCGTCCACCACCATGCGGCGGTCGCCTGCGAGCAGCAGGATTTCTTCACCGTTGAGCCACCAGTCTGATGCGGAGTTGGAACCTACTGAAAGACGGATATCCGTCAGGTCTTCAGAAGAGTCGATGACTGTGACCGCCCAGAACACGATGCCATACACCGGCTTCTTCAGCGCAGCGGCGAAGCGATATAGTTTCACGTTATACAGCTTGCTGTCCAGTGCGTGCCAAACTAGTTTTTGTTTACCCACTTTCACCTTATCGCCGTCTTTGGGCAAGATGGTGAACTGCTCCTTGAAATAGAGCGTATCGAAAGCCTGACGCAGATAGCTGTCGGTAAAGACAGTATTCGTGCGGTTGGGCTTGCTGATGGGTTCCAACAGCATCCAGCGGCGAATGAAGCCCTTGTTGTCCGGCACAGTGGCATCCTTTGTAGACGGAGCGAAGTAATCGGCCAAGTAAGTAGGTGTTTGTATCGGTTGCGGTTGCCGCGGGTTGGGAAATCCTCCCGGCATGGAGTTTGGAACGGGATGTGTGGCCGCACCGGTCTGCTGTGCTTCGGCATACAACCCTGTAAGCAGGGTGAGGCCAAGAACCAGCCATGTTTTACGATGGAAAATACTCATATTTATTATTTTTAGATATATAAGCGAACAGTCTGTATCCTGAATATAGGTACTTCATACAGGAGTTTAGCCAAAGTACGACTTAGGCAACTGCCTCCTAAGGAAACTTGAGACAAGTTTATGTGTTTTATTTTTTTTTAACGAATAATAGAGGGACAAACTCCTTCAGACAGCGGCGCCAAGTGAGGAACTCGTGGGCGGTACCCGGCGATTCGTAGTAGATGTTATTGATGCCTGCAGCCTTCAGTCCGTCGCTCAGCCCTTTTGTTCTTTCAGGATGTTCTTCGGAACCAATACCGAGGAAAAAGGCATGCACCTTGTCATTGAATGCCTTGCGATCTTTAAACACACCGTCATAGACGGTATCAAGATTCTGAAGGTCGATACTGCCCGCTCCACTGAATCCACCGATGTAGGCGAACTTGTCGAGGTTATTGAGCGTAGTGTTGAACGTAAGTAATCCTCCCCACGAAAGACCTGCCATGGCACGGTTTTCCCGGTCGGTCAATGTACGGAAAGTACTTTCAATATGAGGGATGATCTCTTTCACTAGGATATCGGGGAACTGACCGCCAAAACGCTTCATGGCATCTTGACGCGATTCACCCGGTTTGAGATTGAGCGACTCGATATTGCCGTTGTCCATCACCACAATCATCGGACGTGCTTTGCCCTCGGCAATAAAGTTGTCCATGATAAAGTTCATCTTGCCCTGCATAGTCCAGCTAGTTTCGTTCTCACCCATACCATGTTGCAAATAGAGCACAGGATATTTCCTTGTAGGATTTTTGTCGTATTCGGCCGGAATATAGACCACACACTTGCGCCACTCCTTACGAATGTCGGAGTAGTACCAGCTATCGCTGACCAAACCGTGGGGCACATTCTTGATAGAATAGTAATCTACGCCCTTTTCAGGGATCTCGATGCCACTCACCCATTTGCCCATTCCAAAGAACGGTTTGCCATTGGGATCAGCAGAACTTACGCCATCCGTAATGATCTGATAGTAGTGAAAACCCACCACCTCGGCTTCTTTGGATACTAGCGACCACCAGCCGTCGGCTTCTTTGGTCATCTCACCACGGAAACTGATTTCCATTTTAGTAGCGTTGGGTGCATGGATACGAAAGTGCACTCTGTTGTCAACGCCGATACGCGGATACTCCGCACCGGCAATGTTGTGTTCGTTGGGAACTGTCCCCTCGGGGAAAGACTCTTGCGCTGCGACAATCACCGGAAAGCTTATCAAAGCTATAAGAATAACGTTTGCTAATTTATTTTTCATCATACTCTTTTTATGGATTAATTATTTGAAAAGAAGCGGTGCAAATTCACGAAGCGAACGACGCCAGGTGAGCCATTCATGCGCAGATCCAGGCGACTCGTAATAAACTACGTTCTTGAGATCTTTGGCTTTCATGGCGTCAGCAAAAGCTTTTACCCTTTCAGGGTTTTCTTCCGACCCGGTACTCATGAAAAACAGTTTGAACTGCTTGTTGAACTTCTGAGGACTTGCAAAGATGCCATCGTACAAAGTATCTATTTGTTCAACCGGACCTGCCCCGCCACCGCTGAAAGCACCCAGACTGGCAAATTTATCCTGATTGTTCATGACAACCATATAAGTATGCATAGCGCCCATCGAAAGCCCTGCCATAGCGCGGTTTTCACGTGTCGGTTTGGTGCGGAACGAAGCGTCAATCATCGGAACGATCTCTTTTACTAGTAATTCAGGAAATATACCCAACATGCGTCCCATATTCATAGCAGGGCGCGGAGTTTGTGTTGGAGCAGAAGGAGGAACTGCCGCGCCGGCAAGGAAAGCATTCGCTTGAGGATTGTCAAATCTGGCTGTAGCTGTTCCGGGAGGCAAAGCATAGCCACGATCCATCACAACAATCATCGGAACAGCCTTTTTCTCAGCAATCAGATTGTCCATAATATCTCCCATGCGACCCTGAAACACCCAGCCGGTTTCGTTTTCGCCGCCACCATGTTGCAGGTAAAGAACGGGATAGCTCTCATTGGCGTTTTCATTATATTGAGGAGGCGTATAAACATAGCACATTCTCCATGCCTGTGTCATCTCCGACCAGTACTTTTTCATACTTATATCACCGTGAGGCACATTTTGCGTCTTGTCATAGGGTAAACCTTCGGGGATTTCGATAGCGCTTACCCATTTGCTCATGCCGTAGTACGACTTGGTACCGGGATCGGCGGCAGAGATGCTGTCAATGATGATTTGGTAGTAGTGGAATCCTACCTTTTCAGGCTCGGGCGACACGTATGTCCAATATCCATCGGCTTCGCGGGTCATCGGACCACGAAAGCTGATTTGCACTTTCTTTGCATACGGAGCATGTATTTTGAAATAAGTGTTTCCTTTGGCATCCACACGGGGCCATTGGACTCCTTCGAGGTTATGCTCGTTAGGAACTGTCCCTTCGGGGAAAGACTCTTCTTGGGCATTCACCATCAATGGCAACACCAGCAGGGAAGACAAAGCAAGCTTTAATAAAATTTTCATTGTTCTATTATTTGTTTAATGAATATTATGTAAGAATGTCCGCACCACGGATATGTTTGCAGCGCGGACATTCTGCACTACGTTACCTGCATTCGACTGGTCACAATGCAATTTCTTGAGACTTATGTTTATTCACCACTCGGGTTCTGTTTCAGGTTAGGATTGATTGAAGTTGCGGCAAATGGGTATGCAAAATACTCATGTTTACCCTTCACAAAACCTGTCTTACCCTTATTAGGATTTGCCTTCTCCACATAAAGACGATGAATTGGCTCATCTTTAGTGAAGAAAGCATCCATGGTAGATGGAATGTCCTTACCATTATTTACGATGCCATCCGTATCACCCCAACGTACCATATCGGGAAAGCGAACTGCCTCAAGCCACATTTCATAACTCTTCTCGTTCTTTACTTCCTGAAGTGTAAGTCCGGTTGAGATATGAGCAGAACCTGCGCGGTTCTGGATATCCTGAAGACATTTCAAGCCAAGACCATCCGGGTCAGTAGTCTGTGCACAAGCCTCAGCATACATCAAGAGAACTTCAGCATAACGGAAGATGGTGAGATTTTTGAATCCATACCACCCCTTTTCATTATCTTCAGGCCACGCAACGAACTTGTTGGCGAAATAACCTGCAAAACCATAGAGGCCTGTTGGATCCTTGATACCAATATCAGGAGATTTTTCAAGCTCTGCGCGAGTCAAGTTTTTACCCTTGGTACCGTTCCAGTCCATTTCATAGAGGAATTCGTCACCAGTGAGGAATGTTGCTTTACGACGTGGTGAATTACCATCGTTTGCCAACATACGTTCTGCAAAGTCGGCACGGATAGAGTGTCCACCCCAACCATCAGGACCGATAAATGAAGGCTTGGTAGCCAACTTGTCAGTACGCCAGTTCCAGAACTGGATCCACATCCAGGACGTACGTTGTATCTTGTTACTCCAGTCACCGACAGCTGCATTTTCAATTACGTTGGCCTGGAAAATCATCTCCTCACAAAGATCTCCTGATTCATGGAACAAGTTTGGCCAACGTTCAGTAGGAACGAGCTCGTATTTTTGTGAAGCAATAACCTGCTTCAAGTCAGCCTTCGCTCCGGCATAGTCGCCTTTGAACAATCGAGCCTTACCAGCTACAGTAAGAGCGAAGCCCTTCGTTACCTTTGAGGCACCAACCTTATCTGATGGATTTTCACGTTCATCAAGGTCAGCAACTGCAGCCTCTGCTTCTTTGGCACACCATTCTAGCAGTCCGTCATGTCCGCCTTCGACCGCATTGTTAGCCGGTTTATCACTAGGATTAAGAATATGATCAACCAATGGTGGACAGTTCCAACCAATAGCAAGCATCAGATGCGACCAAGCGCGCAGTGTACGAGCTTCGGCACAAACCCGTTTCTTAACAGGTGTAGCGGGTTCTATATTATCCAAGATAAGGTTGCAATCGTAAATCACACCATAGAGCCCCCAGTATGTATTCTTGATTACTTCATTTTGTGAGTCATAGCGGAATTCGTTAATCTGTGCACCAAAGTCGTTGTCGCCATACATGTTACCTGCTGCCAACATATCATCGCCAGCCTCATCAAAAAGCAGAGGGAGAGCTACATAAACACCTTCATTACCAGCTATATTCAAACAGAATGACTGATAAAGATTGTTGAGTGCATTCTCTGCATCATCATCAGTCTTATAAAAACTACCAAACGCAATGACACCTTTCTGTTCAATGTCGAGACGATCCTCGCAAGCACTGAAAAGGAATGCAACACCTAAAAGGGAATATATTATTTTTTTCATAATGAATTACTTTTTTTTTAGTTTTTCAAGGATTACTCTCTCTATTAGAATGCAAAGCTTGCACCGAATGTACACTTCTTCATGGTTGGATATGTACCAATATCAAATCCGCCACCACCATTTCTGGAAGTTGTTGCAGTCTCCGGATCCATGCCGGGATAGTTAGAGAAAGTAAAGAAGTCATCCAAAGAAACGAAGAAGCGAAGCTCTTTAATAGCCGCTTTCTTAGTGAGTGCCTTAGGCAATGTGTAGCCTAACAGGATCTGTTTAATCTTGAAATAAGAACCATTGAACATCGAGGCACTTGAACTCCAGAAGTAACGATCATGAGCTACGTCAGCAACAGCCGGCATAGAAGCATTCTTGTTGTTTTCGCTCCAAGCATGGTCCATGTAATACTTCAGCGAGTTACGCATTGGGGTATCTGCACGATAAAGGATATTGAAAATCTTGTTACCTCCTACACCTGTACCAAATACAGAGAAGTCGAAACCTTTATATTCCAAGTTAATAGTCAAACCGTAAGTATACTTTGGAATAGCACTACCTATATCAGTCATATCCTGGTCGCTCAACTCTGAAGAGGAAACGATTTTACCCTCATGATTACGGAATTGAGCTGCACCTGTCTCCTTATTCACACCTACATAATCGTATGCGCGGAAATACCATATTGAGTGACCTTCCTCAAATCCGCTACATACCATATTATTGGTACCATCTACACCACCTTTATTGCTAGTGATACGAGTGATATCGTCATACAGATAAGTAACCCTGTTTCTCAAAGTAGAGAAGTTAGCAGAGATATTATACTTCAAGCCGCCAATATGATCCTTCCAAGAGGCTTCAAGTTCAAATCCCCTATTGTTAATTTTACCGGCATTGACTATAGTCGAATTTACAAAAACTTCAGGAACCGGGTTGGTAGATATAAGAAGGTCTTTTGTATCCTTGTTAAAGTAGTCGAGACCAAGTGCCAAGCGGTCGTTGAAGAAACGCATATCAAGACCGAAATCCAACTGTTCGGATGTTTCCCATTTGAGGTTTGGATTAGCAAGACCGGAAGGATAAGAACCATAGTGCTGAGCAGAGTTATCACCATATTGATACCAAGCGGCATTGTAACTGATTGGCGAAATATATGGGTAGTTACTAAGCACATTGACGTTACCGTTGCGTCCCCAAGAAGCACGGAACTTCAAGAATGAAAGAAGATCGTCACTGATGTTGTCCGCGATAAATTTTTCATTGCCGATGTTCCAACCTACGGCAACTGAAGGGAACTTACCCCAACGTTTGTCAGAAGGAAGTTTGGAAGTATCAAATGCGTCGGCACGGTAGTTGAACTGCAAACTGTAACGATTGTCGTAAGTATAGAGGAAACGACCGAAGTAAGAGAGGCTTGTAGAAAGTCCCGGAAGGTTGCCGATGCTCTTTGTAGTGGTTTCAGCTGAGTTTACAAAGTTGAGATACTTGAAATTGTCAGCATCACCGGAGAGAATCTTGTTGCCGCCTGTACCGGCAGCCGAACCTGAGACATCGTCCGAGCGATATTCAGTATATGACATGCCAATCATGGCACCGACATTGTGCTTTTCGAATAATGTCTTGTTGAAGTTTGCAAAGTTTTCCCACTGATAATAGTGATTATTTTTGGCTGAAGCTGAAATAGAATAATCTGTAGCTTTAGCCTGACCGTTCATGTAGTAAGGCTCTGAATAATCATGGTCATTGGTCTGTGCAATGTGATAAGAAAAACGAGATGTCATCACAAGACCATCAATAGGAGTTAAATCTGCAAAAGCTGTTCCACGAATTGTGAAACCGGAACTCTTTGCATTGCGGCGGTCACGTTGGAGGATAGGATTACCATTGTCATCCATCTGGAACTTTGAAGTAGCATAGTACTTACCATTCGGAGCGACGAGAATGGTTTCAGGATTCTTGTTATATTGTTCCTTCATGTCTGTTGTAAAGTCATCAACGCTATCCCAATATACAGGAGTCAGAGGGTCAAGCAAAAGAGTAGGTGCCATCATAGAACCATAAGCGCTCTGATGGGTGATGTTGCGAGTAGCCCACTTCTCGATAGAGGTGTTCGTACCAACTTTAATCCATTTATAGAGTTGATAGTCTGCGTTGAGTTGACCGGTAAGACGAGTGTAAGTATCTTTCTTGCCACGTACGATACCATCGTTGTCAATGTAGTTTACAGAAGTGAAGAAATGGCCTTTGTCATTACCATCCTGGAATGTAACAGAATGCTGAGTCGCCCAGCTATCGTCAAATACCTCCTTTACCCAGTCTGTCTCTTTAGGGTTGTCATAGTCAACGCCATTGCTCTTGCAGAGAGTCTTCATATCGTAACCGGACAATTCCTTATATTTGATCCAGTCTTTTGCACCAAAAATCTCAGGTGTCTTGCCAAGCCTTTGATTGATCGCCTTGAAAGAATACGTTATCTTCGGGCGGCCATTCGAACTATTGCCGGTCTTTGTTGTAATGAGAACAACACCATTACCGGCCTGAGCGCCATAGATTGCAGCCGAAGCCGCATCCTTGAGAACCTCCATAGATTCAATCATTGAAGGGTCAAGATACTGGATATTCTCCACCTTTAAACCATCGACAATTAATAGAGGACCAAGTTTGTCTGAATTTGATGAATAACCACGAATACGAATTGAAGCACCTGAACCGGGAGCACCGGATGTGTTCAAAACCTGAATACCGGCAGCCTTACCCTGAAGGGCAGCACCGGCATCTACTGTTGAAAGGTTCTTGATGTCGTCTCCATTGACCGAGGCAATAGCGCCTGTAAGGTCACTCTTCTTCTGAACACCATAGCCTACTACCACCACTTCGTCAAGAAGTTTTGTATCTTCTTCCATCTGGATGTTGATAACGTTACGACCATTGATATGAATAGTCTGAGGCTTCAAACCCACAAAAGACACAGTAATAGTTGAATTACTGTTCCGTACTTGAATCGAATAACTACCAGTGAGATCGGTAATAGTACCATTGTTTGTTCCATTCTCTTGAATAGCCACACCAATGATCGGCTCAGCATCTTTAGCTGAAACGATTGTACCTTTGACTTGAAATTGTGCCGATGCTGACATAGATGTAAAAAGCATAAGCATAAACAAGTAAGGAATCTTCTGAAATTTCTCAATTACATTTTTCATACAATTAGTTTAAGAATTAATAATCGCATTTTCTCTCTCAAAATAAGATACTTAAATAGTAGATTTCGGTCAACCGTCAGTGTGAACTTCCCGTGAAGATTAGTGAGCACACCATTTTATTTATATCGGTCACCGTACCAGAGATGATACACTGTTGGACCGACACCCAGATGCAAACGAAGAGCATCGTCAGGATACAAATTACTCTTTCCATTCTTGTGATTAGTTTAAAAGTTAACAATTTCACCGGTAAATATAATGGCCAAGGAGAATGGTGGAGTTTAAAAATGAGTATTTGTTTTCTACTATTAGATATGGAGAGAAATATATCTAATAGTAGAAAACAAATATCTAAAGTTAGAAAACTCTGATGAGCGTAATCTGTCGGGAGTTGGACAACGAAAGCCGATAAGATTCATAGTAATAGCGTTACTTTTAAAGAATGCAGACAATCAGACCCGACGAAAAAAAATAGCATCCCGAATTGGCAGTAAAGTCGAATTATTTTCTTTATTTTTGGAAACTTTCTGAATCCATTCATTGAAAAACACCGTATATGAAGTCATGTTTTCTGTTCTTCACCTTTCTACTTCTGCCGTTCGCGGGCTATTGCGTCGGCGACTTAAACTTCTATAACATCAATGATATCTATGGAATCGCCAACCGCGAGACAACCTCAATATGCAAGGATGCTAACGGGTTCATCTGGATTGCCTCCAAGACAGGCATCATGAGGTTGACGGACAGTGACTGCCGAGTGTATCAGCTGCCTTACGAATCAATGGCCGTGGTCTCCGTCGAAGTAGTCTGGCAGGAAAAACGCTTGCTGGCTTTCACCAACCAGGGCGAGATATTCTGGTACAACCCAAGACAGGACAGCTTCGAACGCTTCTTCAACTTCTCCCGACAGATGAACGCCGCCAACCTTTGGCTCTTCGACCTGGAGGTGGATCCCGACGGAGGCTTGTGGATAGCCTCCTCTCTAGGACTGTATCATTACAAGAATAATCGTTGCACCCTCATAGCTCAAACCGCGGGTGGCGCCTACCATACGACCCGCTACGATGCCCGCCACCTGATTGCCGCCGGTCCCGGAGGAATTTTCTTAGTTGATACGAAACAGCACCATGTGGAGTGCTGGAGTGGAAAAATGAACATAAAACCGTCATCACTCCTGCTAGACCGGACAATGAACCGACTGTGGATAGGCACATATTCCAGTGGGCTTTACTACTTTGACTGCACCGCACGGAAGCTTCATGCAGCCACTGTGCCGGACTTCCCGCAGCAATGCATCAAGGACATCGAGCTAGTGCGCGATTCCACCCTTTGGTGCGGCATCGACGGGCGCGGCGTGTGGGTACTCTCGCATGACGGCAGCCGAAAGATTTCAACACACAAGGAGAATGTGGACAATCAGTTCTCTATATGCGGAAATGGCGTATACGACATTTATTATGAGGCCCCAGGACGAATCTGGGTATGCTCGGTCACCGGCGGCACATCGGTGGCAGACCTCTCATCACCCACGGTAGTTCAGCTGCGCCATAGCGTCAACAACCCCAACTCCCTGCTCAACAACCACATCCACGCCCTGATTGAAGATAGCCATGGGCAACTTTGGGCAGGAACCAACAGTGGGCTGAGCTGTTGGAATCCACGCACCGACAAGTGGGTCAATTATTTCGAGGAAAGGGATGGGGAAACCTACATCGTCCTGTCACTCTGCGAGGATGTTGACGGAAACATCTGGGCGGGTACTTATGCGCACGGCGTATACGTCATCGACAGCAAAAGCTTACGAATCATCGCCCACCACACGCGACCGACGGGCATCCTTGCCAAGGCAGGCTTCGTTTTCGACATTCTGAAAGACAGTGAGGGTGACATGTGGCTTGCGGGAATAAGCGGAGAAATCATGAAGTATGACCACCGTACCCAGAAGTTCGAAATCTACCCGAAGGAACCGGTATATGCCATGGCCGAATGGGGCGACCGCACGATAGTGCTGGCCTGCAACTACGGATTGCTCATGCTCAACAAAGACACAAAGCAGCTGACCACACTGCTGACCGACAACATGATACAGGACATCGCCGTGGTGCAGGACAAGATATGGGCGGGCAGCAGCGGTGGAGGTCTGTTCAGCTACAACATCCGCACACATACCATAAAGAAATACGATACGCGCCACGGTCTCATATCCAACTATGTGAACAGCCTCCTCTATGCCGACGGATATCTCTGGTTAGGAACGGAGAGTGGTCTTTGTCGCTTCAACACCATTGACAAAACAATTACTACCTACCCTTCTCCGATGAACATATCTACCGTTTCTTATAGTTCGGACGCCTGCTTCCGCCTGCACAACGGTATGTTCGCGTGGGGGACGTCCGACGGCGTAATCATGCAAGACCCAAAGTACCTATACCAACATAAATCGACAAGCCACATTTATATACAGGATATACTCCTCTCGGGTCGCTCCATTCGCCAGTATCCCGACCTCTTGCCCGAAATTCCGTTGGACAGCGTCAGCGAGATCACGCTCCACCATCAGCAGAACAATGTGACGCTCAACATCTTGCCCCTAGGAGATGATTCGCGCACGGCACGCTTCTCTTGGAAGATGGAAGGAGTCGACGATGACTGGAACACTCTGACCAACCAGAGGTTCATTAATTATACTAATCTTAATCCGGGCACCTACCAGCTAGTTATCCGGCTATACAATCACGAACTCATTGCTGAACGCTCGCTGACCATCCACGTCACTCCGTCCTTTTGGGATACATGGTGGTTCAGGCTGGCTTGCATCCTGTTCGCCGGCTGCTTGGTATACTTCCTGTTCCAGTTCTATATCAACCGCCTCAACCAGCGGCATGCCGAAGACAAGCTGCGCTTCTTTACCAATATCGCACACGATTTGCGTACCGCGCTCACACTCATCAAGGCCCCCATTGAAGAATTAAACCAAGTTAACAGCCTCTCCAAACACGACAAACAGTATCTCCATCTGGCAGCAGAGCATACGCGACGATTAACATCGGTAGCCACTCAACTGCTCGACTTCCAGAAAGTGGATATGGGCAAAGAACCGTTTCATCCGGTCATGACTGATGCCGTGGCTCTTGCGGGCTGTCGCGTTAGCATGTTCGAGTCTATGGCGGCAACGAAGCACATACAGATCAATTATCATTATGATATGGACACCTACCTCACGGCTATAGATATCGATGTAATGGAGCGGGTGATAGACAATCTGCTCTCCAATGCTGTCAAGTATTCGCACGAACACTCTACCGTAGAAGTACGTTTTCAGGGCAACGAAAACGAGTGGCGACTGAGTGTTACAGATTACGGCATTGGCATCAGCCATAAAGCGCAAGGCAATCTGTTCCACGATTTCTACCGTAGCGAAAATGCCATCAACGCAAAAATTGCTGGTTCCGGTATCGGACTATCCATGGCAAAAACACTGGTAGAACTGCACGGTGGTAAAATCAGTGTGGAAAGTGAAGAAGAGAAAGGCTCAACATTCGAAATCGTCGTACCCCTCCGCAAGAACGAGATACGGAAGGATACCGAAAATCCTATAGATGACCCGTCACAGGACGATTCATCCGACAGCTACGCGACCGGGGATATGCGTATTCTGATTGTGGAAGACAATGACGACTTGCGTCATTTCATGATCCGTCCGTTGGGCAAATGCTTCCAGGTAGCCACCGCCGCCGACGGAGTTGAAGCATGGGAATATATCCGGCAGGAAATCCCCGACCTGATTGTGTCGGACATCATGATGCCCCGCATGGACGGCTTCGAGCTGTGCCGCCTAGTGAAGTCGACTTTTGAAACGTCACATATCCCTATCATCCTGCTTACTGCCCTTTCCGAGAAGACTGCAGAATTGCGCGCTCTGGGACTGGGAGCAGACGATTATGTGACCAAACCGTTCAATATGAAAATACTGACACAACGTATCACTTCCATCATACGCAACCGCCGCGTCATTAGCGCGAAATTCATCGCAACCGGCTCTGTAATCGATGTAAATAACGAAACCGAAAAACCGACCAATATACTGAACGACGCTTTTGTGAAGCAAGCATTGGAAGTGGTCGTACGACATTTGGACGATGCGGATTTTGGCAAGGACAACTTTGCTAAGGAAATGGGTGTCAGCACATCACTGCTGTTCAAGAAAATGAAAGCGCTGACCGGCATGTCCGTTGTAGACTTCATACGCGACATACGCATGGAACACGCCATGAAACTCATTAAGGAAAATCGATACAACATCGGCGAGATAGCCTGCCAGTGCGGATTCTCCACTATCGGTTATTTCAGTACCAGCTTTAAAAAACATTTTGGCAAATCGCCCACTAGTTTCATGTCCTGACTATCAAATAATAGTTTATTGACAGATAAAACGCGCGTTTTATCTAAAAGCGTAAATCAATTATCTATTCGTGGAAATGGATGGTAGTGTTATGGTGTATCTTCGCTGTCGTTAAACTAATACATACTAGTATACAGAATAAAGCGATGCATTACCTAATTAATTAAATAGAAACGAATATGAAAAAGATTGCATTCCTCGCAATACTGTTGAGCGCAACACTGATGATTTGCGCCCAGAAATCAAAGCTTCCGACATTCAGGAACACCGGGAACCCACTCGTTAAAGACAAGTTCACCGCCGACCCCGCCCCTTTGGTACACGACGGTACACTCTATCTCTACGTAGGACATGACGAATACTATGAGGGGCAAGACACCGCCGGAGGAGGGAAAGAGTTCAACATCACAGAATGGCTGTGTTATTCCACCAAAGATATGCAGACATGGACAGACCACGGCTCGGTATTGAAACCGACGGACTTCAAATGGGGCGTGGGTGAATCATGGGCCGCCCAAGTAGTGGAAAAGGACGGCAAATTTTACTACTATGTCACGGCTCTTGCAGGCGAACCTTACAACAGCCGAGTAGTGGGCGTAGCAGTTAGCGACAGCCCCACCGGACCGTTTACAGATCCGCTTGGTAAGCCTCTGGTATCGGACGACATGACCGACAACGGTCCACGCGGATGGTGGAACGACATCGACCCCACTGCCTTAATTGACGACAACGGTCAGGCATGGTTGTGCTGGGGAAACGGGACATGTTTCCTCGCCAAGTTGAAACCCAACATGATAGAGTTGGATGGCAAGATACAGGTGATCAATATGCCGCGCTACGTGGAAGGTCCGTGGTTGTCCAAGCGTAACGGTACCTATTATCTGACCTATGCCTCGTTCGGAAAAGGCAAAGAGAACATCGCTTACGCCACAGCCCCCTCCATGGAAGGTCCGTGGACACCGCAGGGCGAACTGACGGGCACGGCCGAGAACAGTTTCACTATTCATCCGGGCATCGCCGAGTTTAAAGGGAAATGGTATTTGTTCTATCACAACGCCACGCTGACCCTTGATGGTCACAAAGGAGCCATCGGTCGCCGCAGTGTCTGCGTGGATGAACTTCGCTACAACTCTGATGGAACCATGCAACGTGTAGAACAAACGCAACAAGGTGTATCAACACCCCGATAACCATAGATAACATAATGCGTCTTTATCCCCGTTCCAGTCAAAACCCGCCTTGTTTCCATACAAACCGGAAAAACTATAGGCAAGTGTAATGACAACTCGGAGATATCTCTGGAACTTCCCAATGGAATAATAATGAGATTTAAAGGCACGAATGGCCGTAAAGCCGCCTTGAAGCCTGATCACAAAATTGTGTGGGTCATTCGACTCTTAAAATAAAAAAGAGGGTGTGTCAAAACTAAGCTTTTGATTCACCCTCTTTCTTTCCTGTTTTCGTCATTGGGACACCCTAAAAGTTTCCGATTGATTTTCCCTTATCATTGACCACCATATCGTATAGCTCTTTCTGTTCTTTGTCCATCTGTAATATCTGCGTTTTGTTTGTTTTGCTTTTAGGTAACTGATAAATCAATTGGTACATATTGAATGTAAGTTCTTGTGCTCGTAATAGTGTAATAGCGGATTTGTTTTTTTTAGAATCCGTTCGAGTTCCAGCATGATCGTATATGCGGTAAAACAGATACAAATATGTCCTTCTATTCGGTTGTGAAGTCTATGATAAATGGGCCGCACCTCCAAATCAGTTTTATTCATTCGAAACGCACGTTCTATAAACCACAAATTTCTATAGCAGACTATGACTTCATTCTTGCCGAGTTTGGTGTTAGTGACATACCCCTTGATGCCATCCCAAGCTGCATCTGCGTTGTATTTGTCCATGTCGATGGATATCTTCACTTCACCCTCCATCTTCAGGTACTTGTTATACCCTTTGTTGTTGATGTTCGATTTAGTCAATTTACCATCATTCACACGTTTCTGTAGCCTGCCAAGTCCACGTTTGCGGTTAAACTCGTCTTTCTTGGCTCTGCTTTGACTTTTGGAAATGATAAGACGGATATTGTCTTTCTTATTTATGATCTTTACATCACCATGGACTAAGTCCATCTCAAGTATTTGCTTCCTGACCCCATCCGATTCATTTTTCGGACGTGCCCCCAGAATAAACTCATAACCATCATCCAAGAATGCCTGTATATTTTGTTTGGACAATAGGTCGGAGTCAGCAACAATAATAGGTTTGCCTAACTCATACTTGTCTTGCATTCTTTTTATCAAAGGTATAAACGTGTTGCCTTCATACGTGTTTCCCTCGAATATCTCGTAACCAATCGGATTGCCTCCAAAACGGACAAGTAATCCCAAAAAGATCTGAGGACACTGATGCTTTCCGTCCTTTGAAAATCCTGTCTTGCGCAAATCATCCTCATCACTTGATTCAAAGTAAAGCTTGGTCATATCATAAAACACTACACTGATAGAACCCCCAAGAAGTGCTTTGGTATGCTCGAAAGAAATATGCTCCACTAAGGTTTTTATATCTTGGCCGCCACTCTTATTTTTTGCATCCTGCTGTTCCTTACGGTAACAGAGATTATCCAGAAATCGATAAATTTTAGAGATATTGTAACTCACACCTTGGTAGCGATAAAGATAGTCGATGGTCTTGAGTTTGCTACCCGGATTAAACAACCGGGTAATTACCAGATGGCGAAATATTTCACTTTCGATCCGACTATAACCAATCCGGTCGTAAAGTGTGCTGAATATCAGCTCGGGGCCAATGATTCTCAATTGTGCGTTCGCTAAGCAGGGGATAAATGTCTCCAGTCTGAGCTCATCTTCATCTTCAAAGAGCCCACGGGCTAAACCGGCTTTTTCCCTGACGAACTGGCGTGCCAATTCTTCCAGGCGGGCTATCTCCACTTCTGTGCGACCTACCCCGAAACTTTTGACAACCTTGTACTGTCCACCACTCTTGTCGATGGCTTGAACACTTATCGTGCCCCGCTTATTGGCCTTTCTACAAACAAACATGATGCAAAAATAGCTCTGGGACACCCAAAATGCAAATTATTCAAGGCCTATTTTACTGATTTACAGGGAGATAACTTTTTTAAACTGAAGAGTGACGAAAACAGGAAGACGGATAACGCCGTAAAAACAAAATAGCTAGTTATTATTAGCGACAAATAAAGCATAAGCAGATTAAATGTCGACTCATTCTTAATTGAAACGAATCAAGTGCGCCAGAACCATTTTATCTTTGTAAAGAACATGGCAACCAGCATTGCAAGCATAGTGATAATGATTCCTCTCAGAAAACCCAACCACGCATTCTGATAAAAGAACGAGAGATAATCTGCTATGCCAAGTAGATGCAGAGTTGGCATAACCACTAAATTAGCAGCTACGTAAGCTACCATCGGATTTTGCCCAAC
Source organism: uncultured Bacteroides sp. (assembly GCF_963666545.1). NCBI lineage: Bacteria > Pseudomonadati > Bacteroidota > Bacteroidia > Bacteroidales > Bacteroidaceae > Bacteroides > uncultured Bacteroides sp. The sequence goes on along the minus strand of NZ_OY762899.1, from coordinate 3,659,000 downwards.
CATCTCGAATGGTAAAGTCAACTTTTTCCAACGATAAATATCACTCATGATAGAAAGGGCAATCATCGCTATAAAAGCCAATCCTGATGTTACAAAATAGTAGCTGTAAGTAGAATAATCTTTGCGAATACCTCCCTCAAAAGCTTCAAAGAAAAGGCCTAAAACTAGCAGGTAAGCACCTGCAACAAAAAGCTTGCGCCAAAAAGAGATATTAGTACCTACACCTTTTAGTAAATACCAAAGCAGAGCCAATAGTACAGCTGTTCCTACAAGATTGAACACGAGGTATCTCATATAAAGCGCATACACATTGAGTACAATTATCCCAATGCAGATAAGCAGTATAAACGGAAGTCTTTTAGATTGATCGTATACAAAATCATCTGAATTTCTCGTTTTAATCCAGTCATATAGGTATTCGCCGGCAATGGAACCGGGAATAACGATAAACAAATATTTTAGATAGGTAAATTGATACATCCAAGAAGCAGGTGAATACTCCATCACTGCCTGCGCCCATGAACCTTCGGTTGAACTACTTAGTAGAATGCCCATAATAAAAGGAAGTATAGCAATGCGCGCCCACCGATTATGCAACGTGAACAGATATGCTAACGAACCGAAAATAGCCATATTAGCTAGTATTAAAATGATGATATCGCTATGCATCGGGTCAAAAGAGTGTCCATCAGAAGAGGAAACGGTAATCATCATAATCGTACCAACAATATAGGCTACAATCTCCAATGCAACATGCATCCATTTAGGCATCTCCCATGGGAAACGTACAAACATGCAATTCAACAAAATAAAGACTGCCAGCATACACAAAGAGGTTAGGGCATCTTGGGAGGATGAGGATCCCCAAACATACATCTGTTGAATGAATATAGCAAAGAACGTCAGCTTCACTCCCCGCAGTAAACTATGAATAACAAGATTCAAAGTCCCGGTTCCTTTATTATGCTTACTTCCTATAGAGAATGGGAAGGCAGCTCCCATGGCGAATAAGAAAAATGGAAAGATGAGATCGACCCAAGTTATTCCGTATCTGGAAGGATCAAAAACATGATCGGGAGGAGGAACCTGGGCATGATACATCCACCCGGGTAATATTCCCTCACAAATGGTAGCAGAAAGAATCATGGTTGCAATCGCATAACCACGCAGTGCGTCTAAGGAGAAAGCACGATTATTCATAAGATGTATTTTTTTTCGATTAATCTGTACCGCATACGATCTTCATCGTATGCGGTAGCAGATTTCATCTTTTTGTGTTAAGTTAATAAATTGCTCCACCTTCTCTCATTCCTTCTTCCACTTGAGGCCAAAGGTTCTTATCTATGATGTGTACAATATCGAAAACCATTAGCCCATCGGATTTAGACAAGTTCATTTTAATGCTCTCAACCAATTTATTAGGGTTATTATAAAATTGATCAACTAAAACGCCCCCCATGAATTTATTCTTCTTTAGGATAGTGCGAAGATGAGTGCAAGAACCCTCCACACAATACCAAGTACCCGATTGTGCTTGACTATCCGTCTCGTTCCACACACTTCGGTTGGCTTTTTTATAATCATCAATAGATATATCAGTATAATAATTACCCGTTGCATATAAGTCCATCAACTCTGCATAGCCGTATTTTTGATAGTCAGCTGTCGCCCAATCAAAATCCTTACTCGGATCATAGTTTTTACTGGCAAAATTAACACCAACTTCATAATATGAAGGATACCAAGCTCCCGTATAAGTACCAAAAGAAATCTTTGGGTTGGCTGATTTTACTTCTTTACGCGCTATAGCCATGAAGTCAGTAATATTTTTAGTTCGCCATTCTATCCATTTTAGGAAATAAGGGCCACGAGCAATGTTATACTTGCCATTTGCGTCTTTCTCCCATTTATAAATATCTTCTGGAAAGTTTGCCAATTTATGACCGATGTATTCTTCAAACTTAGAACGAGATAAAGGAGAGAAATCAGCCGTTATGCCATCATAACGTACCCTATCTAACATCAAGCCGTCGAGATCAGGATACTTAGTAACAAGTTCTTTCAACACATTCAAGATATGAGTGCGAAAATCTGCATTCAGTGGATTAATCATTGCAGCATATTTTTGCTTTTCATTCATTATGGAGATAATTCCTTTATCGGGAGTATACACCATGGAAGCCCATTCAGGATGCCCGTTATAAACTTGCCCGCGATCAAAATAATTGTGACCGGCAGAAAAGATATTTAGGGAAGCATGTATTTCCAAACCTAACTCATGCCCTTTCTTAATGAAATAACCCAAATAATCGAATTTAGTCCTCTTATAGCCCTTCCACTCTTCCATGCGAGGAGCATACACGCTTTCATATAACACTTCACCGGTAATGGGACGTACATCGACCACCGCATGAGTAAACCCTAAAGATTTGATTTTCTTTAAATAATAATCAATAGAATCCGGATGGCTGAACCTGGCAAAATTAGCCTCAGCATCAATCCACATCAGAGCGGGTTTGCCTTTTACATTCGTTTTTACTGTACTACTATGTGCGCAAGTTACAATTAATAAAGCCGCACAAACGCTTAAAGCTATTCTTAGTTTCTTCATTTCTTTAATTTTATAAGTAAACACACTATTTCTCTATTATCGCCCGAAAGGGTGAAGCTGGAATTTCAGCATTATTGAACAAGTCTCCCTCAAGGTAGTTGCGGAAGCAATAACGCACTTCTGCAGGCTCTTTGATTGAATCGTTCCACACCTTTACTGTAGATGAACCTCCAATAATCTCAGCCTGTGCGGGAAGAAATTCTCCATCTGCCCCCGCAAGTTCAAATCCCCTTAACTTTTGGTTCTCAGGGATCAGGCCATCCTCACCATAGTCAAAAGTAACCTCAACTACTTGAGCGTTCAATTTACAACTTCGATAGATAGGCCCGGAATATTGAAACCCTTGTTTCCCGTAAGTTTTCGCCAGAGCCCAGTATGCCAATCGTTGACCAACCTTAATTTTGTAAGGAGGATGAATAAATGTTTCACTGCCCGCATCGGTAGTAGTAACCATTCCTACATTAGGCACCTCATGCATCAATTCTAACTGGCATTGCCGAAACAAAGCCCAATCGAGTTTCTCTTTTCCTTCCGATTGCCAAGGAGCTATCTGTACATAATAAAAGGGCATATTTGGAAGTTCAAAGAATTGTCTCCACTGTGCCACCATAGCGGGGAATATTTTTTTATATAAATCCGGTGCAGGACTGTTAGCCTCTCCCTGATACCAAATGACACCTTTCACAGGAAAACCCTTCCATGGACTCACCATCGCATTCCATAATAAAGTAGGAGTACCGGCCGGCCAACCAAATTCCACCTGATTCACATCAGGCAATTCAACTTCAGAAAGACGAGACAATGTTTCTTTGTCCATCCATGCCTCTATCTTAGAAGCACTCCACGAACAATTTATCAAGCCAACAGGAACCTTCAACGTTTTTTGGAGTAACTCACCGAAAAAATAAGCCGTTGCGCTAAAGTCAGCAACTTCCTTTGAAGACGATTGCGACCAATGCCCAACTATGCCGTCGGATTTCGGTATAGTACTCCATGAATTCTTTACTGTAAATAAGCGAAGTGGACGCTCTTCATCTGCCGAAACAATATACTGTTGAGATCCATATACCGGTTGGCCCCGAAAACCTTTTACCGGCATCTCCATATTAGATTGACCCGAACAAAACCAAACTTCGCCAATCAGAATGTTTTTTAATACAAGTTTCTCACCATCCGAGAAAGTAATTGTATAAGGGCCTCCAGCAGCAGGTGTAGGCAATATTATCTCCCAATCTCCGTTTTTGGTACTCTTAGTTTGAAGTTTATCTGCACTCCAAGAAGCAACTACAGATACGAACTTCGCCGGAGCGGCCTTACCTGTGACATGAAGTTCTGAGTTTTGTTGCAACACCATATTATCTCCCAAAATAGAAGACAATGTAATCTTAGCCTCCACTTTAACAAGAAGAAGGCAACAAGCAATCAGTAAGCAATAACTTTTATTCATTTTCGGATTCTCTATTTAGTTTAGTGCCTGAGCATATACATTTCCAAAACCGTCTGTAACCTTAATTTCAATTTTCGAATGTTCATTATGAGGTGTTGCATGAAATAAATGTCCGGTAGGAACCGGAGATATCCAATCATAAATCATCTTTTGTTTATCCGAACAAAGTTTCTTGGCATATGGATCAAAGCCTGTATATCGTATCATTTCTCCCATCAACTTGCCATCTTCCAACCACTGGACTTTCCAACGTCCATCCCAGTTCCAGACATTTACTATAATATCATCAGGATACTCATCCGAACTTCCGGCTGCATATACCCGAAATTGGTGTTCTTTAGGAAAACCGGAACCTTTATAATACCACTTTACTTTATTACCTGAAACTTCATAAACACCATATCCACGAGGAGTTCCATCCAAACAAACATCAGCTCGCCACCATGTACCACACACAGCCGCAGTATTGTGCTCCATCAAACTATCACTATAAATAAGGTTGAGATTATAATGCATATGCCCACTTATAATATGGGCGTTATACGGTTTCAAGAGAGCATGCAAAGCTGCTGCATTTACCGTTTGGTCAGCTATCATACTATAATTATATTGAAACGGTTCTTGCTTATCCTGCAAACGAGAGGGTATGTGCATCATCAAAAAGACCAGAGAGCCTTTTGGAATAGAAGAAAGATCTTCTTCTAACCAAGAAAGTGTCTTCTCATTCACATACCCCATATAGAAATAGTCGCGACCAATATAAAAGTTATTATTGATAACCACATAATGCGCCTGCCCTTTATTAAAAGAATAGCAAGTGGGACCAAAATATCCTTCGAATGTTTTATATGAGGTTTCAAAAGATCGCCCATAATAATCCATATCATGATTACCTATTGCTCTATAGATAGGAATATTTAAAGTATTTGACGCTTTAATATAATCAGGGTAAAGTGATGGGGAATCACCAACAATGTCTCCACAATCCACTCCGAACACATCATTATTAGAGTGATTATTCAGAAATTGTCTACAATCGGCCAAAACAGCCTTATAACTCTCCAGTTCTTCTTTTGATGTGAGCTGCACATCTGCCTGAACAATAAAAATATGACTTGTTTCATCCTTTGAGTTTGTCTGCAATTCAAAATCGTAATTTTGTTGTTTGGTAGGATCAAGTTCTTTATAAAATTGCGGAATAGTATTTTGTGTACCCACAGTATAGCCCGAAGGAGTAGATATATATACAAATCGGCTATCTCCGCATATAGGTATTTTATACCCACCAGTCTTATCTGTTGACACGCAGTGACAGCCATCACTTACGGTAACTCCTTGCAAACCTTTTCCCCGACAGAATACTTTCCCAGAGATGATGTTCACCTGAGCCGTCAGATTCAAACTAAATCCAAGAAAGAACAAGAGGAGTAATTTATTTACTTTCTTTCCTATTTCATGCATTATCATAAGTTCGCAATTAATTCATTTGATTTTTGTTGTTTGCAAACACAATTGCCCTTTGCAACCAGATTTTATGCCCGGATGATACCGGGTTGTTCTCTTTAGACACCACTAATCTCAAAACATGTTCACCGCGGGATAATCCTAACAGATGAAAAATATGTGCTCTATTAACATCATATTTCCCGGCCTCCTCTCTATAGTAAACATCTATTTGCTTTATGAATTTTCCATCTACATATACATCCGCTCGTCCACCATCAACATTCCAACTCCCAAGCAATGAAATGCCAGTTCCATTAAATTTTAACTCAAAAGAATCACCAGGTGCATTTGCCACTTTATATAAATCAGGATCTCCATCTCCGTATACAAAATCACTCCAATCTCCTTTAAAAGCATCTTTAGAAATATCCTTTACCTGAATCTGCTTATTCATATAAGCATTTGGATACGATCTTTCTAACTTACCTCTAAAGGTAGGTTCTTGTACTTTTACTTTATAGAAATCTTTCCCTATTTTTCCTCCATTAGTTACAATATTCTCTTTTATAAAAAATAAAGTCTGAGACACTGCCTTATGATACGAATAATCCGTGTGCAGAAAAGGTTTATCTGCAATCTCCGGAATATATGATTTCAAGCAATCCGGAATTCCTGAATAACCATGTATTATTCCTAAAACAGCAGCTACATTTGCAGTATTACAATCTGTGTCCTGACCACAACGTATGGTTATCTGCATCGTTTTCTCAAAATCTCCATTGCCATATAATAGTCCAATTGCCACAAATGCTCCATTCAGCTTCGCATCAATATCGAAATCGTGAAACGGGATGCAAACATCATCATATCCCCATTTATTCTGAATCAAAGTCCACGTCTTCTCCCAATCATTGGGATTTGCTATATATCCATTTACTACATCTTGAATACATTGCGCATAAGTACTCTCACTCGGAATTACCTTCAAAGCACTTTTCACGATAGTCATTACATCATTATCAAAGTAAGCCATCGTGTGCATTGCTACCACAAACATTCCACCATACAGACCATCTCCATAAGCCATAATACGTCCAATGCTATCGCACATCAAATTTGAAGACTGAGGCATACCCGGATTCATAAAGCCAATAAAATCTGATTCTATCTGGAAATCGATATCATCTGAATGCATACTGTACTGAGGGGAACCTGATAATGGTGGCATTACACCATCAAAAATATTCTTGCGAGCTTGCAAGTTCGCATGGCATAAGGGAAAAGCAGCATTGGCAAAATTGATAGCCAACTGCTTCACCGGAGCATTTAATCCATACCTTTCCAGTGTCATCATAAAACTTAACTGACCATAGATATCATCCTCAACAAGAGATTTCTCTACGAGCTGTGGCATCCATGGAATATCACCATCGTAGATTTTCCCTAATGCCTTAAATTCCATTTCACGACCATACATCACACCAATCATTTTCCCGGCCCAAGCTCCTGACACTTTATCTTCCATCTCCTTTTTAGAGATTATTTCGTATTTTGCTTGTAGCCGGGAAAATGGGCAGAATGTAACTATTACAATAAACAATATCAAAGTATATCTCATAATATCATTAAAAAGTAGAGGTTTTTAGGGTTCGGGCAAAGTCTTTATTTGTAAAGATGAGCAGATAGTCAGCCTATTCTACTGTTTTCAAATAAGCGTCAATGCCAGTCTTAAGTTCATCCCAATAATCATATTTTTTCACATGAATAATATCAAAAACAAAATAACCATCACTAGAATTGATACATGCATCTACTGTAGTAGTTACAGCATTACTCAAGTTTGTACCTGCAGGAACAGTCCAGTTACCTACATCGGGACCACCGGCAAATTTCACATCTCCTGCAAATTTATCTTTCGCTTGTTGACAAAAGCCTTGCGTAGTCCACTCCGTACTTCCATAAACTTTATCAGCAGATGCATAAGCGCCCAATAATAAAAAGTCAAGATGATCAGCATAACCATAATTCTTATAGTTCTCTGTAGCCCATTCCGGGTATGCAACCGAGGTGTCGTAACTAGGGCTTGCCCAATTCACACCCGATTCATAATAAGTAGAATACCAACCACCAACATAAACGCCAAATTGGATATTGCTATTTACGCTTTTTACTTTATCATGAGCTTTAACAACAAAGTCATGTATCGTTTTTGCCCGAAACTCAAGCCACTTTTTGAAATATTTAGGTTTTGCATTAGGCAATGAAGTAGTTCCAGGTAGCATTACATCACTAGGAAAATTAGCAATACTCTCTCCTATATATTGCTCAAATTTGGTTTTTGTAACACTGGAAAAGTCACTTACTAAATTATCATAGCGGCAACGATCAAGAAAGATTCCATCTACATCATATTTAGCTAAATCACCCAATAGAGCTAACAGATAGGCCTGTACATCATCATTTGCAGGATTAAGAAACTTCGTCCCATAACTATCATCGCTAACATCCATCACATTAGCGAGCCCACTCTCTAAATTCAAAGTAGTAGCCCATTCTTTCTTGGATGCATCACGAAATAATAACCCCTGCTCACCCAATCCATATGGATATTTATTTCCGCCGATGAAAGTATTAATTGCAGCATGAACTTTTAGCCCGAGGCCATGCCCTACATCAATGAATGCCTGTAAATAATCCCACGTTGCCGTCCGTTCATAGTAAGTATATATACTCCCCTCCCATACATCCAGTTTCTTCACCTGCTCAGTCACAGATGTCTGAAAGAGCACATCTCCCATTGAAGGGCGTACATCAACTACAATATCGGTAAAACCGGTCTCTTTTGCCTTCGTCAGATCTCGTACTATATTATCACGGCTATTAGCATAATCAGAAAAATTAGCAGCAGCATCAATCCAAATATAGCGAGGTTTTGCCGCTGTAGAGTCATCATTCCATGGCCATGCAGGGATACCATCATTGTCTTCTTTACAAGCAGTAAAGGCTAGCACCCCTAACAAGAAGACAAACGCTATTTTATAAATTCTATTCATAAAGTTATTTTTTATTTCAATGTTACCGCAGTGAGAATTTTACGTTGTGCATTACCCTCATTACATGGTTTAATCGTTTCTTTACCATTAATAAGCAAGCAAGTAGAACCACCTCCATCCAAGTTAAGGGCTTCTACGCATCCTAACGCTTTCATAACCTCAGCTACATCAGCTGTAGTAAGTCCGGCGATGCCCACTGTTGCTTCACGTCCCTCACAAGCAAAAATGATCATCTTCTTATCTTGTGTGGTACCAATAGCTGAACGAGGCTGATTAGAAGCAGCAGAGACATCCAACATTTCCTGTACATAAGTATTCTTAATTACGCCATCACGTAACAATACAGACGCACCACCAATACCTGTTTTTGCCTTCAACTCGCTAGCTCCTTCAGGAAAATCAGCTGATGGAATACCTAAAGGATCTTTGGAAATAGCATTATCTGCTGGTTGCGGATAGCTATAATTGATACCGGCACTAGTATAGTAAGTCCATGTGGTTTTAAAAGAACCATCTGCCATCTGACAGAAAGCACCAATAGTAGGATACCATAACGTTTTCCAGTCTTCTGAATAATAATTTTGATTTGGTGATAGCAACTTACTATCGCGAATAGCCAAACTTTGAGAATAATAAAAGCCGCTTGCTACAGATGAGTTATCCCAGAAAAAAAGACCTCCATTGATAATGACCGGCAGATTCTCACCCGTATAAATTTCCGATGGGGTTTTTACAGTAGCAGAGCCATGCCCCTTAGCCGCATCAGAGTAGCTTACATCACCCCATACATTAAAAGTTGCCTTGTTCATATCTGCAACAACAATATAAGCAATTGCCTTCTTCTCCCTCAACATTTCAGGAGATTTGTAGACATTCATATACGCTGGCAATTCGCCATAAGTAGTCCCAACATTCGTCCAACCCAATTTCACAATATCAGGATTAGCTTCAGTAGGTTCTTCCGTTTGATTATCATTCCATGGCCACTCCGGAATACCATCATTATCGTCACTACAAGCGGAAGTACATAGACATAATAAAATAGTTCCCAATAGAGAATATATCTTTTTCATTGCATTTCTTCTTATTTAATGAAGAAAGTCAGACTCTCCTTTTAAAATCGGGGAGAGTCTGATTCCTGTTAATCTAACTTATTTTTTAATACAATCTGCAACATAAGCTCCAATAGTTCCACTATTATTATCATAATAATACACATATAATTTGAAACCATCTGCTGTAGGAGCTATCAACACATCACCGGAAGCCGTATCTGTTGTTGACGCTTGATACCAATTCAAGTTCTCGTTCGAAAGTACTAATGCCGGAGAAGTTGAAATATTGCCTGTTAGTTTACTCTTATCCGTAACATCATACATGTACAACACTGGCCCAATACCCCAATGAGGGAAATGGCTTACAAGGAACAAAGCAACATAATTGGCATTATTAAATGCTTTAGAATCGAGACAATTCTGGTTTTGTCCCCAACTATTTCCAGATGGATTACTCAGTTGGGTGGCAACAGCATTCGTACCATTGAGATAAGTAAAGACATTCGCGTCATAGTAAGAGAGGAAAGACCCATCACTCACATTTGTTGAAGCAGGTACTACAGTCGTACTATTGACAGGGGCACTTCCCCATGCCAAACCGGTAGCAGTAATATCCACAACTTCGGGTGTTTGAATAACACCGCCCTTCACTACAAGACGCGTAAACTTACTTGACTTCGTAACCCCGTCGACTCCTTCATTGGTGATAATAATAACAGCATCATTCTTCACATCCCCAATTACTTTCATTTTCGAGCCCATTGGTAGACCTGCCGAATTTGTAAATGAATAGAATAACGTAGGTACTTGTGTGACAGAAGAGGTGGTATAAATATTGCAAACTTCACCTCCTGATGGATGATTGCAGATCAACAAATGATTGGCTTCATCACTTGTTACACTCGCAGCTTTAGCACTTCCCAAATTGATGGTTCCGAGTTTAACGCCTGTGATACGGTTAAAATACATTGGAATTGTTCCATCACCCATGCAAACGACTAATTGATTATTAATAGCTCCCATTGTCGGAGCATTAGTTGATTGATATGGAATACCCAATATGTTTGTAGCATCAATATTAAAGATTTGTTCCAAGCTCTCAGCATTAAAACCGTATGCTATCTTTTGAGGAATATTCTTCTTAACTATATACTCTTGCTTCGTGGTTCCATTGTGTGCTGTTACAGTCAGTTTTACCGATTCATTATAGTTTAAAGCAACAGTACTTGGATCGGGAGAAATAGTCGCATGTGCAGACACTTCGAAGTCGGCTAAGTATGAAGATAAATCGTCTGCAGAAATAAGAGATACCATTTTATTTGTCTGGTCAATTACTCCGGATAGTTCTGGTTCTTTCAATCCAAACGTAATCAGTTGGCAAGCAGATGACTTAGTACGTGCACCCGTAATACAAATCTTTCTTGAAGAGCCATCGGGTGCAGTCAGCGTAAAATAGTTATCTTTCGTTAAATCAAGAACTGTTAGCTTCGGGCTAATAGTATAATTGTTGTTCAATTCCGCCTTAACACGCATTGTCGTCATGTTTTCAGTCGTTTCATTGTCACTACTTTCCGGGAAAAACCAGGGAACCGGAATCACAAATCTATCTCCAGTTGATTCTTCCGCTGAAATCTTATAGCTCACCGCTTCCGATTCTTTATACTGACCGGTAGTAAACACAGCAGTAAGACTTGTAAGGCCTTGTCTAGAAGTGTCCGGGGCTACTTCTTCGGGATCCTGGCAAGCAGAGAAACATGCCAATATTCCTAATAGATATAATATACTTCTTTTCATAATAAATTCAATTTTAAGATTATTGCCACTCGGTGTATTGATTCACTAGCTTATTGCCATTTATTTCATCACTTGGCAATGGACACTGATACATCTTTGCCGGGAAATTGAGATCTTTGTCATCTACTTCCACATACGTATATTTAAAGGTCCCATTCGCATTTTTCTCAATTTTCAAACCATGCCTGCGAGTGCCTGTAAACGCATCCTTAGATAATTTCCAACGACGCATATCCCAATAGTATAAGCCTTCACAAGAGAATTCCACCTTTCGTTCCTGACGAATAGCAGCCATCAAAGCATCACCACTCTTATCTGAATAAGGAAGGCCGACTCGATTGCGAATCTCTTTTATAGCTTTATTTGCATTAGTAGGATCACTGGTCTTACAACAAGCCTCAGCATAATTAAGCAATACTTCCGCATAACGAATAGCAATCCATGGTGATTCACAATATTGAGAGGTAGTAAAATGATGAGTTTCATCAACCAGTTTTTTAAGGAAATACCCTGTAGTAGTCCGTCCATTGGCATCCTTCTCTACTTTCCATGTACACCAACCATCAACACCGCCTACATAGGATTCAATCGTGCGATTTTTCCAAGTAGAACCGTTATAAAGCACTGCTGCCTGAAAACGAGGTTCTAATTGAGTATAAGGAGGCATCTCTTCTGTTCCTGTTAGCGTGTGCCATTTAGACCAATCAGGGAAACCACCGACTTTTGCATATTCGTAAGATTCGACCATTTCTTGTGTAGGTGTAGCCAAACCGCTCACTTGCCCGTTGCCATCTAAAGTTTTATCTCCACCGGGAGCATAGAAGTTATCCCATGAGTGGTAAACCTTATTGGTAGCATTATAATCATATTCCCAGATAGCTTCGCTACTATTCGATTTAAAAGCATCTGCATAATTTCCCGTCAAGGAATAAAGCTTCATACTAAAGACTTCTTCAGCCGCCGCTTTTGCTTTATCCCATCGTTCAGCATACAACATGGCCCGTGATAACAATGCATAAGCAGCTCCACTTGTCACACGACCATTTGCTTGGACATTTTTCTGAAGATGTTCACCTGCATAATTCAGATCAGCTTCTACAAAATCCCAGCCTTGTGATTCAGTACTCAAAGCCGTATTTGCCTGAATCTTAGACATATCCTTATCGTAAATGATCACTTCTTTGTAGCGCTTCACCAAATCAAAATAGAGCATTCCTCTAAAAAACCGAAGTTCTGATTCAAGACGAAGAGTCTCTTCCGAGGAAAAACTACCATACTTATCCAAATTATATAATGCTTCGTTTACCCGACGTACATATTCATAAACAGTACTCCAATTTCCCAAATATACACTTACATAGTTAGCTGTCAGCACAGAAGATTCGCCATAAGACAATTCATTGGGCACATATCTATAAGCATTATAATTAGCATCACCATATTTTATCAGATCTGTTAGCCCCTCTGTCATACCAGCCTTACACTGTCCTTCATTGTAATTTCCAAAGTAAGCAGTATAATGATAGAAGCTATTTACGACTAGTTCAGCTTTACTCACCGAACTCCACACTAGTTTATCGGAAGCCTCATTCGTCGGTGTCATATCCAAATAATCACTGCACGAAAGTAAACCAAGTGATGTTCCAAGAACGAATGTACTTATCAAATATATTCTTTTCATTTTTAATCGATTTAATAGGTTTAAAAAGTCAGTGTAATACCACCCGCCACAGTACGCTGTTGGGGATAATAACCATTATTCACTCCTGGTGATTCTGGATCAATGCCATCAGGAAGCCCTGAAATAGTGAATAGATTCGTAGCTTCAACACGAAGTCTTAAACTTTCGAAACCTACTTTAGAAACCCAACTTTTGGGAAAAGTATAACCCAATTGAGTTGTTTTAAGGCGAATGTATTTAGCATCACGCATCCAGAAAGTAGAAGACAAGCCGTTATCGCCACCATGAGTTAATCCTCCGGCAGTAATACGTGGAAAAGTTCCGTTAGGGTTATAAGCACTGACAGCATTTTCCACTAGATACAATGGAGAATTAGCACCATCCTTAAAAGTCTTGGTCCATACTGTGTTATCATCATTGCTATTATAGTATGTACCAGTCAAAGAAACATCAAATAAAGCACCACCTGCAAACTGTGCACTAAAATCAAAGCCATTCCAACTGGCATTTAAGGTCAAACCATAAGTTAAAGCAGGAAGACCATCACGTCCAATACGTGCTCTGTCACCTTCCCAATCAATTTTCCCATCACCATTTAGATCCTTGTATTTGATATCACCGATATTAGGGCGACTACCATACCATGCTGAATTGTCTATTTCTTCTTCCGAACGATACAAACCTTCAGCTACCCAGCCATAATTAGCATATACGCTATTACCAATAACCTTATTCCAAGATTGTTCGTTAGCATAATCGCCTGCATAGCGTAGCCAACGATTCTTAGCCCAGCTAACACTAACAGTTGCAGCATAATCGAACGGCTTACCGCTTACTTTAAATTTATTATGATGCGATACACTCGCATCCACTCCTTTGGTGTCTATCTTATTATAATTAGCCCATTTGCTATAATAGCCACCCATTGAAGCCGGATAGTTTCCACTATCCATCTGAGTCAAGAGATCATACGAATAGTTATAAAACGCATCAAAATCCATACCCAACAATCCATTCCACATAGTGAAATCAAAACCGACATTGTAAGATAATGTATTCTCCCATGTCAATCCGGCATTAGGCACTGCTGCAGAGTACATAGTAGAAAGAGAATTTCCACCAATCATCACTTTATTTCCATAAGCATAAGTGCTCAAGAAGCGATAAGGATCAACCTCATCACTACCTAATAAACCTGCAGATGCACGTATTTTCAAATCATCAATAAAATCCAGGCTCTGCATAAAATTCTCTTTTGACATTCTCCAAGCAAGAGAAGCCGAAGGAAAGAATCCCCAACGTTTGCCACCTACATTGCCGGCAAATTTATAAGAACCATCATAACGGCCCGTAACCTCAGCAAGGTATTTATTATCGTAATCATACTTCAAACGGAAAACATATCCGATGCTACGAGTCGCATTGCTATTACCAAGAATAGGGGTTGATTTCGATGGATTTCCATAGTCCAATTCCGGAAGTTCAGGGAATTGTATATCTGTAGCATAAGCTGAAAATGTGTTGTATTTCCAATCCTGAATCTCGGCCAAAGCAAGAATATCAATATTGTGTTTACCAAATGAATTATTGTACATAATGCTTCCCTGACCTACCAATTGACGAGTAGTTGCTTGTCCTTCGCCTAATTGAATAGTAGTATTACCACGTGGATCGGCAGTCTTCACATATGATAAGCTTTGGGTTGGTGCAATAGGCATTGTAACCATTTGAACATCATAGGGAGTATCCAAGTTTTTATTGTGTGAAGTAGTATAATCATACGCTCCATTCACCTTCAGGCTTAGCCCTTTCACCCAAGGTACATCATATTTTAAGGAAAGATTAGTCTGTGCTTCCGTAGTGCGAGTAATCTTATAGCCAGACTCATAGATACCAGCCAATGGACTATTTGCTTGTCCACTACTATTAGCCGTAGCAGAATAACTTCCATTATAGGTTTCTTGTACATACGGATGCATGCGAAGAGTTTGATTGGCAATAGACATCCAGCCCTGTTCACCTAGACCTGAGTCAGAATCTGTACCACCGGAAGCATATCCGGGAGTATGGCGTTTGCTTGATTTACCGGAAACATTTAATGATAATGTAACATTATTTGCTACTTTAGCCTCAAGATTGGTACGAAGATTATAACGGTTATAGTAGAAATTATCGATATTCCCTTCTTGCCCCAAATAACCGACAGAAGCAAAATAACGCATTTTATCTGTTCCTCCTTTAATCGATACATTATGTTTCTGATTGAAGCCTGTACCAAACACTTTATCAATGTAATTCACATTACCCCAACCGTTAGAGTTGGTTAACATATCCTGAACATTCTGTTTGGAAAAAACAGGAGTATATTCACTAGCATCCTTAATAACACCATTTCCCATCTTATCCATCATATCGCCCAAGTTATAGTAGTAAGCAAACTGGGGACCATTCATGAATTGAGGAAAATTAGCGTTCATCGAAGCACCGAAAGAAGCATCATAAGTTATTTCCGACTTTCCTTCTGTACCTTTTTTCGTAGTAACAATAATAATACCACCAGCAGCTTTCAATCCATAAACAGCTGCAGACGAAGCATCTTTCAACACTGAAATGCTTTCAACATCATTCGGATCTATCTCACCAATTTTACGGGGAAAGCCATCCACAATGAAAGTCACATCATATATAGAACCACGAATACGCAACGATGCACCGTCTAAACCCGGCTCTCCAGATGTTTGCAAGGAAGAGATACCCGGCAATTTTCCGGCCAGAACCTGAGTAAGATTAGTTGATGATAATTTCCTTAGTTCATCCCCTTTCATTGCAGCAACTGCACCTGTCAGTGAGGATTTTTTCTGACTACCATAGCCCACAACAATGACTTCATCCAATGCCTTAACATCATCCCTTAGCACGACATTAATCACTTTGTTACCTGCCACTTTAATTTCCTGAGTGAGCATGCCAATATACGAGAATACCAAAACATCTTTAGCATTGGCTGTAATATTGTAATGCCCATTAATGTCCGTAATAGTTCCGTTATTACTATTACCCTTAGCAATAACACTTGCACCAATAACAGGTTCGCCCGAAGCATCGGTCACCGTACCCTTCACAACACTTTGTGCCTGCCCGGTTAGTGAGCAAGAAAAAAGTGCAAATAGCAAAAGCAGAAGAGCCTTTGCTAGTCTAGATTTCTTCAAATAAGAGTTAGACTCTGTCATAGGATAAATTTTTAAGATTAATGATTTATTGATTTAAAATTTAGAAGTTACAATTCTTCCAGCACTTTCCAGCACTGATACAACCCTCTGGGTACATGGAAACATCCTTTCCACTTGCCACCTTTCAAGGGTAATAGCACCTCTCCTCTTCTATCAAGATAACCAAACCACTCTGAATATTCAGGATCTTTGAAATGAGTCCAGACATAATCATGTACTTTTTCAAACCACTCCAAGCATTCTTGTGAACCAGTTAGCTGATAACCTTTTAACAACGAGATGAGGGTTTCGATGTGTACCCACCATAGTTTTTGATCCCACTCTAGTTGTTGAGGAGGACAACCTAAACGATCTTTAAAATAGAAGATGCCTCCATACTGCTCATCCCAACCATATTTTACCATGGTCAAGGTGATGTCTTTAGCCTTTTCTATCAAGTCAGGACGATTCAGCCTCTTACCCAGATCCATGATAAACCACATGGCTTCAATGGAGTGACCGGGATTAACCAACCGTCCATCAAAAGTGTTGGATAACTGACCGTCGGTCGTTACATTTTCAATAATAATCCCCCCTAATTCAGGACGATAGAAGACATCCATCACTTCGTGTATGCATGTTTCGATAGTCTGCTTTAAGTAGTCTTCATCCAGTAGATGTTCAATCTCCAAGGCCAGATTACAAAGGATCATAGGCAATGCAAAATTCTTCAAATCACGTGTGCCCGGATGCAGCTTGTTCCACTTACCTTTCGGGTTCTCTACTTTCGAAAGGATAATTTCAAAGGTCTTCTTCGCAATATCTGCATATTCCTGATTACCCGTAGCAAGGCTCAATTGCCCAAAAGCCATTGTAGCAAAGGTATATGAAAAGATATTGTATGGCTCCACCAAGGGCCGTCCCTCTCTATCAAGAGAGAAGTACCAATTATAATTCCCATCATGACCAAATTTCTTCAGAAACTCTCCTCCCTGAACAGCACAGTCCAACCATTCTTTCCGCTTTTCCACTTTATTGTAAAGCATTGAGAACATCCAGACTTCACGCCCTTGCAACCACACAAACTTATCTGTGTCGAATACACTGCCGTCTCTGTCAAGGCAAGTAAAATAGCCTCCAAACTCTTTATCCTGAGAATTATTGAGCCAAAAAGGTAAGACTCCGTCAAGCAACTCAGTTTTGTACTGTGCCGCCAATTCTTTAAAAACCATCATTTAATTTGTATTTATACGATTAAGGTCGATTTATTTATTCCAATATTTTTCAATTTCTTCAAGAGACTTTCCGGTAGTCTCAGGTACAAACTTCCAGACGATCAGCATGTATGGGATACACATCACAGCAAACAGAATGAATGTTCCGGCGGGGGAAAGATTTTGGAGCATCCAGGGGGTTAACTGTCCGATGAGATAAGTACCCACCCATAAAGAAAATCCGGCTATAGACATGGCCAAGCCTCTTACCTTTATAGGATACATTTCTGATAATAACACCCATACCACTGCGCAAATGGATATGGCACAACAGAATATATAAAAGAGAAAGAATATTAATAAGAAAACATTCGGGATACCCATCGATTCGCCTGCCATAAAATAGAAAGCAATTAGCAGTAATGAGAGTATCATTCCCGAAACGCCATAATACACAAGGCTTTTTCTTCCCACCTTATCTATTATGAACACTGCAAGAACTGTGGTGAGCATATTGACAAGTCCGACAAGTACTTGATAAAAAAGAGAGTCACCACCGGAAAGACCTGCATTTTCAAAGATAGTCGGTCCATAATAGAGTACAGCGTTCACGCCCATAAACTGGCCTAATATTGCTATACATACACCTATCACAACAGCTTTTAAAATACCCGGTTTCATCAACGATGACCATTCTGATTTTGTATCAGCATCAACAACCTGGCGGGTAATACCTACTTGATTTTTAGCTTCTCCCACTGAGTTATAGATACGAACAAGAATATTGTTTGCCTTTGCATCCTGACCTTTTAAGATGAGCCAACGTGGACTTTCAGGTATAAAGAAAATGATAAGGAAAAAGAATACAGCCGGTAATGATTCCATCCCAAGCATGCCTCGCCATATTTCTGAAACAAAGATTTTGTCAAGTAGTGGAGTACCTGAAATAACTCCCGTTTCAGCCCATAACATTAATTGATAGTTCATTAAGTAAGCGCCTAAGAAACCAACTGTTACTGCTAATTGATACAAAGAAACCAATCGGCCCCGATATTGCGGTACAGAAACTTCCGATATATACAATGGTGAAATAATAGAGACAATGCCTATTCCTACTCCACCAATAATACGATAAACAACCAGCTGGTCGAAATTAGAACATAAAGCACAACCTATGCCGGAAGCGGAAAATAAGATAGCAGAAATAAGCATCGTTTTCTTTCTACCAATATGATCACTTAAAACTCCGGCAGATAAGACTCCAATGATAGATCCTACCAAAGCGCAACCCACATACCAGCCTTGTTGCATAGCATCCAGATGGAAAAGAGTAGTAACCTGAGCAATCGTTCCGGAAATTACAGCCGTGTCATATCCAAATAGAAAGCCTCCCAATGCAGCTACTACAGACAGAAAAATTAAATATCCCGTGTTAACTTGTGAATTCATCTGCATCATTTTATTTGAAAGTATTCTTTATATCTGTCGTAAAGGTGACCGGCTTGTAAGTAAGCCGATTGCGGACTCATAAAATGAGAGAATTCTACTAAGGCCGAAGCTCCGGCTAAAGCTGCTTTTTTCAGGAAGTCTCTACGATCGTTTGTTTTCATATAATTAAGACTTTAAAAAAATAAGTAAAGTATTAAGGTGGTTCTCCAAATGCAAATATACACACTTTTATTAAACAAGCAATAAATAATAAATTATTTTATTATATAAGTGCAATTTTATTGGTTATGTTTATAAAACCCTCCTTATTTAACTCAAAACAAGGATTATAAAAGAATAGAATCTTTTCATTTGCAGCAATCAACGGTATTTAAGAGGCAGACAGAGTCTCTACAAATAAACAAAATGACATCAAAGAGGAGGGTTATTAAAATTATTTGGTATATTTGCATGAAACGCACAACAAATTAAGTTATGAACCAACAATTCCTCAAAGAGATAGAGATGGGATCTAAAAATGCACTTGTCAAAAAGCGCATCATTACACATTATATATATAATGGTAGCTCTACCATAACGGATCTATCGAAAGAGCTGGACTTGAGTGTGCCCACCGTCACTAAGTTCATTGGCGAAATGTGCGAGGACGGATATCTTAATGACTATGGAAAGCTTGAAACGAGTGGCGGCAGACATCCAAGTTTATATGGACTGAATCCGGAATCAGGTTACTTCATCGGAGTAGATATTAAAAAATTCGCTATTAACATTGGTATCATCAACTTCAAAGGCGATATGGCGGAGCTTAAAATGAACATTCCTTATAAGCTTGAAAACTCTATTGAAGGAATGAACGAATTATGTAAGATTGTCCTAAACTTCATCAAAAAGCTAACAATTAATAAGGAGAAGATTTTAAATATCAACTTCAATATCTCTGGACGTGTGAATCCTGAGTCCGGATATAGCTTCAGCCTGTTTAACTTTGAAGAACGTCCACTTGCCGAGGTTCTGACCGAAAAGCTTAAATACAAGGTTACCATAGACAATGACACACGTGCGATGACTTATGGCGAATACATGCAAGGATGTGTAAAGGGAGAAAAAGATATCATCTTCATCAACGTAAGTTGGGGAGTCGGTATTGGCATCATCATCGATGGAAAAGTGTACAACGGAAAATCGGGATTTGCCGGAGAGTTCGGACACGTCAACACATTCGATAATGAGATTATCTGCCACTGTGGCAAGAAAGGTTGCCTGGAAACGGAGGCGTCAGGAGCTGCGCTTCATCGAATTTTGCTCGAACGAGTACGAAATGGCGAGAATTCAATTCTAACAGAACGAGTGGCAACAGAAAACGAAAACCCGCTAACACTCGATGAAATTATTTCAGCAGTTGCCAAAGAAGATGTGCTATGCATCGAAATCGTTGAGGAGATAGGGCAAAAACTGGGTAAACAGATTGCGGGACTGATCAACATATTCAATCCGGAACTGGTCATTATTGGTGGTACCCTGTCATTAACAGAAGATTATATTACTCAGCCCATCAAAACAGCTATTCGGAAATACTCTTTAAACCTGGTCAACAAAGACTCGGTCATCATGACTTCAAAACTGAAAGACCGTGCAGGAATCGTAGGAGCATGCATGCTCGCCAGAAGCCGCATGTTCGAAGATTAATCACTTAAACATCGAAGGAATGAGCCATCTCCCTGCTGAAAATATCTTGTAAAAGAGCTATTTCCTTTGCATAGATGGTTTTCTTTCGTTGTACAAAATATAATGTATTGATAAGAGGAGGGTGTGTCAAAACTAAGCTTTTGATTCACCCTCTTTCTTTTTATGTTTATTTCTTCAAAATAGTTTCAAGCGGCCCATTTTTGGTCGATTGCTTTTTCGATTTGATTTTGATAGCTTATCTTCTGATAATACGCTGTTTTCAGACCTCTTTTCGTGTTATTAAATCCCTTTGATCCCCCCTTAGCTACTTTTGCGCACATCTTTTTTATGTTGAAAGCTATGGCAAAGAAGGCAAAGTCCATGGTGACTTTATCGAGTCCGAAGTGGCGGAATCGACGGTATGCCATATTGTATTTCATTTGTCCAAACACGGCTTCAGGTTCTATAGGTCGTTTGGATCTGTGTTCAAGTCCTTCTTCCGACATCAGCTTCTCACGAGTCTTGCGTTTATATCCCAAGAGTCTGTGGTTAACTTCGATGGTGCGATTTCCCTTAGCTTTGAAGCATCCTGTCCGAAGTGGGCATCCTTCGCATCTTTCTGCCCTGTAGCGATATGATTCGGTAACATATCCGCTAGCAGTCTTTCCATGGGTCTTACCCACAAAAGTCATATGCTGACCCATGGGGCAAACATAGTAATCATCTTTAGCATTGTAATATAAGTTATCCACCAAAAAAGGATTATTCCTAAACGAACGCTTCTGCTCTTTGTGGAACCAGTTGTATTTAACAAAAGCCTCAATTTCATGTTCTTCCATGAAGCGATAATTCTCCTCTGATCCATAACCTGAGTCGGCAACCGCTGTACGGGGAAGTCGATTGTAACGTTCGGAAAACGGGCTAACGAAAGGTATGAGGGTTAATGTGTCTGTAGGATTGGGGAATAGGGAAAAGCCGGTGATGAATTGGTTCTCTGTTCCTATTTGTAAGTTGTAGCCGGGTTTGGTCTAGCCGTTGTTCATCGCATCCTCTTTCATACGCATAAATGTGGCTGAATGACCACTTTTAGAATAAGAATTACGATCCCCAAGTGTTTGCAGATGCCGCTCATATTTAGCAAGTTTATCGCCGTGCTTCTCTAATTCTTTTATTTCTTTTTCCCTTGCCAGCCGTGCTCTCTTTTCTTCCTTGGTCTTGACTGCGGGTTGCTCTGCCAGCGCTTCTTTCAACTCCCGGGCAAGATCGGAGATGGCTGCCGGAGTAAACTCTACGGATTCATTCTCTGTAGCTTTATCCTGGGCGATAGTATCGTCAATCTGTTCAAGCAGGATTCTTATTTTATTAAGAAGTTTGGTTCGGTTCTTCTCCATGCTTTTGCGCCATACAAAGGTATATTTGTTGGCTTTGGATTCAATCTTAGTCCCATCGATGTATTCCACATCCAGACTGACATAGCCTTTGCCGGCAAGCAGAAGGACAAGTTCGGTGAAGACATGATTAATTTCATGCTTTACCCAA
The DNA here is from genome assembly GCF_963666545.1 of uncultured Bacteroides sp. Taxonomy (NCBI): domain Bacteria; kingdom Pseudomonadati; phylum Bacteroidota; class Bacteroidia; order Bacteroidales; family Bacteroidaceae; genus Bacteroides; species uncultured Bacteroides sp. Next base: position 3,636,837 of record NZ_OY762899.1, on the reverse strand, counting down.
TTACGGAAACGGTTAATGGTTATGAAGTCTGGTTTTTCATACCCGCCAAGCCAGATATAATGGATGTCGCGAAGAAGTAGTTTCTCTATCTTGCGACAGGAATAAACGTTGTTCATATAGGCGTAGATAATCACCTTGAGCATCATCTGCGGATCATAGAGACTGCGGCCATATTCTTTATAAAGAGCCTTAATGTTACTAAGGTCAAGACTATCAACCAAGACACTGACAACCCGGATAGGTACATACGGGCGAAAATGTAACTTTGTCATATGATTTTTTGAATACCTAAAGTTACAAAAACTCTAGGAAATATCAAAGGCCGAGCTTGGGAAAGTTCGACCTTTGTGAATAAAAAAGGCACTATCCAATATATTGTGTAAACTCTAGCTCGGGTCTTTAGATTCGAGTTATTTTTTTTATCTTTAAAAATTAAAATATGGATAGTGTTATGTCAAAACGAGAAAAGAGCTATCCATGTCTATAACTTATTTAATCTTTGTATCAATATTATTTGTACTCAAACAACTTGCCTTTCTTCGCATGATTATCTATCAGCTTCTTAGTGTCGTTGAAATATATTATTGTCGTCTTAATATCAGCATGACCTAACAATCTCGAGACGGTAAGTATATCCGATTCCGCTAAAATTTTGAGCGTTCTGAAGATATAACAATTCCATCATTTCTTTGATAATAGTAATAGCGAAATTTTGATAGACTATTTTAAATAATGATATATGTAATTAAATATCTGATAGTCTGATGTTTGTGACTTTCTTGGCATTCCGCCCCTCCAAAAAAGAAAAGCCTCCGAAACAACTTGTTACAAGTCATTTCGGAGGCTTCATTGAGGTTCCTGGCGAGTCTATTGTTTGATTTACTGACAGTTGTGATGATTGGCTAAATATCTCTCTTTCTACCAAGAAGCATGGAATTAGAAAATCCAACTTATCACTACTTATCATAGCTTACCAAGAATTTAATCCTTGTTTTAATCCTTATCCTTGATAAGTATTTCTTGCTAAGACGGACTTTACTTTATTTTTTAGATAAAATAAAAATGCAGATTCAATAGGTCTCTTTTTTGTTTTTGAAAAATAATCATCAATAAGTTCATCAAACCTTTTAAAGAAAGCTACTTCTTCATCTGATAGGGAAAATAAACTATTATCAGGATAGAAGGCGTATATACCATGAACGAACATTTTGATTGTAGCTCCTTTGGCTAATAGTAGTTTTTCAAAGAGAGTTTCTACATTTATATTTTTTATTATATCCTTATTATTGATATTGTACATATAATCTTCCAAACCTTTAATATTGTTAGAAGATACCATTTCTACAAATTTATCAATTTCATTTTTATGCTCTAAATTTCCAACTTTTTCATTTGCACGAAGCGCATAGCTATATATTTCTTGATACTTATCTTTTCCTCCCGATTTATCCGTGTAATCCCATTGTGGGATTCTCATATTAAAAGTATATTCAAATTTATGCGTTTTTTTACTTTCATCAATGGCTTTGAAAAATAGGTTCTTAATTTCATTGGTTAATTTGAAATTTTCAATCTGCATATACTCTAATTGTATTAATTGAGCATATATTGCAGGATAGGTGTAAAGATTGAATTTACATTTATCAACCAAGTCCAATATATATCCGATTAAATCATTAAACTCTTCACCCTCTATTAATTCCCAATTTTTTATTTTTTTCAGACTTACGGCATCCTCAGATTCTTCTTCTTTTTTTATTTCATTTCTTATTGTCTTAATTAAGGACTCAAAATCCTCTGGAATATACCCAAAGTGGACATAATTAGCAATCGTTGGATAATAATAAAAAGATGAACGAATATTTTCGTATTTGTCGTAAAATTTCTCGAAATATTCTGGTTCTTTTTCTTCAACTTTATCACTATTACCAAAATTTATAGGGAAATAACTCTCTACCTTAAATAGAGAATCTAAATCTTCTTTGGCAATACCTTCCTTGTATTCTACTGAATAAATTGCAGTAAAAAAGAAAAGTCGTTCCAATATTTGATTCTTATATTCAGTATCCGTAACCGCATTGAATATTTTTTGGAAAATTTCTAAAATGAATCGCAATGTTCTGAGATTGGAATATTTTGCTGATTCAAAAATTTTAATCAGAGCCATTTTATTGTCAGATAAAAAAGTACGATACTCCGCTGATTTAAAATTAGATAAAATATTTTCATAAACTAAATCAATGGATGCTTGATAATTATACGTAAATCGAACTGTTTTTTCTTTGAATCCAATATAATCATCTTGGATTTTTTTATCATTACAAACTATGATAATTTTCAAGTTCTTATGCTCTGTATAGGCGTTTAAGAACCCTAATACCTCTTGAATATCTATTTCTTTACTAATTCTCTCTAAATCATCAAAGAAAAGCACTTTATTTTGGGCTATTTCGACAAAGGATTCTATTGTCTTGCGCTCTTCTTCTGATATTCCATCTATATCCTTTAACTTCAAAAAACGATTGGCAATCGTGCTAATTGTAGAGAATATTTTATTTTGCAAGAAAGGAAATAATGAAGCTAAAATCCTTGAATAAATACTATCGACATTTGATAACCCGTATAAACTTATATATACTGGTTCGTACTTTTTAAACTCTACAGAAGATTCTTTTCTATGCAAAAGTCCCTTCTTTACAATACTCACTTCAACCGAAGATTGCACCTCTTTTATTTGAGGGAAGAGGGTGTTTTTAATATAATATGTTTTACCGCACCCCCAATCTCCATTAATCATTATTGCGTAATCTGTATTTTCCGCAAGGAGATAATCGTTGATAATTTCTGCAAGATTGTCCATTTTATTATTTTGTTGTTTATTTATCATTCAAATTTTCCTAAACACTTCTTAAAAGTCGGTCTGTTAACCTTTATCCCATAATTCTCTTCAAGCACTCGGAGGATAACGGAAATTCGACTATTGTAAAGTTTCTGTCAAAAACGTGGATTTAGAAAATCCAACCTATCTATCCTGCCAAGAATCTAATCCTTATCTTATCCGCTGGGCTGTATCTAACTTCCTGTGAATATAAGAAAGCATGGATAATGTTTCAAGCGCATCTTGCTCTGTTATCGTCCAATAAATTTTGGCTTCATGTGCAGTTGGATTTCTAATCATACTAACCAAGCCTTCGCAAATCATTTTAAATCCTTCTTGCTCATTTCTCTCAGAACTTGTTTGGAAATTATTTATTATGATGTAGGGAGCTGTTAATTGAAATACTTGTTGAATTAAAGCTCTCCCATCAGTAGAGAGGCAAGAAATATCTCGAACTCGGACTAAAATACTCTTAATAGCTTCTTGTACAGCATGAAAATAATCATTATTGCAAAATTCCTCTTTACAAAAATTAAAAAGAATATAATGGGCATTTCTTTCTTGTAGTTTTTCTCGCAATGAATCAGCTCTTTTTTGAGCTTCAGAAATAGTCTTCGCCACTTTCGCAGGAACTATCTTGCCCTCTTGATTTATTTCATAGCCAATAAATCTTAGTACTCGACTAATGTTTTCGCAATGATTATTATGTTTTTCAATATCTGTATAATTTACAGGAGATAGGACTTCCTCTGTAAAAGCAAAAATAGGTTGATGATTTTTATAAGTATTATGCTGATGGACGAATGCATTATGGATCCGTTTCCATTTAGTAGAAATTATCTTATCATCCTTAAACTGATAATTGGCAAGCAAGGTGTCTAACCTTGAACCTGTAACGCATTCACCCAACTCTTTCGACAATTGTTCTATTTGACTTGCATTTTTAAAATATATCATAACTATGTTTTTTTCAAATATTTCTGTAAAGTTGGTCTGGAAACCTTTAGCCCATAATTCTCTTCAAGTACTCGAAGAATGACGGAAATTTTACCATTGTAACGTTCTACCAAATTAGGCAATTCTTCAATCATAGAGTCCAACTTAGGCTTAGCACCTCTACCGTCTTTGATGAACAAAGTATCTATCCTTTCAGATAACTCCGTATTTTCCCATTCCTTAAAAAAACGGTACAAGGTCGTTCTACTCATTCCTGTTGCTTCTATTATCTCTTTCATGGAATAATATTGGGAGGAGAGAATTAATGCTTGTACTCGCTTCCTTACTGTTGCATTCTTATGGTTCGCATATCGACGCACCAACTCCCCTTTCTCACTATCTTCTAATTCTATGAATCGCATAATTTATAGCCTTTTCGCAAAAGTAGTCAAAGTTCAGAGAATATAAAATGTTTCATTATATAGTTTCATTTCTATTTCAATAAAATATTATCAAAAATCGTTCATTATTTAATTTTACTCTAAAAAGTCATTGAATATCAGAATAGTATAACTAATTTAGACCATGCGGAGTTCTAATCCCAATCCGATACAATTGTCAAATGGAGTTTACTTATGTAAGTAAGCAATGGAGCTTACAAGAATAAAACATTGGAATATATATGTCTAAAGAATTGAAATTGCTCATTCGTGAAGATTTAGTAACGAAGAGCGGCAAAACAAGAATTGAGTTTCTAATTTATTTTGAAGGTAAGCAATACCGAGTACCGACAGGACAAAGTATCGAACCGAAATTTTGGATACAAGAATCCGAGTTGGTAGATAAAAAGAGTGATGATGCTACAAAAATCAATAGCTATTTATCCGAAAGAAAGCAAGAGTTTGAGAAGTATAAACGGAAGAAAGAAGCATTAGAGGAAAATGTATCACTCGAAGAAATGAAACGGATATTGAAAGGACTTCCTTTAGAAGAGGTTAAAGCCACGAAAAATAAATCAGTCTATCCGACAATTTCAGAAGCCTTTGATAATTATGTGAAATATCAAAAAATGAAGCCAGGTTCAAAAAATAATCATCGAATAACTAAAAATGTATTGGTCGATTTTTGCGAATCAAAATATAGAAAAGAATTGACCATAGACAAAATAAGCTACGATTTCTTGCTGCGGTTCGTAAAATATCTAAGAGAAGACAGAGCGATACCCAATAAACAAAATACGGTCGCAAAAAGGTTGAAACTCTTAAAAACGGTTCTTCGTTTCTCTAATAGAAGAGGAAAATTCAAATTGGAAGACCCATTTGCCGAGTTTCCAATAGAAAATGGAAAGCACCGAGAAATAGCCTTGTCTGAAAAAGAGTATGAGAGTTTGAAAAAAGCAAAACTGCCGGCATCTGCTTGCAATTCCTTAAAGTTAGCGAGGCACGTATTTATGTATTGTGCAGAAACGGGGTTGAGATTTTCGGATGCCATGGATTTATCATGGGAGCATGTTGATGAAAATATAACTTCTTTTGAAAAGCTACAAGTAAAAACGAATCAACCCGTTTTTGTTCCTATCAGCAACCAAGCAAAAGCTATCATGATTGTTTACAAAAGGAAGTATCAAGATGCGGAAAATCATGTATTCCCCAGAATTGATATTCAAGTGATGAATCGGTATTTGAAGGAATTAGCAAAAATTGCTGGAATTGAAAAGAATCTTACTACGCATGTAGCACGCCATACTTTCGGAAGCCATTTAGGGGCTTCGGGAAAAGTATCTGCCTTTATGATTTGCGACCTAATGGGGCATAAAGATGTTGGAATGAGCCAACGATATGTAAACCTATCAAAAGATGATTTGAAAAAAACGATGGCGAGTGTGTGGGAGCAGAAACTGAAAAATACGACAACTAAAGTTATTTGATTTATAGTTACGCCTTATCTTGCTGAAATCGCCAATGTTTTAAGTATATACAAGGCGTATAAGACAGCTCTCATGCGGGAGCTGTCTTTCTATCAGAAATAAATAAAAAATCGAGAAGCAATGATGAATAGCAGTTAATTAGCTATCTTTGTAGCGTTCCAAATAGGAATGATTGAGTAAAGGAAGTGCCTTTTCCTGCTAAAATCGCCAATTTAAGTACATACGAGGCACGTCAGATAGCTCTCCTGAATAGGGTGGGTTGTTTGTTCGTGTATGTACGGGTGTTTGGCGATACCTTGCAGGATATGGACGGCAGCCCACTTCTTCGTTTGTCAAACTACCTTTCAATGGTTGCCTGTTAGGAAAAATAATTTCTCCAAAATGAAATATTATTTTTCAAAGAGTACGGTAATTATAATGCTGCTTTCTCTATCCTTTCAAAGTGTTTATCCCCAAACCAAGAAGAATCAGCAATCATTTGTAACAACCGCTATGGCAAAGAAAATCAGTTATTCTTGCCAATATAATGAACGTATGCAATGGTTCTTTGCAAATGCTAACCAAATAAATTTCAGCGATGAAGCGGACAGAATACTCCGTACTCTGGATAAACATTTAGATTATGCCGAGAAATATCTGATAGCATTATACTACAACTATGGTATGAGAATGGGATATTTTGCTTTAAAAGATATGGATTTTACTATTCAAGAAACGGAAAAAGTAGAAGCAGTATGGAAGGAAGAAGAAGCAAAGCAACAAGCTGCCGTAGAAAAGAAAAGGCAAGAGAAGGAACAAGCATTAATAAAACGTATCGAAGCGGGCGATATATTTACGAAAGATATGCTATCAGTTCATCCTGATATTGAAATTGATATTGCAGAAATGGCAACTTCTTCCATAATCAATAATAAGAATGAGTATTTTAATTATAACTATCGTTGTATTATTGACAAAGAAGGGAAACTATCATTAGCAAACCTTTCTGATACATTGGGATATTCTGTTATGCAGAAGTTTATTTATGATTATATCACAAACGAGAATATTGGAGATGGCATTTATAAAGCTGGTTGTATAGAAATAGAGGGTGAAAATATTCCCGTCAATAGTTATGTCAATATAGAATTTAAGGAACAAAGATATAAGCATAGAGGGTACTTAGACCTAAGCCTCAAGAAAGATAAAAAAACTAATAGATGGGAAATATTGCCTAATAATTCGACTGATTTAATGCGTTGGACGTGTGATAAACCCGAAGTATTAAAGCACGACTTAGAAAATGCAATATATAATTGTCCTCAATTACAAGAAAAGAAAGGAAAAATGCAACTTAAAATTGATGTTTATGAGAGGGTTTTAAGTTCTAATATTTCTGACAAGATAGAGTTATCCCATTATTTTGAAATGACATATAGGAATGGTTCGTTTGGCGGGTACGGTGAATATATTCCGTTAGAGTATAAAATTTCTTTTTAGTCGATACGAAAATACTATGTCATGTCTATTGTTAAAAATATCAAATTGGCATTTGCTTTTCAAATAGGAGAAAAACAAAGGAAATACTGTGCCAACTTTCGTTTTGCTTTCAGATTTAAACTGTTAAGAAATCTCAAAACACTGACAGCTCAATAAAATCCCTGTTATAGTATGGTTTTAACCATGGCGAGAAACTCGCCATTTAAAATCATATAAGAATGAACGTAAAAAAAGAAAAAGTTTTCATCTGTCAAGAGATGGACGAAATGCTAAAGCGAAGAGTAGATTATTTGGTAAAAATTAGTTTGATAAATCAGCGAAAACGTTGGATTGCAGACTATATCGAAAAGAATTTCTCAAAATTCATGGGTGAAGACCGCTTGCTTACTTCAAAAGAGGTGGTTGAAATGTTACAAATCTCCATTCAAACTTTGAGTCGAAGGATAAAACAAGGGAAATTAGTGCCTGTAAACCCCGAAGCTAAAAGGAACTACCGATTCAAAAGAAGTGATGTGTATCAGTTAATTGAAAAAGAGGAGGTGCAAAATGACTGATAATATCCTATTTTGGTGTGCAGAGATAAGTGTTATTAAGCATCTGACAAAGTCATTTTTTGAAGAGCAAAAAGGTTTGTACGATAATTTCAATAATGAGCATACGTTCAAGTTGCATAACCCCGACAATTATCACGCAAAGAATTATATGCGAATTAGTAGTGTTGGCTTTGGAAGATTTCTGACAGTCAGAGGTAGTTTAAGAAAATGGTATCTTGGAGAAGGTTCTATTGGAGATACTCTGAACGATTTTACTTATGACTACGAAGATGCTATAAAATTGCTTCTTTCACTTCTTGGTATTAAATATAGTAAGGCAAAGTATCTCAATATAGCAAGAGTTGAAATTGGAATAAATGTTGTTACAAGCGAAAAATGTTCGGAGATTCTTCATCGGTTCATTGGTTATCGAAGCGTTCATTATGAACCTGCTCCACGAAGAGGGTACAAGAAATTTGAATCCAAAGGATTTAATCTTACAATGTACAATAAAGTTCTTGAAATCTCGAAAGACTTCCGAAAGAAGAGAATGAAAACAATAGAGCAGGAACGCTTCTTGAAAGAAAATAAGGACAAAGATATACTCCGTATTGAGTTTACAGCAAAAGGTGGGCATACCAAGATAAAAAAACGACTTGGAATTGGTACGGTTGCGGAAAGTGTAACATATTTTGGGTTATTCTATATTTTCTTTTGGGATAGCTTGCAGGATATTCAGTTCACGGATATGTATTGCAATGAGCCGATTTTTGATGCAAATGGAAAAACGCAAAAAGAGATACTTGATTTTGTTAAGCTATATGGAATCTTCATGCTTGGAGAAGAGCGAATAAAAGAGATGGTTGATGTTTCTAAAAATCCACGTAATACGAGGCAAGTAATTAAAAAGCTGCAAAATAAGACGAAGGCTCGCTACGGTTCATATAGCAAAGAATCGTTGATGAAAGATATAAGAAAGCAGTTGATATTATCAATGCAAAAAAGTGGTTGGTTGCATCTTGCAAAAGAAGGGTTGTCCTTGAGTCCGAAAGTCGCAATATAATAGTATTAAACTAAACGTAGCGAAAAGTAAACGTTCAATATATGGAATCCCATAATATAAGGGAGCTGTATTATATTGATGATTTCAATAATGACTAAGAGACAGAGGAGAAATCTAAATTATTGATATGTATATAAGACTTTTGTTTATTATCCGTATTTATGACTGATGGTATTTATTTGATTGCTAAGACTTGGAATCTATCGAAGAATATAAGGAAACGCATAGATAAGAGAAGAGGTTGTAAAATGCCTAAAAATATTGCTAATGATACCTATCTATCCCGAATGTAAGTTCGGGATAGATGATAGCATAAACAGTATTATTGAGACAATTTTGGAAAGGCTGAATCCAAAAGCTATATTGTTTGGTTTTGGTATTATATATATTCAGTCTATGCTCTTCTGCGATTAATAAAAGAATCACTGACAGGAGTAAGTCGAAATACTATTGAGAATGTACAGTTCTTCCCAGCTTATAAAGCTATTTGTTTGCGTATCACTGTTATTCACTACTAAACGCAGCGGAATAGCAGAGAAACGCAAAGAATAACAAAGATAAGTTTCTATAATTCGAGTCGAAACGCAATGTACTACCCAGATAACATAAAGTATCTGTGATAATATAAACGCAGCGACTTATAGAGTGACGATAACAATATATTGTTGCTCGCCATTGACCTTTTACTATGAAATCGACGATAGAACCTAAATGAGAAATAGGCTTTGTTAGGCTCTTATTTTATTGGGTGGTGAATCTCCAAAGAGGAAGAAATACTATTTTGCAATCTCTCGAAAACCCCTTAAATCACTGGAGAATCATTGGTTTTAATCCTGTTTTTAATCCTAAAAGTAAAAATCCTTGCAACCATACACTGAAATTCAGTTAGTTACAAGGATTTAAAGAGGTTCCTGGCGGATTCGAACCGCCGTACACGGTTTTGCAGACCGCTACCTAGCCACTCGGTCAAGGAACCGTTTCTCGAATGCGGTTGCAAAGGTAGTACATTTTTCGAAACTACCAAACTATCCGCAGCAATTTTTCTTAGGTTTAGTCGCACTTCCCTTGCCGCCTTTCTTCTTCTTTTCCACCAAATCTTTTAAGTCACAGCCACTTGCACAATTCGCACAGGGGTTGTCATTGCTCTGAGAACGACGAAAAAAAAGATAAATGCGACGGGATATCTCGCCAAAACAAAGAATCACTAATATGATAACGACCCAATCTTGCCAATTCATAACAGTAAACTTCCTATTTGATAAACAGCAAATGATACCACCCAAGCTAATGCGGTGGTGTATAGGGCGGCAAAAACAGCCCACTTCCAACTTCCCGATTCTTGCTTAATAGCTACAAGTGTGGCTATGCAAGGGAAATAGAGAAGTACAAAGAGCATATAGCAGAATGCTACCAATGGGGTGATGGGGATGCGTTGAGCCAAACTAACATTATCTACATTGGCATCATTCGTATAGAGCACGCCGAGCGTACTAACAACCAGTTCTTTTGCACCCATGCCGGAGAAAATGCCAATGCTTAGTTTCCAATCGAATCCTAATGGAGCTAATGCGGGTTCTACTACTTTTCCTATCTGACCGATGTAGGAGTTTTCTTGCTGCTCGGCCACCGTCTTATAATCATTATGATTAGGATAATATCCCAAAAACCAAATGAAGATAGAGGCAATCATGATGACGCCTCCCATCTTTTTAAGGTATTGGGCGCCTTTCTCCCAAGTATGACGAAAGATGGATTTCATGGTAGGCATGCGGTAGGGTGGCAATTCCATCACAAAGGGGGTGTCGTTGCCTTTCACCAAAAATCGGCTGAACAGGCGGGCTAGGATGACTGCCAGAAAAATGCCCACGCCATAAATGGTGAAGAGTACCAACCCTGCATTATGAGGGAAGAAAGCGCCAACAAGTAGCAGATAGATGGGTAAGCGGGCACTGCACGACATCAACGGGTTGACCAACATGGTGATCAACCTACTTTTATGATTCTCGATGGTGCGGGAGGCCATAATGGCGGGAACGTTGCAACCAAAGCCCATAACAAGAGGGATGAACGATTTTCCGTGTAACCCCATCTTGTGCATTATCTTATCCATAATAAAGGCTGCTCGGGCCATGTAACCCGAATCTTCCATAAGAGAAATGAAAAAGTACAAGATAAGTATGTTTGGCAGGAAAACGATAACGCCGCCTACCCCACCAATAACGCCATCCACAAGCATATCTTTGAAAGGACCTGCGCCCATATTGTTTCGTATCAGATTGCCCAAAGATTCTACAAGCCATTCAATGCCTTGCATCGGATAATCTCCAAGAACGAATGTCCCTTCGAACATCAGATACATAAAGAGGAAAAAGAGTGGAAAGCCCCAGAAGCGATGCGTCACAATGGAATCCAGCGCTTTCGTCACTTGCTGCTGCTCCTGATGATTATCGATAAAGGTTTCTTTCAACGCTCCACTGATAAAGCCATATTTAGCATCGGTGATAGCTGCCTCGCAATCCTCGTTCATCGCTTCGGATATACGTCGGGTCGCTTTGTCTCGCTTGCGAATAATCTCTTCACCATTGGGCAATGCCCGAACCAATTCTTCTACTTCGGGATCGTTCTCCAACAGTTTGACAGAAAGAAAACGAGTGGAATATTTATGGCGAATGGATTCATTCGTTGAGATTTCTTCTTTCACATAATCAATGGCTTTCTCCAAATCGGGGCCATGATTGATGTGTATATGTCTGAAAACACTTTGCGTCGGCTTCTGTTGACGAGCAAAATCTTCCAGATGTTCCTCGTGATGTTGCTCATCTACATGCGTCCGATGCCAGTCTTGCAATTCTTTCGCTACTTCGGGATTGATGTACCCTTTCTTGTCTAAGAAATCAGCGCCTTCGTATATATTAATAATGATATGAAACAGACGATCAATGCCTTTCTGCCTCTTGCATACAGTGGGCACCATCGGCACGCCAAACAACTTGCTTAGCAAATGATGATTGAGTGTGTTTCCACTCGCTTCGAGTTCATCGTACATGTTTAACGCAATAACCATGCGCACGTTCATATCGATTAGTTGAGTGGTGAGGTAGAGATTACGTTCCAAGTTGGATGAGTCTACCACATTTATAATAACATCGGGCGTTTCATCTATAATATGACGCCTAACATAAAGTTCTTCGGGGGTATAAGCAGAGAGAGAATAAGTTCCCGGCAGATCGACAATCTTGAAATGATAGCCTTCAAAATCAAAGTAACCTTCTTTCGCATCCACTGTTACTCCACTATAGTTGCCCACATGTTCGTGAGCCCCGGAAGCGAGATTGAACAATGAAGTCTTTCCGCAGTTAGGATTGCCCACCAAAGCTACATTGATGGTTTTTCGCTCGCCCAGAGCTATCTTTTTTAGTTTTTCTTCTTTTCGGCAGACGTTTTCTTTTTGCACATTACTACAAGCGGCATCTAAGTTCTTTGAAGGTTCATGAGCAAGCATTTCTCTCATTCTTCCACCATGAAAACGCCTGCGTCGGCCATCTATTTTCTCCGCATCTTCCTCACTGAGCAATGCTACTATTTTGGCCCGATGCTCCCATGTCTCTCTATTGGTAAATGCTTCTAACATCCGATGTCGATGTTGAAGATGTCTGTGCCTTGGATGGCGGCAATATCCTTTCGCTTCTTCTTCACTAATGACCTGCACCATACCGGCTTCCTGTCTGCGAAGGGAAACTTCATAACCTAATATCTTATATTTTATCGGATCATTAAGCGGAGCATTAAGCATAACCTCCACTGTTTTTCCTTTGATAAAGCCCATCTCTACGATACGCCTGCGGAATCCACCGTGCCCCAACACCTTTACGATAACTCCCTTTTCTCCTGTTTTGAGTTCGGATAAACGCATATCTATTTCCTTTGAAACTTTGTTTCTACAAAGATAAATGATAACTTGATGCCAAACAAGCTATCTAGATTGTTTTTAAATAGAATACAACCGCTGGAGCTTAGAATACCTACTTATGGGGATGCCTACTTCTCCGTTTTGTATTAGGCACAGGGCTGACGCATTAAAAATTCTGTGGCAATAAAAGTTCACAAAGGAATTGTGTATCCCATCCAGCAGCCTTTCTTTTACCTTTAATGCTGCCTTTTCTGGGGCTTTTCTTTAATAACATAAGAGCAATCTTATTCATCAAAGAAAAGTTCTGGGCAGCATTCCCGGTTTTTCTTCCCATGTCTTCTCCAAAAGAGACGTCCAACTGCCAATGCAGGCAATTTTCCACAGACCAATGCGCACGCACGGCACCTGCTATTTTCTCAGCATCCAATCCAAGAGAGGTTATATAATATCTTTTTTCCACGGATGTCTTGCCTGTCTTAAGAATTGTCCGTTCTGAAGTAACTCTGACTACAGACTTTATGCCGACCCATTGGGGAAAGATGAGTCCCATTGTACGGTTGTTATAGACAAAACATTCTCTTATTTCCTTGCGACCATGCCCTGTCTCTTCTGTCCTGAACTTGGCATACCGCCGCGCATAATATTCCTTATTCACGTCTACCCTTTTTGCATCCATGTCATCAAACCATGATTCCAAGCTCTTGTGTAAATTCTTGTGGTTATCCTTCACGTTCAACACATAATCGGCTTTCCTTTCTATTATCTTTTTGGCTATCTCGGTCTGGCATCCCATGGCATCAATGGTCACTATGCAATTTTCCAAATCCAATGCGTTTAAAAGTTCGGGGATTGCCGTGATCTCATTGCTCTTTTGACTAACCTTAACCTGACCCAGTGTGATTCCGTTTGCTGCCGCCCAGGCACTGACCATATGAAGTTTGAAGCCTTTCTCTCCATCAGGGTTGGAGCGGCTGCATTTACTAGCACCGCAGATAGTCTTTCCGTCAATAGCCACTACACCTTCATACTTGTGGCACAGTTCTGACATCCAGCACCGAAAAACACCTTCAAAATACTCAGGAGAAAGACTGCTGAAGAAACGGTTGAAAGTATCATGAGAGGGAATGCGGTTCAAGGACGGTATACGGTCGGCGAAAAAAACTTTCCGGGAGCGCCCGAATTCTTCTATTTCATACCAACTCTCTGCTCCGCAAATAACTGCGGCCATAGCGATATACACAATCACTTCTACCGAATGCTCTCTTTTTCTGTCGACACGCATGTCTGTTATTTTTTCACAAAGCTTAATTATACTCATTTTGTCGTTAGTTTATCTCTCTTTTTATTTATAAAGATACAAATTAAAAACAACATAATAAACAATTATAAGCTTATTTTATAGATAAAAAATGGTAAATAAAAAATGAATATATTAAACCTTTTAAGTAAAATATATAATGCGTCAGCCCTGGTATTAGGCAGATCAACCATAACAACATCCCCATGTTGTGGCATAAAACACCCCCATGTTCATAATCACAACATGGGGATGTTGTCTGATAAAACATGGGGATGTTTTGCCACATGAAGAAAAAGGATCTCAAGCGAGTACATTGCTTCTTTTGCAGTTTTTCATCCGAGCAACGATTGATTAGCGCTAAAAAAGTTATCTTTGCAACATGATGCAGCAGCAAGTAGCACAGTATATTGATAAAGAAAAACTATTCTTGCAACAAGAGAAAGTTTTGGTGGCACTGAGTGGCGGAGCCGATTCTGTGGCACTGCTACGCATTCTGTTGTCACTTGGTTATACTTGCGAAGCGGCTCATTGTAACTTCAAACTTCGTGGCGAGGAATCCGACCGAGACGAAGTATTTGTGCGGAAACTCTGCCAATCACTAGCTGTAAAGCTACACATCACTCACTTCAACACGCAAGCTTATGCAGGAGAAAAACGTATTTCCATCGAAATGGCTGCACGCGAACTCCGGTACAATTGGTTTAGTGAAGTGAAAGAACAAAACCATTGCGACGTGATCGCTGTGGCCCACCATCAGGACGACAGTGTGGAAACCATGCTACTTAATCTAATTCGGGGCACCGGAATCAACGGACTATTGGGCATCCGCCCTAAAAACGGCGACATTGTACGCCCGTTGTTGTGCGTCAATCGCAATGAGATCATTACCTATCTGAAGCAGATCGAACAATCCTATGTAACAGACAGCACCAATCTGCAAGATGAATATACTCGCAACAAAATTCGTTTGACGCTGATTCCATTGATGCAAGACATTAATCCTTCCATCAAAGAGAGCCTAGCCCGAACAAGCAACCACCTGAGCGAGGTTGCCAAGATTTACTCCAAAAGCATTGATGAAGCCAAAGAACGAGTGGTGACAAAAGAGGGCATCCTCATTAATCAATTGCTCAACGAAGTTTCGCCACAAACTTTATTATACGAGATTCTGGCTCCGCTGGGTTTCAATTCGGCTCAAGCAGAGGATGTGTTTCAATCGTTGAAGCGACAAGCAGGCAAACTATTTATTAGTAAAGAATGGCGGGTAATAAAGGATAGAGAACTTTTATTGATTGAGCCAATTGTCAATCAAGACAAAATAACTCCTCCCACCCTCACCTTCGAAGAAAAAGAATACGCGCCCGACTTTGTAATACCACGCAAACGGGAAATCGCATGTTTCGACGCTGATAAATTAAAACAACCTCTGAGCGTAAGAAAATGGAAACAAGGCGACACATTTGTCCCTTTCGGTATGGCTGGAAAGAAACTAATAAGTAACTACCTGACTGACAAAAAGTTATCTATCGCTATGAAAGAACAACAATGGGTGCTCTGTAGTGACGAAAAAATAGTCTGGCTCATCGGGGAACGAACAGATAATCGTTTTCGAATAGACAATGCCACCAAGCGAATTATTGTAGTCACTCTCAGCTAATTAGATTACTTTTATTATGTTCTAACGACCCCTGTATAAGTAAAAAAATGATCTAAATAATGTTTTATTTAGCCAAAAAAGTGGTTTTACGAACAAAAAAAACAAATTTATTTATTTATATAAAATAATTTATTACCTTTGCCACGTCTCAATCCTTCGTGAACTCTTCACTAAGGATATTAAAGACTTTAATATCCCGATTCAAAAAGTAATTATCCCAAATTCATAATAGCGCTTATGCCCGCATTGCTCTGGACTGATAGTCGTAGCTATGCTATGTGCATTTCAGCGAAAAGAGAAACATTATAATAATTTACCTATACGTATGTATAACATCATTCAATTGAACGACAAAAATTTGTCGGAACTGCAAACTATTGCCCAAGAATTGGGCATCAAAAAAACAGACTCACTTAAGAAAGAAGAACTAGTCTACAAGATCCTCGATGAACAAGCCATCGTGGGCGCTACAAAGAAAATAGCCGCCGACAAAATAAAAGAGGATCGCAAAGACGACAACAAAAAACGCTCTCGCGTTAATGTAAAGAAAGAAGGAGCCGACAAAGTTTTCTCCGCATCTAAAAATGGCGAAATAAGCCGAACAGAAAAAGCTGCTCCGGTAACTAAACCACAACCTGTTGCACCAAAACCAACTCCCATTGCTCCAAAAACTGAAACGACAGACAGACCCAAACCTATTATTACAACTCCGGCAAAACCTGCAGAAGACGTAGCTAAGGCTAAAGACGAACAAGTTGATCCGAAGCAACGCAAAGGTCGCCCAAAGAAAACAAAAAGCGAAAATAAAGAGGCTGTGAAAACAGAAGCAACGATTGAAGCTCCTGTAGTAGCAACACAAGTGCCACAAGCAGTGGTAAAGGTGCAGCAAGTAGTAGCGGCAAAAGTACAGCAATCAACACCGCAGCAAGGACAGCAAGCACCTCAAGCACAAGGACAAGGACAACAGGCTCCACAAGGACAAGGGCAACAAACTGCTCCTCAAGGACAGCAAGCTCCACAGGCTCTAAACAGGCCTATTAAGCCTATAAGACCTGTTATTCAACCGGAAGAAGAAAGCCCCGTACTAGTGGATGCTGACGACGATTTTGTGCCAATCGAAGAATTACCTTCTGAAAAGATGGAATTGCCCACTGAGTTACTCGGCAAATTTGAAGCAACCAAAGTTGAACCTGCCGTAGCTCAAGAGCAACAAATACAAGCCAAGCGCATCATCCGTCCGCGCGACAACAACAACAATCAACAACGTCCGCCAATTCAAAAACCTATATCGGCTGAAGCAGCGACTGCTCCTGAACGTCCGGAACGTAAAATTATCGAGCGTGAAAAGGCTTACGAATTTGAAGATATTTTGATTGGAACCGGCGTCTTGGAAATTATGCAAGACGGATACGGATTCTTACGTTCATCAGATTATAACTACCTTGCATCTCCTGATGATATCTATGTTTCTCAATCACAAATAAAACTATTCGGTTTAAAAACCGGTGATGTGGTTGAAGGAGCTATTCGTCCTCCGAAAGAAGGAGAAAAATATTTCCCTCTGGTTAAAGTATCAAAGATCAATGGCCGCGACGCTACTTTTGTACGTGACCGCGTTCCATTCGAACACCTCACACCTCTTTTCCCAGATGAGAAGTTCAAACTTTGCCGAGGAGGATATTCAGATTCTATGTCTGCCCGTGTAGTCGATTTGTTCGCTCCGATTGGTAAAGGACAACGCGGCTTGATCGTAGCTCAACCCAAAACCGGTAAAACGATTTTGCTGAAAGAAATCGCAAATGCTATAGCAGCCAATCATCCGGAAGTATACATGATTATGTTGCTCATCGATGAGCGTCCGGAAGAAGTTACCGACATGGCTCGTAGCGTAAATGCCGAAGTCATTGCTTCAACATTCGACGAACCGGCAGAACGCCACGTGAAAATAGCAGGCATCGTGCTGGAGAAAGCGAAAAGAATGGTAGAATGTGGACACGATGTAGTGATCTTCCTCGACTCCATCACCCGCTTAGCTCGCGCATACAATACTGTATCTCCTGCTTCGGGTAAAGTACTTTCGGGTGGTGTAGATGCAAATGCACTCCACAAACCTAAACGCTTCTTCGGAGCTGCCCGTAACATTGAAAACGGAGGTTCGCTGACTATTTTAGCTACCGCACTTATCGATACAGGTTCTAAAATGGATGAAGTTATCTTCGAAGAATTCAAGGGAACAGGTAACATGGAGCTTCAGCTCGATCGTAACTTGTCTAACAAACGAATCTTCCCGGCCGTGAATATTGTAGCTTCGAGCACTCGACGCGACGATCTGCTTCTAGACAAGCAAACACTTGACCGCATGTGGATTCTACGCAAATATCTATCGGATATGAATCCGATTGAAGCAATGGATTTCGTTAAAGACCGCTTAGAAAAGACGAAAGACAACGATGAATTTCTGATGAGCATGAACAGCTAACAACAGAAACAACATAAAGCAAATAAAGGAGCGGAGATGAATGATCATTTTCGCTCCTTTATTTTTGAATAAAAACAATATCTTTGAAACAGCAAACTTAAGTATTTATTTATGTACACCAACAAACAAATCTGGAACGTTAGTTTCCCGATCTTGCTAAGTCTTCTTGCACAAAACATCATCAACGTTACTGATACAGCCTTTCTGGGACGTGTCAGTGAAGTAGCCTTAGGAGCCTCTGCCATGGGAGGCTTGTTCTATATCTGCATTTTCACTGTCGCTTTCGGTTTCAGCACCGGTTCTCAAATCATGATTGCCCGTCGCAATGGAGAAAAACAATATGCGGAAGTAGGGCCTGTCATGATTCAGGGTGTCATGTTTCTGATGGTCATGGCGTTTCTACTCTTTGGTTTCACCCGTCTTTTTGGAGGAAACATCATGCGATTGCTGGTTTCGTCTGAAACTATATACGATGCCACAATGGAGTTTATTCATTGGCGGGTTTACGGCTTCTTCTTTTCTTTTCTCAATGTCATGTTTCGTGCTTTTTATATCGGTACCACCCGTACAAAAGTACTAACAATTAATGCCATAGTAATGGCCTTGACGAATGTGGTACTCGACTATGTGCTCATATTCGGAAAATTCGGATTCCCCGAAATGGGAATAAAAGGTGCTGCCATCGCTTCCGTTATTGCAGAAGCATCTTCCATTGTCTTTTTCTTCATCTATACATATACTACCGTTGATTTTAAGAAATACGGATTGAACCGCTTTCGTTCGTTTCAGCCCGAATTATTGAAGAGAATTCTAAGTATTTCATGTTTCACCATGCTTCAATACTTTTTATCGATGGCCACATGGTTTGCTTTTTTTGCTGCCGTAGAACGGTTAGGACAGCGCGAACTTGCCATAGCCAACATTGTGCGAAGCATTTATATTGTTATGATGATTCCGGTTAGTTCACTGTCTACGGCAACCAACAGCCTTGTGAGTAATGCCATTGGTTCTAATGACATTCAGCACGTCATACCGTTAATAAAAAAGATCGCCCGCTTCTCTTTTCTGTTAATGCTGGCATTGGTTGTTGTCATCTCAATTTTCCCACAAGCAATACTCTCAATATATACCAATGAAGCAGCTTTGATTGCCGAATCCGTAACAGCTGTTTATGTCATAGCTACCGCCATGCTCATCGCTTCTGTTGCAAATATTCTGTTCAACGGCATTTCAGGAACGGGTAATACCCGCTCTGCACTCATGCTCGAAGTGATCACTCTTTCCATTTACATGATGTATGTTTTTATTGTTGGGGTATGGCTACGCGCTCCGGTAGAAATTTGCTTTACCACAGAGATTTTATATTATTGCCTGCTACTTGTGGCAAGCTATATCTACTTTAAAAAGGCAAAATGGCAGAATAAAAGGATATAAATAAATGGAATTTTCGTACATTTGCATCCTTAAGAACCGAAAATTAGATAATTTGTAATTTGTGATTAATATATGTTCGATAATTTAAGCGAAAGACTCGAGAGGTCGTTTAAGATTCTGAAAGGTGAAGGCAAAATCACCGAGATCAATGTAGCCGAGACACTAAAAGATGTGCGCAAAGCTCTTCTAGATGCCGATGTAAACTATAAAGTGGCTAAAACTTTCACCGATACAGTGAAGGAAAAAGCGTTAGGCCAAAACGTGCTTACTGCCGTAAAGCCCAGCCAGTTAATGGTGAAAATCGTGCACGACGAACTAGCTCAATTAATGGGAGGCGAAACTGTAGATATAGACACGAAAGGACAGCCTGCAGTAATTTTGATGGCGGGGTTGCAAGGTTCGGGTAAAACTACATTCTCGGGCAAGTTGGCGCGAATGCTCAAAAGCAAAAAGGGAAAGAATCCTTTGCTTGTTGCTTGTGACGTATATCGCCCTGCGGCTATCGAACAGCTACGTGTTCTTGCCGAACAAATCGGAGTGCCTATTTACTCGGAAATCGACAGCAAAGATCCTGTTTCAATCGCCCGAAATGCAATTAAAGAGGCTAAGGCCAAAGGATATGATTTGGTTATTGTCGATACAGCCGGTCGTCTAGCTGTAGATGAGCAGATGATGAACGAGATAGCAGCGATCAAAGAAGCTATTAATCCAAATGAGATTCTGTTTGTAGTCGACTCAATGACGGGACAAGATGCTGTAAACACAGCTAAAGAATTCAACGACCGCCTAGATTTTGATGGAGTAGTACTAACCAAACTTGATGGTGATACCCGCGGTGGTGCTGCATTATCTATACGTTCGGTAGTCAACAAGCCTATCAAATTTGTAGGAACCGGTGAGAAACTGGATGCTGTCGATCAATTTCACCCCGCCCGTATGGCCGACCGTATTCTTGGCATGGGTGACATTGTTTCACTGGTAGAACGTGCGCAAGAACAATTTGACGAAGAAGAAGCCAAACGAATAGAGAAGAGAATAGCTAAAAATCAATTTGACTTCAACGACTTCCTTAGCCAGATTGCACAGATCAAAAAGATGGGTAATCTGAAAGACCTGGCATCAATGATTCCGGGAGTAGGTAAGGCTATCAAAGACATTGATATTGATGACGATGCCTTCAAAAGCATAGAGGCCATCATTCATTCCATGACTCCGAAAGAACGTTCAAACCCTGCTCTGCTCAATGGATCGCGCCGCACGCGTGTAGCAAAGGGAAGTGGCACCACTATTCAGGAAGTAAATCGCCTGCTGAAGCAATTCGAAGAGACACGCAAAATGATGAAGATGGTGACCGGAAGCAAAATGGGCAAAATGATGCCAAAAATGAAACGGTAACGAATAACTCAAGATATGGCAGATTATAAATTAATTGATGGAAAAGCAATCTCTGAACAAGTAAAGTTAGAAATAGCCGCCGAGGTAGCCGACATTGTGGCCAAAGGAGGAAAACAACCTCATCTGGCAGCAATACTTATCGGACATGACGGTGGAAGTGAAACATATGTATCAGCAAAAGTAAAAGCCTGCGAAGTCTGTGGATTCAAATCTTCGCTCTTTCGCTATGAAAGTGATGTTACCGAAGAAGAATTGCTTGCCAAAGTATGTGAGTTGAACGCTGATGACGACGTGGATGGTTTCATTGTTCAATTACCTCTTCCCAAACATATTTCGGAACAAAAAGTAATTGAAACAATCGACTACCGCAAAGATGTAGATGGTTTCCACCCCATCAATGTGGGAAGGATGTCTATTGGTTTGCCTTGTTATGTTTCAGCAACGCCCAATGGAATATTGGAATTATTAAAACGATATGAGATAGAAACATCCGGCAAAAAATGTGTGGTACTGGGACGCAGCAATATTGTTGGCAAACCAATGGCCGCCCTAATGATGCAGAAAGCCTATCCGGGAGATGCAACAGTAACCGTATGCCACAGCCGTTCGCACGATTTGGTAAAAGAATGTCAGGAAGCTGATATCATTATTGCTGCTTTGGGGCAACCCAACTTCCTTACTGCCAATATGGTGAAAGAAGGCGCTGTAGTAATCGACGTTGGAACAACCCGGGTACCATCAGACAAAACCAAATCAGGTTTCAAACTAACCGGTGACGTGAAGTTTGATGAGGTTGCACCCAAATGTTCATTCATCACTCCAGTACCGGGTGGTGTGGGACCGATGACTATTGTCTCGCTAATGAAGAACACCTTGCTTGCCGGAAAAAAGGCAATCTATAAATAAAAAACAAAATGAGCGATATGAACTGCCGATGCTAATATCAGCGGAATAAAGTGTCGCTCATTTTTCTAACCTTCTTTCTGCACTTACCTTAAATTATACACTAAATCCCCAACACTATAATGAGAGCTTTCTCCTTTCCTCTTCTTATTCTGCTGCTTTCATTCTCCTGTAGTTCGGCGTCTCAAGAGAAGGCCAGCATTACTACAGAGAGCGACAGTGTAGCTCCTAAAAAAATAACGTTATTGTTTGCCGGTGATCTGATGCAACACCAGGGGCAAATAGATGCTGCTCGCACTGCTTCCGGATACGATTATACTGCATGTTTCAAATTCGTAAAAGAAGAAATTAGTAAAGCAGATGTAGCAATCGGTAATCTGGAAGTTACACTGGGGGGTAAACCATACAAAGGGTATCCACAGTTTAGTGCACCCGACGAATACCTCTCAGCCATTAAGGATGCAGGATTCGACATTCTTCTCACTGCCAACAATCATTGCCTCGACCGCAGAAAAGCCGGACTAGAGCGCACGATCTCCCTGCTCGATTCTTTGCGTATTCCTCATGCCGGAACCTATATAAATCAGGCAATCAGAGAATTACGTTATCCTTTACTGATAGAAGAAAAAGGATTCCGCATCGTTTTACTGAACTATACGTATGGCACAAATGGCATTGCCGTAAGCTTGCCCAACGTAGTGAACTACATCGACAAAAGCATCATGAGCAATGATATAAAAGCTGCTCAGGCACTCAAGCCCGATGCTATCATAGCATGCATGCATTGGGGAGAAGAATATAAGCAACTTCCCAACAAAGAACAAACATCTTTAACTAATTGGCTACTCTCACAAGGTGTCACTCATATCATCGGCTCTCATCCTCACGTGGTGCAACCGATGGAATTACGAACAGACAGTGTGAGTGGTAACAAACATGCCGTAGTCTATTCTCTTGGAAATTTCATTTCACACATGTCGGCTCCCAATACAGATGGCGGTTTACTTTTCAAGCTCGAATTGACCAAAGATAGTGCCACTTATGTGAGCCATTGCAGCTATAGCTTGGTATGGGTCGCCCGTCCTGTTCTGACAGGAAAGAAAAATCACATGCTTGTACCTGTGAACATTTCAAACGACTCACTTCCTCCTGCAGCACGTAATCGCTTGAAAATCTTCACAGAAACTTCCCGATCCCTTTTCAGAAAGTATAACCATGAGATAAATGAGTATACTTTTTAGTTAAAAAACAAATGAATCTATTTGCAGAATCAAAGATATTCTCTATCTTTGCACCGCATTAGAGAAATGCAATATGGTGGACGTAGCTCAGCTGGTTAGAGTGTTGGATTGTGGTTCCGAAGGTCGCGGGTTCGAGCCCCGTCTTCCACCCATATTAAAAAAGCTTCAGATTTTATCTGAAGCTTTTTGTGTTTTAGCGCTACATTTTTGTGCATGCCCCTTCTATCTATTTTTATTTGCCACCATTCAAAACTCCCGAATCCTTATCTTCATTATTTAATCTCTTCTCTACAGATTGTAATTTACGACCAAAGTTAAAGTTATAAGAAACTTTGAATACTACCGTGTTTGATAGTCCTCCAATATAGATCCGCTTTTGAGAAGAAGCCAAGGCATTAAGATTATTACTTCCACCTTTCCAAACACTTGTAAACGGATTTAAGGTATTAGCACCCAAACTCAAATTTTTATGTTTGTACATTATTCCTAAAGCATGAAAGTTCTCATTATAATCTAACGTTTCTCCATCGAAATCATTGCTTCCTTTTTTAATATCAAAGAAAAGAGACCATTCCTTATAAGAAGCATTCACGCTAGCACGGTAATACCAATCGGTATAAGTGTGATGATAATCAAGACCTTTACTATCGAAATAATTAACTCCGGTTACAAACTTTAGTGTCAGAAAATCTTTGAACGGACGAACAGATAGCTCGGCTTCCGTGGTTAGTTTCTGCCAGCTCTTTTGATTTTCCATGGTCCGAACAAACAGATCATCCTCAATCAATGTTCTTTCCATGATAGGCTTGTGGTAATATTTGTGGCCAATATACATGCTACCGCTGAAAATACCTTTCTTGATGTCGTAATTCAAAGAGTGAGTATATCTCATATCAGGTTTAAGTGCCTTATTTCCTCTTCGTATTTGTAACGAATCAATCATTTGCTCTACATCCCCTAGGTCGGATAAAGACGGGGCAGAGCTATACACACTGGCATGATAGCGAAGCGAAGAGTTATCACTCATTTTATATTTCAGACTAATCGTTGGACGGAAAGTATAGTTCTGATACCCCTCCTCTTTCTCTTTGAGCCATGAACGACTTCCGCCTATTCCTACTGAATAACTAAATTTGTTCGCTGTACCTTGAAACTCAGCATATAAATAAGTTTCAGCCTGCTTCATGCTTGTTTCAGCAATACTAGTACCGGAGTAAGTATTATCAGTAAAACTCTGAGTGTGCTTCAATCCTACACTCAAGCGCCCGGCCTTGAACCCCTTTTCATAAATACCTTCGCCGATCAAAGAGTATTTGCTACCATCCACATTATTCAATAATTCAGTAAGAGCCTCCCCTCCACGTATCTCGCTATAATACCTCTTGGTTTCTGTATCAATATACGTCCCAACAAGATTAAACATAAGAAACTGCTGATTTTTCAGATTACTCTGGAAATAAAGATCTAAAGAAGGAATATGCATTTTTGAAGACGAATTATCGTTCATGTCAACACTCCCATGTGGATTGTCCGAAGAATAAAGTAAGCTTCTGTAGTTCGTTTTCGGCACATCATTAATACTCGTTCGCACGGTAGCATTAAAAAACCATTTATCAGGCTCCTGATAACTATAATTCAGGTGCATGTAATGCCAATTCATCCACCATTTGTCCGGCATCCCTTTTTCAATGCGCGTCAAAGTACTTCCATCGGCAAAATTAAAAGTCTCTGAATTATTGCGCCACATCTCTTTAACCTTTCTGTAACTACCATTATAGAAGACTCCAAATTCCGATTTATTATAATTTACTTTGGCGTTAAAGCTATTATCGCCAAAGGGCAATTGCAAGGAATTACTTAAATCCATAGAGATAAATCCGCCCGTATTTCGCCTTCGGGTAATGTAGTCAATAACCGCTTCCGCATTTTCATAACGAGGTCCCGGTTCTTCATGATGCTCAATGCGAATAATATCTTCAGGACGAATCGATTTTATCTCCTGAACGCTTGATTTTATACCATTAATTCTTAACTGTACTTCACCACCACCGGCAGCAGAGATCGTATTCCTCAAGAGATCTATATCAATGCGACTTAAATTCAATCGCTGTAAAAGATCAAATCCATTGGTAGATGATTTCATCTGAGAAGCATTCGGCAGTATCACTTTGCGATCTACTTTATTTATGACGTTGGCAGCTGTAACAACCACTTCACTCAAAGCCACTGCCGCAGTATCCATCTCTATACTCCCAAGATCCACACTCTTTGTGAAGTCATTGATACTAACCGTTTTTGTTTGATACCCCAAACAAGAAATCTGTAAATTGTAGCCGCCTTTTTGAAGGTTATTCATACTAAATTTACCTCTCGCGTCTGTTGTGCCACCAGTCACAAAAACAGAATCACTTTTACAAAGAATCACATTTGCAAATTCCACCGGTCGCTTGCCCGATGACATCACTAATCCCTTTAATTGCAGTGCTTGAGCAAATAGTGTTTGACAAGCTATTAATGCAATCACGATGCTAAATACCTTTTTCATGTAATAAGACTATTCCTTATTAATACTACGTTTTATTCCTATTTGTGCGCGCTACATTTATTTAGACGGAATAGTAGTGAAAAAGGTTGCATGAAAATTAAAGATTTGTAACATCAAACATGAAAATGTCATCGGGTATGAGAAATCATATTAAAAACGATTATGATGATTGCTCAACTAAGCGACATTGAAAGTTAAGGCCTGTCCCTTGGAGCCACTCCAAAGGTTGAAGAGGGTTGACTTCCCATTTCAAACTCGAGCACACCACCTGCCACAATATCCTTATAATGAATAGATGATTTAGTGTACGTTTTTCCGTTGAGCTTAACCGACTGAATATACTTGTTTTCTTTGCTGTTATTATGGGCGATAATCTTAAAAGTCTTGTTCGCCCCCACAGCCAACTCGGCTTCATTGACGATCGGACTGCCAAAGACGTAAACACCTCCTGCAGGGTTTACCTGATATATACCGAGTGCGGATAAAACATACCAGGCAGACATCTGGCCGACATCTTCATTGCCGCACAAACCATCCGGGGCATCGTGATATAAAGTCTGCATCACCTCGCGCAATCTCGGAGCTGACTTGTATGGTTTCCCCACATAGTTGTATAAATAGAGAATGTGGTGACTGGGTTCGTTGCCATGCGCGTACTGCCCTATTAAACCTGAAATGTCGGGAGCGGCCTCTTTTCCCAAATCGCCTTTCACTTCGAACAAGGAGTCCAGTTTCGAGGTAAAGGCATCCTCACTTCCGAATAATTTGATTAATCCATGTACATCATGCGGTACGAGCCAGACATACTGCCAGGCATTGCCTTCGGTATAATCACCTTTGCCAGGACTGCTCACAAACGGATCCAGCGGTTCACTAAAACTGCCGGTAGAGGAAAGGCCACGCATGAAATGGGTGTTCTTGTCCCAATAAAATTGATAAGACTGACTCCGGCGATGAAAATAGGCATAGTCGTCCTTCTTGCCCAGCCGTTGGGCAACTTGCGCCACGCAACCATCCGCCAAAGCGTATTCAAGCCCCTTGGCAGTCGTTTCATTTGTCGGCTCTTTATCATAAGGAATATAGCCATACGCCTTCAACAAATTCATCGAGCGTTCATCGAGCATGGCTGAAGTTTTCATGGCCTCAAAGGCGGCTTCTTTATCTGCCACAAATCCTTTCAACAACAAATCAGCCAATACGGGAATGCCGGGATTACCCACCATGCAATCCGTCTCATTGCCCATCAAATGCCACACGGGCAACTTTCCTTGCTGCTTAAAAATAGCGAGCAACGTTTGGGCATAATCCCTCATGCGTTCCGGGTGAACCAGCGTGGCCAGAGGATGCGCCGCCCGATAAGTATCCCATAAAGAGAAAGTGGTATAATTCACAAAATCAGCTTTCCGGTAGATCTTCCCGTCACTTCCCCGATAGTCTCCATTGACATCGCAAAACACGGACGGAGCGATCATCGTATGATAGAATGCGGTATAAAAGATTCTTTTAGCGACATCATCATCCATGGAAACTTGTATCTTCTGCAGCTCTTTGTTCCAAAGAGATTTCGCTTCATCGGCCACTGCGTTAAAATGACGTGAACCAACTTCATCCTCCAGGTTTAGCTTTGCGTTTTCCACACTGACAGCAGACAGACCTACCTTGACATAAAGCGGATCGGTTTCTCCGTTCGTCAGAAAGGAGAAGATTCCAACAGAATCATTGATCGCTGTAAAGTGACGAATCGGTTTGGAAAAGACGGCGGCAAAGTAGACCTGCTGATTCTTTGCCCACCCGGTTGAGATGCGGTATCCGGAAATCAACGTATCGTTCTCTTGCGCCAAACGGCTGTCGGTCCATTGATCCCAACCAATCCCTTTTTGCAGATCGACCACCACCATGGCTTCTCCCTTGGCAGGAAATGTATATTGATGAAAGCCCGTTCGTGCCGTGGCGGTGAGTTTCACGTTTATATTGGACGGGGACAAGCGAACGGAATAATATCCCGGTGAGACTGTTTCATCATCATGATTAAAACAGGCCGAGCGGCTTTGGTCTTGGGTAGGAAAGAAGGTAATATCGCCCAAGTCGCCTATGCCTGTTCCACTGAGATGCGAATGGCTGAAACCTACCAGGACGGAGTCGCTATAATGGTAACCGGAGCACCAGTCCCAGCCTCTGACGGGTTCGGTAGGGCCCAACTGTACAAATCCGAAAGGAACATTCGCCCCCACAAACACATGTCCGTGTCCGCCGGAGCCGATTCTAGGATCAACATACTGAACGGGATTCTTGCTTTTTGCAGCAAGTGCCTGTTGCTGGTAACCCATAATGCTCCATAGCAACATCCCGGCTAATTGTACAAATTTAAACTTGTTCATTTGATTGCTATTTTATCTGTTAATCGTATATCATTCGAGGAAGCACCTATCTGGACTTGAAAGTCGCCGGGTTCCACCACCCGCTTCATATCCGCATTGATCAAGGAGAAATCTTCTTCCGCAAGCAAAAAGCAGACACGTTTCACTTCTCCCTTTTTAATGAAGAGGCGTTGATAATGTTTGAGCTGTTTCACCGGTTGCACCACCGACGCATATTCATCCCGAAGATAGAGTTGGGCAACTTCATCACCATCGTATTTCCCTGTATTACTGACATCAAAAGACACTTCAAAACAAGAAGGCGCCTTCTGTGAGATATTCAGGTTCGAGTACTCAAAAGTAGAAAAGCTTAGCCCGTATCCAAAAGGATAAAGTGGCGTGGAAGACATTTCAACATAATCATGAGTAGCCGGATTTTTCTTATTGTAATAGACAGGAAGTTGTCCCACATTTCGTGGAACGGAAACGGGCAAACGGCCGGCCGGGTTGTAATCGCCAAACAGAACATCCGCGATCGCATCACCCCCCTCTTGTCCGGGATACCAGGCGGTAAGCAAGGCATCCGCATGATCGGCCGCCCAATTTTTATCCAGCGGACGTCCTTCAATATAAACCACAATCAATGGTTTCCCTGTTGCTTTGAGCGCTTTGAGCAAATCCATTTGCTTGCCCATAAGTTCCAAGGATCCCCTGTCAAATCCCTCTCCGCACTCCATGTCGCTCACCGCATTGGGATTGGTGATCGCGGCTCCGGTCTCTTTATAACTTGTTTTAAAGTCGCGGGCGCTGGAACCGCCGACCACGGCAATAACCACATCAGCACGACAGGCGACATCAACGGCCTTTTCCAACTCACAATCAGTCGTGTCACGAATGGCACATCCTTTAACGTATTCCACCCGTGAGGCGCCTATTTTCTTCTTGATCCCTTCCAAAACGGTAATCACGTTGCTCTCCTCCTGAGGGGCGGTATAATCGCCAAGCATATTGTATAGATTATCGGCATTAGGACCCACCACGGCCACCTTACCAATTTGCCTGGAAAGCGGCAAGGTCTCTTTTTCGTTTTTCAATAAAGTGATCAACTGCCGGGCGCAATTACGCGCCAGCTGAATATGTTCGGCGGAACGAACTTCCTGCTTCGCTTTCCGCGGATCCACATACGGATGTTCAAACAATCCCATCTCAAACTTCAAACGCAGAACACGACAAACAGCCGTATCAATCAGGGCTTCATCAATCTTCTTTTCACGTACCTGACTAGCTAAAGTGGCAAAAGCATCACCTCCCAAATCCGCGTCAAGGCCTGCAGAGAGTGACAGGACGGCCGCTTCGGCGTTTGAACGGGCAACAAAGTGATGAATATAGAGTCCTTCAATGCTGTAGAGATCAGAGATCGAGAAACCACGGAAATGCCACTCGTTACGCAGCAACTCTGTCAGGAGATAATGATTAGCCGTAGTGGGGATCCCGTCCATGGAATTGTAGGATGTCATCACGGACAATGCGCCCGCTTGTATCGCTTTACGAAAAGGGGGTAGAAAATCAGTCATCAAGTCTCTTCTTCCGACAAAAGAAGGATTGCCATTCTGGCCGCCCTCGGGTATGCCATAAGCAATAAAATGTTTTAATGTGGCCACAGTCGCATATTCTTGATCCAGCTTTCCTCCGCCAAGGCCTTTCACCATGGCCGCAGCCAGGGAGCCTGACAAGACAGGATCCTCACCGAAGGTTTCCTCCACCCGAGACCATCGTGGGTCACGGGCCAAATCAATGACCGGCCCGTAACTGACATGTCCTCCCTGCAAGCGGATCTCCTTACCAATAGCCTTTCCCTCTTCTTCCAATAATGAGGGGCACCAGGTGGCGGCCATACCGATACCGGTTGGAAAGACTGTGGCGCCAATAGCCATATGACCATGAGGCGCCTCCTCTGCCAAAAACATCGGAATGCCCAAACGAGTATTTTCAATCACATATTTCTGCAAAGCGTTCCCGGCCCTGGCGGCAGATTCAGGTCTCAGTCCGTTCTCCAAAGTTTTCTTTGTCCACGGATCCGCCCTGTAAACGCCCCAAAGCATACCCGCCTGTTTTTCCTTTACTAAAGATTTAAAACGTTCGGAGACCTTTACCTGACTTCCTTTTAGATCATACATCTCCCAACCCAACGGACATAATAGTTGCCCAACCTTTTCATCCAAAGTCATACGACCGAGCAAATCATGCGTGCGAACCTCTACGGATAAATCAGGGTTGCGATAAGGGAAAACCTGTTGTGCCGAAAGATAGAATGAGAAAAAAAAGAATGCCAGTCCGCTCAAAACAATTTTTCTTTTATACATAACTACTTTTTTAATGCAATATTATAAAAGACTTTCCTCCACTCATCGCAAGAGGGGGAGGAAGAGAGGAAGAAAGTCCATGTGTAAATTAATAAAATTAAAACATTATCAGGTCATTGTTTTTTATTCAATTCTCATCTCTGCTATACCAATCCGATCATCATCGTTAATCATACGGGTCGGTTTAAACATCAGATATCGAGCATATACCGGTGCGAAATATACTTTCTGCCAAACAGGATTGTTCCTGATATTAGAGAATTCACCGGAAGAAATCACTTTATCCATCACATTTTCGGTCATGCCAACGCCAAGTTCATAATTAGAAATTAAACCTTTATTGGACTGATCCGGCAAATAGGAAAAAGAATGAACCAATCGTTTCTCGCCCAAATCAATCAGAACTGTCTTTTCATCCACAAAACAGGTTGTACTGTCATTCCTATCAATGCATTTCTTCATCTGTGCAATATCAACTTGTGGCAGTGTGAACGGATATCCCTGTATTTCCATCTGATGGTCCTTAGTAATATTGAAGAGTAGATCACTACCGGAATAAAAAGCCTCAATATTATTGATACACAAACAAGTCCGAGCGGCGGTAAAGCGAATTCGGATACGATTCGTTGCTACTGTTGTAAAACGAAGAATCCGTTTATACCCGATAGTAGTTGTCTCTTCATTCAACTTCACCGGATGCCATTGCTTGTTTAGATAATACTCCACAACAAATGATTGCACCCGTTGTCCAAGAGAGATATACTCTTGTAATAACAGTCTGTTCATTTTTTCTTTATGCGGCAAATTAAACTCAATGACCGCCTTCGTCACGCCATCCTCCGTAGCCCAATAAGTATCATAACGACCGTCCGTCACTGCCTTTCCGGAAAATTGGCCTCCGCGATCATTTGAGACACGAGGATGTATACCCGCCAATAAATTATGAGATAATTCCTTTTTAATCTGAAGATGATAATTCACTGCATTGGTCGAGTCGGTTGGATGAACCAAACCATCTCGGTTTATCGGAAAATTAAGTAGAAAATTCGCGTTATGCCCCACGCTTCGATAATACAAGTCAACCAATTGCTCCACAGATTTTACCCGATCATCTTCATTAGGATGATAAAACCATCCGGGCCTGATAGAGACATCACATTCTCCCGGTACCCACTTGTCTCCATCGGCATGTCCATATTGTAGCTCGGGATAGTTCTCATAACCGGGATAAACCTCTTTTGAGCGTAAAAAGGACCAGTTAGTTGCTCCGGCAAAGCCTTCTTCATTACCTATCCATCGACAACCCGGACCACCATCTGAAAAGATGATTGCTTCCGGTTGGAGTTCTTCCACCATTCGATAAGCACGCCCAAAATCGTAATATGTTTTCCTATCTATTCGACGTATCTCTTTTGTTCCGCCGTACCATCCGTCACCTCCGTTAGCTCCGTCAAACCAGACCTCAGAGATATTACCATATCGCGTAAGTAGTTCCCTAAGCTGCTTATAGAAGTACTCCACATATTCAGGTGTGCCATAATTGGCTTGATGCCTGTCCCATGGGGAAAGATAAACGCCAAATTTTAGACCATATTTCTGGCATGCCGCCGACAATTCACCGACAATGTCGCCTTTCCCATTCTTATAAGGAGTATTACGAATGCAATAATCAGTAAGATGCGTTGGCCAAAGACAAAAGCCATCATGATGTTTAGCCGTAATGATGACTTCTTTTATGCCCGACTTCAGGAAAGTCCGAACCCACTGTTCACAGTCTAATTTCGTGGGATTAAATACTTGCGGAGAAACGTCTCCATATCCCCACTCCTTATCGTCGAATGTATTTAATCCAAAATGCACAAAAGCCAATGTTTCCATCTGCTGCCACCTCACTTGTTTACCCAAAGGTATAGGGGCAATAGACTTGAGGGTGTCCATTGTAGAGGCTGGCATTAAGGTGTTGAATGCAAATAAAAACAAACCAATTATTAGTAAATATTTCCTCATGAGTATAATCTCTTTTCTGATTTTAAAATTTCGATCAATGCATGAACCAGCTGTCAGGCACATCTTGGGGCGCGCTTCCATTTAAGCTGTATTGCAACTTCAATGTAAAGCCTCCGCCACCTTCAACAAAATCAAGACAGAAAGGATGAATTCCCTTTTCCAATGCCGCTTGCCCACTTTTTTCGATGGCAGAATGCAATCCGTCATTATCTACTATAACCTGATCATTCAGATACAACATTCCGCCATCATCGCAAGTAAAATAGAAGCTGTATATTCCTGTTTCCGGCACTTTTACATAACCTTTGTATTTCAAAGCAAACGCGGGAGTCACAAATTCTTTGGGAACTGTTACATTCGATACAACCATTTCCTTGTCCCTGACTTCCTTCACCTTCTTTGTACTGTTGAATAGTCCATCATAGAAGGAACACGATAAGCCAGCTTTCGTTTTTCCTCTTAATTTGGTTGGTTTTGCCATCGACATCTGACGATAGTTAACTGTATAGACATCTCCTTTAGCACCATTCGGACTCAACAAAGAAAATTTTAACTGAACCGGCTTATTAATTTTCAGTGCACCCGTTAGTTTCTTTGAGCTGAGATTCGGGGTAGAACCATCCAGAGTATAATAAATTGCTATTTGGGGAAGAGGGTTATTAACCGTAAACAAGGCTTCTTTCACAAAAACACCTTCCAATACAAATCCGGTAAGATCCGGCAAGCGATAATGGACCTTCATTGCGTCTAAACGAGAAAAATGAGCCAAAAGACGCTTTGAATAACCATCGTACAGGTTTTGATTAGTCCACAAGCGTTCGGCTAATGCCGTTAAACGAGGAAATAACAAATAATCGGCCCGTTGTTCAGAAGGAATCTTCTCACTCCACAGATTTGCTTGAGCACCTTGCACCAAAGAGCCAGCTTTATTTGCAGAGAAAATATCATAAACAACATTCATGTCATAAACAGATCTAAGACTACTTTTGTCAGGTATGTAATCAAAATACAGAGGATTGGTAGGCGACATGATTACAGGATTGCCTTTATGGGCAGCCTTGTCCAGAGAGCTACTCACCCACCCTCTCCAATACATCACATTAATACCGGAGTCCACATCGCCATCATCTAGAACATCGTCCCACGCAATCACCTGCCTGCCTTTGGATTTGACGAATTCAGAAACACGATGCACAAAGTAGGCCTGCAGATCATTCAGGCTCTTTATATTCTCTTTCTTCATCAACTGCTTACAAAGATCCGACTTTGCCCATGTTGTCTTATCGACCTCATCCGCACCGATATGAATATACTTGGAAGGAAAAATCGCCATGACCTCAGACAAGACATCTTCCACAAATGTATAAACCTCTTCTTTGCATGGGCACAATGGAGTAGAAAAGAGTTTTCCCCAACCGATCTCTTTTACATCGGCAAGGTAAGGATAAGCGGCAATAGCGGCCAGCAAATGTCCGGGCATATCTATTTCGGGGATTATGTCAACATGACGTTCCACGGCATATTGCACCAGATCACGAATTTGGTCTTGCGTGAAATATCCTCCATAAAGCTTCATGCCGTCTTTATTGATAATATAGCGTTGATCAATTTCAAAATCAGTATTTTCCTTTGCCAGATTCATGCATACCGTATCTTGATTATTGAATTTTCGCCATGCTCCTTGGGCGGTCAATGCCGGGTATTTCTTTATCTCAATACGCCATCCTTGATCATCAGTCAGATGCAGATGCAACTTATTCATTTTATAGAATGCCATGCGATCAATGTGCCTCTTCAAATAATCAATGGAAAAGAAGTGACGGGACACATCAATCATCGTCCCGCGCCAAGCGAAAGCCGGTTTATCAAAAATATGAAGTGCCGGTAAATAGATGGCATCACTGACTTTTGTCTTCAACTCCACCTGCTCAGGTAGCAACTGCCGGAGAGTTTGTAAGGCATAAAACAGTCCTTGCGAATCAGAAGCCTCAATAACCACTTTGGACGGAGTAATCGTCAGGTCATACGCTTCACTGTCTTTCAATCGATCGGAGTAATTGATCTCTATACTATTGTCTCCCTGATCCGTAGTGAGACTTCTTCCCAATAAAGGAGACAAAAGTGATTGCAGGTAAGATATCTCTTTCCAAAAATGTCCCTGATCTTTAACAATCAATTGAGTTCGTGACGACAATTGAAACTTCCCGTCAAACATTTCTACCTTTTGAGGAAAAGGAATCAATGCGGGTTCAAGAGACTTGCTTTGGGCGAAAGCCATTATATAGACTAAGGAAAAGAACGCAGATATGATTATTTTCGTCTTCATGTCTTTATGGATAATTCAAGTATTAGGTAAAAGATAAAAGTGAAGATACACTATTACCTCTATTTTTTTAGTTGAGTTAGAATGGGAACTTTGACTGTTTTTACTTCAGTCTTTATATGATCATTCATCTGTTCAAAAATCAGGATTTTATTCAAGCCTTTCTTTAACCACACGCCCGGCAGGTAAAGTGTCTGCTGGGGTCCCACGTTCCAGTAGCGTCCAAGGTTTTTCCCGTTGACAAAAATGATTCCTTTTCCCCAATCACTCATATCAATGAAAGTATCTCCGACGTTAGTCAAAGAAAATGTTCCTTCATAAACAAGTGGGCGGCCAACCAAGGCATTGGTAGATAACGCTTTATTGGGATACACGTCCGTCTGTGAAAGGGTATCCAAGTCAGGCACCTCGTCCATTGGTAGCTTATACATTTCCCAGTTTCCATCCATCTCCATATCATCTATTTTCACAGGACTGATAATGCCTTTCTTGTTGTTTACTATCTCGGAGCCATAATTAATGCGCCCCATATTTTCAACTAGAATTTGCAACGTGGAGTTGAATGGGATATTTATCGACATCTTGTATTTCTTATCACCTCGATTGAGTTCTCCAACCTTTTCGCCATTCACATAGACAATAGCATAATCACGAAGTCCTGAAACATCCAAAGTCCCGCTTATCGGTTGGTTAAAACGCCTTGAATAAAGCACATAGCCATATCCTTGATTCAATTGTTCGAATGTAAGAGGCGCATCACTTTCTATTTTGCTCCCCTTCTCCAAATAGCCCAGCACGTCGGCAACGCGCGTTAGCTTTATGGATGGAATTTCGATGACTGGTATAGGAGCCGGTACTGCGGCCAACTTCCATTTCACATTTTTGCCTATCACCGAACGCAAGGAATCATATTTAGGAGTAACCCAGCCGGCCTCACTTATCGGAGCGTCGTAATCGTAACTCGTGAGATCGGGCTGAATATCATGTTTATTATCATAGTTGGCCCCACTGGTAAACCCGAAGTTAGTGCCTCCATGTGCCATGTACAAATTAAAGGAGACATCATTCTTCAAATAGTTTTCAGCCGTACGAGCTATGCCAGAGGCGGATAATGAAGGAAAAGGCTCCGCCCAATGAGATAACCAACCCGGATAAAACTCCGCAACCATATAAGGACCTTTACCTCCATGATATTTGTCGACAGCCTTCTTTAAATTAATAACATTACTTTCCCCATTTGCAGTGGGCAACACACCTTCTATAGAGCCACCTTCAAACAGCCACGTACCGTCGGAAGTGAATAAAGTCGTAGTAAAACCCGCCTTTAAAAGTTGCTTTTTTATCTTGGCATTATATTTTCGATGCTCCTCCAAAGGAATATCTTTCCGTTGCGAAACATAAGATCCGAATTCATTTTCAACCTGTACCATGATGATAGGTCCACCATTGGTGATCAACAGGTCTTTTACTTCCTGATACAATCTTTTTATATATAGATCCGTATATCTAAGAAATTGATCATTATCCCTGCGAAGTTCAAGTCCTTCGACATTTTGTAACCACCAAGGATAACCTCCAAATTCCCATTCAGCGCAAGCATAGGGCCCGAAACGCAGAATCACATGCAACCCCTCTTCCGCAGCTATCTTGATGTACTCTCTCAAGTTCTTATCACCGCCGAAGTCCCATTTTCCGGGTTCCACCTCATGCATATTCCAGAAAACGTACGTGGCAACAGTATTGAGACCCATTGCTTTAAGCATTTGCATACGGTGTCTCCAGTATTGATGGGGAATCCTATTATAATGCATTTCTCCGGAAACAATTTGTATCGGTTTACCATCATACATAAAATGGCCATCGTTGATATCAAAGACATGCTTCTTTTGTGCCAGCCCTTCTGTCCCCATTAATAAAAACAAGAAAAAGAGCGAAATACCTATGTTGGAGAATCTTTTCATCTATTATTAATTATATAATATCCTTTTAATTGCAAATAAAGCTCAATTAATCAGACTAGGAAATACCTGCTTTTATTAATTCTATATCTATTTCAAACGAGAGTTCTTCACATGGAAGATTATATATTGAAATAGTTTACTTTAGCCAGATATTGAGTTCGCTATTCCAGCTTATTCTTTTCCAATACAAGTCACGACTAAGGGCTTCACCAAAACTTTATTATTAACCACCAAATAAATACGAGTTTTCTTTATTCCAGAGAAAGACTCAGAACATTGATAAGTAATAGGGATTACCCTCTCTTCATGAGCCTTCAATGCACGCGGACTGGTAAATTTAACATCTGTGTTACCACCTACTACTACAAAGAAGAGTTTAATATTGGCATTCGTATCATTTGCCAATTTGAGTTTCATCGTTTTTGTACTTCCTTTATCTAATGTACCAAAGGCCATCACCTCCATATTCATCCATAGCCCGCCACCGTATTTATAAGGATAATTTTCTTCCACAGGATGCAAATACGGAATAACATACCCTTTTATCCAAAGACGAGAATAACTCTTACCTGATTCTGTTAGTACCACTACCTCTTTGCTAAAAGAGCCCGGGCGATTATAGGGATTATACGTAACCGTAACAGTTGCTTTCTTTCCTGGAAGCACAGGCTTTTTAGTATATGAAGACGTTGTACAACCGCACCAAGCCGAAACATCATTTATGACGACTGGTTTATTTCCTTTATTATAGAAATTAAACGTATGTGATACCTTACCATTCTTTTCAAGAATTTGTCCAAAGTCATGTATTCGTTCATTCGAGACAAAAACTTTAGATGGTTCTTGTGCATAAGTAATCACACAACAAAGGAAGTAACAAATAGAAACGAATAATTGCTTCATAATGATTAGGTTTGAAAGAGGAGGCGTCTGCTATTTTTCAACATCGCCTCCTCAAATTCACTTCTTATAAACAATCCTTATCTTAAAACAATCTATTTATTTGTATATACACCCAATTCATATAATCCTCTTCCCCATTGCGAGTTGCAGGTATAAGTTACTTTCAAATACCGTGCTTTTACAGCAGCATAAAGGCAAATATATTGATAGCCACTTTCATTGACCATTTCAGAATTTGAGGCACTACCAGCATCAATATAGTTAGTCCCATCCGTACTATAAGCAAGAACTATATTACTAAAATAATAACCATATGAAGAATACATGCCATACGAACAGAAAGAACGAATGCCTGTGAATTCTTTTTCAGACTTCATATCAACAACTACAGTGCCTATTGAAGAATTAAAATCCCAACCGGACCAAGTATCACCATCTACTAAGCTGCTAAAATCACTATTGCTACTTTGAGCACACGACGCACTCCAGCCGGAATAATCAGCAACTAATGTGCCCAACATATCAGAAGAAGCGGCGCCAGATTTTATTAATTTCGTAGATGTCTTGACTATAATATACCCAATGCCATAAACTTCACTGCCTTCACCTTTAGAACCGGCAACAGAAGCAATACGGATAGGAGCAATATAGCCCGATTCAGTAAACTTTGTCAACGCCGAAATAGGAACAGATGCTGCTAAAGAATCTCCAGCAATATAATGGCCTTTTTCTACAGTGACTGTTGCCAAATCGAAATTCAATGCACCTTCCGGAAATTGCACATAAGATGTACCATATTTTGCATTATATGCATCAATTAAAGAATTATCAAGTTGCGCAGTTACTTTAGTCGTTTCATCAACGCTACGTAAACAACGAACCGGAAATTCGGCCTTAACGTTCCCAAAATCACCTGCCGGTGTATGCACAACACCAAAGAGCAATGTATTCGGAGACTTCACCGACGAAGATGAATTAGCCTTGATGTAGAATAAATTATTGGAATTGCCAACTACATCATAACTATCATCATTACCGCAAGATTGCAGTGATAAAGCAGCAATCATCATAAAGCTTACGCAAAAATATTTATATATATATGTTTTCATAATAACGTCCTCTTTATTGATTACATTTATTATTATCATCACTATCCCATCCTATAGCGGAGCTATAATCCAACTTATAGGTTAAACCTGCTCCTTCACTAATTTCACGAGCTGTATTTGTCCAGTCCATGTCGTAACCATGGCCTGTTGCATCCTTGAAAATATGCCCTTCACCTTCATTCATTTTCCAGTAAGCAAGCAAACCTTCTGATTTCGGATCAACCCCACAAAGCCCCATCTGCATTTCAGCAGGACTTAAGGCACGGCTCCACACTCGAACCTCTGAAATTCGGCCATGAAAGTACTGAGAACCACGATAGCCGGTCCAAGACATACCCAATTCAAAGCGTTGAAAGTCTACGGGTTTTCCATCTCCAGCGCCTTCTGCATCTTTTACGCCATTAACATACATGGTCAATTTGCTACCATTATAAGCCAGAGAAACAGTATACCAACGCCCCGTACTAAAGAGGGTACTCGACACAATACTACCAGTTGGACTCACCCACTGCAAAGCATTTACAGCTTGTCCGTTTTCGCCAAATCGAAGCATGCTGGAACGTTGTTCATCCTTGGAAGTAAAGCTACACAAACGAGCAATACTATGCCAATCATTAGAATAGAACTTAATCTCATAAGTAAAGTTTGACAATTCTTTCTTTTTATCATCGGCAAAAATGAAGTTACTATATAGGCCCGTATTGCTAATATTTAGTGAAGTAAAATGAATTACTCGTGAAATCTGCAAGAATATCGTCTTTGACGGTTGTAGCACATCAAGACCATCCACCTGTGCCATAGTAACCGGAACAACATAAACGCGGCCTTCTGCAAAATTCTCGGTAGAAACCACTTTTACAATAGACGGGGTTGAATATGACTTACCTGCTTGAATCACCGCATTGGCACCGTCTAATGTTACTGCTCCATCAGGAAGCGCAAAATAATTCGTCCCATGCTCTTTATTATAAGCTTCCACTTGTGAATTATCAATGGCAAAGGTTACTTTCACATCTTTATCCACAACATTGGTAGCAGAAGCTGTCACAGCATAAGTAGAAGGAGTATCCTCCACTACAAATTTTGTTACAGGTGTCGTTTCTGTCCCAGTGATAAGTACGACTGTTTTCCCATAGTCAAATTTATCGCCTTCGGTGCAACTCACAATTGAGAGTCCTAAAACCATTCCCAATAAAGAATATTTAAATATATCTGTTTTCATTATGATTCTTATTTAATTATTTATTGCAGGATTCATTATCTGAATAGCCTTTCGGAATTCATTATAAGGTATACCAGATGCAGAATAATAGTTTCTCCCTAAAAAGAAAACTCCACAACCACCTTTATCACCTTTGGCGGGTTCCCATCTTGCATAATCCAGCAATCTACCTCCATCGGCATAAAAAACACCAAATGTTTCACAATAGATTACTTTTTCAGAAGGAAAACCACTAGGCTCACTCAAGAAGCCAACCTGGTTACTATAAGCTTGTTGAACAATATAATCACAATAAGGTGCTATGTCTGTTGGAGGTGTCCCACTAAAATAGTCCACTATCAGCAATTTGTCTGGTTGTTTTCCTTTAGGGCCGAAATATTTAGCTAGTTCTTTAACCAATCTTACCAAGTCAGAACCACTCCAGCCTTCCCAGTCTACATCCACACCATCAAGCCCCGGTTCCAATACTTGGTTTACAATCGACTTAGCATAAGCTGCCATCGCTACACTATCCTTATTCAAGCTAAGATCGTAATCAACACCGTCAACCGTAAACTTATGCCTATAATTAGAAGCATCGGCGTGCATTACAAAACGTGTGCCTAGTTTTTCTTGACAATACTTCATATCATTGTACGCTATAGGATGAGTCTCTGCTGTAGGTATGCCCATCCAGAGATTAACAATATCAATACTGTCAGGCAATCCTACCATACGTTCACCCCACGATGCCGGATTTTTATATCCGGTGACACCTTCTATTGG
Organism: uncultured Bacteroides sp.; assembly: GCF_963666545.1. Taxonomy (NCBI): domain Bacteria; kingdom Pseudomonadati; phylum Bacteroidota; class Bacteroidia; order Bacteroidales; family Bacteroidaceae; genus Bacteroides; species uncultured Bacteroides sp. Next base: position 3,596,147 of record NZ_OY762899.1, on the reverse strand, counting down.
TGACCAACCTTCATAATATGCATAACTTATCTCATGATTACTCTTCTTATAGTCACGTACATTCTGAAAATATTGTTCATCATAAGTTTTCAGTTTCTGAATTTGTAACGGCTCAACATCTGTATCGCAGCTATAGAGAAGAAATGTTCCGACACAGAAAGTCAGCAAGCTTGTTATTTCTATTTTCATTGTATTTATCTTTAACATTAAACAATGTTCATTCCATTATTATCGAGACTTCTTATCCCACCATAGTTTTGTTCCACCATTATCTTGGCCACCTAGAGCAGCAATACCACTGGCAACTCCAACAGCATTATTGATCTTTTCGTCACGCGTATAAGGTAAACGACGAACTTGCAATTGAGTATCAACGGCACCGTTACTACTATTTTTCACAACAGGTATTAATTCAGGATATCCTGTACGACGATATTCGCTCCATCCTTCGGGTCCGTCAGGATACATTGCAATCCATTTCTGCGTAATAATACGCTCCAGCTGTCCTTCAAAATCAGCCTTGTCATTCCATGCTGAAGTCACTTTACTTTTAAAAGTATAATTATCACTACCAACATTATCTGTGAAAGAATTCGGAGTCAACGTAACATCAGCTAAATAAGTATCGGCACTACCAGCAGTATTTTCTGCGAATGACGCACGTACGCCTTGCTCGTAAAATGATTTGGCCGTACCTGCTCCCATGTTCCAGCCACGCAATGCACCTTCAGCACGCAGAAAGAATGATTCTGCAGCCGTCATCCACACTACAGGGGTAGAAGTACGATTCATATTCAAATTTGAGATTTTATTACCCTGATAGTTACTCATATTACTTGTTGTGATACCGATACGTACGCCATGATATTTACCATCAGCAGCAGCAGTAAAATAGCTGCTAATACGCGGATCATTCAAAGCATCCATATAAGCAACGATTGAGGCGCCAGGACGGCAGTCACCTGCATTGAAATTATAAGCAATTTCTTGTAACGGATGATGATAATTTAGCGAACCATGTGAAAGTTCGGCACGATCTGCTTTGCTCTCAATAAAGCCGAACATATTTTGCACTGATTTTTCAGCTTCTTGCTTAGCTAGCGAAGAGTTGGCGTAAGCAATGCGAATAGCAAGGCGTAAACGCAGTGTATTAGCAAATTTTACCCACTTTTTTACATCACCACCATATACGTAATCATAATCGCTCATCAATTTCGCGTCTTTATTGCCATTCACATAGTTACCTAAAACTTCAATGGCATTATCCAGCTCTTCAAAGAATTTGCTATAAACCTGATCCAACGGATCGTATAGACTGGAAGAGGGAAAATTCACATAAGGTATCGGGCCGAAGCTATCGGCAATACGGTGCATACCTTCCACCTTTACTACCGTGACCAACGCGTCAATTTCCGGTAATTTCTGTTCAGTCGCTATTTTATGAATATTCGACCAAGGAGCCATAATACCGGTATAAGCATAATTAAATGTGGCATTTACCCATTGTTCCTGAAAATTATACTGCCCATTGTGATTGGTAGAACCCAGCGTAGCAGCAATATAACCGGAAAAAAGATCATGCGACAGATTCTGAGCAATTTGATAGTCAGAATCCAGTGTACCACCATCACTGATGATAACAACCCTGCGCAACATCTGCGAGAAGAAAGCCCCTGTTTTCAGGTCATCCACCACCATCATTTCCTCGGTGAGTTCATTCGGATTTACGTTATCCGCATAGTCAATACACGAAGTATTATTTAATAGAATCAAAGACATTCCAATAACAGAAAGCTTGTTCCATGATAATATTTTATTCAATCTCATATCTTCTAAATTTTAAGGTTAATTAGAATTTAACTTTTACTGAAAATCCTAGATTACGCAAGCTTGGTGACATAAACATATCAATGCCTTGAAAATAAGTGCCGGTACTTGCAGTCAGTTCCGGATCAAACGGAGCTTTTCTATAAAGAAAGAAGAGATTCTTGCCAATAAAAGAGACATTCAGTCCTTTCATCCAATTCACATATTGAGTGATCGGTACATCATATCCCAGCGACAGTTCAGCCAAGCGAACGTTGGTTGCACTATAAGTGTACATAGAACCAATTCCTCCCTGACCACCACCACTTCCAATCTTGTTGTGATAGTAGTCTTCTGCTCCAATAGGACGACCATTAACGATAGCTCCTCCATTATCGCGGGCATCGGCAGTAGCCTTTGAAGCCCCGAAGGCATCCATTACAGCCTGTGTTTGGGACACAACAATTCCACCTACACGCGTTGTAAACAAGCATCCCAATGATATACTTTTATAAGTGAAAGTATTGCCCCAGCCAAGATTATACTTAGGAGCACTGTTACCGGCTTTCACAAAAACATCGGGTTGAGTTACAACTTGCTGATCGGAAGGGTGAACGTAAATAGCTCCATGCTCATCTGTACGAAGAGTATTCACATAGATATCTCCAATTGAGCCCCCCTCAAACAGCAGCATTTTATACATGCTTGTTCCTCCCATGTCTATCTTATCTAATGTAGTAAGTTCATGTGAATAAGGGTCTTCATAATTTCTCAATAGTTCTGCCACCTTATTTCTATTTAAAGAATAAGTCAAATAAGAATTCCAACCAAAGCCTCCCCAGTGATCCTCATAGCGCAAAGACAATTCAAGACCTTTATTGTCTACGCGACCACCATTAACCGTTTCATTTATATATCCGGTAGTAGAAGAAAGCGTACGATCGAAAAATTGGTTATAAGTTCGTGAGCTATACAGTGATGCATCCAGTTTCAATCTATTTTTAAAGAAAACAAAATTAGCACCTACTTCCCATGATTTAGTACGTTCAGGCTTCAGATTTGGATTAGGACGACGAGTTTGAGTAACAGGAACGCCGCCAACAAATCCATAACTAGTAGTAGCTCGATACGGATCAGGAGAATTACCAACTTCCGAATACGATATACGCAGTTTCATATAAGGCATTACATCTGTACTGCAATGAAAGAGATCGGTTATAATGCCCGAGAGTCCGATAGAAGGATAGAAAAATGACTTGGTGTTCGTTCCTTTGAATGTAGATGACCAATCGTTACGGGAAGTCACATCTAAATAAATCCTAGATTTATATCCTACTTGTGCACTGGCAAACACGGAACGTTTCTTTACGTTAGCAGTAGACTGGTTAGCTAGATTTTGTTCAGTATAATCTACATTTCCAAAAGTAAAACGATTAGCAGCCGACTTTAACTTTCCGCCAAAGTAATCGGACTGATAACCGTTATCTTCAAAATTTGCGCCTATATTAGCTGTCACATTGAGGGTGTTATCAACAAAATACTTATTAATATTTAATAACAGTTCACCGTATACTTGCTTGCTCTCAATATTACTCTTTGAATAGTAGCCATACTTGGATGCAAACAAAGTATTCGTTCCGGCATCATACATGCGTTCACGACGTTCATTGTTGCGATCCATCTTAACACGCGCATTCAAATTAATCCATTTAGCAAAATCATATTTCACAGATGCCGTAGCCGCATAACGGTTTTTATGATTAGGTATATTAATATGTTCTGTTATCCAATAAGGATTTTGCATAGGCAAGCTTGTGCTGTAAGGCCAATACTGGGTAACAACATGGCGCCCTGCGTTATATCGTTCATAAGACTGAACCTTAGAGAAATCATCGCCGGCCGGAAACAGATAAAGCGAAACCAGTGGATTTAAGTATAATCCCTGTGATGTCATATTCTGCTCTTTCACAGAACTAAGCATAACACTAAGATCAAGAGTCAGTTTATCTTTCAACATCTTCGATACATTGCGAACAGTCGCATTGTAGCGTTCATAGTTGTTGTTATGAATAATGCCGTTGGCATTGGTAGTACCTAAAGACACATAAGTCTGGTTTTTATCTGTACCCGTGGAGAGACTAGCTGTATTAGTAACATTCAAACCTGTCTGAAAGAAATCTTTCGGATCATAATTACTAGGCGTACTTAACTTAGTACCCCAACTATCGTAGCTACCCACCTCAGTCGGACCATACGTGTTTTGGAATTTAGGTAATACAAGAGGAGCAGAAAAAGTTGTGTTATTAGAAATAGTGACTGAAGTACGTCCTTCCTTCCCTTTCTTAGTAGTAATCATCACCACTCCATTGGCAGCGACCCCACCATATAAAGCAGCAGCAGAGGGCCCGCTTAATATAGAAATACTCTCAATATCATCCGGATTCAATCCGGAAATAGGATCACCCGATTGGCCTGCTCCTTCGTAAGAACCAGTTGGTTGAGTTGAAGCACTATTCATATCGGACATGGGGATTCCATCCACTACATAGAGAGCGTTATTATTGCCAAAAAGAGACTTGGTACCACGCATCACTACACGAGAAGAGCCACCCACACCGGATGAAGATGCATTAATGGTAACACCCGCCACTTTTCCATTCAAGTTATTAACAAAATTAGCATCTGCTATGCGTGTAATTTCGTCACTATTCACTTGTTGCACATTGTAAGACAGAGATTTTGCTTCTTTCTTAATGCCCAAAGCAGTAACTACAACTTCACCCAATTGGATGCGATCTTCTTCAAGAACGATATTCAATAAACGGGCATCGGCTATAGTGATGTTCTTTGATGTATATCCTGTATACGAGACAATAAAGACAGCTCCCTTTTTCGCTTGCAGCGAGAAGTTCCCATCAATATCGGTTATAGTACCGGTAGTAGAACCTTTGACTTTGATATTAACACCAATCAAAGCTTCACCTTTCGTATCCTTCACCATTCCTTTAACTGTGAAATCGCTCTGCTGTGCAACGGCATTCATCTTGTTTGTTGAAAGAATGATTTGCTTATCTACAATGGTGTAGGTAATATTCGTTCCATGAAATATCTCATCGAGTATTTCGGGAATTTTTCCACTCTTGTTATTTACTGAAACAATTCTATTTGTATTTATTGTTTTATCATTATACAAAAATACATAATCAGAAGTTTGTTCAATTAAGTTCAAGACTTGTTCTATTGAGGAATTAGATTTGCTAATAGGTCCTCTTGTTCTTTGGGCAAAACCCGTTGTGGCATTGAGTTGTAAGGCCACAAAAAACAGTAAAACTAAACTAATCTTCATAACTAAAGGAAGTTTTAGATTTAAAGTGCATTTAGGCTTTAATGCAATAATTAAATGATTTTTTTTCATAACTTTGCGGTTAACTGAAGTTTGTTATTATTAATAATAAACTGAACGATGATGTCCGGACGAATTTGCAAGACTCTAGCCGGAGATCTCAACACTGTGGAAGAAGGCTGTGAGGCAGCTTTCTTCCTTTTGTTTTTTACTTACTCTTATCTCATAGGCGTACTACTATTTTTAGGTTATCAATATAAGGTTACTATTATTTTCTTCTGTGTAAACGTGTCGTCCTTCTGCTGTACAGGTTCCTCAGATTTCCATTTCAAAGAAGCCGATTTGCTTAGGTAATCAAGAATCTGGTTTAGATTTTCTCTCGTAAATGTTGCACGATATTTATATTCTTTCCCTGAGAGATTTTTTAATTGAATATCAACATTGAAATGACGGGAGAGTTTCTTTAAAACATCTTCCAGGGAAGCATTTCTAAAGATAAGCTTGCCATCTTTCCAAGCCGTTTTCTCATATACATCCATTTCTGATTTGCTAGTCTTTTGTGTTGATTCATTGTATAGCAATCCTTGGCCCGGCTCCAATCTGATTTCATTTTCACTACCGGGAAGTATTACATTTACTTTTCCCTCTTCAAGAACTGTTTCTACATAGTCATCATCGCTATATGCACTGACATTAAAATGAGTACCATATACATAGACATTCAGACCGGTGGACGTATTCACATAGAAAGGATGTTTTTTATCCGCTTTCACTTGAAAGTATCCTTCACCTTCTAGTTCCACTTCGCGTCTATCTCCCTTAAACTTCACCGGATAACGCAATTTACTACCTGAATTTAACCAGACGATCGATTTATCGGGCAACTCATAACGAATAATGGCCCCTGAAGCCGTACTCACTTCAGCATATTGCATTTCAGAAGAAGAAGAGTCGCTAAGATACAAATAGCCAAATAAAAGCGAAGTAAAAAGAAGTGGTATTGTAAGCATAGCAGCATAACGCATCAGTTGAGTACGCACTTGCTTTGCCTTCTCGCTACTTATCTTATGCTTCGTTCGCAAAAAGGCAGCTTTCGTATCAATCGCTTCCATCTCCTTTATGTCCTTCTGCAAAGCCAAAGAAAGCTGCAAATCACGTATAATCTCACGTAATTCCGCCGAGCCTTCTGCAGCTTGTTCAATCTCTATCTGTTCATCGGGCGTGCACTGCCCTTCGCAATAACGGAGTAATTTTTCGGGTTCCATATAGTCTATATTTTTCTTTAAGACAGTCTTGTTAAATTGTAATTACGAATATAATACAACTGATGCGATAGGAAAAGGACAGGGAAAAACAGTTTTTTTTCAGTTTAACTAAAAAAGATTATTAGCTTACCGATATTTAATTTAATAACCTATATTTGCACTCTCTAACATTGCCTAGAACCAGAAAAATCTATGAGAATTCCCTTCCATGAAAATGCTAAGGATCAGCTTTTTCAAAAGCTATACGAAGACTATTATGCTCCTTTCTGCTTGTTTGCAAAGAGGTACATAGACGATGCATGCATTCGGGAAGACATTGTTTCGGATGTGTTTGCCTCTTTGTGGAGTAAGCGCAACGAACTCGAACTTAAATCAGAAACGACGATTGCTTTTCTAAAGATGTGCGTCCGCAATAGTTGCCTTAACTACCTGAAACATCAAAACTATGAAATTGATTATGCGGTGATGTGCAATAGTCGGGCACCGCTCTACGCCACATCTCCGGAAAGTGTTTATACCCTAGAAGAACTATATGAATTATTGAACGAAACGCTAAAAAAACTGCCGGAGAACTACCGAACAGTATTTGTGAAGAGCTTTTTCGAAGGTAAAACGCATGCGGAGATAGCCGAAGAAATGAATTTGAGTGTTAAGTCCATTGACCGCTACAAACAAAAAACAGTGGAACTTCTCCGCAATGAATTAAAAGATTATCTGCCTCTTCTAATCCTCCTTTTGGTTCACGAATAATAAGTTGTGTCTTACCCTGGAAATACAAGTTTTATTAGTTTTTCATGGTATAAAACTAATGGTTTAACGGCTTGAAACTAATAGTTTCAAGCCGTTAAACCATTAGTTTCGATACGAGAAAACTTTAGTTTTATCACTAAGAAACAAATCAAGGCATGTATTTCCCTGGAAATGGTTGACTGTGATTATCACGGTTCTGTAAGTGCACTATTCAAAAGAGAGTGTGCCTCCACGTAACAGTTCGTCATGTGAAATACGAAAGCCATTAATCGGTTTGCCTCCCAAGAGTACTTTGTGAGTGTATGGCTCATTCGGGCTCTTATGTTTCACATTAATGACCAGTTCGGACTGCTTGTACCACTTAGGATTAAGTGTTATTGTTACTTTATCAAAGACGGGAGTAGTGAGCGTATATTCGGGTACTCCCGGACAATCGGGATAAAGTCCCATCATGCTGAATACTGCCCAAGCAGACATCGTTCCGGCATCATCATTGCCGGGTATACCGTCAGGTTTCGTGGTAAAATACTTATTCAATAAACGTTTCATCTCTTTCTGCGTGCGCCATTCTTCTCCTTTGAAGTAACTGAAAAGATAGGGGTAAGCAATATCAGGTTCATTGGCCGGATCATAAAGCCCTTCGTCGAAAACTCGTTGAAGCTTCTCTACAAAAGCTTTCTTTCCACCCATTAATGCGGCTAATCCTTTCACGTCGTGCGGCACATAGAAGGTATAGTTCCATGCATTCCCTTCATGAAAGCCGGGACTTGGTTCAAAGTTCTCTCCTTGTCGCGGATTGAAAGGGGAATAGAATTGACCATTAGGGAGTATGGGGCAAAGTGTGCCGTATTTCTTGTTATAATATTGCTTATACCTCATCGACTGTTTGTAAAAACGCTCTGCATCTTCTTTTTTGCCTAAAGCAGCTGCAAAACGAGAAAGTGCATAGTCGGCTATATAGTACTCTAAAGCATGAGAGACAGAATTATCATATTGCTCGCGCAGTGATACAAAGCCCAGAGCCAAATAGTCATCATTATCGGGGCGCATCAGGTTTTTATCTCCAGGCAAAGTTGCCGATTTGCGCATGGCTTCATAAACCAATTCTACATCGAAGTCTCTCAAGCCTTTCATCCACGAATCAACAATTACCGGAATACTGGGATCTCCTTCCATCGTCAGTGTTTCACGACCATAAAGTTCCCATTTAGGCAACCAACCGTGTTCACGATACATGTCAACCATGCTGCGCACCATATCCATCTGACGCTCCGGATAGGCTAAAGTAAGCAGTTGATGCACATTTCGATACGTATCCCACAAAGAGAAAACAGTATACCGATTACCCTTTGTGGTAAGTATCTTCTCACTCTCCATCGCCGGATATTCTCCATTTACATCTTGCAGAACATTAGGATGAAGTAGTAAATGGTAAAGAGCAGTATAAAAGACTGTTTTCTGTTCTTCCGTACCTCCCTCCACACGTATACGCGAGAGGTCATTGTTCCACAGTTGACGAGCCACATTATGGACTGTCTCAAAGTTGGCAGTCGGTTGTTCTTTTTCCAAATTCAGTCGGGCGTTCTCTATGCTGACAAACGAAACACCGATCTGTACTTCCACTTGTTCTGCTTCTTCTGTATCGAAAGAGAAATAGACGCCAATATCATCACCGGCTATTTCTTTATTATAGTTCGTATAGAGTTTATTTTTTCCACTATCTTTATCCCATTCGGCTTCTACACCCGTCATGGCACGTTGTTTCTTCCAATATCCACTGCTACGTGGTTTCTTATTCACTTTCATCACAAAATAGATAGGAAACACAGCTTGCGGATTGTAGCAAAATGTGCCTAGCAGTTTCATCCCTTCCACTTCATTCTCTCCTACCCTACGCATGAATGCTCCACTTTCGTTGGTAAGGCCTTCGCCCAGATTGAGCAAAATGTGACTTTGACCTTTCGGAAAGGTAAAGCGGGTAATCCCTGTACGTGGAGTGGCCGACACTTCTGACTTTACATGATACTTTGTCAGGTAATTAGTATAGTATCCCGGTGATGCCTGTTCGTCACGATAACGACTACCATACGTTTTATAATCCACATTCAGTTCTCCCGTAGTGGGCATCAGCAATAAAGATCCTAACTCCGGGCACCCTACCCCGCTAAGATTAACATGCGAAAATCCGGTAAAGTAGCAATTACTATATTCATAGGGTGTAGACCACCAACGGGCATCTTTATCGTATTTATTATCGGCTGAACCCATCACATTAAAGGGTACTACTGACATCATTCCATTGGGACAAACGGCTCCGGGATTAGTCGTTCCGAAATTAGTTGTACCAATAAAGGGATTCACATAATCAAGAAGGGGGAGACCATCTCCTCCCTTTCCATAAGAAAGGAGAAAGAAGATGGTCAATGTGTTAGTTAATAAGAAACGTTTCATGATCATTCAGCCGAATATATGAGTTAAATAATACTTGTACGCTTGGTAAATTCGATGATTTCGGGTATATAACCGAAAGCCAATCCGGTTACCGTGTCAGCACATCCATAGTAGATGGCAATACGTCCCGTCTCCGCATCATGAAGTGCCGCACACGGGAAGCAAACATTAGGCACATCACCCATACATTCATACTCCTTTTGCGGAGAAAGAAGATAGGGTCCCGAGCGATATTTCACCTTCCATGGTTGGTCTAAGTCGAGCAATGCCGAACCAAAGCTATATACAAATCCATTGCAGGAAGCCAACACGCCGTGATAAATCAGCAACCATCCCTCGGATGTCTCTATCGGAATAGGGCCGGCACCAATCTTGGTACATTGCCAGGCACTTACCTCAAACTGTGCCGGCGACATAACATGTCGATGATGCCCCCAAAAGTCAAGATCGGGAGATTCGCTATAAAAAATATCTCCGAAGGGAGTATGTCCATTATCACTAGGGCGACTCAACATAGCAAAGTTTCCGTTGATCTTCCGTGGAAACATGACTCCATTGCGATTAAAAGGAATGAATGCATTCTCCAATTGATAGAAGGTTTCAAAATCAAAGGTGTAAGCCACTCCTATTGTCGGGCCATGGTAGCCGTTGCACCAGGTTACATAATAACGATCTTCTATGAAGCAAACACGAGGGTCATAGCCATATACCCACGTCCCGATTTCTTCATCCTCACATTCAAAAGTCAGCGGTTCTTCATTGATATGCCAATGAATGGCGTCTTTACTAAAACCTACATGTAACCGCATTCTGCGATTCGTATCATCGCAACGAAACACGCCAGCATAGCCTTCGTTAAAGGTTACCACAGCGCTGTTGAAAATACTGTTCGACGTAGGAAGCAAATTACGAGGTATAATGGGGTTGGCAGAACAACGCCAAACAACATCTTTACAACCGTCCGGACGTTCTTCCCACGGCATATCCGGCAGGGCGACGCCTGCAATCTTGATTTCTTTCATACTCTTACTAAAGTTTATAAAGGAAGCATCAAAGGCTTCATTATTATTATGTTATTTACTATCACTATAGGTAAACGGCACCAACCAAGTTACAACAAACGCAGGAATGGTAGCAATCAACACCCAGATAAAGAAGTGTTCATAACCCAGCCAATCACTCAGATAACCACTCATCATACCCGGTATCATCACACCCAAATTCATAATGCCTGTGGCAAAAGCATAGTGAGCCATTTGATGTTTACCGGGAGCAACCTGTTGCATCATGAACAAGATAAGTCCGGCAAAACCAAAGCCATAACCCAGATATTCAAAGATGATAGCCGTTGCAACGATTCCCAGTCCCGAGGGCTGATAAAAGGCCAAAAGAAAATAGACTAAAAAGGGAATATTGAATGCACAGCAGAGAGAAAATAAGACTTTTCTCAGTCCCCGGGCAGAAATATAATAACCGGCCAAGATGGAACCCAAAATAAAGGCGGCAGCCCCAAACGTTCCATAAATCAACCCGATGTCTTTTACAGCCAATCCCAATCCTCCATTTTCTACCGGAGCTTTGAGGAACAAAGGTACAATTTTCATGGCATATCCTTCAGCAAAGCGATAGAGTATGATAAAGACAATGTACCAAGCAATATGTTTTTTTGCAAAGAAGGAGCGAATAACTTCCCACAACTTATTCAAACTATCACTCACGGTGCGTATCTCACCGGCTGCTGCTCCTCCCGAAGGTAGCATCTTCATGTGATAGAGGCTAACACATATCATGATAATGGCGCAAATGCCCATAATGATCATCCATGAATGTACGATTCCAAATGTTTCTTTCAGTGAACCGGCTAAATAAACCAATCCACCATTGGCCAATATTTTAGCCAGATTATAGAAAGCTCCTTGCCAGCCTATATATTTAGCTTGTTGAACGGGATTCAACTCAGAAAGGTAAACGCCATCGCCTGCAATGTCATGTGTGGCTCCACTAAATGCAATCACGCCCATCAACGCAATGGCATAGCAAAAGAAATCGGGCAAAGGCAACGAAAGTGCAACCAAAGAAAATGCTACTCCGGTCACTATTTGAGTAATCACCACAAAGTGCTTCTTCGTTTTAAACATCTCCAAAAAAGGGCTCCAAAGGGGTTTCAATGTCCACGGAAGCATTATTAAGGAGGTCCAGAATGCTATTTGAGCATCAGAGACTTCCATATCCGAAAACATTAAAACCGACACCATTGATAATACAACATAAGGGAGCCCCATGGCGAAATAAACAGTGGGTACCCAACAGACAGGATTCGTCTTCTTCATCTTTTGATTTTGCTATTGTTTTGATTAACTCCGAGTTATCTAGATAGACACATTGGTAATGAACGATCGCTAAGATTGTGCTTCTCTATATATACTATATTACAACTGAAAGAGAGTTGCTACTCATACATATATCATAAAAAACGTGAACGATCAGATAGAGACTGATTATTCACGTTATATTTAGTAAGGAAGAAGCAACAAGGATCATCAATAAAACTCCAATCCAAACTCCTCCTTCAGAGTCATCAAATCATTATTCTTTTGAGCCATCATCTGGAACTTCTCCACCTTGCCGAAAGGACGTATTATTTCGTTGGCTTCGCTAATACGAACAGTTATCGTTAGTTTGCTATTCTTAAGCCGATTGCGAAGATAAGATTGAATGTCGGGCAAAGCAGTTGTAAAATCTTTCGCTGTTAATTCATTGTCAACGACTATTCCACAAGCCACATCATCCAGTTTCTCTACTTTAATATTCTGCATTCGCATAGCTACTGCTCTCTGTTCTAGCGGAAGCTGACTGGCATATTCTCTCCAATAATAGTTCAGGTCGTTCTCGCCGAAAAGCTGATTCTCCTGAACTGCCGTTTGTTGCGCATGTATTGCCTGTTCAGCTGATGCCGTTCTTTTCTCTTGATCTCCATTCTGTAATTGCTTGATGGAAAGCCCGATGCTGGAACTCTTCATCAAAGGGATTTTCTTTTCCGGCTTTGATTGCGCCATTAGAATTGCATTCGGCACAGTAGCAGGCGGAGGAGTAGTTCCAAATGAAGACGACGGCATAGAGGGCTGAACCACTTGAGGAGCCACAACCTGTTGAGTTGCAACCGGAGGGGTAGCAACTTGAGGAGCCGCAGTTGTTGTATGGCTTACCACCTGAGGTTGCTGAGCTCCCGAAGGCGAATGAAAGACTGGTTTTAAATTTTGTTTAGGGCCACGCCCATGGGCTTCCTCATCATCGCCTTCTGTGAGTTGCGCCACTTGAATCAATGTAAGTTCCACCAACAATCGTTTGTTCTTACTTACGCGATAACTCATGTCGCAATCATTGCAAAGTTTCATTGCACGATACAAGAAAGGCAACTCGCATTTTTGCGACTGCGTCTGATAGCGTTGACGAATGCTGGAACCAACTTCGAGCAATGAAAGAGTGGAGGCATCTTTGCTAACCAATAAATCACGGAAATGCGAAGATAATCCGGTGATAAAATGATTACCGTCAAAACCTTTGTTTAAGATGTCATTAAACAAAAGTAGCGCATCGGTCACTTTATTCTCCAGAAAGCAATCCGTTAATCTGAAGTAATACTCATAGTCCAATACATTGAGGTTTTCTATCACACTTTGATACGTAATATTTCCCCCGGTGAAGCTAACTACCTGATCGAAGATGGAAAGAGCATCACGCATTCCTCCGTCAGATTTCAGAGCAATCACATTCAGTGCTTCCTGCTCAACCGTAATTCCCTCTTTGGATGCTACATAATTCAGATGATTCACCGTACCTTCTACCGTAATGCGGCTGAAATCATAAATCTGGCAACGTGATAAGATCGTAGGCAGAATCTTATGCTTTTCCGTTGTAGCCAGAATGAAGATAGCATGATGAGGAGGTTCCTCTAATGTTTTAAGGAAAGCGTTGAAAGCCGAAGTAGACAGCATGTGTACCTCGTCTATAATATAAACTTTATATTTACCTATCTGAGGCGGGATGCGTACTTGTTCCACCAACTGACGGATATCATCCACCGAATTGTTGGATGCGGCATCAAGCTCATGTATATTATAAGATCGTTGTTCATTGAATGCCACGCACGATTCACATTCATTACAAGCCTCTCCATCGGCAGAAAGATGCATACAGTTGATTGTCTTGGCAAAGATACGCGCACAAGTGGTTTTTCCCACTCCACGGGGTCCACAAAACAAGTAAGCATGAGCCAGTTTATGAGTAGCAATGGCATTTTTAAGTGTAGTAGTAAGAGCTTCCTGCCCTACTACAGATTCGAACGTAGACGGACGATATTTGCGGGCCGATACGATATAGTTCTCCATAATCCGAGATTCTCTATTTTCTGTTTCTGCAAATGTACACAAAAAAAAGTCTTATGAGATAAGTTTTAAGTTAGAAGTTTTATCTTTGCATAATCAATTGGGGTTTTTATCCGTAACTCGTCATAAACAATCATGGACAAATTATTATCAATCTGGAATTTCATACGAAGGCATAAATACAGTATAACCACACTCGTATTTGCTATCATTATCGGCTTTCTTGATGAAAACAGTATGGTGCGCCGCATCGGTTATGCGCGAGAGATCAACCGCTTACAAGGAGAGATCAACGGATATCGCTCTGAATATGAGGAAAGCACCAAACGCTTGAACGAACTTACCACCAAACCGGAAGCTATTGAGAAGATAGCCCGTGAAAAGTACTTGATGAAGAAACCGAACGAAGATATTTACGTATTTGAAGAAGAAGAAGACAAAAAATGAAGAAACTAATTCCCGTACTTTTCGCTGTAGGAGCCTTGCTGCTACTTGCAGGAGCTGTTTTATTTATATCTAAATGGCCTCCGGCTCCTTACATTTATACCATCGGCGCAGGATTTGTTGCTTTAGCGCAAGTAAACACTCCGTATGAAGGAATAAACAAAAACATCAAACGCCTCAGACGTCAACAGATATTAGGAGCTCTCCTGCTAGTGATGGCAGGAGCTTTCATGTTTACAACTCACGGCAATGAGTGGATAGCTTGTCTGAGCATTGCGGCAGTGTTGGAACTTTATACTTCGTTCCGTATTCCGCAATTGGAAGAGAGAGACAAGAATTAAAGCCTCTTTCGATAATTAGATCAAAGAACCTTTTATTCATAAGTGAAAGCGTTCAATGCAGAAAGCCTCTTACTATAAAAAAAGTAGCAGTGAAGAAATCTCTTCACTGCTACTTTTTTAGTTCTAATAGAACACTTCTAATTATTTCTTTGAAGCAGGAGTATACCTTGCATTCAAACCTTCTACTATTTCTTTCGTAATATTATAAGCACTATCAGCATATAGAAGATTATCAAAACCGGTATTGCTGATGATCATGCTATATCCTTTTGTCTTATTATACTTCTTCAAGAAAGAATTGATTGAATCACGAAGTTGCAAACTATTCTTTTGATTTTCGGCAGCCAGCTCATTTGACAATCGAGTTTGCAACTCTTGCAAATCCTGTTGCTTTTTAGTTATGCGGGCATGTTCTTGCTCTGCTCTGTCGCGGCTAACAAAAGCGTTATTCTGCAATTTACGTTGAAAATCCTGAGCCTCAGCGTCCAATTCGCGAGCTTTCTGATTCAGAGTAGCACGTATGTTCTCCTCTTTCTTCATCATTGCTTCGTTTAAGTCATTCCAAAAATTATATTGAGTAAGCAAGGTATCTATTTCAACATAAGCTATTTTCATGTTTGATGTGCCTATTGCCCCACCGGAAACTTCTGGTGCCTTATTTTCTGCCTTACCTGAACATTGTGCAAATAAAACGATGACTGCAATAGCCGCAATTCCGCTGACGAAGTGGTTTGTTCTCTTCATAACTTATAAAATATAGTTTTAAAATAATTAATTCATACTATCATTCAAGGTTCGCTCAACGTCACGAAAAGAAAATCGTGGTTTATTCTGTGCTTCCCGATCCTGAGACTGGGCGCAACTGATTCCTTTTTCTTTCAAAACCTGATTTCCACTTACGTGCCCGTTAGGGAACTTACCTCCTCTTACAAAAAAGACCTTCAGGCCTAATAATCCGAGACAAATAGCAACTATTAACAGAGTTATCAGTATTGTATTGAGCATTTCTACTAATTTTGTGGATGCAAATATAGAGTTTTGTATGGACTATGCCCTCTTTTTTTGGATAAAAAAAAGAAAAGGGTTTACTGCCAAAGAGCCTATTTAACCATATTTAGCAATAAACGGTTAAAATATACAAGGAACTTAACTTTTGCGACAAAATCGCTCTTGAATGAAGGGAGAAAGCAGGCAAAGAAAAGACAACTATATTTTAACCTCAATTATGAATTCATAAAATAAGAAACATGGAATTATCTGAATTAAAACCAACTGCCGTATTTCACTATTTCAATGAAATATGTAAAGTGCCTCGTCCTTCTAAAAAGGAAGAAAAGATTATTGCCTTTCTAGAGGCATTCGCAAAAGAGCATAAACTGGAAATTCTCAAAGATGAGTGTGGCAATATACTAATAAAGAAACCTGCGACTAAAGGCAAAGAACATTTAAAGACTGTAGTGTTGCAATCGCATGTAGACATGGTATGCGAGAAGAATAATGATGTGACGCACAACTTCCTTACAGATCCTATTGAGACAGAAATTGACGGTGAATGGTTAAAAGCGAAAGGTACAACTCTTGGCGCTGATAATGGAATAGGAGTTGCTACCGAATTAGCGATTCTAGCCGCTAACGATATAGAACACGGTCCGCTTGAATGCTTGTTTACAGTAGATGAAGAGACAGGGTTGACAGGTGCTTTTGCACTGAAAGAGGGATTTCTAAGCGGTGATATATTGCTCAATCTTGATTCTGAAGATGAAGGGGAACTTTTTATTGGCTGTGCCGGCGGCATCGGTTCAATTGGCGAATTTCACTACAAAGAGGTAACTGTGCCCGAAGGTTATTTCTTCTTTAAAGTAGAAGTGAAAGGATTAAAAGGCGGACACTCGGGAGGTGATATTCATCTCGGAAGAGGCAACGCCAACAAAATATTAAATAGATTCCTCAGCCAAACGGCCCAAAAATACGATCTATATCTCAGCGAAATAAATGGAGGCAATCTGCACAATGCGATTCCTCGTGAAGCATACGCCATCTGCGCTGTACCTCACGATGCGAAGGAGTTAGTCAGAGTAGATCTCAATATATTCTCTGCAGAATTAGAAAACGAGTTGTCAGTCACTGAACCTAATTTGAAATTAGTCTTGCAATCCGAGACTCTACGTACGACTGCGATCGACAAAGACACCACTTCTCGTCTATTGAAGACACTATATGCCACTCCGCACGGAGTATTCGCCATGAGTCAGGACATCCCGGGCTTGGTAGAAACATCCACCAACTTAGCTTCAGTGAAGATGCAAGAGGGAAATGTGATAAAGATAGCAACCAGCCAACGCAGTTCTATACTTTCTGCCCGCAATGATATGGCCAACACTGTGCGTGCCGCTTTTGAACTCGGAGGAGCCAGTGTTTCATTTGGTGAGGGATATCCGGGTTGGAAGCCGAATCCACATTCTGAAATATTGGAGGTTACAGCTGCTTCTTATAAACGTCTGTTTGGAGTTGAGGCTAAAGTGAAAGCGATTCACGCAGGTTTGGAATGCGGCTTGTTCCTCGATAAATATCCTTCATTGGATATGATCTCGTTCGGCCCCACGCTCACAGGTGTTCACTCCCCTGACGAGAGAATGCATATTCCTTCTGTCGACAAATTCTGGAAACATCTGCTTGATGTACTGGCTAACATCCCTGAAAAAAAGTAAGCAATCGACAGCACGATTACACAAATAAATAAGGGTTATCAAAAACTTCGGTTTTCTCGATAACCCTTATTCTTTGTCGTTTTCATTCTATACCCAAAACTAACTAATTGCCACACTTACCACATGATCTTTTCATCCAAAGCAATTTGCTACAATCCACCAATATTAGACCGATTAACACTCGTTCGTCTCATCGGTTGGAGGAATTTCAGCAAACGAACACTGATCTTTTTCGTTTTTCTTCTGCTTATTGCAGCAAACCTAAAAGCGCAAGAAAGTG
This sequence comes from uncultured Bacteroides sp., assembly GCF_963666545.1. NCBI lineage: Bacteria > Pseudomonadati > Bacteroidota > Bacteroidia > Bacteroidales > Bacteroidaceae > Bacteroides > uncultured Bacteroides sp. Next base: position 3,578,374 of record NZ_OY762899.1, on the reverse strand, counting down.
CGTCTTTTCGCCTGATGTTCTGGAATGTAGAAAACCTTTTCGATTGCAAGCATGATACATTAAAGAATGATCTGGAATTTCTGCCAACCTCCATGCGCAATTGGAATTACGGACGATATAAAAAGAAATTGGCCAATGTAGCTCGCACCATCACTGCGGTTGGCGAATGGGCTCCTCCCGTACTGATTGGCATGTGCGAAGTTGAAAATGATAGTGTATTACGTGACCTTACTCTCTATTCTCCGCTAAAGAAAGAGGATTATCAATACGTAATGACCAACTCTCCAGACAAGCGTGGCATTGATGTAGCGCTTCTCTATCAACGCGGGAGTTTCAAATTATTAAGTTGGGAATCACTCCGTATTTCTCTTCCGGGCGAACATTCGTATCCCACACGGGATATTCTTCACGCCACTGGGCTGATCATCAACAGTGATACGTTGGATGTTTTCGTCGTTCATCTTCCCTCTCGTTTAGGCGGTCAGAAAGCGTCTGAAGCAAACCGTGTCTGTGTAGCCGAAAGAATAAAAGCTGCTGTAGATAGTTTGTTCCTTGTTCGAAGCTCTCCTAAAGTCGTAATAATGGGCGACTTCAATGATTATCCGGAAAACAAATCGATATCGGAGGTACTCGAAGCTGTTGCGCCCCCTGATCACCCCGAACCTCTACATTTATATAATCTGCTGGCAGCCAAATCAAAAGTCCGCAACTTTGGTTCGTATAAATACAAAGGAGAATGGAATTTGCTCGATCAGCTCATTGTTTCGGGCACATTGCTTACTCCTCATAGCTCCCTTTATACGAACGAAGCAAAAGCCAATGTAGTACGACTTCCTTTCCTACTAATAGAAGATGAGAAATATGGCGGAGAACAACCTTTCAGAACGTATACCGGAATAAGGTATCAAGGCGGTTTTAGCGATCACCTCCCCGTCTATGTCGACTTCTCTGTCGGTGCTTCCGAATAGAAGGAAGGCAGCCCGTCCTATACTAAAGCGAAGAATACAAGCTATTTGTCCAAATTTAAGAGTGCGCAAGGACAGCTCTTACAAGGCTTCTGAGACGCGTTTTTCGAGACCAAATGAAGCGTACACAACGTGCAAATAAAACGTGCACGTTTCGCACGGTAAACGTGCACGTTCAAGAAATGAAACGTACACGATTGCCAAAAGCCTATTCTTTTGCCTCTACAGAGCTTTTGGGAGCTTTCAAAACAGGAGAGAAACGATTATTGGTTTGTTCAATTCCTTTACAGGTAGTTTTGTCTATCGACAAAGCTTGGTGTCATTTTGAACAGCACATGCAAAAAAGGGGAAAGTCGAAACTTTCCCCTTTACCTATCGTTTAATCTGGAATTCTTGTAGAAGCGTACTTCTCTTATGGCAAATAAACTCCTGTAGCAGTGCGAACATACGTGTTCATGTCACCATTTTGCTTGATCACAATTACGCGCCCGCCACGTTCCAACGAACCATAAGAGACAAAGCCCGTTTTGCGACCGTAACACAGACGAATGCCTGCCAGCGTAGCAACAAAGTCATTATTATGATCATGTCCTACGAAAGTGGCTTTTACATCTTTCTGCTGAACAAAAGCAAAAAACAATCCGCTATTCAGTAATGGAGAACATACTTTCTCTGTTTTGTTGCCGGGTGTTGTCGGCAGCAAACGTACATATTCATACTCGGGCACAGGAATATGGAAGAAAGCCAATGCCGGAACAACCTTACCCGCTTTCGCTTTGATCTTGTTGCTTTGATCAACATACCAGTCTATCTGACTTTTCTTCACCCAATCATAATAACCCAACGTAGAATCATTGGTATAAGCGTGAGAATCTAAAAGAAACAGATCCCATGCAGGTGCTTTGCCGGTAGAATCGAGTATAGGCAACACACAATTTCCTACGCCATCAACGCCCTTTCCGGCATCAGTGGTCACATTATAAGGGTTCTTCATCAAATATTGCAAGATTTGTTCTTTCGGCAAATCAGTCTCCGTATCGTGGTTACCAAACGTCACAGCAAAGGGCAATTTCCGTTCTTCTATCGGAACAAGCAGGTCATTCCATCCCTGAATGACACCTTTAGAAACAACCACATCTCCCGTAAAAATAACAAAATCAGGTTTCTCAGCATCCAGTACGGTACGAATTACCGTCAATGTGCTATCGTTCTTCAGTTTGTATTTAGCATCTGTGCTCCAATGAACATCAGTAAACTGTACTATTTTGAAACTTTCATTGGTGAACTTCAACACTGGTTTACCGGCAGTGGCTGACACAGTTATTGCTAAAAATAAGGCAAAAATAAGTTTTTTCATAACTATCATTACTTAAAAAGAGGATGAGGAGACATAGAATTACAAAAAGCCGACGAGCAAAAAATAGCGCCGGCTTTCTTATCTAATTTATATTTTCTTTAAAAAGACACATTCTTCTAGCAAGAAATAATATCGGAGATTAACCGTTAACTTTATGATAATCTTCTAAGAAGGTTTTCAGTCCTGAAGTTGTTAGCGGATGATTCAACAAGCCTTTAATGGCGCTTAGCGGACAAGTAGCCACGTCGGCGCCTGCTTCCACACATGCCAGGATGTGCTTCGTGTTTCGGATAGAAGCAGCTAGCACCTGTGTCTGATAACCATAATAGCGGTACATCTCCACAATCTGTCCCACAAGCACCACGCCATCTTCGCCAATATCATCCAGTCGGCCCACAAAAGGAGATACATAAGTGGCTCCGGCTTTGGCAGCAAGCAGTGCCTGACCAACAGAGAAAACTAATGTACAGTTGGTCCGTATTCCTTTGTCAGAAAAATATTTAATTGCTTTGATTCCATCTGCTATGCAAGGCACTTTCACGACAATGTGAGGATTCAGCGCCTCAAGTTCTTTTCCTTCACGAATCATACCTTCATAATCGGTCGCAATCACTTCGGCACTCACATCGCCCTGCACGATGTTACATATTTCTACGTAATGAGCACGCTGATTTTCAGTTCCTTTGATGCCTTCTTTGGCCATTAATGAAGGGTTTGTCGTAACCCCGTCCAAAACACCCAGATCATGAGCTTCACGTATCTGGTCTAAATTGGCTGTATCAATAAAAAACTTCATAATATCTTATTTTTTAAATGAATACTAAGTTTATATCATGTAACAGACAGCCGGGGCAACTTGTTCATTATGAACAGATAAGCGATCTGTTTTCTCTTTCTCCGGAGCGTTGCTACGCAACAAATAGTTTACTAATGGTTCCTCATTCAATTGACGTTATTTTTTATAATAATTTTCTTTCTATTCTATCTTTTTTCACTACCTTTACTTAAACAAAAGTGTTCATGCTATAAATCTAAATGCCATGATTGAATTACCTGAAGCTATCACACTGGGAAAGCAATTCCAGAAAACATTGGTCGGAAAGATGGTTACCGACGTTTATAACGCAACAAATCTGCATAAGTTTGCCTTTTTTAACGGCGACCCGCGAGGCTACAAGGAGCTACTTGTGGGCAAAGTAGTGCAATCGGCAGAAGGTTATGGTATCTTTGTAGACATTCGCTTCAACGACGGAATCACTCTTAGTCTCTTCGATGGCATAAATGCCAAATACGGAGATGCTTCCTCGAAAGTTCCCGACAAATATCAACTATTACTTACTTTCAACGATAATACATACCTCGCTTTCACGGTGGCGATGTATGGCGGAATGTATGCATACAAAGGTGAATTCGAGAACAAATATTATCACCTAAGCGTAGAAAGCCTTTCGCCGTTGAGCGAGAAATTTGATGAAGCTTATTTTGATAGTAAACTGGCTCAGGAGAAGAAAAACATCTCAGCCAAAGCATTTCTGGCTACCGAACAACGGATTCCGGGAATAGGAAACGGAGTGGCGCAAGACATTTTGTTCAACGCCGGCATTCACCCTAAACGCAAAATATTTACCTTGACGGATGCCGACAGAAGTGCTCTCTTCCATTCGCTGAAAGAGACCTTGCAAGCCATGACCTCGCTCGGAGGTCGAGAAACCGAAACTGATCTGTTTGGCAACAAAGGTGGTTATCAGACAATTTTGTCAAGAAACACCTATAAGCTGCCTTGTCCCAAATGTGGTGGTTCAATCAGCAAAGAAGCCTATTTAGGAGGCAGTGTTTATTATTGCAGGCATTGCCAAAAATTGGAATGAAAACGCCACACTTTAAGTTGAGCACTTCTTTCAAATTGATCTCTCTGAGAATAGTTTTGAAGATTCAATTCCCAGAGAGATAATGAGCTTTCTAAACTCTTTATACAACACGTTTATGCGAGAGAGTTAGAGTTTTCTTAGTTTGAAAAACTTATAAAGTTCAAACCATGTTATTGTGCTGATACCCACAAGCAAGGCAACTAGCACCTCCCATATAGTGAGTGGAGAGAATTGAAAAAGCCGTTGCAAAAAGGGCATATTCAAAATCAATAAAATGAATAAAGCTGCCGATCCTGCTACCCATTTGACCGTTGGATTCGGAGTACGTATGATCGTGAAAATGGATTCACTCCAAGAGCGATTTGTAAGTATCGTTAAAATATTGGCCACAATTAGCGCTGTAAATGTCATCGCTCTCACTTCTCCAATTTCGTAACCGAGTTTTAGCGTAACAAAATACATCGCTAATGTAGCTATCAGCACCCATATACCCTGAAAACAACTCAACAAGATTTTATTAGGGCCGAAAAAGGGTTCATCCACTTTTCGGGGAGGCCGAGACATTACATTCTTCTCGGCTCTCTCAGCCTCGAATATGATGGAACAAGCGGGATCAATGATCAGTTCCATAAAGACAACGTGGACTGGCCATAAAATCAAAGGCAGGTCTGCAAAGAAAACAGGGATCAGGGAGAGTCCCGCAATCGGAACATGAATTGCAAAGATATAACCCAACGCTTTTTGCAAGTTGTCGAATATCCGACGTCCCATCTTGATAGCTCCAACAATAGAACCGAAATTATCATCCATCAGCACAAGCGCTGAAGCTTCTCTCGCCACATCTGTTCCTTTTTCTCCCATTGCTATTCCAATGTTGGCCGCTTTTAGGGCAGGAGCATCATTTACTCCATCGCCCGTCATAGCAACCACCTCATTATTGTGCTTCAGCGCATTGACGATCTTTAGTTTTTGCTCGGGAATCACTCTGGCAAACACGTTGACTGTTTTTATTTTCTCACTCAGTTCTTCTTCATCCATTGCAGTAAGTTCGCTACCTGTAATGCATTGTTCATAGTTCTGCAAGCCTATTTCACGAGCTATGTTTTGAGCTGTGACAGGATAGTCACCTGTAATCATTATTACTCTGATTCCCGCTTTATGACACTCTTTAACGGCAGTGGGTACTTCCTTACGTATGGGATCGGAAAGTCCGATAAGTCCCACAAACTCAAAGTCAAAGTCATGTTGCGCATCAGGCAATCGGTCTTCAGATATACTCGATTTGGAAACTCCTAATACCCGTAAGCCTTCCGATGCCATCGCCTGAACAGCAGTAGCATATTTTGCTTGCATTTCGGTGTCAAGGTGACAAAGGTCAAAGATAGCTTCGGGCGCACCTTTAGCAGCGATAAGCAGTTCGTTGGTTTCTTTGTTGCGAAACACTCTCGACATAGCAAGCAACTCTCTGGAGAGCGCATATTCCTTTACCATCTCCCAGTCATGATGCAAGTGCTCCGTGCCCTTCAAAAACAGTTCACCAATGCCGCCAATCGCCTTTTCCATTGGATCAAACGGATTTGTCTGACTCGAAAGTATTCCATATTCGATGATATTGTGATACTGTTCGGGAAACTCATTTGCGTCTTTAGAAACCCAAAAATTCTCCTTATTATATATCTTGGCAACCTTCATTTTGTTTTCGGTCAACGTTCCCGTTTTATCGGTACAAAGCACCGTTGCAGAGCCCAATGTCTCAATAGCAGAAGGTTTACGGGTTAGCACGTTTTGCTTTGAGATGCGCCAAGCTCCAATAGCCATAAAGATACTTAGCACAACAGGAAATTCTTCCGGCAACATGGCCATAGCCAACGTAATACCTGCCAAGAAACCTTTCAACAAGCCACCTCGTGTGATTGTATAGATAGCGATGACTAGTAAACACAATCCAACACCTGTTATCGTAAGGCGTTTAACCAATGTTCCTATCTCCACCTTTAGTTTGGTAGGAGACTCTTTCACCTCTTTAATCGCTTTGCCGATTTTCCCTATTTGCGTGTCCATTCCTGTGTGAGACACTCTGGCGATGCCATTACCCTGCACAACCATCGAGCCGGAATAGACGAAGGGTTGATCATCGCCTCCGGGTTGAACATCTTCATCCTCTCCCGCCCAATCGTGTTTGCGCACCGGCACAGATTCGCCTGTCAGCAAAGACTCGTCGACCAGCAGACTAACGCTTTTAATAACAGTGGCATCGGCCGGTATTCTGTCTCCTTCTTGTAAAACTAAGAGATCATCGCAAACCACCTCACGACCGGGAATACGCTTCTCTATCTTTTCGCGAATGACCAAGGCACGCGGACTTGCTAAGTCTTTCAGAGCGTCCAAAGCCTTTTCACTCTTCCGCTCCTGATTGAACTCAATGCCCATCACCACGAACACAAACCCCAAAAGCATAATGCCTTCTTCAATGTCTCCAAGAATCATATAGAGCGAGCCGCAAGCTACCAGCAACAAAAACATGGGTTCTTTTATCACCCCGAAGATAATCATCCAGAAGTTCCGTGAGCTACTTCCCTGTAATTCATTATATCCGTTTTTGGCGATTCTACTCGCTACCTCATCAGAGGTAAGACCTGAAAATTCCAAGTCGTTTGTTGTTTTCTTCATACGGTCAATCTTTTATTTTTTTTGAAGAAGCTATAATCTTGTTTAATAAGGTTGCAAAAGTATCCAGTTCGTCCTTGCTGAGTTTTCGGGCAACCAATTCGACTAAATAGTCATGCGCATAATCATGCCGCTTATTGATTTGTTTTCCCACGTCAGTCAAATGCAAGTGCGAGCTTCGTCTATCAGCATCCGAATGAACTTTGTAGACGCACCCCTTCATGATGAGACGGTCGATGACAATCGTCACAGAAGGCTTTTTCAGTCCCAGTGCAGAAGATAATTCAGTAATACTCGGATTATCTAATTCCTGAATGGTTTCCAAATAATTGATTTGGGTTGAAGTCAAATCTTTAATATCGCAATGATCCTTTGCCTCCTCTTCGGCTTCGGAAATAAGCCTCGAGAAGCGAGCAATATCTTCTTTAATTTTATTGTTCATATAACATCTTCATTAGAAATATCGCACAAATATAGTTAGTTAGCCCTAACTAACAAAACAAATGAAAGAAAATATTATTTCCCACGGTATTCCATGGGAAATAATCACTTCATAAAGAAATACTGGAAGTAGAAAGTTGTAGTGCCAAATAATAGAATCTTTGTCAGAGAGCTCAGGAAGTAGAATATTAAACGTTTCTGATAATCAGGATTGATGAAATTCGGCTCACCCATTCCAGCCTCATCTCTAAGAGTGTTTCCCATCCGGATAAACTTACAAGAACCAAATCCTGCTTACATAGAAGTTCTTCATTCATCGCTTTCAAATCGATGGAATTGATGTGATTAGGAGCATTTTGCTCTATTGTTCTTATCCTTTCTTTCACGTCTGTATTTTTTTTCAATTCTCCCTTCACATCAGAGATGGTAACTTGCGCATTAGAGTTATGGACAAGCTTCTGAATATAAGCGATTAAGAACGCATCATTCGAATCAACAAAAGGAACAAAGACTCTATCGGCACTTTGAAAATTATTATTTATCAGAATGCCCACCGGTATTTTAGTCTTAGATAAAATAGAGTTTATCTTTTCATCAAAAAATGAAGATTCAAAAAGCTTTTCCTTACCTGTCACTGTGTTAATCATTCTTTCAGGATTGACGATTTTTGTTGTAAAACCCAAAATCCGACCGAGCAAAGTTCCTTCAAAAATAGATTGCTCCAAGTTGAGCAATAACAAATCATAATTTCCTCGATTGCTTACCTCTGCCACTTCTGTTTCCAAGTCATTAGAGACTTTAAATAAAGAGGTTATGGTGAGATCTAGAGATTGAGCCTCAGCAGAAATGGGGATAAAACTCTCTTTCTCATAATAATCCAAATTTCGATGGTGTAAACCCTCGGTAGGAATCAGATGTATCGCTGTGAGACTTGTGTTCTTACTATTTTTTTGAGACAGATAATTGGCCAAACGAAGCAGTGATGGGGCATTTTCTGCCTCATTAAAAGAAATAAGAATCTTATTTTTCGATACGTTACTTATCGCAGAGTCTAAATCAACACCTTTTGGTTTAAAGAGCTTTTCTATTAATTTCAGAGCCGGCCCAGTCATAAAGGTAGTAACCAAGGCCATGATCACCATCATAGCAAATATCTCAGGAGGCAAAACGCCCAAGTCGTAGCCAATATTAAGAATGATCAATTCCATCAATCCTCTTGTATTCATCAAAGCACCGATGGTAAGGCTGTCTTTCCAACTTTGCTTCACAAATCTTGCAGTCAATGCGCTTCCCACAAACTTGCCTAAAACAGCAACAAGAATGATCAAACCTGTCACTTTCCATAAATACGGATCATTCAAGAGGCCTATCTGCGTTCTCAAACCCGTAAAAACAAAATACAAGGGTAGCAACAAGACGAGAGCAACATCTTCTATCTTGCCTATAACCACGCTCCTAAATTTCTCGTTGACAGGCATTATAACCCCAGCCATAAAAGCGCCGAACAAGGCATGAATACCGATCATCTCGGTAGTATAAGCCGATGCCAAAAGAGTTAAAAACAGGATAGCGATCATGCCTTTATTCAAACTCCTTTGGAAGAAAAGATCGCCCACACGCTTTAAAAAAGGACGAACGACCTTAAGCATGATGAGAATATAGACAATAACTAAGAAAATAGTATATAGAGAACTTATAAAAGAACCGGCTTTAACAAGGGCAATCACAACAGCCAGCAAGCACCAAGCAGTTATATCATCAGCCGCTGCGCACGTAATAATCACAGAGCCTAACTTCGTTTTATGCATACCGTGTTCTTGCACAATTCTTGCCAAAACGGGAAAGGCGGTTATGCTCATGGCAATGCTCAAGAAAAGGCCGAAAGAAGCAAACGGAACTCCGTTTAATGCAAAATGTTTATAAATAAAATAAGCAAGCCCCATTCCCAAAGCAAAGGGAATAATTATACTTGCGTGGCTAATGACAATGGCGTCGTGTGCTTTACTTCGAAGAACCTTCAAATCCAACTCCATGCCGATAACAAACATAAAAAGTATTAGTCCTATCTGACTAAGTATTTGAAGATTTCCGATTGATTTGGCGGGGAAAAGGAATGTGCTTACGTCAGGAAAAAACATGCCTAACAACGATGGGCCGAGTATTATTCCCGCAATGATTTCACCAATCACAGCAGGTTGACCAATCTTTCGGCAGATCCATCCAAACATTCTTGCAACAAGAATGATTGTAATAATTTGTAACAGCAACACGCCTATGGGATTTGCCAAGCCCTGATGAATGGAATCAAGGAATTCTTGCCAATGGCCTTTTACGGACAATGCATTGATCACATTCCTACCTTTTTCTAACTCCGCACCTTGTTGCACAATCCAATACATCAGAACGGAAAAGGTGCCGATAATGGCAACATAAAAGAATACATTTCTAAACTTCTTCATAAGTTTGGCTGCTAGTGTTATTCATTACTGAATACAAAAATAAAGAATAAAAAGTTTAGAAAAGAGAGCGATGACAGGAAAGAGCCTATAAATGTAATAAAAGGGAATAAATCTGTAACAAAACTATTTTCGGCTCACTCTATTCATAAAGTTAACGCGATAAACTTCCGTCAAGGTAAACGCCAGCGGCTTGCCTGCGTCAATAATATCCGTAATGATTTCATTATGCGAGAAGTATTGTACTATTCTCAATGCAATCACTTCCTTTTTATTTATACGGCAGAATTGATCCGGTGGCAATGATTTGAGGAGTTCTTCGAACGATATGTTTTTTAATACCAATGTTTTATTATCATTCAAATAAACGGTTTTGTCACGGCTATCAGTCTCAGCAACTTTAATATATTTTACTCTATTGAAATAAAGTAAAACTTTGCCCTTCTCACTATTGAATTGCCCACACTTTTCGGTAGTGACTGAATGACCTAATGCGGAGATCGCTTTCTGAACAGCCAGCTGAAGTCTTTCTCTCTTTATTGGCTTTAGCACGTAATCAATCGCATTCAAATCAAAAGCATCTACTGCATATTCTTTATATGCAGTGGTAAAAATCACAGGCTTACCCTTCAACAATTCAGCCACCTGAAGTCCACTCATTTCGGGCATTTCGATATCTAATATACAAATATCAAAATCAAGAGAATGAGTTTCTTCGAGAAAGGTTTTTGAACTATTAAAAGCCTTTACAACTTCCAACTCGGGTATTTGCTCACAAAGCATTTTCAAATACATTAACCCGGGCAATTCGTCATCAAGAAGCAGACATTTTAGTGTTGTATTCAAGTATATTTATTTTTAAATAAGCCGTATAAGTATCCTCTTCAATCACTCTTTTCAATTTAAAACAATCGCCATAGATTAGATTCAAACGTTGCTCCAAAACAGCGCTTCCTATTCCTTTCCGCCCTTTTTGCATAATGGATTTAGTGGATATCTTATTAGATACTGTCAGAATAAAGTTTCCATCTCGAAATTCGAACACAATAGAGATAAAAGCATCTTGGTTTTGTAAATCAGCGTGCTTAAATGCATTTTCGATCAGATCGATAGAAATAAGCGGCGCTAGTATTTTTTGATGATAAAGAGGATCCGTTTCATCTAATATTGTTTTTATTTTTAGCTCAAACAAAGGGCTCAGCTTTATCTTGTTTATTTCAATCAAGCTCTTTGCAAACTCTATCTCTTCGTAGGGGCTTACGAATTTCTTTTTACTTTCATACAAGATGTAATCAAGTACATTAGCCAACTTGTCAAGAGCAAAATAGGTTTGGTAGGCATGAGATTGTACCGAGTTCAATATGTTTTTAAATAAATGAGGATTCAATTTTGACTCGAGCGTCTCAAGCTGAAAATCGTCCATCGTACTCTTTAGGTCCTGATATTTATATTCCAACAATTTTACTCTTACTTGGGAGGCTATATTTCGACGAACGAGGTAGACAACGAACACAATTAAAACTGCAAGCAGAATAGCTGCAGAATAAACGATAAAAGCAGGGATATCAATAGTTAACAGCATTTCATATCAGGTTGACTGGTGTTCATTATTTGCAAACTTACATAAAAATCTTGATTTATAAGTGCGTGCTCAATTATTCCTCTAAATGAAGAACAACGATACTCCGATCACGCTGATAATCGCTCCAATAATCTCTCTCACCGTTATCTTCTGCTTAAAAAAGAGGTGTGAAGGCCATAAAATAAAGATGGGAGTGAGCGCCATTAGCGTAGAAGCGATGCCCGCCTCAGTGTATTGCACGGCCATCAACGAAACCGAAACTCCAATAAAGGGGCCGAAAATGGTGGCGCCCAAAGCGGCTTTCATCCCTTTTCCGTCACGAACGGCCACGGGGATTGTGTGAAATTGATTGCTAAGCCACATCACTGCTAAAAACCCAATTCCTCCTGTGATGGCACGAATAAAGGTGGAAGCAAAAGGCAACAAATCGGAAACATGGGTCATGTTTGCCGGAATAGATATTTCATAATAATTCATCCCTACCTTGCTCAACACGAGCCCGATGCCTTGTCCCACACCGGCTCCAACGCCGAACAGCACGCCTTTCAATGGCAGTTTGAGACCGATTCGATGGGTGGTTCCTCTACTCAACACGGACAAGCCGATACCTGCCAGCGTGATGAGCATGCCCGCCAGTGTTTGCAAGGAGAGTTTCTCTCCCAAAATTATCCAGCCGGAGATGGCGGCAGAGATGGGGGCCAGTGTCATAAACAGTTGACCGAAACGGGAGCCAATTAAAACATAGGAATTGAAGAGGCAGTAATCGCCCAAAACATAACCGACGAAACCGGAAAGTGAAAGCCAAAACCAAGCTTCTCCATCGGCATAAGTGGGATAAGGAACTCCTGTAAACCACCATAAAGTAGCACCCAACATGAGTAGGGAGAGTGACATGCGGATGACATTTAGTTGCAATGAGCCAAGTCGTTTGCTCGCTACTTCGGAAAAAAGAGCAGTAGCCGTCCACGAAACAGCCACACCGATTGAGAGTACCTCGCCAAAATATTGCATTTTGTTCTATTTTGGCGCAAAGTTACAATAAAAAAACAAACGAACAATCTTCTGTCCAAACGGCGTCTATCGAGTCTTTCTCACAACCTCTCGTTGAAAGGCAACCGCCAATACCGAAATATCGACAATATATCTCCGAAAAACAGGGAGAAATAAGGCCTTTGGGAAACGTACACGAAAGAGTTGGAGGCCGTGCACGAAAGATTTCTTCTTCGTGCACGAAACATAACGCTTTCATGCACGAGCATTATTTAGTGATCAGGCCGCTTTATTTGGATGCAATTCCTCCTAAAAATCTCCGATAAGTATTTTCTGCTTTTGCCAATGCCTCCTTCTCGATGTTGAAGTTTTGCTCAAAAAATGTCGTTTCAAAACTGATTCCTGCTTTGGAGACTAACTTTTTCCATACACCCACTATTTCACCATTATACATGATGTTTGGGTAGAAGGTTCCATTTTTAGTGAAAGCTTTGGACTGAAGCTCTAATGCTAAGATTGCGGTTCTGTCTTTATAGCTGATCACATATTCGTCAAACGCAGGTAGGAAATGCAGCACGTTATCGGTCTTCAATTCGTTGGCGTATAATTGATGAACAAACAGGTTGTGAGAAGCAAATTTATCGGAAATCAGTTCTGAATCAATGAGACCCACCGCCTGCTTTGCATCTGCCACAGACAATCCGGACCACCAAACAAAATCTTGCAGACTTGCAGGAGAGTGGCTTCTGAAATAATTCAATGCTAGTTTGACCAACGATTCCTCTTTATTCAGCTCTTTTACCGGAGACACTCGTTCCTCAATCAGGGCGTAAGTCAGCTTTTTACCTCTGACGGGTCCGCTGCAAACGATGCCTTCAATCTCCGCACGCATCATAAAATGAATCATTCGAGAAGTATTTACAACTATACCTGCCTTGTTCAGTTCTAATCCTACCTCCTCTCGTGTCAGAAAATTATTCCCTGCTAACATTTTCTCCAGCAAACCGTTGCATTTTGAATACAAGCTCTCGGATATTTCCAAGTCCCGATCTCTCGAAGCAGAAGATGACTTGATCCGTTGTGCCGACAATCGCAGCATCCATCTGATATCTTCCGCAGCTACCAAATGCCAGGTGGGGCGCATCACGTGTGTGCGCAGAATATCGCCCCGATTGAGAGCCTCATCAACAAACTGCTCTGTTCCCGATTTCAATCTGATGCCAAGCGCCCATTTGACCATATTATAATCTTGCGCTTGCATGGCACCCATCCAAGCAACCAACTCTTTCGGGTTGACAAATTCTGAGTGATGAAGCTGTTGACTTGAAAGTCGAATATCTTTAATCTTTTGCATATTTGGTTAGAGTGATATTAGTTAAGAATGCGCAAGATACCAAAAAAAAGGCTATCCACAAAGTATGGATAGCCCCCTTTAGTTAGAGTATTTCACATATAGAGAGTCTTACTTGGCAGAAAAACCTTCTTTCTTCAACTGGGTCACCCAGTTTTTGATCCTTTCATCCGTTTTGTCGGGTTGAGTATCATCATCGATAGCCAGTCCCAACAAGGTTCCTTCTTTCAATGCGCGAGATTGAGCGAAAGTATAACCTTCGGGAGACGTTAGTCCAGCGATGGTAGCGCCTGCAAATTCAAAGGCTTCGGCCAGCAAAGCAATGCCATCCACGAAATTATCAGGATAGTTTACTTGATCTCCCAGACCAAAGATAGCAACTTTCTTGCCTTTCAGGTTGAGCGATTTCAACTCCGGAATCATCTCATCCCAGTAAGTAGGTAGCTCGCCATCAAACCAAGTAGCTGTACCAACGATCAGATGATCATATTGCTCAAATTCCTTTTCCCACGCATGTTCCACTGGGACAAGGTCCGTTTTTGAATCGCCAAACACCTCTTGTATTTTTTTTGCGATTGCCGCTGTTTTCACGGTGTTTGCTCCGTAAAATAGTCCGATCTTTTTCATTTATGTATCTTTTTCGTAAAGTTAATATTCTACTTCAATCAATATGCCAAAAGTTCCTTCGCAGCTTGATAGATGCGTTCTTCGCTCGGAAGAATCGCCTGTTCGAGCACAGGATGGAAACCTACAGGAGTAAAGGTAGAACCTACACGTTGCACAGGAGCATCCAAATATTGGAACAATTCTGTTCCTATCATGGCAGCTATTTCCGCACCAAAGCCCGAGAATACTTTGTCTTCGTGCACAATCAGCACTTTACTAGTTTTCTTCACGGATGCAAAAATGGTTTCCTTGTCAAGTGGAATGATTGAACGAATATCGATAACTTCCACATTTCCTCCGTTTTCGTCGGCCAAGCGATTGGCTGCTTTCAAGCAGAGATGCGTGGTATTTCCGTAAGTGACAATGGTAAGATCGTCACCCGCTTTGCGAATTCGGGCCTTTCCGAAAGGAACTTCAAAATCGTCGGGGATAACGGTTGCTGCTTCCACAGCATTGTACATCGCCTTCGGCTCCAGAAACAGCGTGAATCCTTTGGAGCGAATGGCGGTGCGCAGCAAACCTGCGGCATCATCGGCAAACGAAGGATAAACGATACGGGCTCCGGGCAAGGTGGACAATGCGCCTTCCAAGTTTTGTGAGTGATACAATCCGCCACCGATATATCCACCGGAAGAGAGTCGCAAGGTAATGTTCGGAGTGAATTTTCCATTACTTCTCCAATATTCGTGCGTACATTCCACGTATTGCTCAATGGCTGGCCAGAAATAGTCGGCAAACTCGGCGCCTTCAATCACTAAATGAATTTTCGGATCGAAGCGGCTCATTCCGTTGGCCGATCCCACAATATAGTCTTCGGCAATTGGAGCGTTGAATACTCTCTCGATACCGAATTCTTGTTGCATTCCCTTCGTCACATTGAACACACCGCCCTTATCTTTATTAGCCACATCTTGGCCCCAAAGGAATGTGTCAGGATTATGGCGGAACTCGCTCTTCAACGTTTCGTTGAGCGCTGTCACAAGGTTCTTCTTCTCACCCTGTTCGTTATGCGTTCCGTCCACGTAAACTTTTGGTTCGTACGGTTCAGGCAAAACATAATCAAAGATCGTTTTCGGATCAGGATCGGGCGCAGCTATGGCTTTCTTATTCGCCGCACTCAACTCTTTCTTCACAGCAGCTTCAATCTGAGTCAATTCTTCCTCCGTGAAACGTTTGTATTGAAGCAACATTCGGCGAAATTTCTTCAAAGGATCTGCCGCTTTCACATACGCCAATTCATACTCATCACGATACAAGAAGTGGTTGTCAGAGTTAGAGTGCGAACCGATGCGCACGCAATTGGCGTGAACGATGACGGGGCAATTTGTTTCGATGGCATATTCACGGGCAGCCGTCATTGCATTCATAGAGTCGAACACATCTTTACCGTTACAATAAATAATCTTCAGGTTTTTGAATCCTGAAAAGTTTTGAGCTACCTTGCGATTGGCTGTTTGATCCTTCTTTGGAACAGAGATGCCGTATCCATTATCCTGGATAACAAAAATCACTGGCAGTTTCTCGGTACATGCGCCGTTGATAGCCTCATACACATAGCCTTCTGAGGTGGTAGCTTCACCCTGACAGGTGATTGCTACTCCTCTATGCTTGTAGTATTTCATGGCACGTGCCACTCCGGCTGCATGCAAATCTTGCGTACCTACAGCTGAAGAGATATTCTCGATATGCCATTCGTGTTTAGAAAAATGGTTCGACATGTGGCGGCCTCCACTGGTGAGGTCGGTAGCTTTAGAGATACCATTCAGAATCAATTCTTCGGGTGTCATCCCGGCCGACAGTACCGTCAACATATCTCGGTAGTAAGGAAACAGGAAATCTTCACCGACCGTGAAAACTTGTCCGATGGCCAACTGTATACCATCATGTCCCGCATAAGGAGCGTGATAGGACCAGCCGAGAGATTGAAGTTGATACATCGGTGCCTTCTCGTCCATCGCCCGTCCGAGAGTCAGCAAGTGGTACCATTTTTTCAGTGTTTCCTTGTTGGTATTATTAATATCAAATGTTTTCATTCTTTCTTTTTTTATAAGTATTATTTATCCCACTTTTCCAGATACTCGGCCACGCTAAGCAAGAATTTGCCACCCAGTGTACCGTCGATGATGCGATGATCATAAGACAAAGACAGATACATTTTATGTCTGATAGCAATTACGTCACCATCCGGTGTTGAAACAACAGCAGGTTTCTTCTCAATGAATCCCACACCCAAAATAGCTACTTGAGGTTGATTGATGATCGGTGTCCCAATGATATTCTTGAAAGTACCAAAGTTGGTAATGGTAAACGTGCCATTCTGCACATCATTTACTTTCAGTCTGTTGGCACGAGCCGTGTTGGCCAGCGAGTCGATGGCCAGAGCCAAACCCTTGGTATTCAGTCTGTCAGCATCATGAATTACCGGTACAACCAAGTTGCCATCGTCCAGCGCAACAGCCATACCTATGTTGATATGCTTCTTCAAGATCATCTTGTAACCATCCACAGAAGCGTTTACATAAGGGAATTCAATCAACGCCTTTGATACAGCCTCAACGATGGCAGGCATGTAAGTAATGTTGATACCCTCTTGCTTGCGGAATTCATCTTTCACACGTTTGCGCCAGTTTACAAGCTTGGTTACGTCTACCTCGATGATCGTTGTAACGTGTGGAGATGTATTCTTCGACATCACCATGTGGTCGGCAATGATGCGTCTAACCGGATCCATATCGACAATTTGATCTTCGCCCGCTTTTTGAGCAACAGGAGCAGGAGCTGCAGGAGCTTTTGTCGGTTCGGCAGGATTTGGTTGAACAGCAACAGCACTTGCTGGTTTGGCTGCCGCAGGTTGCGCGCTAGCCGCTGCAGGAGCAACGCCACTCTTCTTCTGTTCGATGTATTTTTGAATATCTTTCTTGGTTGGTCTGCCAAGATAACCGGTTCCTTGCAAAGCATCAAGCTCAGCGCTGGAGATTTGTGCCTGATTGGCCAATTGAAGTACAACTGGCGAATACCATCTGCCTTCTTCCTTCACTGCCGCAGGTTTGTTTGAAACCGGTGCCGGTGCTTCTTGCTGTGTCGTAACAACTTCGGGCTGTGGTGCAGTTGTTTGTGGCGCTTCCGGCTGAACGGTTTTTTCAGCTTCTACTGTTTCGGTAGCTTCTTGCGCTCCGTCATCTTCTATCTCAACGGTTGCTACTGTAACTCCTACAGGAACCGTATCGCCTTCCTGAAATAGGATTTCGAGAATCTTTCCTTCTACAGGAGAGGGAATCTCAGCGTTGACCTTTGCGGTAGTAACCTCAAATAAAATTTGGTCTTCCTCAATTACATCGCCTGCCTTTACTAACCATGCGATAATGGTTCCTTCAGTGATGCTTTCGCCTAACTTAGGCATTTTAATATCGAACTTTGACATACGTTTTTAAGTTTTTAAATTGACTGAATAAGAATTATCCAAGCGATTTAGCCCTAAATTCCAGCTTGGAGTTTTGTATTTTTCATCCCTCAGCAAAGCAATCTTCATCTTGTCCTGCTCACTGAAAGTATATATATTAGTAGGCCCCTCTTGTTGAGCCATCAAGTTTTTTATTATCAATTGTTTGAATTCACTCATTTGCATCGGGCTATCCAGATGTTGAGCAATATTGGTCACTTTACTTTTCACAGACTTCACATAGCTTCTTCTTTTCGTGTCGGGCAGTTGCTCCAACGCACTCAAATCGCCCTCCAGAATCGAAGTAAGCATAGACAGATTGGTAGAAAACAAGAGCGAAGCATGAAACAAGATTCTGCCACCAAAGATAGATTGCGCACTGCCGGAGATCTTTAAACCATTCACGGTCAATCCTCGACGTGCGTCAACTTTGGCGTGCAATCCTAATGTTCTTAGAAAGTCGATCATCAGGGTCGAAAACTTCCCGAAATCAGGGTTCTTGCTGTTTTCTATAAAAGTAAGATTCACATTGCCCAGATCATCATACACAGCGCCACCTCCCGAACTACGTCGGGCTATTTTGATCTCATGCTCCCTTGCCAAAGCAAGATTCACCTCGGCTTGCACATCCTGATGTCTTCCGATAATCACAGAGGGCTCACTTTGCCACACCATGAAGACATCCTCTGTGAAGTTTTTCAGCAGAAATTCTTCCGCTGCCAAGTTAAAGTATGGATCCGTAATCGGGCTGTTAATACAAATCATAAAGCGACTTCATCAAATAGATAAACTTTCGTGTATAATTTCGCCCACAGTTGGATGCGGGAAAATGATCCGCTTAAAATCTTCCACTGTGAACTTTTGCTCAATAGCTATCCCCACCGAAACGATTAGTTCCGAAGCAGGATTGCCTACCATGTGACACCCAATGATGCGTTCCGCTTCATCAACGATCAGTTTGCAATATCCATTGCCCGTCTCGTTTTCGGCTACGAAGCGTCCGGCA
This sequence comes from uncultured Bacteroides sp., assembly GCF_963666545.1. NCBI lineage: Bacteria > Pseudomonadati > Bacteroidota > Bacteroidia > Bacteroidales > Bacteroidaceae > Bacteroides > uncultured Bacteroides sp. Next base: position 3,559,586 of record NZ_OY762899.1, on the reverse strand, counting down.
TAAGCCATCGGCAGTTTCAGCACACTATATTTTATTCCGGAAGCTTTCACCTCCTCTTCAGTCTTTCCAACTCCAGCCATTTCCGGATTGGTATAAACAACACCCGGAATGGCGTCATAACTCATTCGGTCGTCTACGCCTACGATGTGGTTAATCGCCACTTCCGCCTCACGAATAGCCGTATGAGCAAGCATGGAATATCCGGTGATATCTCCCGCTGCATATACATTCGGATGCGAAGTTTGCATATATTCGTTCACCTTCACACCACGGCCCTGAAGCTCCAAGTTCAGCTTATCCGCACCAATCGTATTGAGAACCGCTTTACGGCCTACGCTAACCAATATCTTTTCAGCCTCAATTTCTTGGGTCTTGCCTCCTTTTTCTATGATCACTTGATGCGAATTTACCTCGATAACTTTCGCTCCAAGATAAAAAGAGATTCCCTTTTTAGCGTATTCCGCCCGAAGCATGGCCGATGATTCATTATCCATCACACCCAATATCTCCGGCATCATCTCTATAACGTTCACTTTTACGCCAATGCTGTTGAAGAACGAAGCAAACTCCATCCCGATCACTCCGCCACCAATAATAGCAAGCGATTTAGGCACCATTTTATTGTCCAATGCCTCTTTCGAAGTCCAGAAATCGATGTCCGAAAGTCCTTTGATAGGCGGGATAACCGTTTCCGAGCCCGCACAAAGCAGCAGATATTTCACCTCATACTGTTCGCCATTGCAAGTCAGCAGAATCTCTCCGCCTTCTTCACCCGCAACAGCCGCTTCGCCTTGCACAACGGTAGCGCCCGCAGAGGTCAGTTTCATCTTAACCCCCATGGTCAATTTCTTCACCGTCTTGTTCTTGCGAGCAATGATCTTGTCCAAATCAAACGAAGGAGAACCTTCTACCAAAATTCCGTATTTTGCAGAACTTTTGGCATTATCTAATAATTTAGCTGAATAAAGTAATGTTTTAGAAGGTATGCAACCCTCGTTCAAGCAAACGCCTCCAACTTCACTCTTCTCGAAAAGAACCGTTTTCAGGCCGCTTGCTGCAGCTTTCTCGCCTGCATTATATCCCGCAGGGCCTCCTCCTATAATTCCAATATCATATTTCATAACGCTTATTATATATTATTTAAAGTAACAATTAAACTTCGTGCTCGCACACATTAAAAAAAGAACATACTGTATAATTCAACAAGTCAAAGCTTATTTTGTTTTATTCTAAATTATATCTTTGCATAGAATAACCAAAAAAAAGAAATATAGATGAGCAATAGAGGTGCTACAGTCTCCACATTAATGCTTGCCAGTGCAGCAAATGAGTCGGCAGATGGCCGGAAAGGACGATTTATACAAAATTTTGTGGGGCGAATGCTCGATCAAGACGCGGCCCCCAACACGGGACCGGAACCGGATTACAGTAATCCGTTTTATTGGGCGGCCTCTCCCGACAAACAAAATCCCGCAGACAGTATCCCTTCTTTTCTAAAAGGAGAAATAAAGAACCAAACAGCCGATGTGTTCTATCTTCATCCCACAACTTTCTTGAGCGGACTCAATCCGCTGACCATCTTAAGTGACGTAAGCAATAAGCATGAGCTCATTGAATCGATGAAAAATACTCCGTGGAACGCCGACCTGAACGACACGGCGCTAAATCATTTGACCGATATGCGAGCCGTTCTCAATCAGGCCACAGCTTTTAACGCCACTTGCCGTGTGTTTGCCCCTCGCTACAGGCAGGTTCACATTAAAGGTTTCTTTGCCCGAACGTCGGATGCCACACAGCGAGCCCTCGACTTGGCTTATAGTGATATAAAAGAATCTTTTGAGTACTACCTCACGCACCATAATCAGGGGCGGCCAATTGTGATTGCCGCACACAGCCAAGGCACTTTGCACGCCATCCGTTTGCTGCACAATTATTTTGACGGCAAACCGCTACAGCAACAATTGGTTTGCGCTTATCTGGTGGGTCATCAACTGCCCGTGGATACCTTCAAGCACCTTCCGCTGGGCGAAACACCCGATGCCATAGGCTGTTTTGTTGGCTGGCGTAGCTACCTCGAAGGCGAATTGCCACAATCGGTGAAGGTAGAAAAGGGTGATTCACTTTGTGTCAATCCGCTGACATGGGCTGCATCAACCGAAGCGGTTGCCAAGGAGGAAAATGCAGGTATGTTGCTGAGTCTCAACAAACTATTGCCTCACGAGGTCAGCGCAAGGATTGAACCAGCCTCAAAAGTGTTATGGGTTTCTTTGTCGGACTTTTCGTCCAAAGTGACCAAACAGATGAGAAACCTGCATTCCTTCGATTACAATCTGTTTTGGATGGATATTCGTGAGAATGTGCGTTTGAGAGTGGATGCATATAATAAGAACAAACAGTAAAAACGAATCAATGGACGGGTGTGTTGAAAGATGTTCTAAACTCAAGTGGAGTTAAGTTGGTCTTATTCTTAAACAACTTATTGAACGATTGCGGATACTTAAAGCCAAGCTGATAAGCAATCTCACTGACAGAGAGCGAGGTAGTAGACAATGTTTCTTTTGCCTTTTCAATAAGCTTGTTTTGTATGTGTTGCTGCGTATTTTCTCCAGTCACAGTTCGCAACATATCGCTTAAGTAATGCGACGAAACATGTAGCTTCTTGGCAAGGTAGTCTACCGTTGGCAATCCATATTCCTCCGCTTGTCCGGTATTGAAATAATCTGATAGAATAGATTCTAATCTAGTCAACAAATCATTGTTTGCCTTCTTGCGAGTGATGAATTGGCGATTATAAAATCGGTTAGAATAATTTAATAAAAGTTCTATTTGAGATACGATAATATCCTGAGTATGAGCATCTGTCAGTGATTGATACTCTTGCTCGATATTTTTCATGATAGCTTCAATTTCCCTTTCTTCCTTCTCGGATAGAAATAATGCTTCTGATAATTCATAAGAAAAGAAACCATACTGTTTGATCGCCTTAGCTAGCGGATAACCTTGAAGAAAATCCGGATGGATAATCAGCAGCCAGCCTCGAGCGGAAACGGTTTCAGATGAAATAATTTGTCCGGGAGAGATAAAAGTGATTATTCCCTCGTCAAAATCATAATAATTCTGCCCGTAACGCAACTTACCTTCAACGTCCTTCTTAATGCATATCTGGTAGAAATTATATTTTATCCTTTGCGATGCGTTCCCTTTAAAATCTTTTATATCATCAAAGCTGATGACGCTTATCAATGGATGTTCCGGCTTTGGCAATGCTAATAAGCGATGCAATTCAGAGATAGAATTAATAGCCTTCAACGTGGTTACTTCCTTTTTCATAATCAACTCATTTTGGTAAACCGATAGAAATTTCTGTTTCAAGAAATCTCTATCGGTAATAATAAACAATGAAAGAGTTATAGTGTTGACATATCGATAACAAATCGGTAACGCACATCACCTTTTAACATTCTATCAAACGCCACATGAATATCTTTCATATTAATGAGTTCAATATCCGAAACGATGTTGTGCTCTGCGCAAAAATCAAGCATTTCTTGTGTTTCTTGCACTCCGCCGGCTCCTGAACCGGCAAGCGTCTTATTTCCTATAATCAAGGAGAATGGTGATAGTTCGAACGATTCGGCAGGAGCACCAACGCAAATATGAACGCCATTTGTTTTCAATAACGGCAAATATAGATTCAAATCGTGCTTAGCGGCAACACAATCAAGAATAAAGTCAAATGAATTTCGCACGGAGGCCAATTGATCTTCTTCGTTAGTCACCACGAAATGATGCGCACCAAGCTTCTCGGCATCTTGTTTTTTAGATGGGGAAGTACTCAAAACAGTAACTTCAGCTCCAAAAGCCAAACCAAATTTAACCGCCATGTGCCCCAATCCTCCTAAACCTACAACGGCAAGTTTGTGCCCTTTGCCTACTTTCCAACGGCGAAGTGGCGAGTAAGTAGTAATGCCTGCGCAAAGTAGTGGAGCTACTCCCGGCAGACTTAATTTTTCGGAAATATGAAATACAAAATCTTCACGAACAACAATCGTATTAGAATAACCGCCATAAGTAGGTAATCCATCTTTTCCAACACTATTGTAAGTCTGCACAGAGCTGACACTACAAAATTGTTCGTGCCCTTCCTGACAATCATTGCAAGCTTTACAAGAATCGACCATCGTGCCTACCCCAGCCAGATCTCCGATCTTGAAGTTCTTCACATGGGTTCCGACCTTTGTGATTTTGCCCACAATTTCGTGTCCAGGCACCATCGGGAATATTCCCTGAAACCAATCATTCTTTATCTGATGAAGATCGCTGTGACAGACACCACAGAATGAAATATCTATTTGGAGATCGTGTGCCCCAACTTCTCTTCGTTCAAAGTCCCAAGGCATCAAATTTGCTTCCGGATTTTGAGCGGCATAACCTTTTACTTGAATCATAATTTTATGTATTAAATTGTATGTTGCAAAGATCGGGCATATAGATTAAATTAATGTATCTATAATACTGCTTGTTGTATTCCAATTGAAGATCGTTCGTCTCTAACAAAATTCCAAATTTCTTCATTTGCATTCAGACATGAAAGGGACTTTCCGCAAAAGAGAGGTTCCTTTCTATTTTTTTAAGATGCTGGTAATTCAAAAAAGTAGTATCTTTATGCCACAATTTACAGATTCTCCACTCATCAATAAAAATGAAAATGATACGTAAATGTTTAGAATCGGAAACTGATGTGATTTGTGAAATCATCAACGACGCATCCATCGCTTATAAGAATCAAATTCCGGCCGACCGCTGGAAGGAACCCTACATGCCCATGAGTGAGCTATTGCATGAAATCGGTCAGGGAGTCGACTTCTATTGCTATGAGGAAGATGACCGGATACTCGGCGTCATGGGCATTCAGAACGTACAGGATGTTAAACTTATTCGCCACGCATACGTTCGCACAAAAAGCAGGAAAGGCGGCATTGGCACACAACTGCTCCATTTCCTCACTGAAAATCAGGAGAAACCAATCCTCATCGGCACGTGGAAAGCCGCCACGTGGGCCATCGACTTTTATCGAAAAAATGGCTTTCGACTGACTTCGGAAGAAGAGAAGAATGTGCTGCTGAAAAAGTATTGGGATATTCCGGAAAGACAAGTGGAAACATCTATCGTGCTGACGAATCAATAGGTAAAAAGTTATGTACAACGAATATCCCCCCGACCTGCGCTTGCAACACCTTATCGAGACTTATTGGGTCATCGAGGGGATTGTTGACGAAGCAATATCGCAACGGATTATGCCCGACGGATGTGTGGATATTATCTTCGACTTTCAGGACAAAGAGGACGGTCGGAACTCGCAAGCAGAATTAATTGGAACAATGACGCGCGCTATCGATGTCTCTTACGAGATGGGAGTGGCAACAGCCTTGGGGATTCGCTTTCGCCCAACAGGCATCAGTGCGCTGACAAAAATGCCGATCGATGAAATCACGAACCAAAATATTGCCTTACCGCTAACTGATTTATTGTTGGATAACAGCCTTTGCGAACGCCTGACGGAGATGAAGACGATGAGACAACGCATGGAATACATTAACCAATACCTGATAGAACGTTTGCCCCGATTATATGTGCCCGAGAAACAAATTCAACATGCGGTTGCCTTGATCACGGAGAGTTCCGGATTGATCCCAACCCGTCGGATTGCAGAAAAAGTATGCATGTGCGAAAGGAATTTTGAACGCAAATTCAAGAGAATTGTCGGCATATCGCCCAAGGTTTTTAGCAACGTTATCCGCTTTCGAGACGCGCGACATTATCTGAAAAGCCACAAAGAGGAAAGCATTTATACCGCCGCTATCTCCTGCGGTTATCACGATCACTCACACATGCACAAAGAGTTTCAGCGATTGGGAAACATCTTTCCCTCAGATTTGAACTCGTAGAAAGTCGGATTTTTACACGAAACAGACCGTTACAAGCCATTATCTTTGCAAGATAGAAATCAAATGATTAATATTAAACTAAAACAAGATGGAATATCAAACGCTGTCACCCAATATCGGGGTTGAAAATGTAAATGAAACCGTAAAGTTTTATACTGATGTGTTAGGTTTTACTCTGGCCATGAGTAATCCTGAAACAGGTAATTTAGAATGGGCCATGGTTGCTTCGGGCAATGTGACGATTATGTTTCAAGAAATGCACAGTTTGAAGAAAGAATATTCTCAACTGGCAGATCGTGCCGCAGTAGCTGCTCTCACTTTCTATGTGAAGATGAAAGGCATGAAACAACTCTATGAGAAAGTAAAAGATACAGAGTATCTTGCAGTGGAAATGCATAAAACCTTTTACGGTGCAGAGGAATTTGCTCTTTTTGATAATAATGGATATATCTTAACCATCAGTGAAGACTAGTCTCAACAAAAAAGGATTACCTTTGTTACTTCTATAAATTCAACTAAAACAAGAAAACGATGGTAACAAAAGCCGCATTTATTTACATTGCGCCAAAGAACGATCCAAAAGTTCATCGTGCAGTGATTGATTCTCCTGTGATTCAGCTAACTGTAGTGGGCGTGGTTGATTATGACGAAGCCGAAAGAATTGCTTTGGAATTAGTTTCGGAAGGTATTACTGCCTTTGAACTATGTGCCGGATTTGGCAACGAAGGAACTGCTCGCATCGCTAAGTGTGTGGGTGATAAGGCGCTGGTGGGCGTTGTTCGTTTCGATCTGCATCCTGCATTTGGACACAAAAGTGGCGACAGCATGTTTTGAAAGAAACGATAGGCGGCCAATCCCTTTATCAGTAAAAATCCCCGACTACAGATTCTTGGCGACAGGTTGCCAAAGATCGTAATCGGGGATTGCTCATTGTGGAGAGGCGCTTACAGCGTCATAGCTTGTGCTCCCAATGCTCCGCCAATGGCACTGGCCACTGCGATAATAATTTTCAGGATAAGATCCCAAGTTGACTTTCTCATTGTTGTTAGGGTTTTAAAATTAGATTACTTTTTTTGACTCTTGCTCTCGCCACAGATCGTGTGAGGAGCATTTGAAAAGAAGTTGCTCATCGGGAACTCACGAGTTCAACATGGTTCCTGTTGGCATGAGCAGCATTCTTTCGAGGTAAAGAGGTAAAGTTGCAGTTTCGCTGCATTTGGCCTAAAGCGGGGCCTCCGACTTGTCACAGAAGATTATCAACTTGTGTGAGGAGAACGGCAGACTTGTGCGAGTAAAAGACTCGGGACTTGTGTGGCATCCTGTGCCACCAGTGAGGTTAAATCTGCCCCCTCTATTGAAGGATAAAAACGGAGTGGCAAGTCAAGCGGCCGCAAGCTTACGCCGTGGGATCCTTAGGTCTGTCAGGATCGGTAGGCTTGGTGGGATCGGTCGACTCGGCATCGGAAGTGCCCGTCCAACGCTGATACTCAACGCCTGTGTACATGGCTCTGGTGGTGCCGCCCGTACCCGCTCCACGCAATCCGGTTGGCGTGAACTGCACACGTAGGTTGACGATCTGGGTAGGCGAAACTTCATCGGCGGTGAGCACGCCTTTGCCGCTGGCGTTGGCCATCATGGTGAACGATCCAAGGCCGTCGAGCTTCACGGTACGGCTGCTGAGCAACTGTTCGCGCATCACACTCATCAGGTTTCTGATCACATTGTGCACATCACCGGCCGTGAGGGAAGCTTTATCGGCTATCAGTTCGGCAATCTTCTGCGTGTCGATCATCTTGCCCACCTTCACCAAACGTGGATGCCACTTCTTTTTGCCATCCTTGGAGGCAACATTACTCTGCAATGGTTTGTAAAATAAAGGCATAATTGTTTTGATTTTTGTTACTAACTCTTGTTGTTCGTAATCGATTACGAATGCAAATGTAGGGCAGTAACCTTGCAGCGGATGGCGAAATGGTTAGAAATGGTAAGAAGTTGGATGTTTGAGGGAGAAAAGTGGGCAGCAGCAGCAAGCCCCTTTCCTCCTCTTTTCACGGCTCTCCAAGATGCTGAATGATGAGCCGAACTTGTGCGGGAGTGAGCATGCGGGTGCTGTGAGTGCATCCTGTGTGCGCCAATGCGAGGGCGAGGGGCTGGTTGCGGAGTATCCATTCGTTGAGTTTGCGACGGGCCACGGCGGGCGTCGCCTCGGGCAGGTACATTTGCGCCAGTTCGGTTTTGGTGAGGGTGGTGTAGAGCAGCATCAAATCGTTGTTTTCCATCGTTGTTGATTTCTAAATATGTTTATTGGCACGGGCAAGCAAGCGATCACCCACGCAGCTTTTTATGTAAATAGTTATTGTAGGTTTCTTCAAACAGTTTGGGGTTGTTGAGCACCCAGAGGATGTAGTCGCCCGGATTGTCTTTTCGAACGAGCAGCGGACGGTATTGGGCGCCAAGCACCTTCCACAACACGCCGCCCGGACCGCCTATTTCGGGTCGCTGACTGAGGGCGCTGATGGCTTCCACCGTTTTTACATTCGTCACATTGATTGCGTCGAGGTTTAACTTCAAGATGGGTTTCACCGGTATATTCTCTTGATTATCAATCGATTGAACTAAAGACGGACTCTGGACTACAGGCGAAGCCGCTCTCTCCCCGCCTTTGCCGATGGGGCGAGGGGCGCTTTGTTGTGGTATGTTTTGATCTGTTTTGCTCTGCTGTACTTTCGTTTCCTCTTGTTTGTTTTGTGGCGTTTTATCCGAATAAACCTCGGCCTTGACCACCGTTACTTCGGAAGAAACACCCTCCATTTCAGGTTTGGGCAGATCGACGCCCTCCGCCTGCGGTTCGTCGTCGGCAATGAGGCTGTAGATGGGGTCGATGGTGCGTTTGCGCTTGCAATCCTGATTGATTTTGATGTAGCGCCGCTGCAAGGCGGAGGAGGTGAGGATGGTATGCAAAGCGTACAAATCGGGGTCGAACAGGCGGACTTCGAGGCAGCCTCGGAGGATGTTTTTCACCTCATCGGCCGTGCACTCTGTCTGGTCGCAGATGTCGAAACACAAATCCTCGTCCCACGCCACATAGTAGCCTTTGCCACGATAGATTTCGCAGAAGAGGGCGACGATGGCGGCAATTCCCGCCGAACCGTTTTGGCGCACGATGCGGCGCACCTTACGGTCGTGCAGGAAGTCTACATCCAACGGAAAATAGTCGAGGCCATTCTTTAAAGGTCGTGCCATTACTTCACCTCCTTTCTAGTACCAAATTCGGACAATACATCGAAACACGGACAGGCCTTCAGATACTCGTTGGGCGTGATGATGCCGTTGCCGTCGAGGTCGGGACTGGTATCCCGATGGCCCAGCACCTGTCCGATATTCGGAAAAACGATCCGCAAAGCCTCCACCAGACGTTTCAGCGAAGCCCGCTGCGCATCCGTGCGTGTATCCTTCGGTTTGCCCTGCGCATCGAGGCCGCCAACGTAGCAGATGCCCACGGAACGCTCGTTCCAGCCCATGCAGTGCGCCCCGTCGGCCGACACTTCCCGTCCCGCCTCTATGCTGCCGTCCAGACGGATGACGTAATGATAACCGATACTCCAAAAACCCCGTTGACGATGCCAGCGGTCAATGTCGGCTGCTGTGATGTCCTGCCCCTCTCGAGTGGCCGAACAGTGAATGATGATACTGTCTTTCATGTCTTTTTTTTGACGTTATAATAATACTACATTATACTGATTTTTAACTACTTCGGGCGTGCGAAACTGTGTGCCCAGCTTGTCGACGCTGAAACCTTCGGCCTTGCAGAGTTGCGACATCGACGGATAGCGGCGAATCACCTCTCCCCGCTCGCCCACCACCCCGCAAGGCTTCGGTTTGGAGTTGAACAGGCCATGCAGCAAGGCATGTTGCACGTTGTCATAATGATCGCACCACTCCAAATTCTCCACACGATTGTTCAACTTGTTGCCATCCAGATGATTCACCTCCGGCAGGTTCTTCGGATTCGGCAGAAAGTTCTTCGCCACCAATCGATGCACCAAGTTTCTGATTAACAACCCTCTCGTGCAGAGTTTAATACTCCCGTATCCACGATTCTTCACATCAACCTTCATGATTCTCGTTTCATTACACTTTAGGCTCAACACCCGCCCCTGATCGGACACCATATAATCTTCGTTTCCTTCCACAAATCTCCAATTTTCCATCCTTTATCTCTTTCTAAATTTTCATTCTATTAATAAGTAGAAACGTACACGTTCGCCGTCTTCATCGTGCACGAAACGCATCGACGCCGTGCACGTTTACCACGCAATCCATGTAGCGCCCACGCCCCTCACCCCCATCGATTCAGCCCCAAAGCAAGGCAATGTTCCGCCCGTTCCCGCTCCTGTTCGTCCTCATCTGCGTAAGCCGAACCCTCGGCAGGCAGAGGCTCCAAGTCATCGGCCAGAGCGGTGAGGAAGTCGACCTCCTCCTCCAGAAAGTCGATGGCCTCACGCAGCGTGTCCACCTGATAGCGGCGACAGATGCGCAGGGCGAACTCCTTCTTACTCATCCGCCTCGATCCTCAGAAAGTTGGCCGCCCTGAACGTTCGCCACCCCCGCTTCTCGAGATCAAAATATACCACAAAAGTATTCTCCGGCCGTGGCACATAAGGCCGCTTGAAGCAATACTCATAATCGGTGAGCGTGCCCCGTGCCTTGCGCACCGATCCGTCTTCTTTGGTGTAACTAAAAGCCACCTCGCCCCGATGCATCCCCTCGATGAGCCGTTCAATGCCGTGCGCCATCAGTAGCGCCGCACTTTTCGAAAACCCATTTTCCTGTTGGATGGCCGCCGCCCGATACATCAGCCTCCTGCGTTCAATTCGTCTCTCTTCCATAACTTCAAAAAATATTGTTTTTTGACTATCTACTATTATTACTTAAAACAATACTAAATAATTATTACTAAATGACTTATAACAATGCAAATTTAAACCTTTCATTGCGAATAATTTAGACTATATTTCCTAAAATACATTGTATAGTTATTTTAGGCTCACTTGCCTAGAATAAATATTGCATTTTTATTACTGATTGACTAGAATAAGAAATATATTTTAGTTAATTTTGCAGCCGTTTTACAGAACTAAAACCATTAACAAATGAAAAAAGGAGACTTTTATCTGTTCAAAGAACAGTCGGCAAATCTACTTCGTTGTATACGTATAAACGATCTAGAACAGTACAACATCACTCAATCGGAAGTGAGCAAACACAGTAACGTCGATCAGCGCACCGTGAGCCGCATCGAAGGCAACGAAAGCACCACGTGGCACGCCATGCACAACATTTTCTACTATTATTGCACCTTCGAAGGCATCAAGGAAAAGTATGGCGACGCATTCAAAAAGTTGTACATGACGGATTACATTCCCGAAGATGTGCTCAGGCAACTAAAAGATGAGAACTGCGCCCGGAGTGAGATTGAGGAAGAATATCGAGAGATATACGACGAAGCGCTGGAGGTATGTAAGATCAATTACCACGCACTGCACAAGTAACAAGCGTGTGTGATGTGAAGAGAGGAGTTTTCCGTAAAGGAGAGTTCCTCTCTAACGAATTTCTAATCTTAATCTAATGGATTTCTAACTACAAGCGGGTAGATACCGCCCTATCTTTGTGATGTCGAAAGGCAATAAGCTGTGAGACTCAGATAGATAAATAAGATATATTAATCCATTAAAAAACCAAGATTATGAAAAAGATTATTTTTGCAGCTGCCATGGTAGCAATGATGTGTGCAAGTAACGTAGCATTCGCTCAAGTAAAAAAAGTAGCACCAGTAAAGACTGAACAGACTGCTACTAAAAAAGCTGAAGCTAAAACAGCTGAAACTAAAACAGTGAAGAAGTCGGCTGTTAAGGCAACAAAAGCTACAAAAGCTGAAAGCAAAACTGCTAAAAAAGCAAGCGCTAAATAAGAGACTTAGTATTTTATTCTTAAAGAAGAGAGGGGCTTTCTGGAAAGGAAAGTTCCTCTCTTTGTGTGTTGTGGATAGGGGAATTTAAATTAAAAAATTACTTATATTGTCAATTTAAAAAATAGTATTATATTTGGGCGGAATATACAACAGCAAGGTGATATATAATTAATTCTATAGTCAAAATGCCCATAGACAGAATTTCGCTAGGAAATAAATTAAAACGATGTAGAGAAAATCTAAAGCTTGATTTATCAGAGGTAGCAAAAAAGATTGGTTTTATTTCAAGTCGATTTCAACTGATTGAAGATGGGAATATTGAACCAACTGGTGATGAAATCTTGATCTTGGCAGATTTTTACAAACAAGATTTTAAGTATTTCATTAGTAATGAAAAACTATCCTCTTCAGAACAAATAGAAATTTTTTATAGAAAATTCGGAAATGAATTCTCTAAAGAAGATAGGTGCGCTATTCAGGAATTTATGTTTTTGTGTGAAAATGAAGAATTTATACAAGAAACTTCAAGCAAAAGCATAAATTTAGACATACTTCCATCAGAAGGGATTTACAAAAAAACAAGGTGTACAGGCCGCAAAAAAACTAAGAAAAATTCTTGGATATTCTGGCATGACATTATACAATGACATTTATTCGGAATTTAGAAGAATAGGCATACATATCTTCAGAAGAAAACTTACTAATTCAAGAATCTCAGGTCTTTTTATTAAGCATCCGTTAGCAGGAAAATGTATTTTAGTAAACTACTCAGATGATATATATAGACAAAATTTCACTATTGCACATGAGGTGGCACATGCACTTTTAGATAACAACATTGAGTATAATTTATCCTTCATAAAAGAAGCAGCAGATTATAGAGAATACAGAGCTAATGCTTTTGCCAGCAGCTTCTTAGTACCAGAAGAAGCGCTTAAGACTTCAAATGAAATAGAATGGACAGATGCACTAATTATTAAAACCGCCAACAGATTAAAAGTAAATATCCAAACATTGTTAATAGCCCTGTCAAATTATAAAAAAATCTCTGATTCAGAATATAACAGGTTTCGAAAATTAAAAATACCTGTTGAAATGAAAGAAGATTTTGAGCTTGCAAACCTTACTCCCAAACGTATAATGGAAAAAAAACAAATAACAGAAAAAGGATTATCAGATGATTATATTAGGAAGTGTCACCTTGCTTACACTAATGGGAATATTTCTGCAGGAAAATTGGCTGAGATGTTACTTGTCAGGGATTCTGAATTGCCTGAACTCTTAGATATTTTTAATTTAAAACTCCACTATGACAATTAATATTACAAACTTTAATACATTTAATGTAATCGATACTTGTGCAATTGATAATCTTTTATCTTCAAACACATTATATATAGCCTCAATCAATTCAAGTTGCAAATATTGCTATACAAAATTTGTAGAATATGAGATGTTCTTTAAAGAGCGTAAAACACTCACACCTTCTACAGAGTATTTGAAACAACGACTAGTCGAGGAAACTAAATTGAAGAATTTTGAATGTTTTGGGTTAAGCATTGATGACTTGCAAGATATTGAAATAATGGAAAAACGAAAAAAATTAGGTATTGGAGAGTTGTCAAGTATTGCCTTTGCTAGAAAAATTAATCAAAGTTTCATGACTGACGATCAGGGAGCTAGAAAGTTAGCGGCAGAAACAATAGGAAGTACTCGCGTTCAGACAACACCTCATTTACTTGGTTGGTTATTCTACAATAGAACCTTAATTGATTCTGATATTAGCGTGATTATCAAAGAACATGAAGAAAATAATAGAACATTGCGAAGATTTTTAGAAGATGCTTATATCGAAAGCCAAAGAATAAGATTAATGGAAAATAGCTAAATTTCTAGCAACAACTATGAAAAAACGATCCCTACTAATACTCCTTGCCGGAATGTTATTCTTTTTAAGCATCAGCAAGCCCAAAGCTCAAGAGATGACGGGCGACACTATGCTCAAAAGTAACACAACTTCTCTGAATCAGAAAAAGAGCCAAGACGAAGAAAGAGAAATAATCAAAAAAGTATCCACGTCATTTTACGATTGGTATCTAAAACGAATAACATCAACAGACGACACAACAGCCTACAGATACGCTTTTGTAAAGGGGGAAAACGGGAAATGTAAAGCTGACTTTGAGCCTTATTTCAATCAATTAAGACAGCTCAAAACGATCTCAAAGAAATTCATGGACAGTGAGGTGGAACTCGCGAAAATTTGTACCACCCATATGGAGAATGTTGATTGGGAAGACTACGAAAGCACAACAAACGCTTTTAGATACATTGATTTTTGTCCCGAGTTTTTGTCCTATTATTGGATTAGGAGTCAAGAACCTTATGATGGTTTCGAGATCATAGAAATGATAAAGAAAGAGAATGCTTGGTTCACTACTCTGCAATTCTACAGTGACTATGACAACAAAAGGTTTCGCCACAACTACGTATGTCCGATTGTTAAAGTCGAGAATGAGGATGGAAAATGGTTAATGACCGAAATAACATTAAAAATAAATGAATATCCCTAACAACCCGCATTAAAATTGATACGGGTAATTGAAACGTATTTATCCGATATTGACGGAGCAAATGCTTTCTTTAAATAAAGAACAGAACAGCAACAGCGGGAAAGATTTGCCACATTTCAAATCTCTCGATAAACTTCGTTGAAAGGAATTCTCATTCTGTCTCCCCAAACTCCGCGTTCATCTCTAATTCCACACGAAATAATCATATTGACTTCTGCCCCCAAAGGCAATTTCAAGATACTTTTCACTTTTCTACTGTCAAAACCTTCCATCGGACAGGTGTCATAATTTTCATTGGCCATTGCCAGCATAAACGTTTGCGCCGCCAAAGCACAGGTTTTATGAACGACGACTCTCATGTCGCCTTCAGATACCTGATAAGGGGTTGCTATGAATAGTCCAACAATGCTGACTATGGCTTTGCGGACAATCCCTAAAAGACCTAAAAAGTTAGCATATAAAAATGGCATTACTTTTCCATAGTACATCTTCCATTTTTTGATTCTTCCATCGTGTTTCTCTTTTGGGCTATTTTTCAGAACATTTTGCGTCTCCAACTCCAGCACTTTCTTTGCTCTTCTCCGGTAAAGATCCTGCCTTGTTACGAAAACGACCATTTGTTGGGCAGTCGTCGCCGCTTCTTGATTAAAACAAGCAACAGAGAGTTCTTTTAGAATTTCCGGATTTGTGATGTGATAAAACTCCCATAGTTGCATATTAGAACTGTTGGGAGCCAGCGTTGCAAGTTCGATGCAGTGTTTGACTTTCTCCGAATCAATTGGAAGATCTTTGTACAGTCTTACAGAACGTCTGAAATTTATGATTTCTTCTAATGTCATCTTTAGTTATATTATCTGTTTCTACTTTATATTTCTATACTCTGCCGGGGTCACCAATGCGAGTTTTGAGATACAAATATACGTTGAATAAATACAGTTCCTTTCCACGCCTTGATTTTTTTATTGCATTCGTCAAGGCAAAGATGGCACATCTGGTAATTCAGATAGTCTCTAACGAATTTCTAATTTTAATCTAATGAATCTCTAACTACAAGCAGGTAGATAACCGCCCTATCTTTGTGATGTCGAAAGGCAATAAGCATTCAATAGATATTAGAGTAAATATATTCATTTAAAAAACCAAGATTATGAAAAAGATTATTTTTGCAGCTGCCATGGTAGCAATGATGTGTGCAAGTAACGTAGCATTCGCTCAAGTAAAAAAAGCAGCTCCAGTAAAGACTGAACAGACTGCGACTAAGAAAGCTGAAGCTAAAGCTGCTGAAGCTAAAACAGTGAAGAAGTCGGCTGTTAAGGCAACAAAAGCTACAAAAGCTGAAAGCAAAACTGCTAAAAAAGCAAGCGCTAAATAAGAGACTTCCTATTTTGTATCTAAGAGAAGAGAGGGGCTTTCCGTAAAGGAGAGTGCCTCTTTTTGTGTTTTTGAGGTATTGAAACTGACTCAACACATTCCTGTCCAAGATAAGTTTAGACGCATTAAGAAAAAAGTAAGAAATGATTCCGCATAATTTTGAAAAATAGTATTATATTTGGGCGAATATTTGAACAAAAAAGAATCGACGAGGAATGAAGAACCGGATTCTTCAATGTAAGAGAAGGGATAGAAATAAGAATCGGACGATTGACTCGGAAAGGAATAAGATAAAATGAACACAGAAATCAGAATAAGACCAGTTGAGGAAAGTGATTTTTCACAAATAGTGAGCCTGTTCAAAGACTTTGCAATCTTTGAGAAAGCACCCGAAAAGATGACCAATTCCGTTGAAAGAATGAATAAAGAAAAGGCTTTTTTCAATTGCTTTGTGGCCGAGACAGAGGACAAGCAAATTATAGGATATGTAACGTATTTCTTCGGCTACTACACGTGGATCGGCAAATCGCTCTATATGGACGATTTGTATGTAAAACCTGAATATCGAGCGAACGGAATCGGCACTAAGCTCATCAATAAAGTGATTGAGTTTGCCAAAGATTCAGAATGCCACAAACTACGTTGGCAAGTATCTGAGTGGAATAAACCGGCAATCGGTTTTTATAAGAATATTGGTGCTCAGGTAGATGGTGGCGAGCAGAATTGCGATTTGATATTTTGACAGATAAACTAAAATAGCTATATAAAGAATTCAAGGTATGTTACTATAAATACTAATTTCACTATATAATAACTTAAAACTAAACTATTATGAAACCAAAAAATTTATTCAAAGTTTGCTTGTTATTTCTCGCTATTCCTAGTTTTGTATCCTGTGACAAGGATGACAAAATAGATATTTCACAATTAAAAGGTACATGGAACGTTGTTTACGATGACCCGAATTTATCTGTTGATGGTTTTGTGAAGTATACCTTCAATGAGGATAAGACTTGTAACATTTATTGCTACGACGCATTATCAAATAGAGATACTACTATTAATCGTACGTACATAGTCAGCTTAGACCAAACTTTGCTTACTTTGTTCAATGAAGAAAACAGATATACAGAACAATATGATATTCTCAAACTAACCTCGAAAACTATGAAATGGAGAAATACAACTCCCAGCGATGGAAATTCCGACAAAAAGCTAGAGAAAGAATAAGGCATCTAAATCTGTTATAAACCCTTCGATTTTAGAAACCAAGTCCCAGACCAAAATAAAATCGGCCGCCATCTTTTGACCTAAAATAGGAAAACTTACCGGTGTAATCTTTGAATAATGTCAACCACCATCCACCACCATAAGAGGTGTGCCATTTCCGTGACTGTTCACCGGGATACCAAACCCGTCCGTAATCAAATCCGGCGAATACTCCGTACAGAAGCGGTGTATAAGGATTTTTCAGATGACCCAAATCGAGTCGGAGATCTGTATGCCCATAGAGCGATTGTTTACCGATGAAACGATTGTTTCTAAAACCTCTGACTTCGATCGTTGCCGCTTGATAAAATTCGTATTTATCGGAGAATAAAGCCGCTCCTTTTATTTCAGTAAGCATAGATAACCGATCGTTATAAGCCAAATTGAACGATAATTCAGATTTTACATAAGGGATGTTTCTGCCAAAATCACTTACATTGAATGTCCATCCGGGTATCAATGAAAACTTTACTAAAGGGACCATAGTCGCCAATTTACGAGTGACCTCATACTTCAGGTTAACGCCCAAAAATGTTTTCGTTTTGAAGATGTCGGCGTCCCTTTCATAAAGAGTATTTATGAATCGACCTGTTGGCTGCTTAATATCAAATGATTCTAACATCGACTGGACAATAAACTTCTGCCCGCGATCAAATTTCCAATAAAAAGAGGGTTGCAAAGTATATTTGGCTATGTTTACCCGATTGTAATTCTTGCTCTCATCGTCGTAACTAACTGATTTGTTTCCATATCCGAAAAAATTAAAGAAGTTATAAGGCATACCAATAAAAGCCTCGATGTTGAAACTCTTCTTTTCATCATACGTTGGAAAGAATCCTTGATACATAAATCCGTCAAGATAACTATAACCCAACCGATACTGATACGTGTAAGGAGATCGCTTAAATCCATAAACGCTTCTGGTAACGTATGCACCCAGATACAGTCCTAAGTCTGAGTCATAAATACTCCACGGTGTAAAATCAAGCGTCTTATGTTTCAGTTTTTCATAATCATAAGCATGCACTTTCTCTACATTCGTTTTAATAAGGTTCGCTCCTGCAAGCGAATCATCCGCCTCTTTATACGATTCATACTCGTAAACTCTTGTTCTTTTACCTTTTTCAATCTGATAAGTATTCGTTCCCTTTCCTCCAACTAAGACGATATGAGCATCCTTTTTCGATGGATCGTTTAGTTTAAATTCATCATCTCCACCCAAGCCATACAGCCAAATTTCTTTCGTCGTCTTATCATAGTTTTTATCAAATACCAAACGGCCCGACTGTTTATCGTATATCTCAATTTTTGTAGCGCGATTTTCTTTCTGATTTATTACAAAAAGATCGTTTTTGTTCGTGCCCGTAATCACCGGAGTTTCTTGCAATATGTCATAATATTGTTGGGCGATCCGATCGAGAGAGTTTCTCCTTTTCTTGAGTTTCTTTTTGATATTCTCGGTCTCTTTCAAAGCATAAATCTCCTTAGGCAATTCGGTAAAAGCCTTGTCTATTACCTTATCGGTTAATATACGTTTGATATCTCGAGCTTGTTTAATCCAGTCATCACGACTACTTTCAGAGGTAAGCACCATATCCAACGGCAAACTAGCGGAATTTACTTTCTTTAGATGTTTATATTCACTACTATAATTTGTGATATTACTGATTCCGAACATTCCCAATATTCCCTTGAATAATAGGCCGTCGACCTTCGTAAATGCATGACTTCTGTCCATCACCCAAGGCGTGTAAATAATACTGTCTCCACGAGATTCTTCATACCACTTCCAGTTCTCGGTTGTTTCATTCCAATCCCCGATTAATATATCCAAAAGACGCTCACGGATGTATTTATCTTGCACCACAATAACGGATTTATCCTCTTGCAGTTTAGCTAGCAATTCTTCGGTCTCGATAAACTTAGAGCGAACGGTAAACTTTTTCAGGTCGTAGATCATCACCAAGCGATCTTCAATACCTGTACCATCAGAGATGGTGTCTGTGGTGGTTCGTTGGGGAATATAATATATTTTAGGATCAAAGGAACTTGCACCGATATTATTGGCCAATTCATTGGCCACCAGAAATGCGTAAGGATGCGTGATCGTGTAAGCATCTCCAACAAATTTATCTAAATAAGTGTCTTTATACTCTTGCTTGCTGTATGTTTTTCTAAAAAAATCTGATTCCAAAAAAGTAGTCGATCCTCCAACGGGTTTCAACAAATATTGATGTCCCGACTTATTTTCAAGAAACATAGCGTGAAAACGTGGAAACTGACCGGCAAACGTGAGGCCGCCATAGATAGAATGCAGCCTGGCAGCCTGAACGGTTATTGGTATAGAATATAAATCACGATAATGCTTCCCCCAAAAAAAAATATAGTAGCTACTACGCTTATGCTCAGTCTGTGGATAAATCGACTTTCGTATTTTCCCACCCGAATACAGAGGAATGGTGTCCGCATCGCTTCTCACGCCTCTGAACTCAACTACTGCCGATGCATCCGGAAATAAGAACAAGGCCATAAAGGAAAAAAGACATATTACTTTAAAATAGTTCATTGGGTAAGAATCAATTATGTAGTATAACAAGTGAAAGTCCTATATGGTTGCATTCTTTAACGCTATTGCAAGGTGCAAGTTTATCTATATAGACACTTACACCTTGCATTTATTTTTAGAAGCTACTTATAAGAACGTTTTTTTATCCCTCTTAATCATCTTTGAAAATGATTTTTCATGTTTTCTTTTTTCATGAACGGACGTATTATAATGCCACGCCTCTTTTCGCAACTTAAGATAGTTCTTATAGACAGTACTGTCTAGTTCCCCATCTTCAACAGCTTTTATCACAGCACATCCTTTTTCATTAATGTGTTGACAGTCGCTGAACCGGCATTGTTCTTCGAAATGAGTAATATCCAGCAAATCGGAAAGAGTGTCGTCGTTGCCGTTTGTAACCCCGAATAGCTTTACTCCCGGAGTGTCTATTAACACTCCCCCATCTTCCATCAATACCATTTCTCGGCGGGTAGAGGTATGTTTCCCCTTCCCTGTAGATTCGCTGATCACTGCCGTATGCAAAACGGATTGCCGACACAAGCTATTTATCAATGTGCTTTTTCCTACTCCGGATAACCCTATAAACACAACGGTTTCGCCCGGAGAGATGAATTCTCGTAGTCGATCAATACTCTCCGATGACTGAACGCTCGTAAAAAACACAGGGATTTTATTAGAGATATGCTTCAAGTCGGACTCCACTTCATCTTTATTGAATCCTAAATCTGTTTTAGTCAGAACTAATGCAGGCAATATATCTTCATCTGCAATTTGTAACATAAAGCGTTCTATTCTACGTACATTGAAGTGCTGATCAAGACTCTGTACGATAAATGCCTTATCGACATACGACGCAATGACTTGTTTCTCAGATGAAGTTCCGTTTTTTAAACGGTAAAGCGTTTTTATTCGGGGAAGCATATCAAAAATAAGCCCCTTCTCTTCATCAATCGCTTGAAAGATGACCCAATCTCCCGTACAAGGATATTCAGACGAAGGGCGTCCATAAAGCATATTTCCGGTAAGTTCACAAAGATAAACTCCATCCTCCGAAATAACTTCATAACATGTTTTATGCGTAACAGAGACTCGTCCATGCATAAAATCCTTATATAGAGATGCTTGTTTTTGCCGGAACAGAGATTCGTTCCAGCCATATAGTGATAAATTATTCATTGTTGATATTTTAATATGATATTTTCTTTCCGATATAAAAGACATAACCATAATACTCTTTATACTTTGCGTATAGTTGAGCTTCATAACGCTGATACGCAACGAGCCCTTCAGCAGTCTTATTGCCTACATATTTATTCAGAAAGGTTTCTTGCGCAAGAACTTGTGGAACATAAAATTGCTCCGTCCAGCAAGTTTCAGGAAAGATAAACGTAGCTACGGGAACATATCCGGCTTTCTCCATTTGAGCGATCTTATTTGAGATCGTGTCTATTTCAGGATATGCATTCATCCAAAAATCTTCAATTTCAGCAGGTCTTTCTTCGGTAAACCACGACGCTTCTGAAACAGCAATATATCCTCCTGTTTTCAAGAACTTTTTCCACTCATTCAATCCTCGTTCAAAACCGATATTATAGATAGCGCCTTCCGACCAAATAAGATCTAATTCTTCATTCTGAAAAGGAAGATCATTCATTGATCCAACAACACCTTTTACTCTATTCTGAAGGTTTTTCGCCTCGGCATTCTCGCTGAAAAGTTCAATAAAGCGAGGAAACAAATCGATTCCTGTAATCACGCCTGAAGTTTGCTGAGCCAGCACCATCGTTTGTCCACCCGTGCCACAACCAATATCGGCAATATGTGCAGCCTCTGTAAAGTTTTCAACAAAACTCAAAGCTTTAATAGTTATCTCCGGATTTCCGGGGCCTTGTCGTTCAAGACTGGAGAAATATTCGCAGACTAATTGGAAGTCAAATTCGTTAACTGATTTATTATCGTTACTCATGATATTTAAGTTTTATGACGCAGTGAATAGCATAGAGAGGTTTTCTCCTATGCAAAGCACTAGCAATTAATTTATTAATGTATGGGTATGAAAATAACTCTGACAAGAATATGCCCGAGTTTAATTAAGGGATAACCTTGGTGTAAAACCAAAGCTATTTACTTCACCAAATCCATATTAAATTTAAACATAAAACTTTTTAATAGATGGTGCAAAGATAAAGAAAAAAAGATACCGGCAATCATTTTTTATAAGATAAATCGCATATTCTTCTTTACCTCATTCACATTTTCCATGCTAGTTAACATTTCAAGTAGTTTAAAAGCGACATCAAGGCTCGTTGCCGGGCCAGTTGAAGTGATAATATTATTATCAATCACCAATTGTGCATCTTGAACTTTTACACCGAAGTCTGCTAATTGTTTTCGCCTACAACCTTCATTCAAGTCCCATGTGGTGGCTTTCCGCTGATTTAACACACCCGATTTGGCTATTGGTAGAGCCGCCACACAAATTGATGCGATTAATTTACCTCTCTCATGAAATTCTCTTATCAAATTGAGAAAGCGTTCATCATAAGCATCCTCATAAAAGCCAGCCTCTCCAGCTCCTCCAGGAATCGCTAAAGCATCATAATCGTCAATATTTATCTGGCTAAATGGCAATTCTGATTTTACAATTAAATTCCAATAGCAGCTTACGGTTGCCCTTAAGCTTGTGGTGACTAAATCGACAGGTTCAATACCGGCTTCACGGCTCCAGCCAAAGACATCAGTAAAAGCACTCGCCTCGTAGGCCTCAAAGCCTTGGGCAAGAAATAAAAGGACTTTTTTTGCCATTATCTAAAACGATTATCAGTATATATTATCTTATTTATTTAGCTGTAGAAATTGGTTTCTCAAAACATAAACTGTTTGGCAAATCTCTGTATTGGCCGTAATTCTCGATCCTGGCATATCCACTGTTTTGGTAGAGCCCAATTGCCTCCGACTGCTTAAAACCCGTTTCAAGAATTGCCTTTGAATAGCCCAATTCCTTCGCCCATCTTTCCAACTCTTCAAGAATTAACCGTGAGATTTTTCGACCTCTATAATCCGGAACCACAAACATCCGTTTTATCTCCACAGTTTCATTATCATATTCCTTAAAGCAACCACAGCCAACAGGTTTCTCCTGATCAAAAGCCACAATCACCGTATCTATTGAATCAATTTTGTTGTACTTATCATACTTAGATTGCGCACTTTGATATCGGCCATTTAAATCACCATCAAGCTGTGAAATTAAAGAGTTGAAATGTTCATCTCCGCTTTGAGTCCGTTTTGCTACTACTAAATCCATATACTTATAAGTTTCAATATTCGATATGCATCTTTGCTATTCTAGATGCAAAATTAACAATTATATAAATCCGATCAAAACTTCGCTATGAATTATTTTCGCACAGAAGAATTTCATATCTTTGTACACCAAAAAAAACGAAAAGACATGAACGCAATTGAACTAGCAGAACATAATCAGCTAACCGCATGGAAAATACTGGAAGATACTCGTCTCATTTCAACGTGGAAAAGCATCGGAGCGAAAGTTAACATTGTCGGTTCACTCAAATCCGGTCTATTAATGAAAAGCAAAGATATTGACCTCCATATCTACACAGACAAGCTTGACATTTCTGAAAGTTTCTCTGTAATGCAAGAGTTGGCAGAAAGACTCTCTCTAAAGGAAATTCAATATAAGAATCTCATTGACACGGAAGAAGAATGTATCGAATGGCATGCGTTGTATGAAGATAAGAACAAAGATATCTGGAAATTCGATATCATTCATATTCGCAAAGGATCGAAATATGACGGAGTAGTAGAAAAAGTAACCGATGCCATCATTCAACGGCTTACGCCCGAGATTCGCAAAACAATTCTTAAAATCAAATTCGATGTACCGGATGATGTAATGGTTCCGGGTATAGAAATATATCGTGCCGTTTTTAGTGGAGGAGTTAAGAATTACGAGGAGCTCAAGCAATGGCGTAAAACGAATCCTTTAACTAACAGCTTGGATTGGAGACCTTAAATGAACTGATTATGCCAAAAGCATATAGGCCAGTCGAAACGATGGCGCCTGTACTGTTTCATTTATTCATAATTTCGGCAACAGTAAATTTGCAATAACAATAGCGCTATGAATTTTAAAGAATTAAGCAAACAGGAGTATATAGCTCGGATTAATCGGGTGATGGACTATATCAGCCGAAACCTTGATAAATCAATCGATTTGTCTGTAATGGCCGATATCGCTTCGTTTTCGCCTTATCATTTCCATCGAATTTTCACCTATATTGTCGGCGAAACTCCCAACAATTTTGTTTTGCGGATCAAACTCGAAAAAGCAGGGCAACTATTACAAGATAGTCCGAAAGTCACTATTAGTGAGATTGCTTTTCAATGTGGATTCGGGAATAACTCCTCGTTTAGTCGCGCCTTCAGAAGCTATTTTGGCATGAGCGCCAAAGAATTTCGGGAACAAGACAAAGCGATATATATAAAAGATGGCATTAGATATAGCAAGAATTGCAAACCGATTAGCAAGATCGGCAAAAACCCTCAGCAGATAAATGCTCAACTTTGCAGTGTCGAATTTAATAAATTAATAATTATGGACACAAAAATTGAGATCAAACAAATGCCTGAACTTAATCTTATTTATTGCCGTCACATGGGAGCGTTCAATAAGATCGGACAGGCTTACGAGAATCTGTTTAAATGGGCGATTCCTCGTGGATTAGTTACTCCAGAAACCAAGACAGTGACGGTTTATCATGACGATCCTTCCATCACAAGCATTGACAAAGTGCGCCAAGATGCAAGCATCATCGTCAAAGGAGATGTAAAGGTGGAAGGAGAAATTGGCAAATCGACTGTTCAAGCCGGCAAATATGCCGTAGGTCGTTTCGAAATTAAAGAGACCGAGTTTGAAGAAGCATGGAACACAATGTGCTCGTGGTTTACAGAAAGTGGTTATCAGCCTGAAGATGGATCTACCTACGAACTGTATCACAATGATTACAGAGAACATCCCGAACATCGGTTTATCGTGGATATATGCATCCCCGTAAAACCTCTTTAAGAATTAGCTAAAAGCTTAAGGATCCTGAATGTGGTAAATATTCAGGATCCTTTATGTTGTAACGATGATAAAGCTTCACACCAACTAGATTTTAACTTCAGAATGTCCAAAGCCTGAATTATTGTATTCCTGTTTACCCCTAACTCAATAGCCAATTGTCGCGTACCAGGCAAGGTTACTCCTGCTTTTAACTGTCCGCTTTTGATGGATTTTATAATCTCATCCACAATCTGAACATATATAGCTTTTTGAGCGGATTTATCTACTTTAATCTGCATTAGCCAAGGAACATTCATCTGGTCTATCTGTTTTTATTAAAACTGAACCACAAAGATGAATTAAATAATCTATAATTTTGCAGCATAACAATTTAAAATTAGTAATATGCAAGGAAGAATGAAACAACATCAGTTATCAAAAGACGAGATTGATGACGTATTGAGAAACGCACAAACTGGATGTATAGCTACACATAATGAAAAAGAAAAGATACTACATGCTATCGTTGCTAAATATACTCCTCAATTATCGCACTTGAGTTTCCCCGAAAAAATGATGAAAGCAACAGGGATTATTGAAATAGAACCAGTAGAAATCACAGGTAAATATTACAAATAATGTTTTCTGACATACAAATAGATGCCTACTTTAAAAGGTTGAATTTCAAAGGCCAAGTATATAGCTCGCTGGAATTTTTAAACGAATTACAAGAGCTACATTACATGAATATCCCGTATGAGAATTTTGATATTCTAAACGGTTTGGCATTATCACTTGAACCCGAATCTATATATCAAAAGATTATTTGCAATCACAGAGGAGGATATTGTTTTGAATTGAATGGATTGTATTTTGAATTGCTCACAAGTTTGGGATTTGAAGTAACAAACCACTATGCACGATTCATGCTTAACAGAGCCGATTTGATACCAGCAAGAAGTCATCGAGTTTTAAAAGTACGGTGTAACAATTATTTCTATATTGTAGATGTGGGAGTTTATTCAGAATCATCACGCTTTGCTTTAGAACTAAGAGAAAATATCGTTCAGCACGATGGCTTTGCATGGTATAAATTTGAGAAGAGCGCAGATTTCGGGTGGATTCTCTTACAGAAAAGAAAAGATACGGAATGGGAACGCTTCTATTCATTTACAGAGGAACCCTACTTCCCGAGCGACTTTAAGCAATGTTCATTTTTCTATGAAACATCATCCGAATCACGATTTAATAAAAATCCACTCGCGGCTATAAGAACCGAAAGCGGGCATATAACTATAAAAGACACTGAATTAACGATAACGGAAAACGAGAAAACTGTTATTTCCACATTGCGCAAAGAAGAGTTTTCTAAAACCCTATCAGAACGTTTTCACATCACGCTTGAGCGGGTAGATTAAAACGCAATGCATGATTTTACTTCTTGTTGCGTTATAGCGTAACATCATCAACAAACAATCGATAACGTTGCAGCAGTTTTTAAGTTAGCCTCACTCACGTTTACGCAAAAAGAATCCGAACTAACAGATAACGATTAATTCGGATTAAAAATGTATCTTTGACAAGAATAAATGCGACTGATATGGAAGCACAAATGTTATTAAGGGAGCCTGAAATATTCCCATCCGACGAGGTTTTGAAAGATGCACTCGGAGATAATATTTGATTCCAATGATTATTGATGTGAATAGTAAAGAACAGCTCAGTATACAATCTCATTTTTATGACTAAATCAAAAATAGAAAAATCATATAAGTTTTGGGATAGGGTATCCGGTTGGAGTAAAGCAGAGAGTGCGCCAAATTCCGCCTTGGTTAAATGTATAAACAATAAATTTGATACATATATAATGCCTGACGATACCGTTCTTGATTTCGGATGCGGGACGGGAACCATTACACTTCGAATAGCACGAGATGCGAATAAAGTTTATGGGGTGGACATATCTGAAGGAATGTTGAAACGGGCGCAACTAAATCTAAAAAATCAAAGTATAGATAATGCAGAGTTCATAAAAATAACGGTACTGAACGAGATGTTTCAAACTGATTCTTTTCAAATCGTTACTATCTTTAATGTTTTGCAATATATAGAAAACAGAAAAGAATTGCTCGACCAACTTTATAGATTGCTTAAATATCAAGGGCTTTTGATTGCTTCGGTTCCCTGCTTAGGTGAAATGAATCATTTTTCTGCCCTGCTTGTTAAGTTTTTAAGGTTCGTTCGCATTATGCCGGAAACGTATTTCTTCAGCATTGATGAAATTGAAAAAGAGATAACTGCTGCGGGTTTAACTATGGTAGAAAGTATCACTTTGTCAGACCTTCCTGAAAAGTTTATTGTAGCAAGAAAGGAGTGATTCTTCTATAGTTGAGTAAACTTAAAAAATCAGACTTATAACAATGGAACATACCTATATAAAAAGAGCTGAAGAAAATGATTTGAATGCAATTTTAGCACTTCAAAAGGAATCTTTTACCACGGTGGCCAAACAAATGAATAAATTTGATATCCCGGCTAATCAAACAGGGATATAAACACGTATGTCTACGCAAAACTACTTAACTAGCTGATTATCAATATCTGTTTGTCTACGCTAAAAAGACAATTTCATTATGAATAACCAAAATATACCGCTAACTTTGAGACATTAAATAATAAAATATGAAATATTTATCTTTATTGGTTCTAGTTTGTGGCTATTTCACAAATGCCTATCCGCAGTACCAAAAATGGTCTGCAGATTACATGTCGCTATCAAAATACGACATCTTAGATGCCGCTTCCCTAAAGTGTACTTATAAATTCACACATCTTTTTGACACGTTGGATACCAGTTCAATACACCCGGATATACACACGTTGTTAATAGGAAAGGAAATATCAAAATACTATAGCCAAAATTATATAGATTATTGCACTCTTTATGAAGCGAAACAGACCACAGATGAACTTCCAATCAGGGGAACTTGCGGGCTTGAAGTCTTCAAAGATTATCCCCAAAAAGGAAAAATGACAGTTACTGATTTAGGAGGAGAAATAAGTTTTGGTACAAACTTCATCTATGAAGAAAATATGCCTGAAATCTCTTGGGAAATACAGCGTGATACCATGAGTATCCTGTTTTATAAATGCCAAAAAGCAACTGCCGAATTTCGTGGACGCAAATATGAGGCATGGTTTACTACAGCGATTCCTTTTTCGAACGGACCTTGGAAACTTGGAGGATTACCGGGATTGATACTAAAGGCGGAAGATGACAAGAAAGAGGTCACTTTCGAGTGTATAGGAATAGAACGCTTGATCAACTTAGAGGTAACCCGCCTTTCGGAAGGAAGGAAAGAGTTAGTTGACCAAATTTATACTGAGCCTATAAAACTCTATAAAGCCCAATATAGAAAGGTAAGCCGTGAAGAAGCCGAACAGAATATTCGGGAACTACTGAAAGACACAGTAATGTACTGGTTCAAACACGATTTAGACAGGGAAGTGGGGTATAAAATTCCACCAATCCCTTACAATCCATTAGAGAAAGACTAAATAAATAGTCATCACAAGACATATAAAAGACAACTATTGTTTATCCAGTCTATTACGATGAATAAATTCATTTATATACAGTTTAGTTCTGTAATAGGAATCTTTATTTTCATGCTTCCTCTCATAGCACAGAATCAGAATCGATTTCCAGATCCCATCATAAAAGTCGGCACAGCCAACATATCAGGCAGTATCAATACCGGTAATTATGCTGACTCAGTAAAAAGTGTCACGATTCAGATTATTACTTATAATCCAATAACAGGAGAAAGCAAACTTGAAGGTTCATTGGATCAAGATAAGAAATTCAATCTCGACGTTCCGCTTGAGTGTAGCGCAGCTATTGCAGGACTGAATGTGTATATAAATAAAGAATATTACGGTTCCTGTATCTTAGGACTAAATCAATTACAGCGGCTGAAAGTAGATATTACTCTTGATAGCACCGGTGATATGAAAATGAATGCTACAGGAGGCCTCGAACTGACATCCGATGAAATGACAAATATAATTAAATCCACTATAGCTTTTGATAATTATTATACATGGGGAAAATATCATAAAATGACTCCCGAAGAGTTTGCTGAATATGAACTCAATACTAACCTTAAAGAACGAACGAAAGCAGCATTGGATTCTCTAAATCTATCCAATAGAGCCATCACTTATCTGACAAACACGTTTGATTTACTTTATGCCAGAGGGCGGCTTTTTCATTATAAAGAAACAGTAGAAGATAGTTTTAAAAGAACAAATCCAAAAGACACCACTACATATACAGCAGCAGAGCCCACCAAAAGGTATTACTCTTTTATGAAAAAATTCAACCTAAACAATCCACAATATTTATATAGTTATTCTTATTCTGGTTTTCTAAGAGCATTCTTAGAAATTAAGGCTTTTAACATCCCGAAAATAAAGAATACTCCTATAGCAATATGGATTGATGAAGTAAAGAAGAAAATAAAAGATGTGATTGGATTTGATTCGGGATTATTCTATGACATGCTTATCGCCAATGCTTATGAGTTACAGCTGAGTGATAAAAACGATTTATTGACAGAACAGCAAATTAAAAATATAGAAGAATTTTATAAAACAAAAAACAAAGATATTGCCAGTATCTTATTGAAGAAAAACAAAGAGTTGAAAAACAAGCTCGAAAGTAGCAGGGACATTAAAATCAACAAAACACCGACCGTTGCTAGAGAGGACCTGATGAACAGCATCGTATCCAAATATAAAGGGAAAGTTGTATTGGTTGACTTTTGGGCTACATGGTGCTCTCCTTGTCAAGACGCAATAAGAGACATGGAAGCACTAAAAAAAGACCTTAAAGGAAAAAATATCATATTCGTCTACATCACAAATGAGTCTTCACCTAAAGACACATGGGCCGATCAAATTAAAATTATTGGAGGAGAACATTATTATCTTACAAAAGAGGAATGGGAGTATGTCATAAGCAACTTTGGTTTCAGCTATATACCAGCTTATCTTATATATGCTCCGAATGGCACACTAAAAGATAAATTTGATCACTTTCCAGGCACGGACTCAATCAGCGAAATAATAAATAGTACCTTCTAATGTAAAGATTGCAGATCTATCGCTACAAGCCTTCTGAGAGGGGTTTGTTGAATGTACGCGATCAGCGTGTTGAATGTACGCTTTCAACACGCTGAAGTCATATCATCTCCGAAAGGCTCTTTGTTTGTAAACAAAATATCAACTTGAAGCATCATAGCATTATCTTATGTATCTCATCCTAATATTACTTGCAATACGCAATAAAATGACGCAACATATCCAAGTGTAGTTAGAAATTATTATATTTGCAGCAAAGATCCGGTTATGATTGTAATAATCAACTCCATAGGTATATCGGCTTTGGGAATGGATATTATAGCTTAGGCACCCGGAACATACGTTTTTTTGCAATACACGAAAATATCTTAGCCTTTTGTTAATCTATTATACACTTGTGAAACGTAAGTTATGAAAATTTTACCAAAGTACGTTCTTGCTATAATATTATGGGCAGTAAGTATAACTGCTAACGCCGAACTAACCAATAATATGTTCGACATTAGGCATGTTGGTTACGCACAAGGTCTCAGTAGCCAGCGCGTATTTTCTATTGTCGAAGATTGCCACAATGTAATGTGGATTGCCACAAAAACGGGCATAGACCGCTATAACGGACACATCATAAAAAGTTATACCTTGCCTGGCAATTTTTATTATGGCGACTTGGCGGGACGTAGACTTCACTTACTATACAACGAACAGTATGGCCTTTGGGCATACGACCATACTGGCCGAATTTACCGCTATTCCGCTCGTGATGATTGTTTTGAGCAAAACATGTATTTAGGAGAATTTATTAGTGGGGAAATTATACTTAACAAGCTCTATCTTGATCATAAGGGGACTCTTTGGTTTGGACTAAATAAAGGATTATACAAGAAGGAGGCAGATGGACACGTCATTCCTATCATTAAAGATCAGTATGTAAACGACATTGTTTCCGTGGGAAAATCACTTTTTGTCGGAACTTCTACAGGGGTATTGCAACTCTCATATTCTCGGTTAAACAAAACACACCGATTAATAAATGGAGAAGACGTGCAGACTTTATTCTGCGACACCATTAAAAACGAACTCTGGATAGGGACATTCAATAATGGCTTATTGGTAATGGATTTGAGTACTTCCAAATTACTTTCTTTAAAGGGGCAAAGTTCTAATTTTCTCAACCCAATACGGGCTATCACCGACTACGATGCTCATACAGTATTAGTAGGTATAGATGGTGGAGGTGTATACGTAGTGGATCGAGATTTGAAGAAAGCCCATTTGCTTATAAGTACAGAAGATAGTAGCGACACTTTTTTGCTGGGTAACGGAATTTATGCTGTCACAAAAGACCATCAGGGAAATATTTGGATAGGAAGCTATACCGGAGGCGTATCTATCGCCATTCTATTGAAATATCCTATTATAACCTTGAAACATGAAAGAGGTAATCCGCAATCTTTAATAAACAACAACATTAATGACATAGAAGAAAATACGACTGGAGACTTGTGGTTTGGCACTGATCTTGGCATTAGCATTTGGAATCCATCTTCGCGCATATGGAATCATTGTTTGAAAAGTACTGTGGTAGTCACTCTATGCAAAGCCGATAATGGTTCAATATGGGCAGGAACCTATGGAGATGGCGTTTATCTTTTGGACAATCGGGGGCATATCATCCGGCATCTCACCAAACAGCAAGGGGAACTGACTACGAATTATGTATTTTCCATCAAACAAGACATGGATAAGGACTTATGGGTAGGAGGATTGGATGGGTACCTGATGATGATCAAAAAGGGAGGAGGCCGCAAACAGGAATACGATATCAAATGGATTCAATCGATAGAGGTAGTCGATAAGGAGCAAATAGCTGTAGCTACTGTTAATGGTTTTTGCCTGGTAAACAAGCATACCGGAAAGATACAACGTTATGCTACAGCTGAGGAATATCACAAACAAAATTCCAGCGCTTATATCATTGACATGCTTTTCAATGGCGACGGTACTGTTTGGTTAGGTACCGAAGGAGGAGGACTGAATCTATATGATATGCGAACCCGAGAGTTAAAGACTTTCACCACACGTGAAGGTTTGCCCTCTAACGATGTATATAGTCTACAGCGCGATCAGAAGGGGCGCTTATGGGCAAGCACAGGAAAAGGGCTTGCGTTAATAGATAATTTCCATGTATCAAACCTCAATTACGTGGGAGACGTAGACAAAGAATATAATAAATCTTCTTTTGCTCGACTGGCTAATGGGAAATTTGCTTATGGCAGCACAAATGGTGTTGTCTTTGTCACGCCAAGCGTCATTACGATGACCGACTATCAGGCTCCATTGCTATTTACAGGATTGACGGTAGAAAAATTAAGCTCCGACGAAAAGAACCACTTGCAGCCTCTCATGCATGACATGCTAATTAACGGAGCTGTTCAACTTAGCTATAGACATAACTCATTTGTAATCACATTCGAGTCGATCAATTACCGCTTCCAACGTGATATAGCCTATCAGTATATCTTAAGTGGATATGAAAAATATTGGAGCAACCTGTCGGACAATGGTATGGCACGATATGCAAACGTCTCTCCGGGTTCTTATATTCTCAAAGTACGCAGTTTACGTCAAAGTGATGGCAAAATTATCTCTGAACACACGCTTACATTGAGAGTATTACAACCTTGGTGGAATTCTTGGTGGGCATGGACGCTTTATATTTGCATCGTAGGCACTATCTTTTACTTCATCTTACGGTATAAGAGCAATCAACTTCAAAAGAAATATGATGAAGATAAAATAAGATTCTTCATCAATACTGCTCACGATATTAGGACACCTGTTACGCTTGTTATGGCACCTTTGGAAGATTTATTCAAGGAAAAAGGACTCTCAGGCAATGCACTTTCCCTCTTGAACTTGGCACGTAATAACACCCGCAAGCTCAATACGCTCATCACGCAACTACTCGAATTTGAGAAAGTTGATATTCATAAACAACAGCTTATATTAGCACCATTAAACCTAAATGATATCCTTTCAGAAGAGGCCGCTAGTTTTCAGGCATTTTGTGACAAGAAACAAATACACCTGAGTCTTTCTTTACCAGATGAAACGGTATGTATTATGGCAGACAGGCATATTGTAGAGATGTTGTTGGACAATCTAATTTCTAATGCCTGCAAATATACAATGCCACACGGTAATGTATGCCTAAATCTAAGTGCTAGCAAACGAAAAGCGATTATAGAGATTAAAGATGATGGCATAGGAATTCCTCAGGAAGCATCCAAGCATTTATTCACAAATGTCTACAGAGCAGAGAATGCGCGGGCATCACACGAAAGCGGAACAGGATTTGGGCTCTTACAAGTGCGTCGTATCGTAAAAATATTGCATGGAAAAATCACGTTCCAATCTGAGGTAAATAAAGGCGCCACCTTTACTGTCTTATTGAAAAAAACGGATGCTATCCCTGAAGCAGTCTCCAAACAAACTACCGCAACCAGAGAGCTCCTGCCCACTGAAATTACCGACATTACGAAGTATGAAAGTAAAGAGGTTGAAGTTCTCAATAAGCGCACAGACAGAGATACCTTGCTCATAGTAGAAGATCATGAAGCTCTCCGCTATTATTTACGTAAAACTTTCGAGCATGATTATCGAGTAATTGACGTTTCTAACGGACAAGAAGCACTTGATTACCTTTCAAAAGAATACCCCGATTTAATTCTCTCTGACGTTATGATGCCGGGGATACAGGGAGATGAACTGTGCAAATTAGTCAAAGATAACCCGAACACATTAGGCATTCCATTCATCTTGCTTACAGCAAAGGTTAACCATGATGCAGTAGTTGAAGGATTTAAAAAAGGCGCAGACGACTATATTCCTAAGCCCTTTAGCACTGAAATATTAAAATTGAAAGTACAGAGTTTTATCGACAATAGAAATAGGCAGAGAGACTTTTTTATGCGACAAGCTATTAGACAAATAGAACCAAACAAGAAACCGATTAGCAATGAAGTGAGCGAAGAAGTAACAGAAGCGATAGAAATTCATGACAATCAGGTCGACGAGTTTCCCATAAGTAATATGCCGGAAAGTGATTATCAGTTTGTCATGAAAGCAACCCAACTCGTCATTGAGAATATGGATAACACTGATTTCAACATTAATATCCTATGCAAGGAGATGGCTATGAGTCGAACCCTTTTTTACAGTCGCTTAAAATCGTTAACGGGTAAAGCCCCACAAGAGTTCATTCGCATAATACGGCTACAAAAAGCTGCTGAGCTGCTAAAGGAAGGCAGAAACATAACAGAAGTTGCTGCCGATACGGGATTTGTAAACACCAAATATTTCAGTTCGTTGTTCAAAAAACAATTTGGTGTCCAACCTAGTAAATATGACCAAACAGATTAAGCTATTTTTAAATACTCAAAGCCAGGATCATTTTTTTCCTCATCATTGGGAACTGCCCACAAAAAAACAAATCGACAAAATGCCCTTTGCTATCTTATTGTAGCAAAAGGGCATTTTTTATCTTTAAAATCTTTTATAAATAAAAAGAACGTATCAAAAAGATAGTGCAGCTAAGGTCTTGAGGGAAGAATTGTCTGCAATCAAACCTTATATGTCAGCAATCAAACCATTCGTACTACTTACTATTACCATCTTTGTAGCCAATTGCAAGACTGACTTATAGCTGGTGATCTTGTAAGTCAGTTACTAAAAAAATAAGTTTAACCAAAATGCTAAGAGTATGAAGAAAGTAACAATTTTCTTATTATTATCAGTATGTTCAATACAACAATCCTGTTCATCTAACAACGATACACCTTTAAAATCTTCAGATGAGCAAGGAAAAATTATTTTCAAAGACGATTTTGATTCTTTTAATGAAGCTGTATGGACTAAAGAAGTTCATGAAGCCGGATGGACTAATCAGGAGATTCAAGCGTACGACAAGGCACATGTGTCAGTTGGTACAGACGAGGGTAAATCAGTACTAATTCTGACAGCCGAACGTAAAGGAAACAAGATTATCTCCGGACGAGTAAATACCAAAGGGAAAAAGAGCTTCAAGTACGGAAAAATAGAAGCAAGCATTAAAATCCCTAAAACAGCTAATGGACTATGGCCTGCATTCTGGATGATGGGAGACAATAACAAACCTTGGCCCCAATGTGGAGAAATAGACATGATGGAGATGGGTGAGCACAACGCATTCGCTTCGGGAACTACCGAAACACAAGTCAACACAGCCATTCATTATGGAAGCGATGCTGGAAGCGGACATCAGCAAGAATACCATTCTGCGAATGTTGCAAACAGTTTGCAAGATGCTAAATATCATACCTATTCATTAGATTGGAACGAGAATAGTCTTACAATAGCCATTGATAATATCAAATTTCATTCATTTGATATCAGTAAAGGCAGTGCATCCTATGACTATTTCCATGACAACTTCTTCCTCTTGTTTAATCTCGCTGTAGGCGGTTCTTTCACAGGAATCACCAACATAAATGATATTACAGCATTGAAAGACGGAGAAAAAGTGAATATGTATATTGACTGGGTAAAAATCTTATATTAATCTTAATTAATACATTATATGAAAGTAAGGAATTGTAAGCACATGTTGTTCTGTGGCACACTGTCTCTCTGCCTGTTGGGAGGTGTTCCACAAATGAAGGCAACAGAAAAACTGAATTATTCTACAATTGTACAACAGGACAACAAAGTCACAGGAACAGTAAAGGATGCTCTTGGCCCTATTATAGGGGCTTCTATCATTGAGAAAGGAACAACTAACGGAACCATAACAGATATGGACGGTAACTTCAGCTTGAACGTTCATTCTGGTGCTACACTTGTTGTCAGATACGTAGGATACAAGTCTAAGGAAGTAAAAAGTGGTAATGGCCCCCTAAACATTGTTATTGAAGAGGACAATAAGATGCTTAACGAGGTAGTGGTTACAGCATTGGGGATTAAGAGAGAACGTAAGGCATTGGGCTATGGTTTAGATGAGGTAAAAGGCGACGATTTGACCAAAGCAAAAGGAGCGAACGTTATCAACTCTATGGCTGGTCGTGTAGCTGGATTGGTAGTAAGCCAAACCGCAGGTGGCCCATCTGGTTCTACCCGTGTTATCCTACGTGGTAGCACTGAAATGACAGGTAACAATCAACCTTTATATGTCATTGATGGTGTGCCCCTTGACAATACCAATTATGGCAGTGCCGGTACATCTGGAGGATTTGACCTTGGCGATGGTATTTCAGGCATTAACCCGGACGACATAGAAAACATGTCTGTTCTTAAAGGTCCTGCTGCCTCTGCTCTTTACGGTAGCCGCGCCAGTCACGGTGTCATCCTTATCACCACCAAGAGGGCCAACGAAAAGAATAAGTTTAGTGCGGAATATAACGGAACACTGACTTTCGACACGCAATTGGCTAAGTGGAACGATATACAGGAAACTTATGGCATGGGTAGTAGCGGAACGTACAGCATTGATGCCGTATCTAACACCAACAAAAGTTGGGGTCCAAAAGCAGATGGAGGCAACATGCTGAAATACTTCGACGGCGTAGAACGTCCTTACCTTATTATACCTAACAACACTTCCGGATTCTTCCGTACAGGTCTCACAGCCAGCAACAATGTCACTATTGGCACGAACAATGGCAAAACGGGCGTACGCTTCACCTATACAGATATGCGCAACAAAGATATCGTACCAAAGACGAACATGAGCCGTGACATCTTTAACCTGCGCGCCAACACTAGTCTTGCTAATGTTGATTTCGACTTCAGTGGCAATTATACACGTGAAAACGTAAAGAATCGTCCGGCGCTGGGTGATAGCAAAACGAATATCGGAAAAAACCTGATGACGTTAGCTACCACTTATGACCAGGAATGGTTGAAAACTTATCAGAACGGGAACGGAGAGTATTCCAACTGGAATGGTATGGATCCTTACAATGTGAATCCTTACTGGGATGTATATAAAAACTCCAACAATTCCAAGAAAGACCAATTTCGTTTTAACGGTAAGGCAATTTGGAATATCAGCAAACATTTAAAAATACAGGGAACGGTTGGTGCCGAACTCAATTGGTTCACCTTCGAAGATTTCAAAGCTCCTACCACACCTGGTTATGAAGCTGGAAATCTCCAAGAGAATAACTATAAAAACCGCATGTACAATTTTGAAGCACTTGCTCTTTACACCAACAACTGGGGAGATTTCGATTTTAGTGCTACCCTTGGTGGTAATGTATATAAGGTAAATAACCATACCTCTATCACTACCGCAAAAGATATGCAAATACGCGACGTGGTGGCTCTGATGAGTTTCAATGAAATCAGTATAGAACAAGGCAGCTATCGCAAGCAAATCAACTCCGTATACGGAGCTGCCAATATAGGATGGAAACACATGTTGTATCTTGATGCTACCCTGCGAGGCGACCAATCATCAACTCTGCCCACAAGTAATAATGTATACGTATATCCATCGTTCTCTGGTAGTTTTGTATTCTCCGAACTAACCAAATTAGGCGATCTCATGCCTTATGGAAAACTCCGCATGTCGTGGGCACAAGTAGGTAGCGATACCGACCCCTATCAGTTAGGGTTAGTTTACACTAAATCCAAGTTTACTTATCCTGGTTATACTATCGGTTATATCAACAACAAAACAATCCCCAACAAAAACCTAAAGCCAACAAAAACGAATTCGTTTGAAATTGGTTGGGAAATGAAGTTATTTAAGAACCGTATGGGCCTGGATTTCACTTACTATACACAGAATAGTAAAAACCAAATTATGGGTATGGCCAGTTCTTGGACATCAGGCTACACTTACCGTCTGATCAACGCTGGTGAGATAGAAAATAAAGGTATAGAAATTGCCCTTAATACACGCCTTATCCAAACCAAAGATTTCTCGTGGGATTTGAACCTGAACTTCTCCAAAAACAGCAATAAGGTAAAAAAACTTGTTGATGGTATGGACATGTTTGAGTTAGAAAAAGCTCCCTGGCTCGATGTTCAAGTAGCAGCCAAGGTAGGTGAGAATTTTGGTTCCATCGTGGGTCCTGACTTCAAGCGTAATGATAATGGCGACATCCTTATCGATCGGCAGACCGGCTTACCGGAATACGACAAAAGCAACCACGTTTTAGGTAATGCTTCATGGGATTGGACAGGAGGTGCTGTCACTACCCTTACTTATAAAGATGTATCACTCTCAGCTATCTTTGATGTGAAGGTAGGTGCTGATCTCTACTCTATGTCAGCACGTGCTTCCTACGAATCAGGCAAGAGCAAAGAAACACTTGCCGGACGTGAAGGATGGTATAAATCAGAAGAACAGCGTCAAGCTGCCGGTATTGCCAAAGGATCTTCCACATGGACTCCGACAGGAGGTTTCATTGCACCTGGCGTGATAGCTAATGGCGACGGCACTTACCGCCCCAACGATATCTACGTCAACCCCGAAGATTATTGGATGAATGTATCTCGTAATGCTCCATCTATGTTTATCTATGACAATTCTTATGTGAAGTGTCGTGAACTAACATTGAGTTACAATGTGCCAAAACTCTGGTTAAAGAATGTAGTTCAAAACCTGACCCTATCGTTTGTTGCCCGCAATCCTTTCATCGTGTGGAAGAATATTCCCAATATTGATCCGGATTCCAATTACAACAACACCACAGGTATGGGGATGGAATATGGCTCATTGCCTTCGCGTAAGAGCTATGGATTCAACATCAACCTAAAATTCTAAAGAGATATCAACTTTAATTAATATAATAAGGATATACAATGAAACACTATCAATCATATATTACAATGATACTGATGGCATGTGTCATGCTCTTCTCTGCATGTAGCGATGAGTACATGGAAAACATGAATACCGATCCATCAAAGCCTGCCACGATAGATCCTAACGCACAGCTCACTACTGCAGAGTTACAAACTTATGGCGATCTCGGCATGATGGAGATTTATCGCAATTATATCTATGCATTCAATCAACACCTTATGGGATGTTGGAATACCACAAACTATGGCGGTCGTCATACACAGGACAATAGTGAAATGGGCCGTATTTGGACATCAAGCTACCCTACAGCCATTAAGAACATCACCGATGCTGAATATCGCACTGCCAATGACGCTGAAAAAGTGAATATAAACTCTGCATTACGCATCTATAAAGTTTATCTAATGTCAATTATTACTGACATCTACGGAGATGTGCCTTACAGTGAGACTGGTAAAGGTTTCCTCGAAGAGAAATACAACCCTCGCTATGACACGCAGGAGGAGATATACAACAATTTCTTCCTTGAACTAAGCTCCGCTGTAGCCAGTCTCGATGCCAGTAAAGATAAAATCAAAGGTGACGTAATCTTCAATGGAGATGTAGTAAAATGGAAAAAGTTAGCCAACTCACTTCGTTTACGCTTTGCCATGCGAATCTCTAACGTAGCTCCACAAAAAGCTCAAGAAGAATTTGAAAAAGCGATATTGGATGAGGGGAAAATCTTTGAAAGTGCCAATGATGACGCTCTAATCAAATACATGAATATATCATTCAGCTTTGGTCAGGACTCTTATACCGATTATCGCGGCAATGCTTTATCGCAATTGTTATTTGGTAACGACCCTTCCAATAACCCCAGTTATCTATGCTCTACCTTCTTCAATCAACTACATAACACAGGAGATCCACGCACTTTCAGGATTGCACGTTTCTATTACGACGGGCTCATGAGCTCCACAAGTCCCGACAATCGTATTGACCTGACTGATGAAATGATTGCTAAAAACATCACATTCCAGCCACGCGACCCGGGAGCTTTTTCTTGGGAACCATGGCCAACAGGTTATGATAGCGACATATTAAAAGATCTCGCTAAGAACAATCCTTCAATCAGCCCTAGTGTAGCCCGCGAGACCGAGCCCAAACTAGCTAATAATTTCCTAAAAGGCAACAATCCCGGTGTAATCATGACTTTTGCTGAAGTGAAATTATTATTGGCAGAGGCCAAATTGAAAGGATGGAACGTAGGAAGCGAATCTGTTAATGACCTTTATAAGCAAGGTGTGCGCGCAGCTATGAACTTCCTTAGCGACAATTATGCTTGTGCAGTAGTATCTGACGAAGAATTTAATCAGTTTATTCTGAACAATGGCATTGGCTATACCGACGAACAAAAAAAGGAATCTATCAACACTCAGGCATGGATTCTTCACTTCACCAACCCTGCCGAATGCTGGGCTAACGTACGTCGTTCAGGTTATCCAAAGCTAAAATCACCCAAGGATTATGGTTTCGGCCAATTTCTCACCGGTGGTCCTGAAATTCCCGTACGCCTCTGCTATCCTACACTTGAGTCTTCTTATAACAAGGAAAGCTACAATGAAGCATTGGGACGCATGGGTGGCACAGACGACTGGCACACACATGTATGGTGGGATAAAGAAATGAATTAATGATAAAAAAACGAATAAGAGTCAATATGAAGAAGATATATTTTATACTGCTTGCCATGCTTGCTATCAACTTTGCACTCACAGCTTGCAGTGAGAAAGATCCGTTCTCAACAGCTACTGCTGACGATGAACCACAAATACTGGACCCTATCTTTCCGAACCGCGTAAACGGTAATCTTCCAGTCATTGCCAATATCGGTAGGGATGGAAATCTGACAATGAAGCTGACGGTTACGCCAGTCGACTATACCACTGTTATATGGCAGATTGATGGCAATGAGGTGCAAACAGGAACGGCACTCGATATCAGCCTCAAGGCTGGTACATACGGACTTAAAGTAACAGCATTAACCACAGCCGGTAAATCAACCTATCGTGAGGGTATCGTACAGGTTAATCCATTACCTAATGATCCATGGGCCACAGAAGTAGGCTTTGAGCGTATCATCGCACCGAATGCAAAAGCACGTCTTTATGGTAACCACCTCGACAAAGTGAAAAACATTGTCATTAATGGCAAGACGATCACAGACAATGTTTATGTTGAGTCTGAGAATGGAAACTATATAGAATACACCGTACCAGCTGATTTGGCTGAAGGTGAACATCGGGTAATTTTCGTAGATGCCGACAATAATGAATATGGCGGTAACACTGTCAAAGCCACTAAAGCTGCTCTTGTTACTTTGGGAGCTAATCGTGCCAATGCCAACAGAGAATGGCTCATGACTGGTATCAATCTTGATAACATAGCTTCATTAACGCTTAATGGTCAGGTTATCACTAACTTCACTCAACAGTCGGCTACGAAAATCGCATTGACCTGCCCTGCACTATCAGACGGAGATTACATTCTGACAGGCAAGACAAAGAATGGAGAAAATGTACAGTTCTATAATGCCAAGAATATTACTACAGAACAAACAGTTACTATCTCTTCAGAGACGGTTCTTTGGCAAGGACATCACTACGTATCATGGGATCTTCCGGACTCTAGTCCTAACAAGACTTTCAATTTGATCAGTAAAAATGTATTTGCTCAAATAAAAGCCGGTGCTCTCCTAAGTATTCACTATTCAGTGGCACCTGAAGCTGCATACCATCAATTACGCACAACGAGTGGTCAGTGGAATGATTTGCCTAACACTTCCGTTTTAGAATTCTCTGAAGGCGGCGTGAAGGATATACTGCTCACACAAAATGTACTTGATATGATCCAGGCACAAGATGGATTCCTTTGTGTAGGTCACGGTTACTATGTTGATATGGTAACCCTGCAATAAGAATTATTAAAAACAACAGTAACACCATTATGATAATAAAAAGAATAATATTCTTTTTAGCATTGATCGCAACGACTGCCTGCTCTATGCAGGCAGCCGTCGTTGCAATTGCTAAAGATAGTCTAATAGAGCGAAAGGTAGAGAGCATCATTTCAAAAATGACACTTGACGAGAAAATAGGGCAAATGACAGAACTTGCTATTGACGTATTGGGAGATGTCGTCAATGGTGAATTTAAACTCAATGATGCCAAACTCCGAAAAGCCATTGCGGAATTCAAAGTAGGTTCTTTTCTCAATGCTCCGGGTCCTGTAGCACAAAGTAAAGAGAAATGGCAAGAGATCATCGGCCGGATACAAGCAATGTCCATGAAAGAAATCGGCATTCCGTGTATCTATGGGTTGGATCAAAATCATGGTACTACCTATACATTAGGTGGCACTCTATTTCCACAGAATATCAATATTGGCGCTTCGTTTAATTCCGAATTGGCATACGAATCCGCCCGTGTCACAGCTTACGAAACCCGTGCCAGCGATTGTCCGTGGACGTATTCGCCCACAGTCGACATGGCGCGTGACCCTCGATGGTCACGTGTTTGGGAAAATTACGGTGAAGATTGTTTAGTCAATTCAATCATGGGAGGCTCTGCCATCCGTGGTTTTCAGGGCAACGATCCAAATCATATTCCAGCCGATCGTATCGCTACATCAGTGAAACACTACCTGGGTTATAGCATGGCGCGCACTGGCAAAGATCGCACACCGGCTTATATCTCTATTTCCGACTTACGCGAAAAATGTTTTGCACCTTTTAAGGAATGCGTAGAAGCCGGAGCCTTGACCGTCATGGTCAACAGTGGTTCTATCAATGGAGTGCCCGTTCATGCAAACTATGAATTGCTCACCCAGTGGCTAAAAACTGATCTGGAGTGGGATGGCATGTTGATAACCGACTGGGCTGACATTAACAATCTCTACACACGAGAACATATAGCAGCCAATAAGAAAGAAGCCATACAGATAGCCATCAACGCAGGAATAGATATGGCGATGGAACCTTATGACCTCAATTACTGTTCCCTGCTAAAGGAACTTGTACAAGAAAACAAGGTACCGATGAGTCGTATTGATGATGCTGTTCGTCGAGTTCTCAGATTAAAATTTCGTTTGGGATTGTTTGAACGTCCTAACACCCAATCTGCAAAATATCCGCTTTTCGGCAGTAGTAAACACGCGGAGTTAGCACTTCACGTAGCAGAAGAGTCAGAAATCTTATTAAAAA
Source organism: uncultured Bacteroides sp. (assembly GCF_963666545.1). Lineage (NCBI taxonomy): Bacteria > Pseudomonadati > Bacteroidota > Bacteroidia > Bacteroidales > Bacteroidaceae > Bacteroides > uncultured Bacteroides sp. The sequence continues at coordinate 3,516,578 of NZ_OY762899.1, read as the reverse complement.
ACAAGGATAACATATTACCGCTTACACAAGGCAAAAAGCTTCTTGTAACCGGGCCTAATGCCAATTCCATGCGCTGCCTGAATGGTGGATGGAGCTATACATGGCAAGGAGATCTGGCCGATAGGTTTGCCGGCAAATACAACACCATTTACGAAGCGTTATGCAATAAATTCGGCTCTGGCAACGTTTGCCTGGAACAAGGAGTAACCTATAAACCCGAAGGGAAATATACAGAAGAAAATGAGCCGGAGATAGAAAAAGCGGTCAATGCCGCCCGTAATGTAGACATTATTATTGCTTGTATTGGCGAGAACTCCTATTGCGAAACACCCGGAAATCTCTCCGACCTTGCTATCTCAGCCAATCAAAGTAAATTGGTAAAAGCACTCGCCGCTACGGGAAAACCAGTCATATTGATACTAAATGGAGGCAGGCCTCGCATCATCAATGATATTGAGTCTCTGGCAAATGGTATCATAAACATCTTACTCCCGGGAAATTATGGTGGCGATGCATTGGCCAACATACTGGCTGGTGATGCAAATCCTAGTGCTAAAATGCCTTATACATATCCACGTAACCAAGCAGAACTTACCACGTATGATTATAGAGTAAGTGAGGAAATGGACAAAATGGAAGGAGCGTATGACTATGATGCAGTTATCTCAGTGCAATGGCCTTTTGGTTATGGCCTCAGCTACACTAACTTCGAATATACTAATTTCCAAGTAAATAATACCTCATTTACCGCAGATGATGAATTGCTATTTTCAGTAAATGTCACCAATCATGGAACACGTGCCGGAAAAGAAGTCGTCATGCTTTTCAGCCGTGATTTAGTAGCATCACTAACCCCGGAGGGCCGTAGATTACGCACCTTCAAGAAAGTGGAATTACAACCCGGTGAAACCAAAACTGTTACGCTATCCATTAAAGGCAGTGACTTGGCATTTGTCGGTAGCGATGGCAAATGGATACTAGAACAAGGAGATTTCCGCATACAAAGCGGCAATCAAACATTGAGCATTACGTGCAATAAAACGCACAAATGGAATACTCCCAATAAATAGGGAATGAACGTCATAAGGTTTGTTTTTTACTGTTTTTAAGTTTAGTGCAAGGTGCAAAATATCTATCTATAGATACTTGTATCTTGCACTAAAATTATTCTTGAGATAACAACAATAAAATAGCATCATATATTCAAGTGTAGTTGGAAATCATTATGTCTGCACAGAACATTCGGTTATGATTGAAATAACCAATCCCAAACGTCGGATATCAAAAATAAACCTACTAATACAAAGTATTATGAATAAAAGTACTGTTTCAGAAGCAACCATTGCTTTGGAAAAACTGGAAGAAAATAACGAATGGAAAATTATTCATTGCCATTTTTCTCCGACTAAACTTCCGTTGATTAAAAAATAAAAAGAGAAATTGTTTTGTTTACGGCCAACCGTGAGAACATGATGGAGGGCATTCATGCAAATCAAACGGAATATGGCTAAATATTTTTTCTTATAATTCTATCACTCTTTTCTCTTTACTGCTCCTGAAGGCAGATTCAATAATTCTCATCACTCGTATTCCATCATCTACAGTAACAGGCATTGGGCTATTTTGCGTCAAAGCGGAATAAACGCCATTGTAGAATTCCATATAGTTGCCTTGCAAAGTTTGGATCTTAGTCCGGATGGTCGTCCCGTTTTTTTCATAATTGATTAGCCCTTTTTCGGATTCTGGTTCTGTTCCCCAAGAGGCAATATTAGGTGAAAGTCCTTTTTGAAGATTGGCTTCTTGCACGTCTGCACGTGATTTTAAGAAAGAACCTTTTGTCCCGTGAATAATGTAGGCAGGCAGAGGTTCTTTCACAATGTATCCTCCTTTCACCCGGACTCTGAAGCTAGGGTAGTAAAGAAGAATATCGAAATAGTCGTCTACCAGCGAAGTAGGCCGGGTAATGCGTACATCGGCAAATACAGCTTGTGGCATTCCGAAAAGATACAGAGCTTGATCAATAGCGTGTGGTCCCAGATCTTTCAGGATACCAGCACCAGCATTTGGATCTTCTTTATGTTTCTTCGGGCTCAATTGCATATTATAGCGCTCATAATGTATCTCCATTTCATTTAGTTCACCAAGAATTCTACTGTCAATCACTTGTTTAACTGTTTGAAAGTCACTATCCCAACGACGGTTCTGAAAGACTGCAATTTGCTTATGATGTTGCATGGCCAGAGCTTTCAAAGTTTCAGCCTCGGCTACTGTTGTGGTAAAGGCTTTCTCCACCACTACATTTTTTCCTGCCTGTAAAGCTTGGGAAGCGTAGTCGAAATGAGTATAAGTGGGTGTGTTTACTATCACAAGATCGATGGAATCATCCTTCAGTATCGCTTCCAATGAATCGTAAGATTGAACATCAGGATAGATTTCTCTAATTTTCTTTTGACTTCTTTCCCATGCACCTGTTAGGTGAAATCCTTCATGCAAATGAAGGAAGGGTGCATGAAATACCCTTCCGCTCATTCCGAAAGAGAGTAAGGCTGTATTTATTTGTATCATAATTTGTTTATTTTATCATTATTCTGCTAAAGTACTGAAATAACCAACTCCATAAGAAAGTATAATATCTCTCTTTTCACAAGTTATTTTTCATCCACATAAAGCTGTATATACTCTCTAGATCAAGTTTCATAATGTATTCATCTTCACCAATATAGTTCAATATGTTTTCGCTAAATCCACCTCCTCCGGAAGCCTCCGCTTTTTCTAAAACACTAACAAGGGGATAAAATGTGTACTCATATTGACCTGGCTGAGACTTCAGCTCATCAAATGAAAGTGTATCTTTCGTATCGCATGCAATTAAAAAACCTCTGCCCTTACTGAATCTTCTTGCAGTATCTAACCGTCCGGTAAAACTTACTATTTTCCCATCTTTACCGAGCCTTTCGCATGCCCGAAATAGAACAGGTCTTGTTGTAGGCAGATAGTTCTTTAAAACAATATCCCACACATCGAAAAAAGCTTTTCCTTTTTCGTCGGATCCAGTAAGAATCCAATTTCCAATAAATGTTATGGTCTGCTCAGTTATCTCCGAGTCCTTTTGCAAAATATCAATCAGATTTTGAGCTATTTCCACTTTCTGTTTTTTTGATAATCTGTATTGGAATTTGTTATTCATATATTTTATACTTAAAAAAAACGTCCCAAAACATCTATCCCTGAACGTTTTAACCTTACACTAAAATCATTTATCAACTTCTGTTCTCTTCAAAAAATTCTCCTTGTACTTATCCCCCCATTGCCCTAAACTATCAATGATTGGAATTAAGTCTTTACCTGCCTCTGTCAGAGAATACTCTACTTTTAATGGTAATACGGGATACACTTTCTTTTGCAAGATACCCATTTTCTCCAATTCGCCCAATTGCTTTGTCAATACACGTTTTGGAGCAACACTAATACTACGTTGTAAATCACACGGTCGAACAACTCCTTTGTTTATTTCCAATATCAGCCAAGCATTCCAGCTTGTCGATAAAATATCAATCGCTATACGTACGGAACAATCGGAGTAATCCATTGGATTTTTCTTCACATACATAAATATTCCTCTTTTATTTATTCGTCTACAAAGATAATCATCTATTAATCAAATAAGGTTAAATTTATCACTGGATGAAAGATTTATCGCTTATTGCTCAAGTGATTAGGAAGCTTTAAGTTTGCAAAAAACAATTCATAATATGAGCAAAAATGAAATTATAGTCAAGGGTGCAAGGGAGAATAATCTAAAAAACATCTCAGTCAAAATACCCAAAAAGAGGATAACCGTATTTACGGGAGTGTCAGGCTCTGGTAAGACTTCATTGGTCTTTGATACAATAGCAGCCGAATCGCAAAGACTGCTGAATGAAACTTACGATAGTTTTATCCGTCATCGATTGCAACAATATGGTAAACCGGATGTAGACAGTTTAGAGAACTTAGCAGTTGCAATTATTGTCAACCAAAAGAAGATAGAAGGGAGCGCTCGTTCAACGGTCGGTACTATAACAGATATTTATTCTCTTTTGAGATTGTTATTCTCCCGAATCGGGAAGCCTTTTGTTGGTCATTCCACCGTTTTCTCATTCAACAATCCTCAAGGGATGTGTTCCTGCTGCGAAGGTTTGGGAAAGACAAGTATTGTGGACTTGGATGAGTTGATAGACAAAAAACGCTCATTAAACGAAGGCGCAATCAGATTTCCCACGTTTGAAATCGACGGATGGCGTTGGACTCGCTATGTATATTCAGGGTTGTTTGATAATGACAAAAAGATAAAGGATTATACCGAAGAAGAGTGGCATAACCTTGTTTATGCAAATGATTTGGAGCTAACCGATCCTGATCCCCGATTCCCCAAAACAGGAATATACGAAGGCATTTTGCCACGTTTTGAACGCAGCTTTTTCAAGAAAGAATCGAAAGAAATTATAGGTAAAAACGCATCACGATACAAAGAAGTAGTCAAGCAAGGCCTCTGCCCGGAATGCAACGGAACTCGTCTGAATCCTCAAGTCTTAGCCTGCAAAATAGAAGGAAAGAATATTGCAGACTGTTGTAATATGCAAATTGATGATTTGCTTGAATTTATTAGAATATTGAAAGACAGTTCTGTTACCCCCTTATTGGATACAATCATTAAGAACCTTGAGAACTTATTGGCTATAGGCCTAGGTTATCTGACTTTAAGCAGGGAAACATCTTCATTGTCGGGTGGAGAATCACAACGAATAAAACTTATCCGGCATCTGGGTAGCAGTCTGACAGACCTTACTTATATATTCGATGAACCTAGTGTCGGATTACATCCGAACGATGTGCAACAACTAAACAAACTACTGATCGAACTACGAGATAAAGGCAATACCATTTTAATTATAGAACACGATCCGGATGTGATAAATATTGCCGACCACATTGTTGATATGGGAATCGGTGCAGGGAAAAAAGGCGGGAATATTGTTTATGAAGGAGATCTTGAAGGATTGAAGAAAGCGGAAACAGCTACAGGAAAATATCTCAATCGCAAAAATCAACTTAAAACTAAATACAGAAGAGCATCAAACTATCTGCTAGTAAAGAACAACTCACTTCATAATTTAAGAAACATCTCAGTACAGATACCAAAAGACGTATTAACGGTTATTACAGGGGTGGCAGGTTCAGGAAAAAGTTCACTAGCAAAGTCGTTAACCAATCAAAACAAAGACATTGTCGTAATAGATCAAAGCGCTTTGCGAGGTAGCAAAAGGTCGAATATCGCAACATATACAGGAATACTCGATGTAATAAGGAAGCTATTTACGCAACAAAATAGGGTAAAACAGTCACTATTCAGTAATAATTCGGATGGCGCTTGTCCCGAATGCAAAGGCTTGGGGATTATATCTACTGACCTCGCCTTTTTAGATTCAGTGGAAGTACGTTGCGAGCATTGCAACGGCAGTGGGTTTAAGCCCGAAGTCTTAAAATACAAGCTGAAAGACAAAAGTATTACCGATATTATGGCAATGACCATTAGCGAAGCGAATACTTTTTTCAATGAACGGGAAATAACGCAGCCACTCAATCGACTTCGTGAAGTTGGCTTAGATTATTTGACACTGGGGCAACCATTAAATACATTTTCAGGTGGCGAACGTCAACGTCTCAAACTGGCAACCGAATTGGGAAATAAAGGGAACATATATATATTTGATGAACCAACCACAGGGCTTCACGGCTCAGATATATCCAAAATTATGAAACTTTTCAACAAGTTAGTCGACGATAAGAACACAATTATTATCATTGAGCATAACATGGATATTATCAGCCAAGCCGACTGGATCATAGATATGGGGCTTGGTGCAGGTAAGGATGGTGGAAAAATCATATTCGAAGGAGTCCCAAAAGATATTATAGCAGACAAAGTATCCTTGACAGGTAAGCATTTGGAACTGTATTTGCATCACGGATAAAATTAATCACTTTTCAAGCACAGATTCAATCTGCAAAATCGTAAACAGAATCCTTCAATGTAAATATTACTAACCTGCCGCTACAAGCCTTCTGAGAGGGGTTTGGTGAATTCACTATTTAACCACGTTGAATTCACTATTTCAGCGTGGTTAATTCACTATTTCAGCACGCTGAAGTTATATCATCACCAAAGAGTTCTTTGTTTGTAAATAAAATTACATCTAGTGGAGGATATAGAGACGTGGTGACATTGAGTCCGATCATATTATAAGATATGAGACATATAAGCGATTTTTGCAGCAGTACCTGGAATTAAACATCCTATACCAACTTATCAAAGACATAACTTACCATTATTCTTAAAATTAGTCCAAGAAATGGTATAAATTTGAGAAGAGCGCAGATTTCGGATAGAAAACGAGAATATGGTTATTCCCATATTGCACAAAGAGTGCGAATGAATTGTTTGAAAGTGCACAAAACAATGTGCAAAACAACATGCAAAACAGTGCAAAAACAACGAAAAATGCACTTTTGCAAAACGCTGATAATGAACGAATTGCAATGTATTCTCTAGAAGAGGAAAGTAAAGTAGAAAAAGATAAAGGAGAGTATGGTTGTTGTGTTACAACAATTGCGCGCGTAATCACTTCCACAACCACCAACGATTGTCGAGTTTTTATTCTGCTGTTCAAGAGCACCGTGCAGTTGCTTCAAGAGAGCCGTTTAGTTAGTGAAAGAGAACCGTTCAGTTGATGCAACTGCACGGTGCAGATTTTACTTGATGATTAAATGCAATCCTTGACGTAGCAAAGGTTGCTTGCTAGTGGTGTATGTTATCTCCCGAGTTTGCTCCATGGAAAACTGCCACAAATCGAAACATCGTTATGCTAACGATTTAGGCACTAATACTACTTGCAATACACAATAAAATAACGCAATATATTCAAGTGTAGTTGAAAATTATTATATTTACAGAAAATATTCGGTTATGGTTGAAATAACCAACTTCATAAGAAAGTATAATTACTGGGATGGCAACCTTGTTGCTTCTGGTTACAGACGTATGCTTTATACCGACAAAATTGGGCAATATATTGGCAATAAATCAGTCAAAGTATTGGTCGGGCAACGCCGGGCAGGCAAGAGCTATATTTTGCGTCAAATAGCATCTAAATTAATCACTCAAGGAGTTAAGAGTGAGAATATACTCTACATAAATAAAGAGTATATGGAGTTTATAACGCTACGAAGTGCCATTGAGTTAGAGGAGCTATACAAGGCGTATCGTCAGGAATTAAAGCCGCAAGGCAAAGTCTATCTTTTTATCGATGAAATACAGTATATTGATCAGTGGGAACGATTTGTGAACTCCCATTCTCAAGATTTTGCCGAGCCTTGCGAACTGTTCATCAGTGGCTCAAACTCCAATCTACTATCGGGTGAATTGGCAACTCTTTTGTCTGGTCGTTATGTCGAGTTTGAGGTATTCCCGTTTAGCTATACGGAGTATTGCGGAATAACGGAGCAAGAAATAGGCAGTAATAGTTATAAGAAATATCTTCAAAGCGGAGCTTTGCCTGAACTCTTCAACTTGCCCAACGATGAGATGAAACAGAACTATGTATCTTCAATTAAAGATACTGTTATGTTGCGAGACATAGTAGGTAGATACAAGGTTAAAGTTGTTAAATTATTGGATGACCTGTTTGTCTATTTAGTAAACAGTGCTGCAAGTATCGTGTCGGTAACAAACATCATAAATTTCTTTGCATCAAAAAAAAGAAAGACCAACTACGAGACATTATCGACATATATAACTTATCTTGAAAACTCTTTTTTAGTCCATCGTGCAGAGAGATATAACATCAAGGGCAAGGATACCATTTCAGGCAACTGCAAATTCTACTTGAATGATTTGAGCTATCGCAACTATCTTTATTCGGGGTATGGCTATGGTCTTGGTTACCTCTTGGAGAACGCTGTTTATTTGAGTTTGAGGCGTGCAGGTTATCAAGTTTATGTAGGATCAATCAAAGATGCAGAGGTTGATTTCGTCGCTATAAAAGGCGACAAGAAACTATACTTACAAGTTACGCTTCAATTGACAGAAGAGCAGACACTCGAAAGAGAGTATCGTTCATTAAAGCTCATAGATGATAATTTCGATAAATATGTGGTGAGTATGGACGACTATAAAATCCCCACTAACGAGGGTATTGAACATATTTCAGCGTGGAATTTAGACGATATTTTAAAGAAATAATTGGAACAAATTGAGAACACCGAAAATTTACAGCATTTATTGAACAAAAAAGAATAGAAAAGTTTAAGTTGCAGGTGTTTTGTTTATAAATAGTATGCTAATTTCAAGGTTATGCTCACAATTTTTACGATCTTTACAAGAGATTTATATAGAATAAAAAAGTTATAATAAAATGATATAAGATATGTTTGGTAAATTAAGACCCTTACTTATTCTTTGTACTACTTACCTTATCAATAAGCTAAGTGAATTTGAACTTTATTTAAACAGCTTCAGAGTAAACTCGAATCCTAATGGATATGAAGACTTAACGCCAATAAATAATAGTGATGAAGACAAGAAATATTCTGCTGCATTGGAATGGTCTTTAGAAAACAAAAATATAAAAAACATAGCTTTAACGGGAGCATATGGTTCCGGTAAAAGTAGTATTATCAGAACATTTCAAAAAGAGTATAGAGGATATCACTATTTGAACATATCGCTTGCTTCCTTTACGGATAACACAATTAAGCAAGGTGATCCTGAATTAGCGAATGACTCCGAAAATATCTATAAAAATATCGACAGGCTTATCGAATTAAGTATTTTGCAACAGATGTTCTATCATGTGAGGCATAAGCAAATACCTGATTCTCGTTTCAAACGGATTAAAAGCATAGGGGAAAAGGGGCTCCTATTTAAAACATTATTCATAACTGTTTGGATTTTGGCATTGATTTTATTTTTCAAACCCAAAATTATCCAAGACACAGGAATATGGCAACAATTAGACTTGTCAAGCCCCATTATTACATATCTATCATCATCAATCATCATCATAGGAATCGGAATGATGATCGCAAAATCCATCCGAATAGCAAACAATTCAAAATTAAATAAACTCAACGTTCAGAGCGGGGAAATAGAAATAAATAAGGATATTGATTCCTCCATCCTGAATAAGCATTTAGACGAGATTTTGTATTTTTTTGAAGTAACGGACTATAATGTTGTTATTATTGAGGATTTAGACAGATTTAACAATACCGAAATATATACAAAACTAAGGGAGCTAAATGTACTGATAAACAGTTCTCTACAAATAAACCGACGGGTTGTTTTCCTCTATGCCATTAAGGATAACATGTTTCATGATAAAAATCGAACAAAGTTTTTCGATTTTATTATTCCTGTCATACCTGTTATTAATACATCCAATTCAGGAGGCATGCTTCACCAAATATTGAAGCAAGGTGATTCTCAGGGCGAGAATAAACTATCAACGGATTTTATTGATGATGTATCTATGTATATAGATGACATGAGGTTGCTGAAAAATATCTGCAACGAATATACAGTGTATAAATGCAAGTTAAACCCTAAATTAAATCCGAATTATCTGCTTGCAATGATTATATACAAGAATTTGTATCCATCTGATTTTGTTGATTTACACAATGGCAAGGGCAAAGTATGCGATATATTTACAAGTAAAGCAGCATTAATCAAAGGAAAAATTGATGAGATTGAAAAAGAAATCAAAAAATGCAGGGAGAATATAGAAGCCTTAGAAAAAGTATCGTTTAAAGATATACAGGAATTACGAGCATTATATATCCAATCCATTGTTGAAGAAAATCCCGAAGCAATTTCATTGCTCTTAAATGGAAATCAATGTTCGTTTAAAAAATGTAAGGATGATGAAAATTTCGAGTTACTAAAACAATCTCACCCGATTACTTATTATTATCACATCACGCACTACAATCAGCTTTTTACAGCAAATGCTTCTGACTCATTTAAGGATCTTGAAAATAATGTTGATTCCGAAATGACTTATGAAGAAAGAGAGCAATTAATTACAGATAGAGATAATGGCAAAATCGAAAATTTGAAAAAGCGAATAGAAGAATTAAAGAAAGAAAAAAACGATATAAAATATTGGACTTTACAGCAAATTGCAGAAAACATAGATGCTACCACTTCTTTTGAAAAAATAAAAGATGATAAATTGATTATCTACCTGATTCGCAATGGCTACATCAATGAAAATTATCATGATTATATTTCATATTTCCATGAAGGTCTAATGACAAAGGATGATAAAGAGTTCTTGTTCAGCATTAGAAATCGTGAATTTCTCCCATTCAACTTTAAATTGACAAAAATAGAAAATCTAATAAAAAAAATTCGGCCTAAGGAATTTGAGTCAAAAGAGGTTCTGAACTATTCGCTAATAGACTATGTGCTTCCAAAAAGGCATGAATATGATGGCCAATGGAACATGATATTAAAGCAGTTGTGTAACAAAAGTAAAACGTCAATATCGTTTATTGATGGTTTTTTAGATAATGGATTGCATATAGACTTGCTCATTACAGACATTTGTAAGACATGGACTACTTTTTGGGATTTCATCGTTCTAGAATCCGGCTATTCTGATGAAAAAAAAGATAAATATCTAAAATTGCAGATAGAATACTTGGATATTAGTGCAATAAAAAAGCAAAATGCTAATCGGAATATCGCTGATTATTTGCAGCATAAGAAAAATTTCATCAACGTATTCGACAATGAGCCTAAAATTCAAGAGGCACTAAAAAGTTTAAATATCAAGTTTGAGAACTTAGATATTTCAGGAAGCACAAATCAACTGTTTGATTTTATTTATGAAAACAACTTATATAAAATCAATAAAGAAATGATTGCCCTTTTCATCGGAGAGAAAAGTTCTTTAGAGAATAAAGAAAAATTAAATAATGCCAACTACACAACTATAAAAACATCAGGCTGTACTCAGACAATAAATTACATTGACACCAATCTTAACGAGTATATTTCAAATGTCTGTTTATCAATTCCTGAGAATACACAAGAATCGGAAGAATTAGTTGTTGAATTGCTATGCAAAGAGGAAGATGCAATAAGCCTTGTCAACAGAAAGAAGATCATTGAAAAGCAAGATTGTATTATAAGCAATATTGAGAGTCTTAACCAAATGGAACACAGCCTAATTGAATTAATCATTCAAAAATCAAAAATGAAGGCTACATGGGCAAATATTATCTGTTATTATGAGTTGAAAGCAGAAGCCATTGATGACGTTTTGGTCTCATTTCTGAATCGAGAGCATAATTACAAAGAACTTGCTAAGATAAAATTAAATAAAGAAAATAAAACCGCTCTAAAATTCATAAATTCATTTATTATTAATGAAAATATCTCAGACAATGGTTTTGAGTCACTTTTGTTATGTTGCCCATATGTGTACACTGAATTAGACTTTAATAATCTATCAGACAAAAAAGTAGATTTGATGATTAAACATGGCTACCTTCAATTGTCCGCTGATCGATTTAATTATCTAAAGGACAACTTTGATAAACATCTTAATTTACTAAGGAAGTACCCGCAGAAATTTATTGAAACCCAAGCAGAATACGCACTTGAATCAAATGAAATAAATATACTCTTAAATTCACATGAATTTAATCATCAACAGAAAATATCAATAATTCAAAATACAAACAATGACTTAATCATCGGTAATGAGGAATTAAGCAATTCTGTTTGCAATGTATTATCTTTAAATGAATATATAGAGCTGGATTTTGGCTTGTTAAAGAGCCTTCTTCAATATGGTCGTTCAATAGAAAATAGACTAAAACTATTTGTACTACAAATCCATAAACTAAACAGCGAGCAAATAGCAGAATTATTGAATGTTCTTGGAGAACCGTATTCTGATATTGCGATCAATGGGAAAAGACCATTACTTCCTAAAAATCAATTAAATTTTGACTTAGTTAATAATTTACATGTAAAAGATTATATTTCATCTTTTAAACAGAAAGATGATAAAATCAGAGTAAATACAAAGCAAAGTTGAAAAATATCATTAGATAGGCTTTCTTAGGAACTGCCCAATATTTTATAAACGCCAACTACAAAGTCGAAGTCCTCTTAAGACTCTTTTTAACAGCCTTCTCAGTCTTTTTACGATCAATGTTTATTCCTATAAATTTCATGACGTTGTGTGTTTTTGTTTATATTTTCAAGATGTACTCATTTCTTTCTCCATCCTTCATTTTCGGATTGATAGTCTTTGATATTATCGCTTTTTACTCTTCCGGTCGATTCAATATAAAGGTTCCCTTTTTTGCTTTCGTTGCTGAGATACTGACCTATCTGGTTGTGGAAATCCCTAAATATGCCATTGTGAGAATCAATACAGCTGTATAGTTCTTCTACATATCCTCTCTCGTCTGTTTTAATAAGTTCACGGATGAAGTCGTGCGAGTCAAATGTTCCTGTAAATCCTTCAATAATACTTTCCGCATTCCTGTCTAAGAATGTTTTGATTCTTGTTTTTACTGCCATATAATGCTTATTTCAATATTTTATTAGCTCAAAATAATATAAGATCATTTTTCTATTTTCGGATATATTCTACATTTTCCAAAATTATATTTTTGTCACATAAGCAAAGAAGAAAAATTATTCTCATCCTCAACTCACAAACTTAAGATGCAAACTTACATATAAATCTTGATTTATAAGCGTGCTCAATAATAAATAAAATATACATTCTCTTTTATTTATAAAGGAAATATAGTGAAAACTTTTATGCTACTGAATTTCAGTATTATTATGTCTTATGCTACTTTTTCTCACTCGTTCTAAAAGGGGAATCAATGAGTTTTTTTTATTTAACTCATCTGCCTTATAAAAGGGATACTTTAAATCAATCAAGTCCGAACTGACTTAATTCTCGAATCATTGAAGAGGTTTATAACCGCTTTTTCGTATCCTTTACATCGGACAGAACGGGAACAAAAAAACCTACAAGTAATTAACTTGTAGGTTTTTTATTATCTGTTTTTGTCCAGACCTTCCAGCGGAGAGATAGGGATTCGAACCCCAGGAACCTCGCAGTTCAACGGTTTTCAAGACCGCCGCAATCGACCACTCTGCCATCTCTCCAATACTGTTTTTATGATGCTTTCCGTTGAAAGCGCTGCAAAGGTACGAATGATTTTTAAATATGCAAACATTCATCGTCATTTTTCACTAAATATTTGTATTTTTGCAGTGCAAAGTGATAGCAAAGAACAGGTACAGGAGCGCAAAGTAGAGAGTAAATTCCTGAAAATGAAGTATATAGATAAGCAGAGCAACCCAGATGATATATCCCCAGAATTTTGAGCAAAAAATAGGTTTCGACCAAATCAGACAGTTACTGCAAGAGAAATGTCTTAGTCCTCTCGGCGAAGAGAGGGTGATGGACATGGATTTTTCGGATCGTTTTGAGGTGGTGGAAGAAAGGCTGAACCAGCTTACAGAGTTTGTGCGGATCATTCAGGAGGAGGAGGGTTTTCCGGATCAGTTCTTCTTTGATGTGCGGCCGTCGCTAAAGAGGGTGCGCATAGAGGGGTTATATATGGATGAGCAGGAGTTGTTCGACTTGCGCCGCTCACTGGAGACGATCAGGGATATCGTGCGATTTCTGCAACGCAAAGAGGAGGACGAGGAGTCGGATTCGCCTTATCCTAATCTAAGGAAACTGGCAGGGGATATTGCTGTGTTTCCACAACTGATTACGAAGATTGATGGCATACTGAATAAGTATGGTAAGATAAAAGATAATGCTTCTACGGAATTGGCCCGCATTCGCAGGGAGTTGGCTAGTACAATAAGTGGCATTTCTCGTTCGCTAAACGGGATTTTGCGTAGCGCACAGTCGGAGGGTTATGTGGATAAGGATGTGACGCCGACCATGCGAGACGGGCGACTGGTGATTCCGGTGGCTCCGGGCTTGAAACGGAAGATCAAAGGTATTGTGCACGATGAGTCGGCCAGCGGAAAGACGGTGTTCATTGAACCGGCGGAGGTGGTAGAGGCAAACAATCGGGTGCGTGAGCTGGAGGGGGAAGAACGACGGGAGATCATTCGCATTTTGACGGAGTTCGCGAATACGCTACGCCCTTCGATAGACGATATTTTGCAATCGTACGAGTTCTTGGCGGAGATTGATTTCATCCGTGCAAAGAGTTACTTTGCCATACAGACGAATGCGCTGAAACCTGCGCTGGAGAATGAGCAACTGCTAGATTGGACGATGGCGGTGCATCCGCTCTTGCAACTCTCGCTTGCCAAACACGGCAAGAAGGTAGTTCCACTGGATATCGAACTGAACACGAAGCAACGAATATTGATTATATCGGGCCCCAATGCGGGCGGCAAATCGGTATGCCTCAAGACGGTGGGCTTACTGCAATATATGTTGCAGTGCGGCATGCTCATCCCCATGCACGAGCGCAGTCACGCAGGCATTTTCGGCAGTATCTTTATCGATATAGGCGATGAGCAATCCATCGAAGATGACCTGAGCACCTATTCGTCTCACTTAACCAACATGAAGATGATGATGAAGGGATGCGACGAGCGTAGCCTCATCTTGATCGATGAGTTTGGCGGGGGCACGGAGCCGCAGATAGGTGGTGCCATTGCGGAGGCGGTGTTGAAGCGTTTCAACCAGAAGCAAACGTTTGGCGTTATCACCACGCACTACCAGAACCTGAAACATTTTGCCGAAGATCACGAGGGAGTGGTGAACGGGGCGATGCTGTATGACAGGCATGTGATGCAGGCGTTGTTTCAGTTGCAGATAGGCAATCCGGGCAGTTCGTTTGCTGTGGAGATTGCCCGCAAGATTGGTTTACCTGAAGATGTGATAGCCGATGCGTCGGAGATTGTGGGTAGTGAATATATAAGTGCAGATAAGTATCTGCAAGACATCGTGCGCGATAAGCGTTATTGGGAAGGCAAGCGGCAGACCATCCGTCAGCGGGAGAAGTTGATGGAGGAGACTATCGCACGCTACGAGACCGAGATGGAGGAGTTGCACAAATCTCGCAAAGAGATTATCCGTCAGGCCAAAGACGAGGCGCAACGGTTGTTGCAAGAGTCGAATGCGAAGATAGAAAATACCATTCGCACCATCAAAGAGGCGCAAGCTGACAAGGAAAAAACCCGCCAAGCGAGGCAGGAGCTCACTGATTTCAAGGAGTCGGTGGAGAAATTGGGAGTAAAGGAACAGGAAGATCGAGTGGCGCAGCAAATGGAAAAGCTTCGCCGCAAACAGGAACGAAAGGCCTCTTCCACTCCGACAAAAGCAGGCGAGAAGAAAGCGGAAGCGCCCATCAAACCTAAAGTGATAACGATCATAGAGGGTAATTATGTAAAAATGAAAGGGCAAACGACTGTGGGGCAGGTGTTGGAAGTGAAAGGTAAGAATGCCACTGTGGCTTTTGGTAGCATAAAAACGACGGTGAAGCTCGATCGACTGGAGCCGACAAGTGGAATGCCACAAAAGCAAGAGATTGCAAAAAGTACCTTTGTCAGCAGCCAGACGCAAGACCAGATGTACGAAAAGAAACTGAACTTTAAACAAGATATCGATGTGCGCGGCATGAGGGGTGAAGAGGCGTTGCAGGCAATCACTTATTTCATTGACGACGCCATACTCGTGGGCATGGGCAGGGTACGTATCTTGCACGGCACGGGCACGGGAATCTTACGTAAGTTGATTCGCCAATACCTCGAGACGGTATCTGGAATTAAATCTTTCAACGACGAACATGTGCAGTTTGGTGGATCGGGAATTACCGTCGTCGATTTAGCGTAAGTACAAAGAAGCCTCCAATTGCTTGTTCGCATGAGCAAAACAATTACTTTTGTAGCAGTTCATTAAAGAGAAAGAAATATGAGGAATAATCTGCTAAGCGAGAAGCTAACATACACGGGTCAGAGCAAAACGGCCACCCACTTACATCTGTGCAGTTACAGCGACAAAGAGCTGCAAGAGGCAACCGGCAAGACATTTGCTTCTATTTCCTCCAAACTTGATGCCAAACGCATAAACTGGTTGCAAGTACATGGTATGAAGGACACGGAAACCATCCGCGAAATATGCAATCACTTTGAAATAGATTTTCTTGTTCTGCAAGATATTCTCAACCCAAAGCACCCCACCAAGATAGAAGAGCACGATAACTATACCGTGCTCATTCTCAAACTCTTTACTTTAGATGATGACCAGGAGGAGTTGAACCAACAACAACTCTGCCTCATACACGGCAGCAACTTCCTGCTCACGTTCTTCGAAGATGAAACGGATTTCTTTGACGACGTGACCACTGCTATCACCACCAATATCCTAAAAATACGCAACAAACAAAGCGACTATCTGTTGAGCGTATTGCTCAATAGCGTGATGGGTGATTATATTTCGGTTGTCTCTCGCATAGATGAAGCGTTGGAAGAGTTGGAAGAAAAACTTCTGATAATTAACAACCGGCGCGACATCGGAGCACGCATCCAATCGCTACGTCGACAATACATGCAAATAAAGAGAGCTGTTTTCCCGCTAAAAGAACAATACGTCAAACTGCTGCGTTCTGAAAATGAAATCATGCACAAGCTGAATCGCCCTTACTTCAATGATGTAAACGACCACTTACAATTTGTGTTGCAAACAATAGATATCTGTCGGGAAACGTTATCGTCATTGGTAGATTTATACATATCGAACAACGATCTGCGGATGAATGATATCATGAAACGACTCACGGTTATCTCGACTATCTTTATCCCACTTACCTTTCTGGTAGGCGTTTGGGGAATGAACTTCGACGTGATGCCCGAGCTAAGATGGCAATATGGATACCTCATGGCGTGGGTGTCTATGATTCTCATAGGAGGCTTGGTGTATTGGTATATGAAGAAAAAGAAATGGAGTTAAGTAACTAAAAGAAAGAACATGAAATCAATAAAAGAACTATATCGCATCGGCACAGGCCCGTCGAGTAGCCACACGATGGGACCTCGAAAAGCGGCCGAAATATTTCTGGGACGGCACAAAGATGCCGCATCATTCAAAGTGACGCTCTATGGAAGCCTTGCCGCTACCGGAAAAGGACACATGACGGATGTTGCCATCAACGACACGTTGCAACCTGTTGCTCCTGTGGAAATTGTGTGGCAACCAAAAGTGTTCCTTCCTTTTCATCCTAATGCGATGACGTTTGCCGCCTTCGATGCAAACAAGAAGTTGCTTGAAAACTGGACGGTATACAGCGTCGGTGGCGGAGCTTTGGCTGAAAACAACGATAAACCGACCATCGAAAGCAGAGAGGTGTACGAGATGAACAGTATGACCGAAATTCTGAATTGGTGCGAACATAGCGGGAAGAGTTATTGGGAATATGTGAAGGAGTGCGAAGAGGAAGATATTTGGGATTATCTGGAAGTCGTTTGGAATACGATGAAGGAAGCCATTCATCGTGGATTAGAAGAAGAAGGCGTGCTACCCGGTCCGCTGAATCTGAGAAGAAAAGCTTCAACTTACTACATTCGTGCCACCGGTTACAAGGAATCTCTTCGCTCACGTGGATTAGTATTTGCTTACGCTTTGGCGGTAAGCGAAGAAAACGCATCGGGAGGAAAGATCGTGACCGCTCCCACATGTGGAGCGTGTGGAGTAATGCCCGCAGTGCTCTATCATTTACACAAAAGTCGTGAATTTAGCGATACTCGCATTCTTCGCGCACTAGCCACAGCAGGCTTGTTTGGCAATATCGTGAAGTTCAACGCTTCCATCTCGGGCGCCGAAGTAGGTTGTCAGGGGGAAGTAGGTGTGGCTTGCGCCATGGCCTCAGCAGCAGCCAATCAACTCTTCGGAGGCAGTCCAGCCCAGACAGAATATGCCGCTGAAATGGGCTTAGAACATCACCTTGGTATGACGTGCGACCCCGTATGCGGCTTGGTACAAATCCCCTGTATTGAGAGAAATGCGTATGCCGCAGCCCGTGCGCTCGACGCCAACATATACGCTTCCTTCACCGACGGCATCCATCGGGTATCGTTCGACAAAGTGGTGCAAGTGATGAAGCAAACCGGACACGACCTACCTTCGCTCTACAAAGAAACCAGCGAAGGTGGATTGGCCAAGGACTATACGCAGATGTAAGGCAAAGTTAGATGCTATCTTCAGCGTACGCATCCTCCATCAGTTCTTCCTTTTTCATGGACATTCGGCCATCAGCCGTGATCGTGATAGAGACAGGAACATACAAATCGGTTTGAGGATAAGAGATACTGGCGGCAAGAACAATTCCCTGTGGAGTTGTTTTGTCGTATACCATGCCTTCCAGAATCGATTTGGCAAGAAATGCCTCGTCAACAACAGAAGAGAAGCTTTTCTTTGTAAATGTTTTACTGAAAACATGTTCGCCTCCACGAGTCAACTTCAGCACAATCTGATTGTCGAGATATACATCTCCCTGCTCACTGGCCACATGGGGAAGAGAATCACTCGGTGTACGCAAAAGAGAGATGTGATAATCTTTCCCCTTATACTGAACATCTTTCTCACTCTTGGACATTTGCATGCGTTGCAATCCTTGAGCATCCGTGCTGTCTTTCAGCAACACTTGCTTACCTTCATTCTGATTCTCTTTCTTTCCTGAACAGGCCGTGCCTGCCATAACGATCAGTAGAAGTTGCAAATAAATAAGCTTTTTCATGTTGAGTTTTCCTAAATAACGTTCGGCAAAGAAACAAAAAGAGAAAGAAATACACAAGAAAAGGGCCCAATTTAATCGTGTACGTTTACCATATAGTTCGTGCACGATGGCCGTGGCAAACGTGCACGTTCAATAAAGCTTCCATGCACACAAAAAAAGTAGTTAATGCAATTGCGCTCTGCCAAGCAGCTGCGCAATGCATTAACTACAAAAAAAATACAAGTTGTTACTAAAAACGTAGTTTACTCTAAAAAAAACTAACCTATGAATATCTTTTATTACTCAGCATCTGGTGCACCACCATGCCTGGGACCTTTTCCGTCTTTCATCTTTTTCTGACGCTCTGCCTGATTCTTTACATAAGATGCATATTGCTCTTTAGTCATAATCTTCTTTAACTGAGCGTCGTAAGCGTCACGATTCGCTTTCATTTCTTTAAACATCTCCTCTTTTTCAGCTTTCTTGTCTTCAGCCTTCTTAGCCATCTTTTCGTTCAAAGCTAAGTTAGCATCCAAAAGTTCCTTTTTCTGCGCTTCATTCAAGGAATACTCTTTAGCCATCCGTTCCGTCATCTTTTCAGCACGTTCCTTCGGATCCATTTTCATTTTTCCTTCTTTGCGAGGGCCTTGAGCCATTGCCAAGCCGCCTACCATTAATAGGGCGACCATTAAAAATGCTATTCTCTTCATACTCTTTTCGTTTTCAAATTGTTGATTACTAATTCTGTTCTTTTGGTTGCAACTGAATCTATGACTAACGAAAAGTGCAAGTGTTTAATCGAGAATATTTATTTAACACTGTTTTACTTTTTGGATTTATCATCAAAGGCTTCTTTCTTCATCTTATAAAACTTTTGGAGCACATAAAAAGCTGCTTTCTTTTGCCCCCTTTCAGAGATAACTCCCTTTCGATTGAAGAAATCCTGAATACCATTCAATTGCCGACGTGGAGAACGAAAATCCATTAATATCCATGGCGATGTACCGGCAAAACCATCAACGCGATTATACATATCGAGCGTATTTTGGTAAAGTTCGGCTTGATATTCCTCCGTCCAACGCTCCTTCTTATCTCCATGCATGCCTTGGAGTGCACCTCCTCCAAATTCACTGATAAAGAAAGGCTTATCATAAGGTATCTCCCATTGTCGGGTTTTGCAATCTTCGGGAGTACCGCCATACCAGCCCAGATAGTTATTAAAACTGATAATGTCCACATAGCGACTCATGTAATCGTTAACCAGACTCACATTCCCTTTCGTTGCCGTAACTTCCATTGCCATGCTCAACAGTCGGGTATTATCCGCAGCGCGAACCTGTTGCGCCAAGCCTGCCAGAAACTTATCACGGGCATCGCTATGCGGCGTTTCATTCGCTACCGACCAAATAATAACTGCACAACGATTTTTATCACGATCCATCATATTTTTCAGTTGGGCAGAAGCATTCTTATAAGTATCCGGATTATCCCAATGTATGGTCCAGTAAACAGGTATTTCCGACCAAACCATCAAACCCATCTCTTCGGCAGCACGAACCATATGCTCATTGTGTGGGTAGTGTGCCAGACGCACAAAATTGCATCCAAGTTCTTTAGCCCAGCCCAACAATATTTCCGATTCTTCCTTGCTATAGATCCTTCCCTGTCGGTAAGGTGCCTCTTCATGAATGGAAATGCCGCGGAGGAAAGTCTTCTTGCCATTAAGCAAAAGATTCTTGCCCTGTGTCTCTATCTGACGAAAACCAATGCGATCTTTCAACAATTCATCGCCGTTATCAATTTCCACATCATACAGTTTCGGATTCTCAGGTGTCCACAATTCAGGTTTTGCCTTGTAGTTAAAAGAAGCTCTTCCCTGCGCATCCGTCAGCAATCTTTTAGTAATTTTAAGTTCCGGTATTTTCAGAGAAACCTCTATTCCGGCCTGAGACTTATTCAACTGGATATACCCCGTCACCTCGTTATACTTACCTTTAGGTAGTTGTACCAAATAGTCATCAACAGAAATCTCGGGAGTCTCTACTAAAAGTACATCACGAGTGATTCCGCCATAATTCCACCAATCAGAATTGACAGTCGGTACACCTTCCGGCTTACGTAC
This sequence comes from uncultured Bacteroides sp., assembly GCF_963666545.1. Taxonomy (NCBI): domain Bacteria; kingdom Pseudomonadati; phylum Bacteroidota; class Bacteroidia; order Bacteroidales; family Bacteroidaceae; genus Bacteroides; species uncultured Bacteroides sp. The sequence goes on along the minus strand of NZ_OY762899.1, from coordinate 3,495,628 downwards.
ATTGTTCACTCTCAAAATGACAAAATTATCCCCCTCTTTCACCTGATCAGTTATATCAAAGTGAAACGAGGTAAATCCCCCTTCATGTGAGCCAAGAGGCTTCCCGTTGAGATATACATTGGCCAGATAATTCACCGCACCAAAATAAAGATATAATCGTGTATTTGCTTTCTTAGTGTATTTAAAATCCTTTTTATACCAAATGCTTCCTTCGTAATAGAAAAGTTTCTCATCCTGTGTGTTCCAATCGCCCGGCACAACCAACTGCGGCGCAGTATCAAAGTTATATTCTACCAAATCCGATTTATCTCGCGCCTTTTGATCTTTAAAAAATCCGTTCGGATTTTCAACCAACCGATAATTGTAAAAACCATTATCAAAAGGATCGACAATAGCTTTCCATGAACCGTTAAGCGAAGTAATGTCACGGGCATAAACATTCTGAAGCAAAGTAGCATTCTGAGCCAAAGCACCAAGTGCAAATACAATTGCTCCTAAAAACAGGCTGAGTCTTTTCATAGTATCTATATTTTAATTAAACCTATAAGTTAATCATTGTTCAAAAAGCGTGCCATTTCGCAAGCGGCCAAAAGGAAAGCACCCACTCCGAAATCGGCCGTAGAGTTAGCATCAACCACTTGTCCGGGAATGGCCCTGTCTCCTATAGGCTGAACGTATCCCACACGACCGTCAGATTGTAAAGCGACATTTTTAAGATATCCCCATCCCTTTGCTATGACCGGTTCATATTCCTTCTTCGATAGCAGTCCGTTGTTCATTCCCCACAAAAAGCCGTAAGTAAAAAAGGCTGTGCCACTCGTCTCGGCTCCGGGAGCAAAATCAGGATCGAGCATACTGCGAGTCCAATAACCTTCCGGCTGCTGGCAAGCGGCTATTGCCTTGGCCATCGTTTGAAAACGCGCCACATAATCCGATCTGTACTTATCCGTTTTAGGTAAATCCTTCAAGACCTTTGCCAACCCCGCAAAAACCCATCCGTCACCTCGCGCCCAAAAGTCTTTTCTTCCATTCACCGTTTTATGCTTCGGATAAACATATCTTGCATCCCGATAGTACAATCCCGCCTCTTCATCGTACATGATACTATCCGAATAGCTCAGATATTCGTGCAACTTTTCGAGATAAAGAGGATTATTGGTCAACTTATGGAGTTTGGTCATTACCGGCATCACCATGTATAGCCCGTCTGCCCACCACCAATAATCCTTTCGGGGAGTGCTCATCTGATACTCCATCACCTCGATGGCACGAGCAATCTTCTGAGGATCGGGCGAAATGTTATAGAGATCAATATAAGTTTGAAAACAGATCTGATAGTCGCCGAACAATACATATTCATTCGTCTCTCCGTAGCTATACTTCCATCTTTTCTTATTATTCGACTTAGCACCTTTCCATTTATTGTGAACAGCCCATGCTTCGGAATACTGAAGATATTCCGGTTTATTTGTGAGGAAATAGACTTCCATATTTCCTGTATGATAGGCAGCATTGTGCCAGAACGATATTCCCGGTTTCGGATGATTCGATTGCCAGTAACTATTCACTTTATGAATAATACCAAGCGTTTCTTGGGAAGAAAAAGGCTTCTGTGCATACGTAGCCAATGTGACAACCCACAATAACAAGGTAGTCAGATAGTAATTTTTCATCTCATTTTATTTATTATAGTTTGCATTCTAAGACATAAACTGTTTCAGGTTCCATCTCTGTAGTTCTCTCTCCATCTCCTTGACTTGTTCGCTGCACAAAGAGTTGCAATTGCTGCTTGCTCTTCCATAGTTCAGTGTCATAACTCGGTTCCCAGGCATCTACCGGAAAGTCGGTAAGATCCGTAAACGTCCATTTGTTCGTTTCCAGTCCACCGGAACAGGCCATAGAAACTTTGTCTCCACGCTCTATGTCACGAAACACATAAAAGATTTTATTCTGCTTCTTCTCTTGTTTGATTACCAAACGGGGCCGGGCAATCGGTATCCGCTTCGTTCCACCACCGCTCAGGCTGAAAGGAGTGGTGCGCTGCGAGACTTGTTGTTGCTGCCAAGTCTTTCCATCAAACCAAACAAGTCGGTATTGAGGCACCAAGCTGCTCTGATCTCGCCAATAAGTAGCGATGTAAGGGTGCCCGTTCTTATCGGCGCACATACTCGTTTGGTTAATCAGTTCGCTCTTTTGCGGAATGTGGCAAGCATACTCTGCATTGGCCGCAGTAATGGGTAGGGCATACTTCTCTCCGTCGGATTTTTCCCACGTTTTCCCGCCATCCCGTGAGCGAGCATAACAAAGATCGTGATTGGTCTCCACCATCCATGTTTCACGCCACACCCACGAAAGATGTATCGTTCCAGCTTCATCCACGTAAAGTTGCCAATAAGCATTTCGTTCACCCTCACCATCAATGAGTACATCCTGTATTCGTATCCATCGTTTTTCACTCAACAGATAGCGGTTCATCACTAGGTTTCCACGACCGGAAGAGCCTGAACGATAAACAAAGATCAAGTCGCCATCGGCTAATCGATAAAATTCAGGATAGGTAACATTCGCTTCATCTACTCCCGTCATCGGCCTTTTATCGCCCAGTTCCAGCGAACCGGGAGCTATGCTCTTGCAATAATTTAGAGGTTGCCCATGATGGTCGAACGAAAGATGAAGATATCCATCGCCATCTACCATGAGACTAATGACGTTATGGGCGTCCGCACAATTGCCTTTGTATTGCGAACGCTTTAGCTCCCACTCTTTGGAACCCAATTTGCGTTTACCCACTACCATATAGCTATCTGCGTCATAGTAGGCAATGTATTGAATCCCCTTATGCGTAGCCAACGAGTTATTACGAAACACCGTTGTGTTGACAGAAGTACGGCTGTACCCCTTCCCTACTTCCACGAGTGTCTGCGCATCACAATGCGTCCACACACAAAGAAAGATGAAAAGGGCAAGCCCTGCTTTTTTAGTGCTCATTTTATCAATCATGAGAAAGTATTATTATTTATCTACCGGACTGATGATATAACCATACGAATAGTTCTTTGCTTTGAGCAAATACTCTTCGTGCGGATAAGCGCCCCAACTATTGTCACCTCCAACGCCCCGTTGAAGCAAGTCAACATGCAGAATCACTTCTTTACGAGGATTGATATCATTGATATGTCTCTGACTCTTTGTCAATCCGGCATCAAAATCTTCAGGCAAATTATTCAGTGCGCTAACACTTAGCGGTTGAAGTCCGTCAATACGGATCCCTTTTCCTTCTTTGTTGGTCAGCGTCAGCCAGCGAACATCTGTTTTATTTCCATTTTCCTGAGGACGTATATAAGCCACATATTGTTCCGCTACGGTACTGGTGTATTGACCAATGAAGCTAGAAGTCTTTCTGTCGGAATAGTTTTCCCATGGCCCACGACCATACCAGGTAAAGTTGCTGAATTCTTGTCCCAACCTCAGCTGCATGCCAAAACGTGGAATCTCCGGAAGCGAGTTGCTTCCGGCCTCCCAACTACCATTTACCTGCAGACGTCCATCAGCATAAACCGTATATTTCATCGTGTATTCTGAGGCGACGTCGTTCAATAAATAAACAGACGTGATTACCACCTGACCATCGCCCTGCTTCACATCCATCGACTTAAGACGTTTGTTCATCCCGGCCGTACGCCAAACATTGCACAATATCTGCATCCGGTTGCCGAAGTCATTATCAGTCGGAGCACGCCAGAATTGTGGTTGAGGTGCACCGCCCAGTAGCCATTGACCTTTGTAGCGATACGAAGAGAGTTCACCATTCCGCTTGTTGAAGTTCATTGCCACATCACCACACGTAAAACTCAAGTTATTATTTTCGTCTTTCATTTCCACTTTGCTATTCGCTTTTAGTGGAGCCACAAAATAGTTGTTTGCAGCAAAAGCAAACTGTTCACTAGCTACTTCGTATGCAGCAGGCACCATCTCAGTAGGATACTTCGTGTAAGCAAAAACATTCAGGAAATATTCGGCTCCTTCTTCCGGCTGAATGGCAGGAAGTGCCAGTTTCACCTCTCGAGTAGTACCGGCAGGTTGGGCAAGAGCGAATGTTCCATGATCTATCACAGCATCATTTTTGAGCAATTCCCATTTAAAATTATAACTTTTCAAATCGTTATAGAGAAATCTGTTCTCCACAGCAATCACTCCTTTATTAATCTCTTTGGCCTTGAAAAGAATATTTTGATATACCTTCTTCACTTCATACAGTCCCGGATGCGGGGTGCGATCAGGAAACACCAAACCATTCGTACAAAAGTTCTCTTCATTCGGATACTGTGCCGAACCGAAGTCGCCGCCATATCCCCAATAGAAACGTCCATTCTCATCTTTAGTAGCCAAGCCCTGATCTACCCAATCCCAGATGAAACCACCTTGCATGTGCTTGCTGGTAGAGATTATATCAAAATACTCCTGAAAGTTTCCGGTACTATTGCCCATCGCATGTGAATATTCGCACATGATAAACGGGCGTTTTACATCCTTGCGAGCCGCATAGTCTTTCATATAATTCATGCCGGGATACATCGGACAGACAATGTCTGTATTTTCATTCTCACCCGCTTGTTCAAACTGAACCGGACGAGACGGATCACGTTGCTTCAGCCACTTATACATTTCATAAAACACAGGGCCGTTGCCACACTCATTGCCCATGCTCCAAAGAATAATAGACGGGTGATTCTTATCACGCTCTAGCAGACGAACGATCCGATCTCTATGAGCAGGAGCCCATTCTTCCAAATAAGCAGGATGTTTGCTCTTGTCAAACCAACCCTGCAACTCAGCACCCATGCCGTGAGTTTCCAGGTTCGCCTCGTCGCAAAGCAACAAACCATATTCATCGCATAGTTTATACCAAAGCGTACTTTGCGGATAGTGGCTCATGCGCACCGCATTAATATTAAAGCGTTTCATCATGCGAATATCTTCAAGCATCGTTGCCTTCTCCACATAATGACCCGTATATTGATTGTGTTCGTGCATATTTACTCCGTGTACAAGCAATGCCTTTCCGTTAAGCATCAACTGTCCATCCTTTATCTCTACCTTTCTGAAACCTGTTTTGCAAGAAGTTACTTCAACCAAGCGACCCTCTTTATCTTTCAATGTAAGTAGCAAAGTATATAAATCGGGCGTTTCGTTGCTCCAAAGTTTAGGAGACGATACCTTTTGCAAGAAATTGACCAGCTCCGTTCCATTTGCTGAAACATCCACTTTCTTCGAAACACGAAAGACACTCTTGCCTGCTTTATCGAGTAAAGCAAGTTCTACAGTTTGTATTGCAGCAGTCGTTTGAAAATTCTTCAAAGTCACAGCCACATTCAACAAACCATTCTTATACGAACGATCCAAATCGGGTGCAGCGAAGAAATCTTGTATGCGAGTTTGTGCTGTGCTATAAAGATACACACTTCTGTCAATACCCGATAAACGCCAGAAATCCTGATCTTCCAAATAAGAGCCGTCGCTCCAACGATAAACCTCAACAGCGACGTTATTTTTTCCGGGTTTCACATACGATGTAATATCAAACTCAGCAGGGCTCTTGGTTACCTGGCTATAACCCACCTTAGCTCCATTCACCCAAATATACATGGCCGATGTTCCTGCTTCGAAGTGTAAATACACTCTGCGCCCGTCCCATGTTTGAGGCAAATCGAACGAACGTTTATAACTTCCCACAGGATTGTCTGAATGAGGGATATATGGCGGATTCTTTGGATGAGGATAAGCCACATTTGTATAAATAGGAATGCCGTAACCTTGAAGTTCCCAATTGCCGGGGACTTTTATATTATCCCAATCACCGGTGTTATACTCTTCCTTGTAAAAATCAGCCGGACGCTCAGCCGGAATTTTTACCCAACGAAACTTCCACGTTCCGTTAAGCGACAAATAGTAAGGTGACTGTTCATAATTATCATTAATGGCCAACTGTTCATTGTCATAAGGCAGAGCCGAAGCACGGGGAGCCTCTTTGTTCACAGCAAAAACCAAAGGATTCTCCCAATCGGGTGTTTGAGCCGACAGATTACTACCGAAAGCAAACAAAGTCATTCCTAACAGCAAATGTTTCGTAAGATTCTTCATATTTTATACTATTATTATTTTTCGTAAAATGCATGATCCTTAGGAAAGTCTTCTCCTTCCCATGCTTTCTTGGAAGTCCACGATTGCGGAGCATCCGTCCAAAAAGGATGATTAGCAGGCAATCCCAAAGGCAAGAAAGCCAATGAAGCCAGATACATGCTTCCATTGTTGGAGTACCAATCGGCAATGTTCGGTTGTGAAGCCGTAAAGCCTAATCTCAAGAAACCCTTCTCATTAAAGTTCGCACCGGAAGCAAACATCCGCTTCATCACTGCCGTCATCGCAGCACGCACCTGTCCGTTAGGAAGAGATTCGGGCAGTTCACCCCTCAAAGCCAACAAAGCCAAAGGTTGAAGCACACCGGTACGGTACGTAATTGAGCGGCCAAAGACAGGGAAGGTTCCCTCCGGAGAAATAAACCGCTCCAGAATCATCCCGAAACGTTGCATACGCTTCACTGCCGTGTCATAGCGCTTACGAGGTGCAATCCAATCTTGTTTCTTATCAGTCACTACTTCCAAGCACTCCACATACATGGGATGAAGCACATAACTATTATAATAATCGAAAGCAAAACTTGGTCCGTCAGAATACCAACCATCGCCCACATACCATTCTTCTACCTTACGTAAAGCAGAATTAATTCGATAATTGTCTGCTCCAGCATCCGCTTTCATTAAGAAAGATTCAATAGTAGCCGAAAAAAGCAACCAATTCGTATAAGGAGGATCCACTCTACGTAACAGTTTAAATTCAGTGATATATCGTTGCTTTGTCACACTGTCCAATGGTAGCCAAAGCGCATCATAAGCCCGAAGGAAACTATTCGCAATGTACGCCGCATCCACCAGCGGTTGGCCTTCCTTGCGCCACAGCAAATAATCCTGACTATTGGGATCGACCGATTGAGCATAACTCTTCAGTGCCCATTCGCGCAGTTGCTTGCGTTGCACTCCTTCAGCTGTATCATCATCCGGCAGAGAAAGCCAGGGAGCAAGTCCCGCCATCAGTCGGCCGAAACACTCCATGTACGTTACCCGTTTATCTCGTCCATCCCAAGTGGGGCTCACCTCAACCTGCATGTTTTGCTGCAACTTGCCTTCGCTCATATTGCTCAACACCGGTGCCGCCATTTTATACATCAAGTTACACCAATACGTCCGATCATCCGGCTCCTTCTCGATTTTTTTCTTTGCTTGCATCATTTCTGCAGGAAGCAGAAGGGCAATCAATAATAAAAGGAATACATGTCTTTTCTTTTTCATGGCATTGTGCATTCTATAATTAATATTTTTATTTAAGGCCAGAATTTGGTACCCATTCATCCATCCATTTCAAAAAAGGTATTCCATTCGTATTAAACTGAATAGGCAACCAAATGTAACGCGCATCAATTGGATTCTTAGGTTTCCATATATCGGCCATAAAGATATAATTATTAGGAACACCTTGTATGGAAAAAACGTATGTACTTTGTCCGCCAAATGTAATATTTGCGTCCTTTCCGATGCAAGGGTTAGGATGCTTCTTCCAAGGCCCCCAAATAGAAGTAGCAGAGAAAAGGCGAGCAGCATTAGGCTCCCATCCGGTGCAGCCCGAAGTAATCATCCAATAAGTTCCCTCTTTTTTAAAGATAGCAGGAGCTTCATTGTGCCCACCCGGCGCCACACGTATATATTTGCCGGTATAGCCCAAATAATCATCACTCAGTTCAGCAATATGAAGAGTCAGATTCTCCTCGGAAGAATAAATATGATATGCCTTCTTGTCATCATCAACAAACAAAGTCATATCTCGGGACATCTGTCCCTCTTTCAAATCTCTTTTTAGAAAAAGTCCCTTATCCACCGCATCATACCAGTTGCGAGTCCACCATTCTTTATAGTTATCGGGATTAAATTTTATATTCCGTATCTTCTCGGGCATATCAAACGGATAAATGCCCGTATTAGCACGGAAAGAGCGAATAAAACGATAAGGTCCTGTCGCATGATCACTTACAGCCACCGCCGCACGAGCAGCATCATAACCTCGGCCTTTCAACTCTAAATGGAACCACATCACAAATTTCTTTGTCTTCTCATTATAGATCACCTTCGGTCGTTCAATGATGCATCCTTTTACAATATCGCTATTTGGATCATCAGACACCGCAAGTGCCACTCCTTCATTCGTCCAGTTACATAGGTCTGTAGAAGAATAGCAAGTCACCCCTACCAAAGCGTTACTTGTCGATGCACTCTTATGCTCGCCAAACCAATAATATTTCCCATCATGATAAACCACCCCACCGCCGTGAGCATTGATATGTTCACCATTATTATCGGGCCATAATTCTCCCGAACGGATGCTCTTTTGTTTTTGATACACCCTCACATAGTCTATCTCGTACTTCATCGGAAAAGCAGAATCATCCGGTACTCCACCGTTTGCTCCACCAATAGCGAGATTAAGCAACAGATAATGAGGCTGTTTAAATGGATTTTTATGATTTCCTAAGCTACCATTTACCGTTTCGCTCAACGGAATCTCATTTAATAATTCATCATCCAAATACAATTTAATGGCCTTTTCATCCCAGTCCATTCGCCAAACGTGGAATTTCGATGCCCAATCGGCATCTCTCTCAGTGAAATGAGTAAAAGGAATTTTCTTACTATTCCACTTTGCCTGATATCGCCCCTCCGTTCCCCAAGCAGCATTGGCCAAAACATGAGGCATACCCTGAATTCTGTAGTACTCCATCAGATCTATCTCTCCACACGAAGGCCACTCCATCTCTCGACCCAATGTCCAGATAGCCGGCCAAGCTCCACCTGCAACAGGTATCTTAGCGCGCACTTCGAATCGCCCATACAAAAACTCTTTCTTTCCTACCGTTTTGATAGATGAAGAAGTATATTCTGCATATTCACGCACACTTCTCCAACTAGTAGTGTTTCCTTCTTTGTATCCCTTATTTAATACTTTTTCTTTCTTACCTTCTATTATCAATACACCACCTTTGCAATACGCATTATCCGTCTGATACCACTGTAACTCTTCATTGCGCACAAAGCCCTCTTCAAAACTCCAAGAGCTACTGTCAGGTTTGCCCTCATTCTCGAATTCGTCGTTCCAAACCAACTTCCATTCTTGTGAGAAGATAGAAAGGGGCAACATAAATTCAAGCAATATGGCAAAGCATATCACATAATACCTATTATATATTTTCATAACATTTAGCTTTTAGTAGAAACAGTGAGCACTCGGCCCACTGTTTCTATAAATCAATATATCATTCTACTTTCTTCTGATATACACGTACATAATCTACCTCATACTTCATTGGGAAAGCAGTTGCATCAGGTGTTCCACCATTACCACCAATAGCCAAATTCAAGAGTACATAGTGTTTTTGCTTGAAAGGCCAAGTATAGTTAGCCGCCGATCCATTCTGAGTTTGCGATTGTTTAGTTGTATTATATAATACATCATCCACATACAGATTGATTTCATTTGCATCCCAATCCATACGCCAAATATGGTATTTCTTTGCCCAATCAGCATCCTTAGCTACAAATTCAGAAAACTTGGTTTTTACAGAGTTCCATTTAGCAGTCCATGCCTGATCAGTACCCCAAGCTGTATTGGCAAGAATATGAGGCTCACCACCAACTAAATAATATTCAAGCACATCAATCTCACCGCATGAAGGCCAATCATACCAGTTTCCCAAAGTCCAGATAGCTGGCCATGCTCCTTTGGCGGTAGGTATCTTTGCACGTACTTCAAGACGTCCATATTGAAAGTCGAATTTACTGTGAGTCGTCATTGAAGTAGAGGTATACTCAGCATATTCACGATTCGTTTTCCAGCTACTGCTACCTGCTACATAGTTAGGGTTACTGATACGTTCTTTTTTACCACTAATAACCAAAGCGCCCTCTTTACATTCCGCATTCTCTCCTTGATACCATTGCAACTCCTCATTGCGCACAAAACCTTTTTCAAAATTCCAGTAGTTTACATTAGGAGCCCCCGTATTATTAAATTCATCACTCCAAAGCAGCTTCATGCCATCTTTTTCTTCTTCCGGAGCAGCCGGGTCAGGTTTTGTCTCGTCAAAATCGGCAAACCTAAACATCAGCATCACAGCATTTACTTTATTATTAATAGCATACGAGGTTGAGCTTTGTATCTTAAGCGGCAATACAAATATTCCGTTTCTCTTCACAATATCATCCGCCAGCAATTTTTCTTTATGAATAGTAAGCTTAACAGCAGAACTCTCTTTCTCACCAGCAGAGATTGATAATTTAGTCGAAGATAATTCATAATAACCATCTGGTAAAAGTCGTGCTTTTTCGTACTTCCCACCCTTTTCGGCCTCACTAATCAAAGTAGCAAGCGAATCTTTATTCAACACAATATCTACCGTAGCATCTTGTGTCGCAACCTTGTTCTGATAAAGTGCAAGAGTCAGGTCAATAACAGTATCGGCTTTTGCTGACTCCGCAATCTTCATTGAGATATTAGACTCCGCACCATTCCAACTATCTTTGGCTTGTTTTAAACAGAGCAATGACAAATCCAAATTTCCTTTATATCCATCTTCATCATCCTTACAAGCGCTAAAACTAACGGCTATTGTGAGGATGCATAGACCTGCAATCCATTTTCCTATATTCTTCATGTTCTCATTCGATATTTAAAGTCAATTAGCCTCATCCTTTTCCGGATCATACACACTCAATTCCACATCATACATCGCAAATTCGGCCATATTAAAATACGTTGTATTTCCGCTTGTAGCTATCACATTAAAACGAAAATAAGTAAACGTTTTGTCGGAAGCCACATAAGTCGAATTATATTCAGCACTTGCTGCGCTAGGCAATCCTGAGAGAGTGGTTACCGTCTCCCAATTTTGACCATCATTGCTAATCTGCAATTCAACAGTGCTTGCACGACCTGAAGTAGTCCATGTATCATTTCTATTCATATAGTAAAGACTAAAATTCTTATGAGGCTCTTTCAAGTTTACCTGAATGTAATGAGGCAAAGCTATTTGAGGTGAACTCCAACGAGTGTGAAAAAAAGTACTGGCCGTACCATCCAGTATATTTTTAATAGGCCCCTCAGTCGGTTCTTGAGCATTTGTGCTCAATTGATCAGCTGTCAAAGAAATCTTCGTTTTCTTTCCCACTGTAGTAACAGAAGGAGCTACACCAGACGTTGCCTCAATAGTCTTAATCTCACCTCCTTGATGAGCCGCATTAAAAGTCTGGAAGTAGAACTTATACTTACCATAACGGGCACGAGTATTGTCAATCAGCATTTCTGTTGTAGCCTTAGACGCAATTTTATACGTATCTTTTTGCGTCAATGGATCATAATATTTAATCTTCAAATAAGAAAAATCTCCTTTGGGAGCTTCCCATTTCAAAGAAATCTGTCCGGGTAAAGCTTGTGACGTTACAGCCTCGGCTTCAATAGCAGCAGGAGGTACGACTGACCCTACCTGCTCAAACAACTCTATTTTACTATCACATCCACTCATCAGTATTACTAACAAGCCTGCAACGACATATCTATATTTTAGTTTCATAGTTTTCATCTTTTACTAATTAAACAGTTCAGGACAAATTACCATCCCGGATTCTGGGTCAGATTAGGATTTTTTCTTCTCTCCACATCAGGAATAGGAAACAGATACATCTTATCATCCCAACTGCGCTGTTTTATCACACGCTTATAATTGTACACATCACCATTCTTCGTTATTTCCATTCGAACAATACTCTTTAGCTGGTCACCTTCTTTCCAACGACGCACATCCCAGAATCGGTGTCCTTCGAAAACTAATTCTACCATACGTTCACGTTTGTACTTAGTCCAGAAATCAGTATTCGAAAGACCTTCCGGAAATTTGGGCATCTTTACATCCTCACGGTTACGAATAACGTTTACCGCACTTGAAGCCGACATTGTGAAATCTGCGCTAGTCGCATCAGCCGAACCTAGATATTTGAACACAGCCTCGGCATAATTTAAATAGAATTCGCCCAAACGGAAAGTAATCCAACTATGACGTTTACCACCACTACCAGTTTCTGAACTAAGGTCCGTAGTAGCATCCAGGTATTTCTTCAAATAATAACCTGTTGGTGTAGCTCCAGAAATAGGAAGTCCATTTCTACCGCCAATATAAATTTCCAAGGGATTAGGATTCGTGCTGGGCCATTTATCTCCATTCACTGCAATGCTCATAGCCATACGCGGGTCTCTGTTTGCATAAGGCTTTTGTGCATCGTAGCCACTCTCGGATTCATTCCATGCCTTACCTGTATTCTTCATTTCATAAGCATCAACTAAAGTCTGAGTAGGACAGTTGCCTGAATTACCATTTTCCATACCCATCGGATAATTATACACCTCAGGAGCATTTGTATCCCCTAGCCTGCGTACAAAAATCATTTCAGAAGCTTTCCAGTTATCTGTTCCCCACAAAGCAGAGTATTTACCCAGTTTAATGGCATTAGCAGCACAATAGTCAATCACAACTTTGCTGGCTTGAGCCGCTTTTTTCCACAAAGCAAGATCATTATTAGCATTAAACAACGGACTCGCCTGATAAAGTAAAGTGCGCGCTTTCAGAGCCAATGCTGTACCACGATTCACACGCCCTGTTTCAGGACTCCCTATGCTTGAAGCATCATCACTTAAGCTGGTATAGTTCACCGGGAGTTTATCAGTAACAGCATCACACTCGCTTACAATAAAATCAAAAATGGTAGCAGCCGGCGTACGAGTCATCGTATTAGCTACATCTTCCGTCAACACTTCCGTAGTAAAAGGCACATCACCATACGCACGCACTAAAATAAAATAATAATAAGCACGCAAGAGACGAACCTCATACTGATAACGATTGAAACGATTCATTTGAGCTTGATAATCCTTATCAAATTTAAGCTCAGAAAAATCAGCATTTGGAGATTCCTTCAAATAATAATTAGCAGCACGGATGGCCGAATAATAACCCCACAGAGAATAAGGATTAAGTGGACTCCATGCTCCATTATAGAAGTCATGTATTCCAGCCCAAGACCATGCGTTTTCTGATTCATCACTGGCGGAACAAAAAGAGTTTACAGCGGGCAAATCAGCATCCAAGTAACTATAAATATTGGTTACAAAACCATTTGTGCGTGTAAAATCAGTAAATACATAGTCCTTACCATAAACAGTATATTCATGATAATCCATCTCATCATTGCATGCTGCAAGAGTGAGCAAACAACTTAAACCCAAAAATATATTTTTCAGTTTCATATCTTTACTTTTTTCTATTAAAAACCGATTGCCAAACCCACATTCACCGAACGCGTCGCCGGATAAGACATACCCATTGCTTCCGGATCACTCAAATCAATATTATCAAAGCAGAGCAAATCAACACCTCTTACATAAACCTTCGCTGTTTTCATCTTCACTTTACCTAAAAAAGAAGCAGGAAGTTTATAGTATAGTTCACAGTTTCGCATTTTTAGGAACGAACGGTCAGCCAACCATACAGAACTATTTTTCAAGTTGTTGTCAACTGCCTCTGTGGTCAGTCGGGGGAAGCGAGAATTTGGGTTCTCCGGAGTCCAACGATTAGCATAATAGTAATTGGAGATGGTAGCGTTTCCTACCAAAGGTCTATAAACACTGCTCGTACCTAACACTGCAGTATAATTACCCACTCCCTGAAACATAGCAGTAAATCCCAATCCTTTCCATTCAAAACCCAAATTAAAGGAATAATAAATTTCAGGAACAATAGAATTATAGCCCATTGCAAGAAAGTCATTATTGTTGACAACACCATCTTTATTGATATCTTTATACTTAATATCTCCCGGTTTTACTTGTCCAAACTGTTGTGTCGGGCTATTGTTTATATCAGCCTGATCTACGAAATAGCCAACAGCTTGCAAAGCGAAAATTTGTCCGAGTGATTTTCCTGTAGAGCGAAGATAATCGTAAGCTTGAGGAGATTCAAGCTGCTCAATAATCTTATTTTTAGAGAGAGTAAATTTGCCGCCCAAATTAAACTGAATATCACCTATTTTCTTCGTATAATCCGCTCCTATTTCAGTACCCCAACTATCCACGATACCTGCATTTGCATAAGAACTTGAAGCACCCAATACAGATGAATTCTTTCCGACAGTGCTTACCCATATATCTGAACGTCTTTCATAGAAGCCATCCAACGTCAATGTAAGTCCTTTAAACAACATAGCATCAAAACCAGCATTGTATTTATAAGCTTTTTCCGTAGTACCATTCAATGAAGCCAAGGTACCCTCTCGCCAACTACCATCATTATTAAAATTATCTCTAATTGGATACCCATTGCCTCCAGTAACAGTTTCGTTCCAATAACCATTGTACAAAATATTATTCGTATTATCGTACGGAATATTATTCGTATTCAAGATACCAAAAGAAGCACGCAATTTAAGGAAATCAACAAAGCTGACATCTTTCATGAAATTTTCATTGGAGATTAACCATGCTAACCCAATAGTAGGAGAAAGATGCCATTTGTTACCTGTTTCCAAAACATTAGAAGCCGAGTTCATCAAGGTTAGATCAGCAAAATAGCGATTATTGTAACCATAGTGCGTGTACCACGCTGCATTCTGAGAATAATAGGTCTTATTCGTTTCTTTCGCATTATCATATTTATAGGTGTACATGAGCATCGTGTACAAGCTGTGTACGCCAAATTGACGTTGATAATCTGCATTGGCTTGGAAATTAAACGAACGATACTGCCAATCAAGTTTACTATCTCCACTCATCTCACCGTTAGCACCACCTGTGTAAGTATTAAATTCCAACGGTTCTCCATTGTCCCAAGCCTTCACCGTTTTACTACCATATTTATACTCTTTTGAGTGATTTTCCCAATATGAAGCAATATTATCGTACCCCAGACGAATGCCTCCACCCAAGCCTTTTGTAATAGCAGAGAAATCTTGCCGCAAAGACATATCAGCATACAAAGCGCGAGTATGCGATTTAGTATAAGCACGTCCCTGAGTTAAAGCTACCGGATTGTTATATCCATTCCACGTAGCATTGCCTCCCCAAAGACCATCTTCAGTCTTAATTGGAAATGCAGCAGATGGAAGAGTGTAAAGCCTTGCTATCAGATTATCTGATTTAAGTCCCGGACGACTGGATTCATTTAGTACCCCCATAATGTTAGCTTGCATCTGAGTCTTCGGAGTCAGTTCCACATCAAGATTAGTACGAAAGTTACCTTTTGAAAATTTCTCCTGAGTAGAATATCCAACGTTGGTGTTAGCATTAGCAATAAATCCGGCATTATTTTGCAAATTAAGCATCGTATAATAACGCATTCTCGTGCTACCGCCACGAAAACTTAAGGTAGCTATATCAGATGCCCCCCTATCGCGAAACGTCTCTTCCCACCAATTCACATTTGGATAAAGAGATGGATACTTACCACTTTTGAAAGCGTTTAACTCATTCTGTGAATAACGTGCTGTCTTTCCATCATTTGTCAGCGCTTCGTTGAGAGCACTTGCATACGTGTATCCATCAGCCATTTCAGGTTTACGAGCCTGCCAATTGATGGCATGGTCATAGCTGAAATTGATTTCTTTTGATTTATACTTTCCTCGTTTAGTCACAATGTTCAATACACCATTCACTCCCTTGTATCCATAGAGTGCCAAAGCAGCAGCATCACGAAGCACACTTACCGACTCCACTTCTTCAGGAGTAATATAATTCAAAACATTCCAAGCGTTATCTCGTTCCAGCCCGTCCACCACTACGAGGATACCATTGTTTCCGTTTAGAGTTTTCATACCACGGATATACATAGAAGACATCTGATCCCAAGTGGCTCCTGATCTCTGCATTGTAGTAAGACCAAGCGCATTGCCATATAATGAATTACCAATGCTCAAAGCAGAACGATTATTGATCTCTCCGGCATGAGCCGTAGAGACAGCTCCTGTTGATTCCGCAAGAGTCTGCTGCAATCCGAAACCGTAATTTACTTTTCCGGTAGCAAAATCCATCACAATAGTCATTGCCTTGCCAGTATCTGCCACAAGTACTATTTTCACAGCATCATCTGCCGTTTGTATTTTCAGGCTATTCTTTTTAGTAGCCATAATTTCAAACTCTCCGTTCTTATCAGTAGGTACTTTCACCAACGGATCGCTCACTATAGAGACGAGTGCTCCAGACACCGGGTTACCCAAATTATCTACAACCCTACCGGTAACATTATTATCATCCTGAGCCCAACCGTTTAAACTGGCACAAGCAAGCATCGCTAAAGCTATTATCTTATTTTTCATATTATTCAGTTTTTAAATAGTCCATGATCATGCCATTACTTCCAACCAGGATTTTGAGTTAATCCATAATTCTTATTTACTTCCGAAGGGGGGAAGGCTGATAAATACCATCTTGGACTAAAGTTCGTCCACCAAGAACGGGATTTATTAGTTAATTCAAATTTGGTATAAGTAAACTTCGTCGGAAAATCACCCCGTACACTTGCATTTTTATCTGACCAAGAACCACTTCCACCGTCCGCACGTTGAATCTTCAACCCATGCAAAGGTGCTTGAAACAAATCAGCACGTTTATTTCGAACCATATCAAACAGACGAACATCTTCTAAGCCCAATTCGCAAGCACGCTCGCGAAGAATTTCTTCCATCAAGGCATTTGCATCTGTTTTCAAATTTTTAGTAGGATTAGCCTCTGCCAAACCTTTCAAACCTACACGGGCACGAACTTTATCTATTTGATCAATGGCATCGGATAGCCTGTTATTTTTTAATAGCGCTTCTGCATAAATCAGATATATCTCGGCTAGACGCAGATAAGGCCACTCCAGATAATTGCCTGCCAAGCTGCTTTTACCTTCTTTATAAAATTTATAGAGACCAAAACCTGTAGCATATATACCTGTTTCTTTTTCGGTACTGCTAACATTTTCACGACCGCCCAACCACAATTCTACAGCGCGCCCACTATACTTGGCTCCATTTACAAGAATCGTTTCGTATAAACGAGGGTCACGAATTGGTTTACTATAATTGTTATCGGTAAAAAAAGGATTCGAAGCTACCGTAGCATCACCCCAGCTAAACGGACTACCATCTGCCATCGGGAACATTTCCATGTATTCCTCTGTAGGAGTATACCCGCCATTACCAACCCAGTCGCCCCAATAATACCACCAATCCCAATTGTATTTACCAATAATACGAGTCGATATTAAGAGCTCTGTATTATCCTGACGAATAAAATAAGCTGTATTAAAAGCAGTACGATAGGCATCTACCGAAGTCCCAGTAGGCTGAATTAGATCATAATGACCTTTCGCGCTCAACTCTGAAAAGAAATCCTCACAAGCTTTCAAACATTGTGTCCATAATTCAGGTTTGTATGCGCCATACCATACTTGATGATTAGTAACAGCATCCTGTGGTTCTTCATTGCAATAAGGTTGGCTATCATTAAACAAAGGGCTAGCAGCAAAAAGCAAAACCTTACACTTCAATCCCATAGCAGCAGCTTTGGTAAAGCGACCTTGCCAGTTCGATTCACCATCGGTTTCCAAATCCCAAGGAAGAACAGCTGTTGCTTCATCCAATAAACGAACCATGAAATTCACGGTTTCTTCTACCGTAGCACGTGGAAGTTCGTATGCAGTAGCTACATCATACGATTTCTCTAGAATAGGCAAACCACCCAAGTGACGGAATAAGTCGAAATAACGCGATGCAATAATTACTTTTGCTTCAGCAGCCAAACGCGCTTTCTCAGCACCCTCCATATCGGGTACACGCCCTACATTCTCAATAAATAACCAAGCAGAACGAATAGCTACCCAGCTATTTTCTTTTGTATAACCAAAACGGCTATCGTCTGCATCATCTTCATCGCTAGCTTTATAAGAACCGGAATAGTATTTACGGTTAAGACCATCCCAAGAGTTGTGACTATGCCAACAATCGGAAAGCACCTCGAACATACCAGTATTCATTTTACCATCAACCGTATTCCAATTAGTAGCCAAACCATAATAAAGCTTACTATATGTATTCCATAAGAATCGTCTGGCATAATCCGCTTTTCCAAAAATTGTATCTTGGGTAACAGCAACACCCGGAGCTTTCTCTAGGAAGCTATCACCAAATTTTATTTCATCAACACACGAAGTAGCCATAGTAACTCCAACGAATGCTCCAATAAACCATTTACTAAAATGTTTCATATTTTATCAAAGTATTAGAATCCAACTTTTAAACCAACATTAAATACACGAGTCAGCGGATAATTCGGTCGATCACTCTGACGAGATTCAGGATCACCCCATTTGAATCCTGTGATAGTCAACAAATTATAACCGTTTACATACAGACGACATTGATTCATTTTCATATTCTTCATGAATGGGAAATCAAAGTTATAACCTATTTCTATGCTCTTCAAACGCAGGTAACTGGCATCGATCAGATACAAATCAGAACCGGCATAGTTATTAGATGCGTGTAAGCCTGAGATGCGAGGATATTTCGCTGTGTACGTATCTTCGGAAGAACGCCAAGTCGTTTCATATTGATAAAGCAACAGACCTTTATTGAAGGTATCACCCAAAGGTTGACGAAACTCGCTCAACATACGATCCACATTCCAACCTCCCGTCCACTGCATGGAGAAATCAAAATTCTTCCAATTGAATCCAGCATTCAAACCAGCAGTATATTCGGGTGCATCCGTGAAACCGATGTCACGAGTAGCATCATCACCGGTAATCTTCCCATCACCGTTCAGGTCGGTGTAGACAGCGTCACCGGGAGCCAACACAATACCATGATTTGCTATCTTCTTTCCGAATTCAGCTTCATATCGAGCATCTGCCGTTTCATCGTAGAATCCCCAAAATTTATACATAGAGCGGGAACCAATTACGCGACCAGTCTTATACATCCACGGCTCATTCTGCGCAACTTCGTTTTGGTACACAATTTTGTTACGCGCAAAAGAAAGGTTTGCATTGATCCAATAGCGAAAGTCTTTGCCTATCTCATCATTCCACTTCGCTTGAATTTCATAACCTTTGTTTTCGGTTTTACCCACATTTACTACAGGAAGACTCATACCCAAAATACCAGGTAAGTAATCCGGGCTCATTAATATATCTTTACGCTTTTCATAAAAGTAATCCACAGAGATATTCAAGCGTTCTTTCAAAACTGTTATATCAAAGCCATAGTTTTGTTTCGTCGCTTTTTCCCATGTCACATCAGCATAAGATTTCGTTGATTCATAAGCACCTGGCTTCGCACTATTAATATTCGTTCCAAAGAAATAGCTTCCCCCAAGTTGATATGCATCAGGCATATATAAAAAACGTTGATTACTTGATTTATCATTACCAACGACACCTATGGATGCACGAAGTTTCATGTAGCTAGCTACCTTTTTTATTGGTTTAAAAAAAGATTCTTCACTGATTACCCAGCCAATAGATCCAGCGGGGAAAACTCCGTAGCGTTTACTCTTGATAAAGTTCTCTGAACCATTATAGCCAATGTTAAATTCAGCCAAATAACGCGTTCTCCAATCATAAGTAGCACGACCTACCAAGCCTACATAAGCAGAAGGAATATCATTATAAGTACCACCCGGATAATATTTTTTTGATTGGTTGTATAAGAGTAAGCCTGTCACGTTATGGTCACCAAATTTACGAGCATAGTTCATCGCCAACTCCATATACCAGTCACGCGCCTTACTAAATTGATCATCGGGTTCACTGTAACTTAACTGAGAGTCGGAACCATCTTTCCGATAAGCAATGGAGCCATCGCTCTGCACAACCGCTACATAAGAGGCTTTTGAAGAACTAGCTATTTTCTTGTTCGAATATTCGGTATTATAAGCTCCTTTTAGTTTAATAGATAGGCCCTTTGTCACGAAATCAAGTTTTTGATTGAGTGCAAGGTCTAAGTTTAAGACATTAGTGGTCGTACTACGGAAACCTTTTCCATAATAAGAAGCAAGACCATCAGAACCTGTAAATGGTAAATAGTCAGCATTTGAAACAACACGTTTTCCATTGACGATGCCTGCACCGGCAAAAGGTACAGCCCAATAGAGTTTACGGAACAATTGGTTCTGATCTTCCCCTGACTCTGGTGTACGTTTACTCTCAACGCGTCCACCAATATTCACAGACAATAAGGTAGATTTTGTTATATCGAAATCCAAATTAGCACGATAGTTATATCGTTTGTAGTCAAAGTTAAAATTATCCGTGGCATTGAACTGCTTAAACATACCTGCCTGTGTAAACATACCTGCAGATACAAAATAACGCATATTATCTATACCTCCCGATATATTTACGTTGTGTTGCGATTGGAAAGCAGAGTTCTTCATACAGTAATCTAACCAATTCACATCCGGATAAAGAATCGGATCAGAATGCGTACGAAATTTTTCTAATTGCTCATTGCTAAAAGTTGGCACTCCGCCATCATTAACCTGCATATCATTATAGTATGAAGCATACTGATAGGAATTCGCAAAATCCAATTGTTTAGTCAGAACATTGACACCGGCTGACGTAGAGAACGAAATCTTAGCTTTGCCTTCGGCACCACGTTTCGTCGTTATCAGGATAACTCCATTAGCACCACGTACACCAAATACAGCAGTTGCAGAAGCATCTTTCAACACGGTGATACTTTCAATTTCATTCGGATCAATCTGCGAAAAATCACGGTCGACGCCATCTACCTGAATAATCGGAGAAGCATCGTTCCAAGTAGCAATACCACGCACATATATGTCAGCAGCATCAGCACCAGGCTCACCAGAGTACTGTACAGAGGAAATACCTGTCACCTGGCCCGAAAGCATATTAGAGATAGAACCGGCAGGCGTTTTCAGCAAATCATCCCCTTTCATTGAAGAGATAGCACCAGTAATAGACACCTTCTTTTGTACTCCGTACGCCACCACCTGAACCTCATCTAAGAGTTGAGTATCATCTTCTAAAACAATCACCATAGAAGCCTCTCGCTTTATGAGGATTATTTTATCTTTAAAACCTATAAAAGAAACTTTTAATTTGGTAGCACGCGCGGGCGCTTGAAGTGTAAAAGCACCATTTAGATCAGTGATAGTTCCAGTAGTGGTTCCTTCAATTAAAACATTGGCTCCAATAACGGGTTCTCCTTTGGAATCCTTGACCGTTCCTACTACCTTTTGCAAACTTTGCTGAGATATTTCAATCGCCAAATTCTCAGCAAATATTTTGCTTGAGCTGGGAGAATAAAACGCAAGAAATAGAACAGCAAGCCGAACCGCCCAGTAATAGCGTGGTGCTGATAACTGTACATTCATACGTCTATGAAAAGTTTTCTGTTTTTTCATTTAGTTATAAACTTTAAGATTAAACATATTAATTCATGAATAAGCAAGCACAAATTTAACAATGTGAAACGATACTTAACTCCAAATATAATTAAGAAAGGAGGAATTTGCAGTATTATCCTATTTTAAACCATAAATCTACCTGGAAATCTGAGTCTGGCATAAGTTTTTATGTTGAAGGGGGCATAACGTCTTACGATATGCCCCCTTCTTGTGCTATTTATATTAATACCCTTGGTTCTGTTCCAGTTTGGCATCCTTATTCAACTGAATTTCAGTCAATGGAATAGGGAGCAATACATTGTAATCTTGAAATCCGGTAATGACCTTGTTTTCCGGTGCATAAGGGAGTTTATCGCCATTAAGCGCAAGACGCTCTTTCAATGTATTTGTGCGTACCAAAGTCGCACGTCTATTTTCTTCAGCAATTAATTCCCGTACACGTTCATCGAGAATGAAATCCAAATTAATATCATCGGCCGAAACTTTACCTAAATTCGGATTGTCCGTTGCAATACGAGATTCTTTAAATGCACGATCACGAAGCACATTAATGTCGGCTGCTGCTCCAATATTATTATTCTGGCGGAAGCGAGCTTCAGCACGCAGCAGATAAGTCTCCCCTAGGCGCATCAATGGCCAGTCTTTTACCAACGCATAACCAAAGTCATCAGTAGCATCATATCCTCCCCATTTGGTCGGATGCGGATAGTTAATATTTAAAGAGTCTGCTGCTGCAGGAATTACACGATCTCCCGTTTTCACTGTCACATTTTTAACACCTTTATCTTTGCCTACTCGGAATCCTCTTGCATCGATGCCAATAATTTCCTGATAACCGGGCCTATTATAATATAGTATCCTGCGAATATTATAATTCGAATTACGAATATCACCTTGATCATACAAACCGTATTTAACAAAGTTACTGATACGAAGACGCCCATTCCCTCGTCCGCCAAGTGAATCGGCATTCATCATACCACCATATTTATGAAAAGCAGGTACCCAGTTGCGGCGTTGTTGCGGACTGTCAATCGTTCCACCATTCACATTACGGGTATATTCTAACTGAAAAATCCAAATACCTTCAGTATTGCCTTGTGAACGACGTTCATTACCATATCTGAACATATCAGAATAATAATCACCATTTTCTGCTAAAAATTTCCCATAGCGTTTTTTCACCAAGTCATAGTTACCTTCAGCAATAATAGGGTCTACCGCATCTTCCGCCTTTTTGAAATAAGTGGCATCCCGCATTCCCATTCGCAAATAAGCCTCTCCTGCCAGTTGACGTGCAATGTCTTTATTAATACGGCTTTCAGTTTTCGCTTTTCCTACTGCCGGCAAATTAGCCATAGCATAAATCAAATCACTCTCAATCAAAGCATCTATTTTGGCTATTTCTTCGCGTGTATAGTCGGTTTTAGGAACGGTTGTTGATTCGGTTACTAATGGAACTTTACCCCATAACGTAACCAATAAATTATATGAATAAGCACGGAAGAACATAGCCTCTCCTTTAGACGCCGCATCTCCATTCTCACCAAGTGCGGTGAGAAGCAAATTCGAGCTATTGATTATTTCATATAATTTCTCCCATAGAAAGCTAACTCCTGCGTTTTCAGAATTCAGCTCTTGATAGCGGTAAAACGGAACCTCCACTCCTTGTGTATCACCGGGCGATCCCACATCCGTACCTACCTGCCAGCATCCGGGAAAACCTTGCTGACCGGACATCCCCCAAATAGCTGCATACTGTCGGTGTAGACCAATCAGTTTGGCATTTATATCTTCAACTTCCGGACTATAATTAGAGTACATTTTCTCATCCAGAAAACTATCGCTGCACGAAGTCGTTCCTCCAATAAAGAAAGGAGCAGCAAAAAATATTAAGAATATATTATTCAGTTTCATTAGTTATCTTTTTAGAATGTTACATTTATACCAAATACAAAACTCTTTGTTGATGGATAGTTACTGTTGTCATAAACTCTTTCACCGCGTGTACTATCCCACGAACTGCTTCCCCGAGAAATCTGACGTGCTTCAGGATCCCAACCAATCCAGTCTGTAAAAGTAAAAAGATTACGTCCGCTAACATACATTTGCAGGGCGTCTAGTCCAATCTTGCTAATAGCACTTTTTGGAAGGTTATAGCTTAATGTGATATCTTTTATGCGAGTAAAACTTGCGTCGCTAGGGAATTCATAACCATGTTTATTTGAATTCTTACGCAACGAACGCCATTCATTGCTCTTATTTTCAGGTGTCCAATAACCCACTTCAGTTGTAGTATTACGGCGCCCCATTTCATCACCTGCAATGCCGATTAAGGAATTATTTTTTTTCAGACCTTGTACGGTTTGGATAAACACACTCAAAGTTAAATCTTTATAAGTAAAGGTATTCGTTAAACCACCAATCCATT
Source organism: uncultured Bacteroides sp. (assembly GCF_963666545.1). Classification (NCBI taxonomy): domain Bacteria; kingdom Pseudomonadati; phylum Bacteroidota; class Bacteroidia; order Bacteroidales; family Bacteroidaceae; genus Bacteroides; species uncultured Bacteroides sp. Next base: position 3,471,573 of record NZ_OY762899.1, on the reverse strand, counting down.
TTGGAGTAGTCTGACCTTGTATTTTACGGTCATAATCATCTATCTTTCCATCTGGTTTTCCATCCGCTCCACTAATATCAGCCAACTTAATATCGCCAGCCTCAGCGATAGGATCCCAATTTTTGTGTAATCCGGATGCTATTTCATCTGTTTGCCAGACACCAACCTTAACATAGTCATAAATAACACTTATCGGATGTCCCAAAAACCAACGATTACCTAAATCGTCTTTTCCATCACCGTACAAGTCTTTAATTTCATTTTTATTCCACGAAAACACGAGTGTCGAATTCCATGTAAAGTCTTTCTTTGCAATATTACGAGAGTTTAAAGTGACTTCAAGACCTTTATTAAATGTCTCTCCCATATTCGTATAAACTGTATTGTAACCGGATATTTTAGGTAAACTACGCTTTAGCAATAAATCATTTGTTTTAGAAAAATACATATCCACATTACCATTCACACGATTATTCCACAACCCGAAATCCAAACCAATATTAAAACTTTTAGTTGTTTCCCAGCTCAAATCATTGTTGCCCATAAGGTCATTAAGCCATAAAGCCGCTGTACTACTACCATTCATGGTCAGCATCCCACTCTCCATTTTCATACGGGATTGATATACCCCTATGGCCTCATTGCCAGCCTTACCATAAGAAAGACGTAATTTAAGTGTATTAAGCCAGTCGTTTGCTTTCGCCATAAAGTTTTCACGAGCAATGTTCCAACCTAAAGCCACCGAAGGAAAGGTTCCATATTTATTATTATCGCCAAATACAGAAGAGCCATCACGACGTACAGTAAAGGTAAACAAATAACAACTATCGTATGAATAGTTAAAACGCCCCATTTGAGACACTGTAGTATACAAATCAGTATAAGAACCGACCTTTTGTGTTTCAGCGCTACCCATATTATTCCATTCTTGGTCATCATTAATAAATTTCTCAGCCTCCGCTGTGGAACTTTGATATTTTTTACGTGAAGCAGCATACAATGCCGTAAGATCTACATGATGTTTACCGAGATCACGAGTATAAGAAAGAATATTCTCAATGGTATAACTTTGCGTTTCTTCATTCTTAATTCTGCCCCATCCCGAATTCTTGTTTACTGATTTCCCTTCATACTCATTAGTACGCTTAGGCACATAAGCAAAGCCTCCGTTAAATTTATATTTCAAGCCTGCGAGAGGCTTCAATAGTTTGCCAAAATCCATTTCAGCATAGCCATTGATATTTAAATTGAATTGACGACGTTCAGGATTAGTTGTTGTCCACATCAATGGATTGGTAAACAACGTTTCACTATACATCGGGTTAATGCAGTAACTACCGTCTTCATTATACATTTTAGCATAAGGACTCATTGCTTCCGCCATAAGAAGATTAGCTCTTCCACCATCGCGATTATGCGATACGATATATGTATTGGTACCCACAGTAAGATAATCAGTTACATTCATATCAAGATTAGTACGAACCGAGAAACGTTTATAATTGAAGCCTTTAATAATACCTTTTTGATCTATATAATCAGCAGACACATAATATTTCACATTTTCCGCTCCACCGGCAATATTGACATTATGGTTTTGAATAATACCTGTTTGAGAAACGGCATCAATCCAATCAGTAGTCAAGCCTTTCTGGTAATTATCCGATTCATACTGGTTCTTAACATATCCGTCGAATAATGTTTCACCAGGATTCTGACTTACATAGTCTTTATAACGCTGAATAATTTGTTCACCATTACAGAAGTCAAGTTTATTTGTGAAATCCTCAATACCAAGATATCCATTATAACGAATAGTTGGTTTACCGGTGTTACCCCGTTTGGTAGTAATAAGGATTACACCATTAGCACCATTAGTACCATAAATAGCAGTAGCTGAAGCATCTTTCAGAATTTCCATTGACTCAATATCGTTAGGGTTAATATCGTTCAAAGTACCTCCTGATTTGCTAATAGGCACACCGTCGACAACCACATAAGGTCCGGAAGAAGCATTAATAGAATTACGTCCACGAACCAAAGCGTCAGGAGCATCACCCGGAATAGAAGATGTTTGTGTAATAGTAACACCTGCGGCAGCACCTTGCACTGCCTGCAAAACATTTGTAACCGGTAATCTTCCTAAACGGTCTTTCGAGACTGAGGTTACTGATCCTGTCACATCCGATTTCTTTTGTGTGCCATAACCAACAACTACAACTTCATCAAGTGCTTTAGTATCTTCTATTAACTTTATAGCTAGGTTTCTTCCACTTACAGCTTTTATTTCCTGACTAACATAGCCAATATAAGAAATTTGAAGAGTAGAGCCCGAAGATACAAACAAAGAGAAATTACCTTCAATATCGGTAATAGTGCCAATAGAAGTACCTTTTTGTATCACACTAGCACCAATGGCAGGTTCACCCGTGCTATCACTCACCTTTCCTGTGACCTGAGTTTTTTGCTGAGCCAGAAGAGTTACCCACTGCGCACTCACAAAGAAAAGGCTTAAACTAATTAGTAAGGTACTAAATACCCTACTAAGTACACAAATACTTTTTTGTTTTTTCATTAGTTATAAACTTTAAGATTAACCGCTATGATTTAATAATTAACACACCGAAATTAACCATATAATACAATATTAAACACTATAAATAGTTATAAAAGGGCGAATTTACGTTATTCATCCTTTTTGAATTATAATTCGACCTTAAGAGGAGGAAAAAGAAAGATCAAAGAAGTTAAGGAGAAGAAATCAACGCGTATGATTAGTTTAACCTGCTTACTTCGTTTCTCTTTCACAAGAAAGCAGATTAAACTAACTCCACAAACGGGTCATCTAACTTCTCATCAAAGCATTATTAACGGAAGAAATCGGCTTTAGCTCTTCGCTTCACGAGCGTGGTCTTTACACTCCACACGTGTAGTCTCTACGATTCATGCATGTAGTCTGTAGAGACTACACGTGTGAAGTGTAAAACAGATACCGCTTCGTGAACTTACTACTAGTGCCACTTGCCAATAATAGTAGTGTGATGAGCACAAGTGCAACGTGTTCCTGATCAAAGAAAGATGGATGCTTTGTCGAGCTATAAATGCATCTCAATCGGGGATCTTTTGAGCAAAAAGAGAAGAAAGTTGGGTAAAGTGTGATAGTAAAAGGGCAAAAGTGAGAGTAAAATAGCCAAAAGTGTGGTAGACATATTTTACTATCACGCTCTACAAACGCTTATAGCAAGCAGGTATAGCACTTTTTGTGATAGATGTGATAGTAAAACGTGTTTTTTCATGGGAGGTAGATTGCGGCGATTCTTTGGAGTTGCCGCTATTTATATATATAATTATAAATATTAGAATTCAATTTTGAAAAATAGAATCTTATATTTACCTTTGTCGCATGAAAATTGAGTAAGTAATGAGAATATTTACAGAACAAGCTCTACGAGATTATGTAGAAAGCCATCCAGATGCAAAGGTGGCTTTGCAAGAGTGGACTACAATAGTCAAACAAAACAAGTGGACTTGTTTTGCCGATGTGAAGAAGACATTTAATAGCGTTGATAACGTAGGCAATCAACGTTATGTTTTCAATATAAAGGGTAATAACTATCGCTTGGTAGTCGTTATCAAGTTTACAATTAAGTTCGTGTATATTCGCTTTATTGGTACTCATAAAGAATATGATAAAATAGATTGTTCAACCATTTAAAATTGAACTTATGACAAGGATAGAAAATCAAGCTCAGTATGAATGGGCTATTAAAAGAGTTGAAGAACTTCTTCCATTGGTAACTGACAATACCCCTTTAGATGATCCGAATAGTATCGAGTTGGAACTTTTTTCTAACTTGGTCGCTGATTACTCAGAAGAGCACTTTGCCTTGGGAGAACCTTCATTAGTGGAGGTTCTTAAACTTCGTATGTATGAAATGAATCTAAACCAGAAGTCTCTATCTAAATTGATTGGTGTTAGCCCCTCACGTCTTAGTGATTATATTTCCGGCAAATGTGAGCCTACACTGAAAGTGGCTCGTGAAATTAGCCGAAAGTTGAATATAGATGCTAATATTGTGCTGGGAATATAAACACGAACTATTCTTGCTAATTCTTATCTCGAATTGCAGCAGATTAGAGAGAATACAGGGGCTACGGTTAAAGAATTGAAGAGTGTTAACGAGAGACTCAGAAAGATAGAAAGTAATACTAAAGGACTTGTGTCAAGATAGGAGGCAGAATTCCCCGCCTCCTATTAAAATATAGCTGCGATCTGCTTGATTTTATTTATTTTTTCAATAATCGTATTATTCTTTCTGGCTATTTGTAAATTATTTCCGTTTGCATCTTCACTAGTAATATAGCAATTAAATCTATAGAATTCGCCAATTTAGCGGATTTTTCATGGGAGGTGGTTTTCAGGAAGAAAACGTTCGATATACTCAGTAGGTAGCATATTGAATTCTTTCTTGAAACAGGAACTGAAATACTTCGGATCGTTAAAACCTACAGCGTAAGCCAGTTCGGACACACGAATGGAGCGCTTCTCTTCCATAATCTGGCAGGCAGCTTTCAAGCGGATATTGCGAATAAAAGCAGAGGTATTAAGGCCTGTGAGAGACTTCAACTTTTTATAAAGAGTGGATTTGCTTGTTCCCATCTCTTCAATGAATTGGAGTTGATCAAAATCAGGATCATCAAGGTGCTTGTTGACACAGTCAATGGCATGTTGCATGAATTCTTCATCGAGACTGGTATAATGAAGATCTTTCACCTCAAACACCAATTGATTTTTGAAATCGCGTGCCATGCGTTCTTTATATTTGAGCAAATTCTTGATACGTGCATGAAGTACCGTCAAGTTAAACGGTTTACTGATAAATCCATCGGCGCCCGATTCATAAGCTTCGGCACGATCTTCTTCTGTATTCTTGGCTGTAAGCAGAATAACGGGAATGTGGCTGAATTCGAGTTTACTTTTTACAAATTTACAGAGCTCAATACCATCCATCTCGGGCATCATAATGTCGGATACAACAAGGTCAATATCTTCATTCTCTATCACTTCTATTCCTTCTTTCCCATTGGCTCCCGTAAATACGTTGTATTCGCGGCCTAACAATTTCACCATGAGTTGCAGTAGATCCAGATTGTCTTCGAGCACCAAGATAGAATGCGCCTTAATGTCGTGAGTGTTGTTTGTTTCTGTCAGATCCTGTTCAACTCCCGAAACAATTTTCTGAGCAGGCATCGTTTCTTCATCTATTTCTTCTTCTTTGAAATAGGAACGGTCTATAGGTAAGGTTACAGAGAATGTTGTACCTTTCTCTAGCTCACTCTCCACAGAGATACTTCCTCCGTGCAACTCCACAAGATCCTTAGTCAGAGAGAGACCGATGCCTGTACCAATGGTGTTGAACTTACGATAATCGCCTTCGTAAAAACGCTTGAACAAATTCTTTCGGCCTGCTTCGGAAATGCCTTTTCCATTATCTCTTATCCGAAGTAAGATATAGTCTTTATTATCGGCATAAGACAAGTTGACTTGCACGAAACCTCCTTCACTGTTATACTTAGCAGAATTTGAGAGGAGGTTGTAAACAATCTTATCGAGTTTGTCCGGATCAAAATAGCCTACAATAGATTCCGGATCACACAACACGGAGAAATGAAGTTTCTGCTTCTTGACCAAAGGTAGGAAACTTTCGGCTTCTCTCTTAACGAAAGCAGCCACGTCTCCGGGCGAGACTTTCAGCTTTAAGTTACCGGCTTCGGCTTTGCGAAATTCCAGAATCTGCTGCAATAACCGGATCAGGCGACGAATATTATTGCCCATCACAGCATATAGATCATCGTGCTGCGGAGCTTGCATCTTCAACTCATCAACCGTAGCCGAAATAATGGTCAGAGGGGTAAGCAGTTCATGCGTGATATTGGTAAAGAACTGTAGTTTAGCATGATTCAGCTCTTCAGCTTTTGATTGTTCCAACTCTTTAAGATGCAATTGATTTTTTAGAATCATTCGGTTCTTGGCTACTCTGTAGAGATAGTAAACAATGGAAATCAAAAGAAGAAAATAAAAAGTATAGGCCCACCATGTAGCCCAAAAGGGGGGAAGGACAACTACCGTTATTTTTCGGGTTTGTTCACTCCAAACACCGTTCTCATTCGTGGCACGTAGCAGAAAGGTGTATGTGCCACTCTTCAGATTGTTGTAGTAAGCAAAGTGACGGGTAGCATCTGTGTATTGCCACTCTTTATCAAAGCCTTCGAGCTTATAAGCATATTTGTTGAGCTCGGGATTCTTATAAGTAAGTGAGGCAAACTCAATATTAAAATTATTGTATTGATAAGGCAACTCTATCCTGTCGGTAAAAGAAGGCATTTTTTTAGAAATACGCATTCTCAAATCTTCGTCGAGCGACTTCAGCGAACGATTGAAAATCTTGATATCCGTAATGAAGAATGGCACGTCACTTACACTATCGTTCATATTATCAGGGAAAAAGCTATTATAACCTTTGTATCCTCCAAAGAACAATTCTCCATCTTTATTGAACGATGATTTCGGTATAAAGAAATTATCTTGCAGTCCATCTGCGGATGTGTAAACCCGTACAGTGGCTTTACTCCCATTATCGGACACAACCAACTTCACAAGGCCATTATTGGTGCCAAGCCATAGGCCGCCATGAGTATCTTCTTCAATGCTGCCTACCATATCTCCCGGAAGATTATACAGAATATTTCTTTCTTCAAACACATCTGCCTCTTTGTTATAATAAAACAGACCGCTTCCTTCCGTACCCATCCAAAGTCTTCCTCTTGCATCGGAATGCAAACAGAGTGCTGTTTTGGCTGCCAGTTTATGGTTCTCTAAATTATAACTTTTATAAGTCAGTGATTCAGGATGGCGAAGATCTCCCTGAATGCAAATAGCACCTTGATTGGCTGTTGCCAGCCAAATATTCCCTTCATGATCTTCAACAATATCCCTTATATAGGAGTATTCCAGATTCTCTCCGTTGACCATTATCTTCTTAAACAGATAGCCACTTCCGTCGGCACGCATCACTCCGACTCCATTGCGCGTACCCACCCAACAATTTCCTTTCTTATCTTCGTAAAGAGAAGTTATGCAAATGTATTTTATGAAATTGGTATTCTCAGAGGTATAGTGTTTTACTTTTTCCCCTTTACGATAAACATAAACTCCACCATCATACGTACCAAGCCAAACATCACCCGTCTTTTTTCTCTGAATAATGGCAAAAACCGTTGGCATAGAGTTTATTCCGGCAAACTCGGGGATGCGAGAGTAATAGAGAAATTGCCCTGTTTTTCTATCGTGCCTAGCCATGCCATAAGTACCCACTCCTAACCAAACAGATTGTTCGTGATCTACAAAAAGTGCTCTGACTGCACTTGTGGGAATATCATCTTCCGTGGCATCGAAGCTATACAAATTAAATTTCGGTTTACGCGTATCTACCATAAATACACCACCCCCGATAGCACCTAGCCACATGTTGCCAAACCGGTCTCTCAGCAATGAGTTGATTTCGTTACAAGGTATCTGGAAAGGTGATTTTTGAGATTTGTAGTTAATAAATTCGCCTTCCTTGCTTTGCCTCATTATGCTCAAGCCACTACGCGTTCCTATCCACAAAGAATGAGTATTCAGATCTTCGGAGATATCATAAACAATGTTATCGGACAGAGATGTGGCATTTGATGGTTGATGTCGGAAGTTTATCCACGACACACGCTTCATGTCCTTCGGGTTCTTCAATAAGAAAAGACCTTCGTCCCACGCTCCTACCCAAATATTTTTATGACTATCTTCGTATACCACATGTGCTGAACTCCTCTTATTCATTTTTGGATAGGCATAGAATCGTTTGCTACGAGGAGAGTAGCGATAAAGACCGCTAGACCATGTTCCTATCCAAACATCACCTTCAGAATCTTCGAACAAAGACTTGATCGGTACATTAAATAACACGTTACCTGTTATCTTTGCAGAGCAAAGCAACATAGAATCTGCTGTTGCATCATATTTAAATAAGCCGGCATCTGTACCTACCCAGACAGTGTTATCTCCGGTTGTCAGTAAGCAAGAAACTGAATTATTCCCTATCTGCGAATAATGATCTTTCTTTATCACTCCTGTCTCTTTATTCAATACGTTGAGGCCTTCTTGCGTACCAATCCAGATATTGTGGTTATTATCATCTGTCAGACAGTAGATATTATTATTTGAAAGCAAATCAGGGGTATAAAGATTCGATTTATAAAGGCTCGTTTGATAACCATCATACAGGCAAAGGCCATAACGGGTAGCAATCCACACAAAGCCATCTCTGTCTTGATATACCTTCTGAACTTCATCAGTAGGCAGACCATCAATTGTAGAGAGTTGTTTGAATTTAAGATGAGTAATGATGTCTGCATTAGTAGAACAGACAGGAAGGGCTAGCATCAATAAGAGAACTAGCCATATAATAGTTAGGACAGAATTGCGTTTTTGCATGTTATCGGATTTTACGAACCTTGCAAATATACACATATTCTGTCCAAAGAAAAGTCGAATTATGATTCTATTTAGTAGGAGAAGTTACTTATTCTCACAATCCGCATGTGTTTTGAGAAGAATTCGAACTTCATGTATTCTAGGCGTTGCAACGGCAGAAGAAGAATTTTCAAACTTTATTGTTAACTGTGAAGCACCTCTTTCACTCTCCGGAATAGGAAATAAAACTGTTTGAACTCCTTTCTTACTACCTGCCGTCTTTAGTTCAGATAGTTGTTGCCCATTTATCCAAAGACTACAACCACGTGATTTCTCTTCATCACTATATGCTATATACAAACATGCAGGAGTTGCTGCTTTCTGTTTCATCTGATAACTAAACCATCCCTTGGCATCACGCCAATGAAGATCCTCGGAAAATCCAATTTGCGACTGCCCTGATTGAATAAAGTGGTCAGATTCAGGTTGTTGTTCTCCGCAAATGACTCGATCGATCGTAATTGAATCGAGCGCCATCTGTTTGTGCTCTTGCTCAGCAAGCAGAGCCTGTTGCTTCAACAAATCTTCTTTAGACGTTAAGAACCAGTAAGCCATGTAACGGGATTCGTGCAATCGATAAAACGGAATCAGTTCCATCCCATTGAAATTATTAGGATATAAACCACTTAAAGTAAAAGTCAATGGCTTTCCATCAATAGCTTTAACATTCGAAGCAAGATTTTCCGGAGTACCCACAAAAACAGGCATTTTTGCCAATGGAAGTTGAGGACCAGAAGCAATATGCCCGCCTCTACTATCATCGGCAAACAATCCCGACATATCGCTCGTTCCTGTTTTTGCAGCAAGTACTATCGGCCCGTACAGAATAGAATAATAAGGTGAGCGGTCGGGCAAAGCCTCTACAGAGATAGACATGGGTAAGTCCAAGCGAACACAATCTCCCTTTTTCCATCTACGAACAACTGGTATATATCCTTCCTTGTTTGCTGCAACCTTCTGACTTTTACCGTTTACGGACAACGTACACGCACCTTTGACCCATTGCGGAGCACGTAAATAGAGCGTAAAAGAACTCTCCTTCACCGGATTTATCCATAATTCCGTAGAGGATTCATCAGGAAAGCTAGTCTTCTGGATAATCTCTAATTTTTGTTCGCTCCAATTTAATTGCGATGGTATGAAAAGGTTCACATATACATTTTTACCACTATGTGCATAAATCATCTCTCCGTATTTTGCCTGATTCTCCAAACCGGAGCCCACACAACACCAAAAACTAGTTTGAGGTTGAGAGTAAACCCGATAATGCCCCGAACGCATTGGAGTAAAATAAACTAAGCCGCCAGTCTTCGGGTTCTGCGTGGAAAGGATATGATTGTAAAGCGCCCTTTCGTAGTAATCCATGTATTTCGAATCCGCATTGACCTGATACAACAATTGAGTAAGACGCAGCATGTTATAAGTATTGCACGTTTCAGGACCTTGAACATCATGTATCATTGAAGAAAAATCATCTGCCGGATGGAAATGTTCCCTAACACTATTTCCACCAATACTTATCGAACGATTCTTAACCACCGTTTCCCAAAAGAAAGAGGCAGCCCTATGCCAATCTTCATTGCCTTCGACTTCAGCAATACGTTCAAAACCAATAATTTTGGGAATTTGAGTATTGGCATGCAATCCCGTCAATTGATCTTTTTGTTGCAACAAGGGTTGCAAAATGAAATTATGAGAAAAACGATGTGCTAGTTTCAGATATTTAGTATTACCTGTCATGGCTGCAACGTCCGCAAACACTTCATTCAACCCGCCATGTTCACTGCGAAGCATATCTTGCATCTGTTCATCACTTACGCTTGAAACAACATTGTACATCCAGTCCGCCAGTTTGATCAACATAGCACGAGCCTGAACGCTTCCTGTATAGAGGTAAGTATTGTATAAACCGGCATAAATCTTATGAATGTTATATAAAGGTACCCATTTATCATTCAGCCCAAAAGAAGAAGCTCGTATATCCCCTTTTGCAATTTCCCGCCACATGGCTTTGCCTCCGGGAACTCCACAAAGATATCCATCCCCGGATGCATCCTGACAACGCTGTAATTCGCGTAGCATATAATCAAGTCGTTCTTTTATACGAGCATCACCCGTAGATGCATACATCTGTGCAAGAGCAGAAAGATAATGCCCCCCAATGTGTCCATCTAAACCCGTATTTTCCCAATTAGTATAATTATCTGCCTTCGGAGTGAGTCCTGCTTCTTTTAAGTAGGGTGCTAATAAGCGATCAGCATTCAGCTCTAGCAGATATTGAATATCCAAATCTTCAGCATGTTTAAAGGGACCATCCAGAAGGCGGACTTCTGACAGTGGAAATACCTCTACCTGACGAGGAATCTCTTTCGCTTGCCCCTTAATCGGAAGACATTGCCCTAAAATCAAAAACAAAATAAGTAGTGCTTTAGTACTATTTGTATTCATCATTTCTTTTATCTTAAATATTCTGCAAAATAAACCTCGAATCATCTTTATTAATCTATTATAACTTTACATTTATTCTTTTCCCGCTATATGATACGACCTTACTATTCTTAGCTGATTGAACAGAATTCATCCGCACAATCTTAAAAGTCCGCTTCTTCAATATGCCTTCGAAACTTCCTTTACGATCATCAATTGTCAACGTCTGACTCCGATCATTCCATTTCATGGAAATCTCCGAATAGGCACCATTCTCGTAATTATAATTATCTTTTTCATCTTCGTAAAGAGTGAATGAGCCGTCAGCACCTCCATAAACACGTATTTCCAATGCATCCCATTTCTTTTCTGTGGCATATTGCACTTTAGGTCCCCAAGGTAATATCGCTCCGGCTTTTACGTATAGTGGCAGGATATCTATGGGAGCATCACGCTTTACGGTCTGTCCGCCATCATATTTTTGATTGGTCCAGAAGTCGTACCAAACCGTATTTGCAGGCAAATAAATTGAGCGACTTTTAGCCCCTTGTTCTGTAACGGGAGCAACTAAAAAAGAACGGCCAAACATGTATTCATCAGCTATGTCATACACTTTCTTATCTTCGGTGAAGTCAAGCACCAACGCGCGCATAAAAGAACCGGAGTTATGAGTCACATTCCAAGCTGTAGCATAAATATAAGGTAGTAAGTTATAACGTAAATTGAGAAACTTCTCCTGAGCATCAAACGCCCAATCGCCTTTCTGTCCAAATTGATAGATCTCACGAGGAATATCTGTTCCATGCGAACGCATCATAGGTGAAAATGTGCCAAACTGCATCCAACGTACATACAGTTCCTGAAATTCAGGGTTCTTTGCACCACCACCTTTATTCCATCTCCCGGCAAAGAAACCTCCTATATCCGTATTCCAATAAGGAATACCACAAAGCGAAAAGTTTAATCCTGCAGGTATTTGTCGTTTAAGTGCCTCCCAAGAAGACTCTATATCACCGCTCCATGTATTAGCGGCATAGCGTTGCTGACCCGCAAAGGCTGAACGAGTGAGAATACAAACACGTTTATCAGAAGTTGTAGCTCGCTGATGAGTATAAACTCCACCAACTGTCATTAAAGGGAAAGCATTACGCACACTACGGAAAGTACCCATGTAAGTGGGTTGGTCAAAGTCACTCTCTTTCATGTTGATATGATCCGGTTCGGTAGAATCCAGCCACCAGCCATCAAAACCTTTTGCAAAAACTCCCTTATTAAGGTACTTCCAATAAATATCCCGAGCGACCGGATTATAAGGATCATAAGGTTTGGTTCCCGATTCCGGTGGCCAAGTATCAAAGTTAATCAGCATATTCTTTGATTTAAGTTCCTTGTACTGAGCAGTATTCGGACCAAATCCCGGCCATGAAACAATCATTATTTTAGCATGCATAGCATGCACTTTATCGACCATTCCCTGAGGATCGGGATAAGTAATAGAATCAAAAGACATTGCATTCCAACAACTGTTTTGTCCCCAATAGCGCCAATCCTGAATAACACAATCAATAGGTATGCCCAACTCACGATATTTAGCAATAACCTCCACCGGTTCTTTCTGATTCTTGTATCGTTCGCGCGACTGAAAGAAACCATAAGCCCATAAAGGAAGCATAGGAGCCTTTCCTGTGAGGTCACGTAATTGACCTACGACTCCCTCCATACCTCCGCCATAAAGAAAATAATAATCGGAATTCGTCCCGACTTCTGAATCAAAAGCCATCTCCTGGGGGTTATCAGTAAAAGTTGTAGGCGAATAATTGTCCCAAAATACACCGTAGCCTTTTACTGAAACAATCAATGGTATGCAGACATTCATATTTGACTGGCGAAGATATATTTTTTGATTGCGTTGATTCATCTTTCCTGCCTGATGCTGCCCCAATCCATAAATAGCCTCATCTTTATCGAGCATGAATGCTTGACGGACAGAATATGTAGCAGTACCGGCATCAAAGATTGAAGTAAATTGTGCACCATAATCTTTCTCTGTAAAAAGAGGAACTTCCTGTGCATCACAAAAAGAAATCTTTCCGGTAACGAGATTCACATAAGCCGTAAGCACTGATGAGCTTAGAGTAACAACATCGCCTTTCTTATTTATCTGCAGTTCAACCGCTTCAGGTTGTTTAGTCACTGACAAACTCCTTTTATTAGCAACAACGCCTTCCGGAGTCCGATAGATCCTCACTATCCCCGGAGAAAAGAATTGTACTTCCAGATTCATCGATTGCATTTTTGCCTTTATACCCAGATCTGTCCGTTCAAAGGTTTGAGCACCTATCGGTAAAAAGCCGATTGATAAGAACAAAAACGAAAAGAATATTTTCCTCATAAGTATTGTATTTAAAATTATTAATCAAGTGTTGCAAAGATAAGACTTATCAGTACAGATAAACTCTAATCATCATTCAATTATAGAACCATTTTACAAAAACTATTTTATAAGTCAACAAGCCATTTATATGAAAATGGTTGTCGATAACCTTTGTTACCGACAACCGAAATAAGCCCAATCTTTTATACCTTAAGACAATAGAAACTAATAGCCGGGATTCTGTTTAAGATTTGAATTTGTTAGTATTACTGTATTAGGAATAGGATATAAATCCCTAGTCTTAGAACTTGCATCATGCGAGAACCATGATTTCTTGGTAAAAGCATCGAAGCGAATCATATCTTGGCGACGACGCCCTTCTTGCGTGAATTCCCAACCAAGTTCATCTAAAAAACGACCGAATTGTATATCCGCACCACCTTCATGGCTTGTTTTATATGTGTCACGACGACCATAGTCATATACACTACCTTGCTTCAAATCATCGTCCGTAACAACAGCCTTTTGTGGATTATTCTTAAATGCCCTTTCACGCACTTGAGTAACTAAAGTACCAGCACCGGATTTACCATCTCTAAGTAATGCCTCGGCTTTCATTAGCAATATATCAGCATAACGAAATAATGGCCAATCATTACTCAAACGGTTTGTTATTCCCATCGCATATTCAAATTTACCCCATCTATAGCCATCAGCAACATCTGACTGATCAATACTTGGAACATTTTTCACATAAATAAAAGGCTTTCCATTGTCACTACGGGGTAATATACCACCTGATGATTTATACTGTTGCCCATAAATAAAATTTTCCTTTAACCTAGCATCATCAGGATCAAAGCTTTCTATAAATTGAGGAATAGCACAAACTCCTCCCCAAGGTGTATTAGTGAAGTTATAGGTCGCTTGGCTTTCGGATGCCAAAGTATATAAATGGAAATCAAAAGCATTCCAATCCGTCACATAAATTTCATCAAAAGGAAGAGCAAATATTATTTCTTTAGAATTTTCATTCTTAGTAATAAACACATTCTTTTGATTAGTTTCTAAAGCATATTCACCAGATTTATTCGCAAAAGTAATGACCTTATCACAAGCATCAATGCAATCCTGCCAATGAGGTACTCCAGTCCAAACTTGAGCATTTAAGTACATTTTAGCAAGCAAAGTATAAGCTGCCCATTTATTGAAACGACCATAATAATAACCTCTTGCAGTTTCAGAAAGATCATCAACATTATCTGTTATTTCTCTAACAATAAAGTCGAAGACCTCTTGACGAGAAGATTGTTTCGGAGTTGAGATATCTTTAAAATCGGTAACAACAGGAATATTTCCATACAGATCCACCAAAATATAATAATATGAAGCGCGCAAGACTTTCAGCTCAGCAACAAGCTTATCTTTGGCTTCTCCTGTTACAGTGATAGCACCATCCTCAATCTGAGAGAGCAAGCGGTTACAGGTATTAATACCTGTATAAGTACGTGCCCAAGGCTGCAAAGCAGAATCATCATCTGTTGTCCAAGCATGCTGATGCCATCTTTTATAAATGCCACCATCGACCCAACCATTTCCACGTGCCGGAATCACATCTTGATCTGCACAAAGCTCTTGGCCTCTTACAACTCCATTCCAAAGTAACATTGTTTCACGCCAGGATACATAAGCCGCATTCACCAAATAACTAATATCAGCTTCAGTTGCAGGAGAATATTGTGAAGATACGACATTGCCATAACTATCATTCTTCAAGTCGGTACAAGAAGAAACAGTTGCAAAAAGGATCAAGGTACAAAGGCCTTTTAATATATTCGTTTTCATATCTTTAGTTATTAATTAAAATTTCACACCAATACCAAATGTAAATGATCTTATAATGGGATATTGGTCCCTGTTGTCATAACCCGGATTCAGGCCAGAAGTACTAACTTCAGGATCTGTTCCTTTATATCCAGTTATTGTCAACGCATTTAAAACAGAACCATAGAAACGAATTGATTTTATATACTTACTCACATCACTTAAAGTATAACCCAAAGTTATATTATCAATTTTCCAATAATCTCCATCTTCCACATAATAGCTATTGAATTCAGGGTCGACTTCTTTACTGAGTGTTGCTTTACCAAAGATTTTATCATTAACGGATTTCAGGCGGTTTTCAAGACGACTATTTTTGGCATTCTCATAATACATACGAGCCTCGTTAATGATTTGAAAATTGAATGCGCCACGCATAGAAATACTTAAATCAAAATTTTTATAACGCAAATAATTATTCCATCCGGCATACATTTGAGGAAGGCCATTGCCAATCACTTTCTTTTCTTCAGGCGCACGTGAGAATTCGGCATATGGAACATGATTTCCATTTCTGTCTTCATAAATCCACTTACCACTCTCATCTATATCTACCACTTTAAATCCCCAGAAATTACCTATTTTTTCTCCAACCTGAACCCTATGTGAAGCTGTTTTAACAGGTTCTGCTAACCAGCCTGTATCAAAATAATCATAATCTGACTTAAATGTGCTACCATTCAAGCTTTTTAGTTTATTCGAGTTTTCGGAGAATGTAACAGTTGTGTTCCATTCAAAATCCTTACTTAGCATAGGAATACCCGATAACATTATTTCAAAACCTCTATTTTGCATCTTACCTCCATTCGCAGTAGTCGTAGCATAAAGATTCGGAGGAGTAGGTACTGAATAATCATAAATCAAACCATCTACATCACGATTATAGAGATCAATGGCTCCAGATAAACGACCTTGCAGCGAAGTGAAGTCTAGACCTATATTCGTTTCCCTTTTTTCTTCCCATTTCAGGTCAGGATTCGCATTGGAAGCAGGAACAATGGTCTGTACCCATTTGCCGTCAACATATGCATATTTATCATACTTCAGCATTGCTATACCTAAGAATGCTTTCGCCGGTTGTGAACCTGTTACTCCATAACCAACACGAAGTTTCAAATCATCAAAAACAGTTTGGCTTTTCATAAAAGATTCTTGCGTAATTCTCCATCCCAAAGAGACAGATGGGAAAAGCCCCCATTCATTATCGGTTCCCCACAATTGGCTAGCACCTTCGTAACGCAGGCTTGCCATTAACAAGTATTTATCTTGATAAGAGTAGGTTCCACGGCCAAAGAAACCAACAAGGTTAGTTGTAGCCTTAGATGAACGAGCATCTGCCTTTCCTAGTTTTAGAGCTGAACCAATTCCGATGTTATGCCACCCACCAAAGTAGTCATCCTGGAAACCATAATTAGACAAATACATATCCTCATAGTCGGTCTCATTATAGCTATAACCACCAAGAATACTAAATTTGTGATCTTTAATTGATTTATTATATAGAGCTGTTAATTCAACTAATTTCTCCATTTTCGTATTAGCACCTACAGAAGACCAACCATAATATCCATCTCTTAATGCAGAAATGTGGTTGCGGGTTTCTGAATATCCATGGTTTCTATTTGAACGTACATAAGACATCACAGCACTCAATTTCAAATCTTTAATTGGATCATAAATGACATTGCCAGTATAACGAATTTCTGAGTTCTTCACATTACCCGAAGATTCTTCAATACGAGCTAACGGATTCTCATACTCAAATTTATTCAAATTCTCATACCAGCTTCCATCTTCATTCTTGACAGGATCAGTAGGATTCCTTAAAATAGCTTGACGATAAGTATATCCATTAAAGCTGCCCGAGCTACTTGTTGATGAATACTGGTTTTTTTTACCAATCAATCCAAACTTAAGCTGCAATTTGCCGTCGAACATACGATGCGAAACTTCAATGCGACCTTGAAACGTTTCATTATCGGATTTGAGCATAATTCCTTGTGCAGCATTATAGTTAATGTTTGCGATATAATTAGTAGAAGAAGTGCCCCCCTGCAATGAGAGGTTATGCACATGAGTCATAGGAGTATGTGTTATTTCGTCCAGCCAATCGGTATTATGTCCATGATCCTCACTTGGATACATAGCTCTAAACTCATCAGCATTAAGCATCTTGAGTTTTCTAACAATTTGAGACGTACTGATATAACCATTGTATTCAACTGCATTTATTTGTGTGCCTTTCGCTTGTTTTGTTGTAATCAAAATAACGCCATTGGTGCCACGAGTTCCATAAATAGCAGCCGCAGAACCATCCTTTAATACATCTACACTTTCAACATCTTCTGGAGCCACAGTATTAAGACTACCCGGAATACCGTCTATCAATACAAGCGGGTCAGTATTAGCGCCACCAATCGTGTTCGTACCACGTAGTTTGATCTGCGTACTTGATGTCGGATCGCCACTCGGATTAGTAATGGCCAATCCAGCAACCTTACCCTGTATTAATTGTCCAACGTCTTTAATGGCCCCTTTCGCAAAACTCTCAGATTTAATGCTTGCAACAGAGCTCGTTACATCCCCCTTACGTTGAACACCATAGCCAATAACAACAACTTCATCAAGCGTTTTAGTATCTTCACGTAGTACTATATTTAAAGGTTTACCGGATACAACTTTCACTTCTTGAGGAATATAACCGATATAAGTAATTTTCAGCACAGCCTTTTCTGATACATTTAAAATAAAATTTCCATATATATCACTTACAGTACCATTCGTTGTTCCTTCTTCAACAACACTAGCTCCGATTATTCCCTCTCCATTCGAATCTTTTATAGTTCCCGAAATCTTAATTTTATTCTGATCCGCCTGTGTGGTTTTATTTTCCTCGGTTTTTTCAGAGAGGATAATGTGCGAACCTTCCATTTGATACTTTACATTACTTCTGCTCAATAAAGAGTTCAGTACCTCAGAGACAGGCTTACTATTAACCTTAATCGAAGTTGTTTTTCGTACATTCACTTCATTCGTATAAAGAAATAGATAGTCCGTTTGATTTTCAATCTCATTCAATATCTCTTCCAAGGAAGCTTGAGTTTTATGAATTGTAACCCTTGCATTCTGAGATTTAGCATTCCCGGCTATAGCACAAAGAACGCAGAAAAAAAGCAAAAAGGTGGTAATTCTCATGATTTTAAAAAAATGAGTGGCTAGTGGACTTTTAAGCTTGTAAAAGTCCACGCAATGAATGTTTTTCATATCTTTGCATTTAAGTTTGATTAATACTATCCCTAAAAGGGATTGATGTTAGTCTGTGCCGGTAGGTATTCCAGTACCTCCGGCACTTTGCGTCTTTCGTTTTTTAGTTCAGATATTACATAAGCTATTATTATTTAAAGGTTAACTAATTTATCTATTTCACTCCATTCATCTGATATAGATTATATTGCTATCAGCATCACGTTTATATCTAAATTTCACATCCTTCTGCAATACTTTCAAGGCATATTCCACGCCATCAGAGACTCTGAATTTCCCTGTTAATGCAGGATTAGCAGGTTTCGGACTCTCAACTATTATACGCATATCATAATACTTTTCAAATTCGACCAAAAGATCTAAAAAATATTTATTTTTAAAACAAATAAGACCTTCCCGCCAACGATAGGCATTATAATCTTCTATCTTTTCAACTACCATCTTTTCATCTCTCAGCACAACTTTATAAGAAGGTGATAAAATCAAAGAAGATTTATCTTCTTTACGAGTTACCTTGACTACACCTTCCATCAACGAACTCTCAAAAGCATCATCTTTCGAATAAGAATCAACATTAAACTTTGTTCCTAACACTTCTATATCAAACAGATTCGTATGTACTAAAAATGGCTTCTCTTTGTTATGAGAAACATCAAAATATGCTTCTCCATCGAGGTATATATCTCTACTTTTTTTTGCAAATGTTTGTGGATAAGACATCTTCGTGCCTGAATTCAACCAAACATTTGTTCCATCAGATAAAACCAGGTTGACACGTTGTCCATAAGGCACAGTAACTGTTTGCATTGCAACGTCATCCTCCTGATGAGGTGTAGCAAAATACAAAGAACTAATGATAAATGTTATCACAATGGTAGCTGCAATTTTTAGGGCCTCAACGTAATAACTCCTTTTTCGAGTATTCAATAGCTTCGTCGCATTGTACGATTTTTCATCTGAAAGAATTGTGAGATCGAATAACCTGCGCTCTCTTAAATATTCTTTCCGATTCTCAGCTGATCCTTCCAACCAATCCTTTACCTTAGTTTCCTCCACAAGATCCGTTTCGCCATTGAAGAAACGGCATAGTAATTCTTTATCAATCTCTTTCATACCCATACAATAATAATAGCACTTCAAAAATGAATACCCCTAGTAGAATATATAAAATTCAATGATTTATAAGCAAGTAAAATAAATAAAGACACAATAAAAGGTAATCTTTCAAGGCAATACGCAATATACGCATGACTTTAGCCATATGAAATTCTACTCCTTTAGTAGACATATTCATTATTGCGGCAATCTCTTTATATGATTTATTTTCATTTCTACTCATAACGAAGATTCGAGAAGTTGTTTCCGGTAATCTGGATAATACCTTGCCAACAATTGATCTTACTTCATTATCAAATAGTTCATTTGGTTCACAAGCTTCTAGAGTAGCAATACGAGTAGATAGTTCCCATTGGGAATGAGAAGCCAGTTCTTTTAATACATCTTCTTTCAATTGAATATGCCTAAGATAATTTAAACATTTATGTTTAATGGTGGTTAGAACGTAAGCAGGCAAATTAGTCTCTTGAGGTAAGCGTTCTTTGTTTTCCCAATAATACATCATAGACTCAGATACAATGTCCTCTGCTATAACCTCATCACGTGTATAAGTGAAAGCAAATCGTATAAACCTTTGTTGATAATCAGCAAAGAACTTATTAAAAAGGAGTAATTCATCCTTCGCAATAGCCATTTGTCGAGCTTTTTTAGTTTAAAGTCAACGCAAAAATAAATATGTTTTTGCTAAAAGAAAATAAGAATAAAGAAATTTCACGAAAGCATTTCATTACAATGCTTTCCAAAACGCCTGAAAATCATGATATCGACCATAACATACCAATTCATCATCCGGTTGAATCTTATCATCCTGTAGTAGCTTGTTCACTACACTAGATTCCAGCATCGAAATGCCCAAAAAGTTATTAACCTTTTCAGCACGTTTCAACGCAAGTACTTTCAGGCAAAATTCCTCATCCAGATTCAATTCGTTAGCCAAATAGCCAACAAATTTCTTCGGCACACGAAACATCATCACGTAATAATCTTCATCCACACGAAAAGACTCTATTTTAGTTCCAAAATCGAGTAACTGAACCAAACTACGCGCCGACTCCTCTTCGGGTGTTAATATCTTTTCTAAGCCAAAGGCTTCGAGCACAGCCTTATGAACAGCATCAATGGCGCGGGCATAAATGTACTTCACCTGCTTCTGTTTCAACAAAGCTACCACCCGTACAGAAGCACCAAAATTCTCGCCAATAGCAACAATAACGACATCGACACTATTCAGCGGAAGGACAGAAAGAGAGATTTCGTCCGTTGCATCTATCACAAAAGCGGTTGCTATTTTATCTTTTATAATGTCTACTCGATTCTCGCTGATGTCAGCTCCTATCACCTCGTGCCCCAAGGCAGAAAGTTCTTCGGCCAGTATACGGCCATAATTCCCCAATCCAATAATAATGTATTTCATCTTATTTCGTATTAGTAGTAATCACTAGTTTATGATGATATTGTCACTCGGATATTTATATTTAATATTCTTTTTTTGCTTCACGATGCCCAGCATCATCGTTATCAATCCCACACGCCCTACAAACATCAGCAAAACAATGACCAATTTACTGCTATTTCCCAAAAGTGTGGTGATGTTTAAGCTAGAGCCAACAGTGCTTAATGCCGAAACAGCCTCGAAAACCAATCCCAACAATGGTAAAGTGGGTTCCAGAATTGTTAGAACGAAGATGGCTAGAAAAAGAGTAGATAGAGACATGACCATAGTGGCGTTGGAACGACGAATGGAATCTTGTGATAGCTCACGCCCAAAAACTTCTACCCGCTCACCTCCTCTGATAACAGCCATCAGATTAAGAACAATAACGGCAAAGGCATTGACTTTAATACCACCTGCAGTAGATTGTGCTCCACCACCAATCCACATCAACAAGAGGTAAATAAAGATGCTCTGGGTAGCTAATGAAGCAAGATCAACGCTAGAGAAACCTGCGGTACGCGGACAAGCGGCATTAAAGAATGCTTGTGTCCATTTATCGGCAATGGACATTCCCGCAAAAGCTCTATTCCATTCAAACAGAAGTATGCCAAGTGTACCGATAGTGAGTAAAAGAAAGGTCATGATCAATACAATTCGGGTATTCAGGTTATACAAATGTTGTATTCGTCGCTTCTCATACTTACGAGTACGTACAGACACCCAAATCCGGCGCACATGATAGAGTATAATTGTTTTAAAATTGACCAGAATGGGATAACCGATACCACCGAAGATGACTAGCAATGAAATAAGAATATAGAATGTATTATGGTTGTTCATTATCAATGCATTGCCGAGATTGCCGGGAAGAGTAGAGAAGCCTGCATTGCAGAAAGCGGAAATAGCGTGAAAAGCAGAGAAAGCAAGTTCATCTTCCAGACTCATTCCCATAGTACCCTGTATGCTTAGCCAAATAGAGAGCATGCCAACACTTTCTATAATCAATGTAAAGCTTAAAATATAGAGTAAGGTAGAAAGCAAAGAGCCAAGTGAATTAGAACTTACCATATCCCGAACCACCAGCTGATTATATAGCGAAGTGTTACCCATAAAGAACATCGCAAAGAAACTGGTCAAAGTCATCACTCCCAATCCACCAATTTGAATTAAAAGTATAATAACCACAAAACCTGCGGTTGTAAATGTAGAAGCCACATTTACCGGGGTGAGTCCAGTGACGCACACTGCGCTGGTGGATATAAACAAGGAGTCAACCCACGAAATACCATTAACGGTGCATCGGGGAAGCATCAGTAAGCCCGTGCCGACAATGATGATCACTAAAAAACTAACAGCTAAAATCAGCGAAGGGTTAGTACGTCTACCCAATAAGCGTACCAGTCCGTTGGATAAATGAAGGAAGGAATAGATGGATAGTAAAACGACATGATAGAGCTTACTATGAAGAAATTCCCAGAAATGCAAAACATCACCACTTTGATCAGGTCTGTTAAAAATGACCGGAATAAGAGTCAGATAGAGCAAAAAGCTCAATGCCCACGTCAGTTTATTATATTTCTTCTTTGTATCTTGATATTTAAGAAAAAGGTGGAGTGTTACATCTATCAGAAAGATAATCCATACACTTCGATATAAGGAGTTGAGTTTATCAAGTTCTGCATTAGAGATAATAAAACCATGCTCATATACCAATGCGCCAATGAACAGCAGAGAAGCCGAATAAGTGATAACAGCCATGATCCCCAGCAATATGCGGATATAAGGTTGCAACCATTTATTCTGATAAAGCAAGTATTTATGAGGAATCTTCATTGGCTTCGTCTCTATTTATACCAAAAACTGATATAATGTATTTATGGAAAAGAGCGTGGCAAGATAGAAAGAAAGTATTAAATACACAAGGTAGGAAGGGAAAATCTAATTTTATATTCTATTTTTATAGACAAATATCAGTCAAATGGATCTCTGAAAGATAATGGCAGGCTAACTGATTCAAGACTCCTAAACGACGTCCAACAAGTCCGTAACGAGCATAAATGTCTTCTTCATTCTCAACGCAAAGTTCGAGCCCCTCCCCTGTTGCAATAAGGATATCGCAAAGAGAGATCTGATCAAGAGAATGACACAATTCATTAGAGCTTAGCGCCAACTCTGTACGTTTATCAGCTTTCAATCGGACGAGTCCTGACGTACAAAGTTTTTCCAACAAGCACCGACTAAGCACATCCGAGAGTGGATGCAAAGCGTTGTTTTCAGCATTATCAAGGGAATAATTAATGTCCTTCAATATCTCTATCGCTTTTATAACCTCTGGACTCAGCATCTTATTTACTATACTTGTTTAAAACGTACTAAAACGTTTTCTGTTTCTTCATAATATTCGTAAATTGCTATTCGGGCGAGTCACTGATGCTTGAGATGAAAATGAAAACACCCGAATTACGTCTAGGTTCGCTAATTTTCCACCGGACTCGCCCGTAAGCAATATTTCTACCAGGGTTTGATCGTATTAACAATCCCTTTTTTCTGTAATTCCTGCAATATCCGATTATCTTTCAGGCTTCTGGTACGTTTACCATGAGCTAAACTATACACCCTCCATGGGTTTGTTTTAAATTGAAAAGAAAGTTCCATGTAAACATCTCTATTTACAGAAAACCAAAACTGTAAAAAACCTTTCTTCATTGCACTATGATTTTCTATACAATATTCAAAAAAATGATCTGAAGTATCTTCTCTGTTACTTTGTAGGTAACGGAAACAAGCCAGATTTTGCCTTAAAAGGCGTTTTGAGATAAAATCTTACGTATAAAATAGCTTTTTGCACATAAAAAGGCAACAGTATTTCTATCCATATTTACCTATTTAAACATGGAGGAGGTTTCTTGTGACCATAGCGAAGATAGGAGTTGAATAGCGGCTAGTTAGAAAAAGCCTTCTCGTTGTTTGTGAGGAAGCTTTTTGTTTTTTCTCTAAAAAACATGAGAATAATCTT
Source organism: uncultured Bacteroides sp. (assembly GCF_963666545.1). Lineage (NCBI taxonomy): Bacteria > Pseudomonadati > Bacteroidota > Bacteroidia > Bacteroidales > Bacteroidaceae > Bacteroides > uncultured Bacteroides sp. The sequence continues at coordinate 3,447,485 of NZ_OY762899.1, read as the reverse complement.
GTTTAATCCATATAATATGTTCATATTTGCATTCGGTTGTATTTCCGTTACCTACAAAATAACGGCTAATTATCAATGAGATACAATTCAACAATTCCCTTGAATGGATGAAATAATCTTATCATTTGCCTCTCTTATTTTATTTTGACTAAAAGGCTTCAAATAAGTCTCTGTAACCGTTATTGAAGAATGTCCCATTGCTTCAGAAATCACCCCTGGATGTATATTACAGTAATAAGCCAACGTAGCCCAAGTATGTCTTGCTGTATATGAACTTAAATTACATCCAAGCTTAAGCATATCGGAGATTAATGACAACTGATGATTAAAATTGCGTAGTGCCAATTGATACACCTGATACGCTTGCGCCGAGGTTTCCTCTCCTTTGAGGAATGAAAACAAATAAGGAGAGCTCGAATTTCTGTCCATATTTTCTTCCACTAATCTCATGGCTTCTTGTGGAATAATCACAGTTAAGAGTCGTCCGGTTTTCCTACGCCTGTAGGTAAGAACATTTCCATCCAAATCCTTCTTTTGCAAGTACACAAGGTCTACAAAAGGTAATCCCCTAAGCATAAACATAAGCACGAATAATCCTTGAGAGCGTCGCAACACTTCAGGGGTATTTTGAGCTTTCAGTGTTTGAAACACATACGACATGGCTTTCACATCCAATGCTCTTTTCTTATCTGCCCGGGTGCCTGTGTACACATGCTTAAACAAACGAGGAACATAGGGAGCCAGATATTTATCTACCGCTCGGTTATAAGTTGCCCGTATGGCCCGCAAATATGTGGAAATAGTATTCCAGCTAAGCTGCCGTTTCCTCATATAATCCTCAAAGCCTTTCAGCAAATCGGGCGTCATTCTACTAAAAGCAAAATGCTCCTTTTGGCAAAACATTAGAAAGCTCTTCAAACTACTCTTATAAACATGAGCAGTGCCGTGATAGTTGCCTGCCTCAAGCTCATGAATAACTGAATGCATAAAACTAATAAAATCATTTCTCTTCATTTTTCCCTCATAATCACATTTATTAAATAAATTGTTTTTAAATAAAAAGACTATCTGCAAATAATATGAATAAAGGTTAGTCGCTTGAAATACAACAACTTAATCATAGATAAGGATATCTAACAACCCATTACTCTAGCAACTAACAGATAAACGTCGGCAAGTTATATCAAAAATAATAGAGCTACAAATCCGCAAGCAAAAACATTTTTTGTTTGCGGATTACGTTTAGCTTCAATGCGATTATCATTCACTAAAATAAAAACATTTACACCGCCTTCTCCATATCCCACATTAATGGATAATCCCTCTGAAAGGTTTTTGGATGTTTTGAATATCAAGAATAAAAATAATGGCTACATTTGGCAACAAAAAAACATTAAAGTATAGTATTATGAGCGATAAAACAAAAAGATTCATCTTATCTGAAGAGGAAATTCCGCATTATTGGTATAACATTCAAGCCGATATGATTAATAAGCCTCTGCCTCCGTTGCATCCGGGAACAAAACAACCTCTTAAGGCAGAAGATCTTTATCCAATCTTTGCTGAAGAGTTGTGCAAGCAGGAACTGAACATGACTGATCAGTGGATTGAAATCCCCGAAGAGGTGCGGGAGATGTATAAGTACTATCGTAGCACTCCACTTGTAAGAGCTTACGGGTTGGAAAAGGCACTCGGTACTCCTGCGCACATATATTTTAAAAATGAGAGTGTTAGTCCAATAGGTTCTCATAAACTAAACTCGGCACTGGCGCAGGCTTACTACTGCAAAAAAGAGGGAGTAACAAACGTTACCACTGAAACGGGTGCAGGACAATGGGGGGCTGCATTGGCTTACGCTGCTAAGGTTTTCGGACTGGAAGCTGCAGTCTATCAAGTAAAGATCAGCTATGAGCAGAAACCTTATCGCCGGAGTGTCATGCAAACTTTTGGTGCACAGGTAACGGCTTCACCATCTATGTCGACCCGTGCGGGAAAAAACATCCTGACTGCTCACCCTAACTATCAGGGTTCTTTGGGTACTGCTATTTCTGAAGCTATTGAATTGGCACAGAGTACGCCAAACTGTAAATATACTCTTGGTTCTGTATTAAGTCACGTTACTCTGCACCAAACAATTATTGGACTGGAAGCAGAAAAACAAATGGAGATGACAGGAGAGTATCCGGATATGATCATCGGCTGCTTTGGTGGTGGATCAAACTTCGGAGGTATCTCATTCCCATTCATGCGCCACACCATATTAGAAGGAAAGAAAACACGGTATATTGCCGCTGAACCGGCCTCTTGTCCTAAACTCACGCGAGGTAAGTTTCAATATGATTTCGGGGACGAAGCCGGATACACTCCATTGCTACCCATGTTCACACTGGGACACAATTTCTCCCCTGCCAATATTCATGCAGGTGGCTTGCGTTATCATGGTGCAGGAGTTATTGTTTCTCAACTCTTAAAAGACGGGCTGATGGAAGCAGTCGACATTCAGCAATTGGAATCATTCGAAGCCGGATGCCTCTTTGCTCAGGTCGAAGGTATTATTCCCGCTCCGGAATCGTGTCACGCCATTGCAGCTACCATTAACGAAGCCAATAAGTGCAAGGAAACGGGTGAAGAGAAGGTTATTCTCTTTAATTTATCTGGTCATGGGCTGATCGACATGCCCTCTTATGACCAATATCTATCAGGTAATTTGATAAACTACTCGTTAACAGATGCAGATATAGAAAAGAACATTAGTGAAATAGGCAATTTGGTATAACACATACACGTTCTCACAAAAAAAACAATCCCATCCGGGTACTTTTCTTCTTAATGATTAGTTTCCGTATGGGATTATTTATCTATCCGCAACTAGCTATAAAGGATTCTTAGTGTCGGCTATTTAATCACCCACATGGGCTTAGCTTTTAATATCTCTTTGTGCACCGAACAGGAAGAATCATGCGCGCCAGGTAGATAACCAATGCTCATTAAAAACTCGCCGACAATTTCTCCTCCGGTGAATTTGAATGTCTTTTTGAAGAGTTTCACCCATTCTTCTTTTGTCTTCGGGTGGTTTTGTTCGAGCCATTTTTCAAAGGAACCATAATCTTTTTGCAAATTCACTATCGCCTTGGCATTTTCGATGGCTGCATTCACTTTCAACCGGTTTCGAATAATACCGGGATCATTGAGTAGACGTTCTCTGTCTACTTCTGCGTATGCTGCAATTCTTTGAATATCAAAATTATCGTAGGCCTTTCTAAAAGATACTTCTTTTTTCAATATTGTTTCCCAACTTAATCCTGCCTGATTTATCTCGAGGATTAGCCTACCGAACAATTCATTATCATCATGAATTGGAAAGCCGTAATGATTATCATGGTAGTTCTGATGCAAGGAGCGACTGGGCTCGGACATGGTTGGTATGTAGCTACAGTATGACATAATCATGAATCTATTTAGTTATCTTGCAAAGTTAGCTTTTTATCTGTTTTATACAAGCAACTTTATATGAAGCTCATTCTCGTTTGAGGCTATTCTTCATTTGCATCGCCACTCGATGCCGGTGCTGTGGTAACCTCTCCGAGATTACTCATAATCAAGCCCTTTAGTTCGTCTTCAGGAACAATCACATTGAAGTGCTCCCAAAAGTTAGCGTCATACTCATACTTCGTCTCCGAAAAAACATTTCGGGTAGATAGGCGTTCGCTACGAGAGAAGCCTTTCACATTGTCCGCATCGACCTTGCAGCTAACCATTTCAAACCAAAGATTTAATGGGGTACTAAAGAAATGATGTTTCCGTTTAACCCTAAATTCGAGATCACCACGAACATGGTTAACGTAGTATACGCCATCGGCCGATGGTTTATAAGAGACCGTATATGCTGCACGCCTAAGTGTTAGCTTGCAGTCACGACTCTTCTTCTCTACAAATATGTCCGTTGCCTTTTCCGCATAAATGGGATTCATCTCAAAGCGGGCTTCCAACAAAGCATAATTTTCAGTATCAATATACAATTGCCCTTTGTACAAAGGTTCTGTTACATTCTTGTTTTGCTCGAAGGAGATAATATAGACCCACCTCTTATCGATCTCGCTAATATCGGTATATCGATAGACAAAAGTCGATTCACCACTTTTCGGAGTCAGGAAGTCAGGCATTTCCTTCATTATATCCAAGGTTAAACTAGACTTAATGCCCGACTTCATCTTTGTGAAAATGGTGTCGTTCTCCTGCTTCTTAAACACGCGGCGCATCTTTATTAGCTTCACCTGATCCGTTGTAACTATTTTCCGGTAACCCGTTTTATAAACCTTCAGCACGGCTTCGGTCAGGTCTATATTCTTTTTCTTATGTTCTATCGCTTCCCGATAGAAAGTGGTAAGATAAACCGGAGCGGAGGAATAGTTTCGCTCACGCTCGTCCTGCATCTTCTGTAACACATGCAAAGGATTGACAGCCCGAACAACTATTTCCTGCAAGGAAATGACTTTCGGCTCCAACAAGATTTCCGTATATCTATCGGCTAAAGCAGAAACTTCCACCTCTTCATTTTGGTAACCTATATGGGATAGCTTAATAAAAGAATGGCTTAAAGAATCGGGGATCACCAACTTAAATTCACCGTCTTGGTTGGTTATCGAACCAATAGATGCATTACTCATGCTAACGGATACATAAGGAATCACTTCTTTTGATAAAGCATCATACACCCTGCCCTTGAGAGTGAGGAACTTTTCGTGTGGCGTTTCCTGAGAGTGAGTTACCTGCTTCTGTTCTGCCACCGGTAAGCTCAGCAATATATGACTTCCCAACAGACTGATCTTGAGGGTATTATTTCCTGTTATCGCATAAATGGCATTCTGTATGGTATACTCTCCTTTGCGTATTTTTACTACCTCGTCGTTATTGATTATCTGACTGTCGTACACAAAGAAGTAACCCGATTGCTCGGACACATGTCTCAACAGTTGATACTTTGTTCCCTTGCTCTGAGTTATTTTTATTTTACGGTCCAGCACTCCTTCCCCGCCATCGGCTTGTAATGGTGCTACCAATAGCAAAAGACACCACAAGACGAATAAACGACAGAACATATAGCCAACCGTCTGCTTCATTTCCGTTATTTGGGCTGAGTGATATAAATTATATTTTGTTGCTGAGATAGTTGTAGGTTCAAAGCCATACAAATAAGCTCGGCCATAGTATAAGGAGAGTCGTTAGAGAAGGTTACTGTCAATAGTCTGTCTCCCAATTCGGGGGCTACTTTGAGCTGAACCGAATTTGTCGTTTCATTTATTATCCGTATAACGTTGGATAATGTTTGGTCCTTGAAATGAATATATTTAAGATACCTATTAAATTGATCGAAATCACGAGTCTGCATAGTTTGTAGCTTGTCGGATTGCAGCATAACCGTCTCTCCTGCTCTAACATGAGTACTCTCCCCATTCTTTTTAGAGGTAACCTCCACCACTCCGCTACGCACGGAGAGAGAGAATGAAGCCTCATCTTTGCTTTTCACATTAAACCGTGTGCCTATCACCTTGATGATGGCCGTCTTTGTTTCAATAATAAAAGGACGTTTCGGATTGCCGCTCACTTCAAAAAACGCATCACCTTTCAAAAACACTTCCCTTTTATCTTCCGCAAAATGATTCGGATATTCCAGTGATGTTTGCTCACTCAAATAAACAGTTGAACCATCCTCGAACGTAGTAACTAATGTTGGTTTCCCCTTTTCATTGTTCAGCACCAGCGTGTCGGCTTTCAGCGAATTGGTATTACGCATCACATACACCGAAACAACACAGATAAGTAAAACAGCAACGCTTGCCGCCCACTTCAATACTACAGGCGTAAAGGTTATCCGTTGCCTTGTCGTATTATGGCTTTGTTCCAACAGTCCGTCTTCTTCCAGGCGCTTATATAAGCTATCCCAAGCCCGACTGGTCACTCTCTCTTTTTCTTCTCTAAAAGTCATAATATATAAGTATATCTTTCTATTTCCTCGCGCAATGCCTGATAGGTTTTCGTCATCTCGGCCTCTATCGTCTTTACCGATAAAGATAACTTTTCTGCTATCTCTTTATATTTCAGTCCCTCCAAACGATACATTCTGAATATCTGCCGACGTCTGTCGGGCAGCTTTCTCAACGTTCGGTTAATGACTTCTTCCAGTTCTTTATTCTCCAGTTGTTCCTCCGGAGAAGGCTCTGTCATTGTCTCATTCTCAGCCAGAACATGTTGCCGATAACGCTCACGCACACTAGAATGCTCACAGTATTGAAGTGATTGGTTGCGAACAGCACCATATAAATAAGACTTCACCGAGCGCAATATTTGCAAACTGCAACGTTCCTTCCACAAAGTATAAAACAAGTCCTGAACAATCTCTTCCGCCGCATCTTTCCTGCCGGTTATGCCGAACGCATATAGGCAAAGGGGAGAATAATAGAGCCTAAAGACATATTCGAATGTCTTTATATCTCCTTCCTTTATCTTTCTCAATACGAATAACTCGTCCAGCATAACCAATTACAGAATTGATTTGAATCGTTCAAATATATGAAAACTTCTTTAATAAACAGTATGACAAATACGAATTCTTTACTTGTGCTTCTTTAGTTTGTTTACTGCTGCTTCCAAAGATACCGTAGGCTCTATGATATTATAGTCTTCCCAGAAATTCTCATCATAGAAGCTACTTACCTTGTCTGATAAAGAGTTTTTCTCATTAAAGGTCAGTTTATAAGGAATACTTGCCACATCACGTTCTTTTTTATCCGTCACCACCATCTCAGAAACTACAGAATAGTTTGTTGAAAAGAGCTTGCGCTTCCAGTCACACTTAAAGTCAAACTCCGTACGAATATAGTTCAGATAGCTTCGCCCGTTATCTTCCTTGTAAGTTATCAGATAGGATATTTGTTCCGGCTTAAAGCGTAAGTTATAAGGTTTCTTTTTTAAGATAGCTTGAGTCACTTTATTTCTATCATCCATAGAAGTATGCAATTCTGCCCGGGAGAACGTCAGCGTCTTTTGATCTATATACAGTTTACCATAGAACAGCGCATACGGTAAAGTAACCTGAGGCTCAAAGTTGACTACAAAATGCGGACGTTCATTGATCATCACCGACCGATCCATACTGAATTTATAATAAGGAAGAGAAGATAGATCAAGCATCAGGTCACGATTCTTCACTACATCCAGATAGATGGATAGGTTAGGACCTCCAGCCAGTTTTACTACAAGTGTATCATTCAGTTTCGGGCTAAGCAGCCTGCGCCCTTTGTAAACTTGTATTCTGTCTTTGTCAACACTTTGAGTATAAGGAGTCTTATAGACATTGATAATAGCCTCGGAAATATTGATATAGCTGCGTTTCTTCTTTATCGTCTCACGATAAAAACCGGTAAGCAAATTCGCACTTGGGCTATTATTCTGTCCAATTCGAGCAATTGCATCCTTTACCAGTTTAAGTGGTTGCGCACCTTCTATGATAATTTCTTGCAATACCGTAGAATTAGGTGTTAAGAAGATTGTCACTTCCTGCGTTTCATTGCCCTTTATGACAAGCCTCTGATTGAAATATCCAATATGCGAAACCTCCAATGTTGTGGCATCAATGCTATCGGCTATTTTAAGGGAAAACACACCATCAGCATTAGTCACAGTACCTATGCCCGTGCCGGGAATAGAGACGCTAACCTGTTCCAATTTCTTTTTTGTTTGCTTGTCTTTAACCACACCATTTATAATGGTAAAGCTCGAACTACCACCGGCCCATACCGGAAATGCACTCCCCAATACCAATAGCATAAGGAGTAGCCCTGCTGTTTTTAAAAAACTTGTTTTCATAATTGTACTGTTTTAAAGATGAATAATTAACCGGTTCACTAATATGATCGTTCAACGGATAAAAACCCTACGAAAAACATTCATTATTTTCTTTCAGTGCAGATTAAGCGATGAAAGGTTAAAACAATTTCGGCAACATAGGCGTTGATAACAATATTCTGACTAAATTTACAGCAAACAAAAAAAAAGAAAATGATATGAAATATATCGGAGCACACGTCAGCGCATCAGGGGGAGTAGAATCTGCTCCGATCAACGCGCACGAAATTGGGGCCACCGCTTTCGCCCTTTTCACTAAAAATCAACGTCAATGGGTCAGCAAACCGCTGACGGAGGAGAGCATCGCCCTTTTTAAAGAGAACTGCGCAAAGTATGGCTTTCAGCCCGAATATATTCTGCCGCACGATAGTTACCTCATTAATCTGGGACACCCCGAAGAAGAAGGACTAACTAAGAGTCGCACTGCCTTTCTAGACGAGATGCAACGTTGTGAGCAACTGGGATTGAAGTTGCTGAACTTCCATCCGGGCAGTCACCTAAATAAGATTGCTGTAGAAGAATCACTGAATCGCATTGCCGAAAGCATCAATATAGTATTGGAGAAAACCCAAGGCGTTACTGCTGTGATAGAAAATACTGCCGGACAAGGAAGTAATCTGGGCAATGAGTTTTGGCATTTGAAGCACATCATTGACAGAGTAGAAGATAAATCGCGTGTAGGCGTTTGTCTCGATACTTGCCATACCTTTACGGCAGGCTACGATTTCTTAACGGATTATGATCAAGTATTTCACGACTTTGAAGAGATCGTTGGATTCAAATACCTTCGGGGCATTCACCTGAATGATTCAAAGAAAGCCCTTGGTACCCGCGTGGACAGACACGATAGCATCGGATACGGCTTTATCGGGAATAAGTTCTTTGAGAAAGTGATGAAAGATCCACGCTTCGATAATATGCCTATCATTTTGGAAACTCCCGACGAAACCTTGTGGGCAAAAGAAATCTCCTGGCTCAAAAGCGTGGAATAATCCACCTACTTATTTACACTTCTTCTGCCGCATCTTCGTCCAGTTTTCCGGACCATAGGAAGCGCCGGGTTTCTTTTACCGCCACACCCGAAAGCAGAAGGAGTGAAATTAAGTTTGGAATAGCCATCAGAGCATTCATACTATCGGCTATGTTCCATACCAATGTTAAGTTCATCACCGATCCAAGGTAAGCAGCAGCAATGTAGACGATGCGATAATAAACGATTAAGCGTTTTCCTCCCAAATATTCCATCGCTTTCTCTCCATAATAGGACCAGCCCAGAATAGTGGAAAAAGCAAAAGTGATGATACCTACAGAAAGAATGATTGGCCCGAAATAGGGAATCTTACCAAACGCCATTTTAGTGAGTGCTCCGCCTTGTGTGTGATCTATCTCCGGATGAGCAATAATGCTACTCACTAGTACAAGTCCGGTAAGAGCACAAATGATCACTGTGTCCCAAAAAGTGCCTGTAGATGAAACCAATGCTTGTCGCACCGGATTTCTTGTTCGGGCTGCCGCAGCTACAATAGGAGCAGATCCTAGTCCGGATTCATTAGAGAAAAGTCCACGAGCAATGCCATATCGTGCAGCCATCATCACCGTAGTACCCAAAAATCCTCCCCCTGCCGCCTGAGGAGTAAAAGCTGAATCGCAGATAAGCACAACTGTATCTTTCAGGTAAGCGGCGTTCATCCAAAGAATGATAATGCAACCCAGTATATAAAACGCAGCCATAAAAGGCACCAATGCGCAGCAAACGTTCGAAATGCCCTTTAGCCCGAACAACATAACCAAAGCTAAAAGAAAACAAATGATGCCTCCCGTAAGATGAGGCGAGATTCCCCAACTCTCATTTAATAGCATTGAGATGGAATTGGCCTGAACAGTATTGCCTATGCCAAAGGCGGCAACAGCAGTGAACACACAAAAAAGAACAGCTAACCATTTCATGTTTAAGCCACGCTCCAAGGCATACATCGGACCACCGAGCATCTCTCCATTAGACGTACGAACACGATATTTAATAGCCAGCAGGCCTTCTGCATATTTTGTAGAAATACCCAACACTCCCGTTATCCAGCACCAAAGTACGGCTCCAGGTCCTCCAAAAGCAACAGCGGTGGCTACTCCTACAATATTACCCGTACCAATTGTTGCTGCCAAAGAAGTAGCTAAAGCACCAAACTGACTTACATCTCCGACAGCGTCTTTATCCTTGGCGACGGACAAACGGATAGCCGTAAATATCTTTAATTGAGGAACACGCAATCGGATCGTAAGAAACAAATGGGTACCTAAAAGTAAAATAATCATCGGCCATCCCCACAAAGCCGAACTAATCTGCGCGGTTATCTCTTCAAAGCATCCCATAAATAGAAGTATTACATTTGTCTCGCAAAAGTAGAACAATTGAATCACATAGCCAAACATAATACGTATTTATACAAAAAGAGGCTAATCTAATAAAAGATCAGCCTCTTTTTGATATAATATAGCGATATTACTTCACTTCTTCAAAGTCAGCATCTTGAACGTTCTCGCCTTGCTTGCCTTCACCTTCATTGGCTTGACCGCCATTCATGTCCGGACCGGCTTGCGCTCCGCCTTGTGCACCGCTCTGAGCATACATCTCAGCACTTGCAGTTTGGAAGGCAGTATTAACCTCGGCCAATGCAGTATCAATAGCAGCAATATCTTGTGCCTTGTGAGCTTCTTTCAACTTAGCCAGAGCAGCTTCAATCGGTGCTTTCTTGTCAGCAAGCAACTTATCTCCCAGTTCTTCTAATTGTTTTTCTGTCTGGAAGATTGTGCTGTCAGCCTGATTCAGCTTATCAATCTTTTCACGTTCTTTCTTATCTGCTTCAGCATTCGCTTCCGCTTCCGCTTTCATTCTGTCTATTTCTTCTTTGCTCAAGCCACTTGAAGCTTCGATACGAATCACTTGTTCTTTACCGGTCGCTTTATCTTTGGCTGATACTTTCAAGATACCATTGGCATCGATATCAAACGCAACTTCAATTTGTGGTATACCACGACGTGCCGGTGCAATTCCTGTCAAGTTAAACTGGCCAATCGACTTATTCTGGGATGCCATCGGACGTTCGCCTTGCAACACGTGGATGGTTACTTCTGTCTGGTTATCAGCAGCAGTAGAGAATGTTTCGCTCTTCTTGCAAGGAATGGTTGTGTTAGAATCGATCAATTTTGTCATCACACCACCCATGGTCTCAATACCCATTGATAATGGAGTAACATCAAGCAATACCACACCTTTAATTTCATCTGTCAACACAGCACCTTGTACAGCAGCTCCTACAGCTACCACTTCGTCCGGATTCACACCTTTAGAAGGAGCTTTGCCAAAGAAATCTTCTACCAATTTTTGCACTGCAGGTATACGTGAAGAACCACCAACAAGGATGACTTCGTCAATATCAGAGTTGCTCAAACTAGCATCTTTCATTGCTTTCTTACATGGTTCAAGACAAGCTTGAATCAATTCATGAGCCAAAGATTCGAATTTAGCACGACTCAAGGTCTTAACCAAGTGCTTTGGTACACCTGCTACAGGCATAATATAAGGTAAGTTGATCTCAGTGCTGGTAGATGAAGACAATTCAATCTTCGCTTTTTCAGCAGCTTCTTTCAAACGTTGCAAAGCCATCGGATCTTGAGTAAGATCAGCACCTTCATCATTCTTAAATTCCTGTACTAACCAGTTGATAACTACTTGGTCAAAGTCATCACCACCAAGGTGAGTATCACCATTCGTAGAAAGAACTTCAAACACACCGCCACCGAATTCAAGAATAGAAATATCGAAGGTACCACCACCAAGGTCGAACACAGCAATCTTCATGTCTTTGTGAGCCTTATCAAGACCGTAAGCCAAAGCAGCAGCAGTTGGTTCGTTCACAATACGTTTCACATCCAATCCGGCAATCTGTCCGGCTTCTTTGGTTGCCTGACGCTGAGAGTCGCTAAAGTAAGCAGGCACTGTGATCACAGCTTCTGTTACTTCCTGACCTAAATAATCCTCAGCAGTCTTTTTCATCTTCTGTAGAATCATGGCCGAGATTTCCTGCGGAGTATAGAGACGTCCGTCGATTTCAACGCGCGGTGTACTGTTCTCGCCTTTTACTACTTTATAAGGTACACGTGCAATTTCTTTCTGCACCTGATCCCAGTTTTCTCCCATGAAACGTTTGATAGAATATACCGTTCTTTGAGAGTTAGTAATAGCTTGGCGTTTAGCTGGATCGCCCACTTTACGTTCGCCTCCGTCTATAAAGGCTACGATAGAAGGGGTTGTACGTTTACCTTCGCTATTAGCAATTACAACCGGCTCATTTCCTTCGAATACGGAAACACAAGAGTTTGTTGTTCCTAAGTCTATACCAATAATTTTTCCCATGATTATTATCTTTTTAATTGTTATTATTCTATGTCTAGTCGGAATTGCACCGAACGACTATTAAAAGACAAACCTTGTGCCAAAGCAACAATAGCAAACAAACTCCCGAAAGTGACAGTAGCAAATGTTCTTTTTAGTTATAGCATTGTCAGCACAACTGACAGAAAGTCATGTTTTCTCAAGTAATATAGATTAGGCTTCTACAGCACGTCTGAGAAGCAATTTTAGTCAGTGCACAGAACCTTTGGAGAACGTGCACGTTTAAGAGATGAAACGTGCACGAAGCATATGTACAACGTGCACGTTTCCCAAAGGCTTTAAGCACCCCCTCCGTGGGATGTCTTTATACGTCACAAATGATTGATAAGATCATCAAACATAAAATACATTTTCTGAAAATTATCGTGTATATTTGTATGCGTTTATAAACACCTCGTTAGATTATGACAAAAAGAATCCTATGTATATATCTTCCTCTTCTCCTATTATTATCCGGGTGCAGTGGAAAGTCTTCTCAACAAGCATCAAGTAAAGATGGCGTTCCAGTGTCCCTTTCGCATGCCAGCAGATTTAGTATTGCCCATGCGACCAACTACACCACAGTCACCGTTTACAATCCATGGAAAGAAGGCGAGATATACGATAAATATTACTTGGTGAAAGATGAAAGCACCGAGGTTCCTGCAGACGGACACAAAATTAAGATCCCACTTAAAAGTTTGATGACTAATTCGGCTACCCACCTCGGTTTTATAGAGCTATTGGGAGAGTTGAATAAAGTGACAGGAGTATGTAGCACGGCATACATTTACAATCCTACTATATTAAGAGGTGTAAAGGAAGGTAAAATAAAAGATCTAGGAGAACCATTCAATCTGGATATCGAGAACCTTCTATTGCTCCATCCGCAAGCCATCATGACTTCTGCCTACAATGCCGAAGATGAAAACAGCAAGCGAATGCAGCAAACAGACATAACTGTGATATACAACATCGAGTGGCAAGAGAAGACACTATTAGGAAGAGCAGAATGGATTAAGTTTATAGCTGCCTTTTTTGATAAAGAAGCACTGGCCGATAGCATTTACAGCGACATAGAGAAACGATACGAGAGAGTGAAGAAACTCGCCTCAGCAGTAAAGGAGAAGCCTTCAATTCTTTCCGGACAAGATTATCGGGGAAGTTGGTCAATGCCTACAGGACTGAGTTATAACGCTCAGCTATTTAAAGATGCGGGTGGACAGTATTTTTACGCCAATGACACAACGACCAGCGGAAGTAGAAGCAGCAATATAGAAGAAGCGTTGATAAACTTCGGCAAGGCAGACATTTGGATAGGATCTGAAGCTTCTTCATTGGAAGAGTTGGGACGAATAGATGCCAAATATAAATTATTCAAAGCTTACAAAGAAGGAAGAGTCTACAACATTAATAAACGAAAGAACGCCAGAGGAGGAAATGATTATTGGGAAAGTGGCGTAGCCCGTCCCGATCTTCTCTTAAGTGACATGATAAAGATTCTTCATCCTGAATTACTGCCCAATTACGAATCGGTATATATGGAAAAGCTGAAGAAATAAAAGCGGTTCAGAATCAATGGATAAAAAAATCATCTTTCTCACCATACTCTTTATCATCGCATTCATGGCAGACATTGCCTTGGGTAGTGTGAGTTTATCTTTAAGCGATATATGGAACACTCTAGCAGGCAATAGCAACGACATGATCTATCGCGAAATCATTTTGAATCACAGAATACCCAAGGCTCTAACAGCCATACTTGCGGGAGCCGCCTTATCTGTAGCCGGCGTAATGATGCAAACACTATTTCACAACCCGCTTGCAGGGCCCGACGTGCTCGGTGTTACGTCTGGTGCCAGTCTGGGTGTTGCGTTGCTTACACTTGGTGCTTCAGCACTTCCATTTGGTTTTGTTGCCGGATGGGGACAGGTAGCAGCGGCTGTTGCCGGATCAATCGGAGTACTGCTGCTCGTCATCATTGTTTCAATAAGGATACCTCAAACAGTATCTTTACTCATTATCGGAATGATGTTCGGCAACTTTGCCGGAGCAATTGTGAGCATTCTTCAAAGTGTGAGCAATCCCGACATGTTAAAGCTCTTCATCACTTGGACATTCGGAAGTTTATCATCGGTTAGCTGGGAACAAATGTGGATCATGGCTCCTGTCATCTTAATTGGCATCTCTTTGGCTTTTATCTTGCAAAAGCAACTCAACGTTCTTCTATTAGGGAAGAATTATGCCATCGGATTGGGCATTTCCGTTATGCGACTGCGCTTACTTATTATCTTTGCCACAGCTTTATTGGCCGGAACTTCCACCGCTTTTACCGGACCGATTGCTTTTATAGGCATAACCATGCCTCACATTGCACGTGGCATAATGGGCACTTCCAATCACAGAGTGATTCTGCCAACCTCTATACTCTGCGGCGCCTCAACGATGCTCATTTGCGACATTATCTCTCAATTACCCGGCGCACAAGGCACTCTCCCTATCAATGCCGTTACAGCGTTATTCGGTGCACCCGTCATCGTCTGGATCATCATAAAAAACAAAGGATAACTATTACCATAACATTTATTTATAACCTTTCAAAACAAGCAATTATGAATCTAAAATCACTATTAATCCTGCTCCTATTCATCGGATATCAATCCGCTAAGGCGCAAAACGAATATATTGTGTCAACCTCTACAACCAAACCTCTCGCAACAACAGAGGAAGAACAATTTATCAATACATCATTTGAGTTGTACACATTATGCAAATGGATTCCCGAATTGAAATTCATGTTTCTGCCCGAGGATAAAGACAAGTTCTTACCTATACTTAAGAGTTACGAAGACAAGAAAGATGTAGCAAGCAACATCTTGAAACAGAAGATACTTGAGTTCGTTGGCACTGAAGAAAGTGAGGAGGAAACATATACCGGAAAGAGCTATTCTACTCGCTTTATATTTAGATGCGAAGGGAATAAGTATTACTATGAATTTAAGAATAAAAAGCTGGATGAATTATGCAGCAGCAACCCTCGGGCGAGCATCAATGGACTCGTCTTTCTTAAGGACGTGGATAAGGCCAAGGAATTACTGGTAGGAAAAACGTTATACACTAAAACCACTTCTGTCCGAGTGGACGATGCAAACAGTTATAAAGGATACAGCGATGCCAGCATCCCCTTCAACACAAAAGTAACCGTAAAAGCAGTAGGTGTGGGAAGTAAGCAATATCCGGTAAAACTGGTTTTCGAAGATGACAAAGGACATTCTTACTACACGGAAGTGGCCTTCTCAAGGACTAATTCAGGAATGGACAAATCTGATTTCCAAGCTGATAAGAAAGTGAAATATTTCCCCAATGCCTTCAGTTTTGTCGATCAGAACGAAAAAGCGTTGGATGATATTAAGTCCAAATATATAAATGCAGCGGTTTATCCGAAAAAGAATATTGAAGCGGAGGTTAGAACAGGTTTTCAAGATCAACCCATTAGCACAAGAATACGCTTGGCACGCTATACCCAACTGACCATTAAAGATCTGAATTTAAAAAGTGGTAAAACATTGGTTACTCTTACCTTGGAAGATGCAAATGGAAATATCTATCTAACAGACGCAGACTTAAAATACGACTACATCATCAAAAACGAAAACTACATTGAGGACTTATTTGCATTTGGCAATATCAGAAGTAAATATCCAAATATCACTGAAGAACATTGGGCATTAATCGCTTATGGAGAAGTAAAAGCAGGTATGAATACAGACGAATGCAGACTGGCATTGGGAGAACCAAGTCAGATTATAGTCAAAAAGAATTCGAAGTTTGAAACATGGTTATATCATGGTCACGTGCTCGAATTTGAAAGTGGCATACTAATCAGATAAGTGGAGAATGAACAAAGATAAGTAATATATCATATCGGTTCCGATTTATTTTTTATCTTTGCTTAATAAATATTGAAGTGTCGTATTCAAAGTAATTCGGCATCTATTCAAGTAATAAACAAATGACTTAAAAGTTCAGGAATAAGAAATGGGTAGAGTTCTAATTATTGGTGCGGGCGGTGTAGGAACCGTTGTTGCACACAAAGTGGCACAAAATGCCGATACATTTACAGATATTATGCTTGCCAGTCGTACAAAATCAAAGTGCGACGCTATTGTAAAGGCAATTGGTAATCCGGCAATAAAAACAGCACAAGTTGATGCGGACAACGTGGATGAACTTGTGGCTTTATTCAATGACTTTAAACCGGAATTGGTTATTAATGTAGCACTCCCTTATCAAGACCTTACCATTATGGAAGCTTGTCTCAAAGCCGGAGTGAACTATTTGGATACTGCCAACTATGAGCCTAAAGACGAAGCTCACTTTGAATACAGCTGGCAATGGGCCTATCACGAACGCTTCAAAGAAGCAGGGTTAACAGCCATACTCGGTTGCGGATTCGATCCCGGAGTGAGTGGTATATATACTGCTTATGCGGCCAAACATTATTTTGACGAAATACATTATCTGGATATTGTAGATTGCAATGCAGGTGATCACCACAAGGCATTTGCCACTAACTTTAATCCGGAAATCAATATCCGCGAGATTACTCAGAAAGGTCGTTATTTCGAGAATGGTGAATGGGTAGAAACAGGTTCATTGGAGTTGCATCAACCCATCACTTATCCGAATGTCGGACCCAAAGAGTCTTATTTACTTTATCATGAAGAGTTAGAATCCTTGGTAAAACACTTCCCGACTATTAAGCGGGCAAGATTCTGGATGACTTTCGGACAAGAGTACCTTACTCACTTACGCGTTATCCAAAACATTGGTATGGCCCGTATTGACGAGATAGATTATAACGGACAGAAGATTGTTCCTATCCAATTCTTAAAAGCAGTACTACCCAATCCGCAAGATCTGGGTGAGAACTACACCGGAGAGACATCAATCGGTTGCCGCATTCGTGGCATTAAAGAGGGCAAGGAACGTACTTACTATGTATATAACAATTGTAGCCACGAAGCAGCTTATAAAGAAACGGGTATGCAAGGAGTGAGTTACACCACAGGCGTTCCGGCTATGATCGGTGCCTTGATGTTCTTTAAAGGCTTATGGAAAAATCCGGGAGTAAACAACGTAGAAGAGTTTAATCCGGATCCTTTCATGGAGCAATTGAACAAGCAAGGTTTGCCTTGGCACGAAGTATTCGACAAGGATTTGGAACTTTAAAAAAAGAACAAATGAATGTAGGAGACAAAGCCCCGGAAATCTTGGGGATAAACGAGAAAGGAGAAGAGATACGCCTTGCTAATTACAAAGGAAAAAAGTTAGTAATCTATTTCTATCCAAAAGATAATACTTCAGGATGCACCACTCAGGCATGCAACCTCAGAGATAATTATGCCGACCTGCGAAAAGCCGGATATGAAATTATCGGCGTAAGCGTGGATGACGAAAAGTCTCACCAGAAGTTTATTGATAAGAACAACCTACCTTTTACGCTCATTGCGGATACGAATAAAAAACTGGTAGAACAGTTTGGCGTATGGACTGAGAAGAAAATGTATGGCCGCTCATATATGGGAACTTTACGAACTACCTTTATTATTAATGAAGAAGGTATTATAGAACGGATTATAAGCTCTAAAGAGGTGAATACCAAAGAGCATGCAGGGCAAATTATAAACCAGTAGCGGGACAATCCCACCACTATTTTAAAATATTATGGGCAAGAAAGACGAACTAAATTTTGAAACAGAAAACAATAAAATGGCATCAAGCGAAAAGTTAAAGGCCTTACAGGCAGCTATGGACAAGATAGAAAAGAACTTCGGCAAAGGTTCTATCATGAAAATGGGCGATAGCGTAGTGGAACAAGTTGAAGTAATTCCTTCAGGATCAATCGCTCTGAATGCCGCTCTGGGCGTAGGTGGTTATCCTAGGGGAAGAATAATTGAAATCTACGGACCGGAATCATCCGGTAAAACGACATTGGCCATTCATGCCATTGCAGAAGCACAAAAAGCCGGAGGTATTGCTGCGTTTATCGATGCAGAACATGCTTTCGATCGCTTCTATGCTGCTAAATTAGGTGTAGATGTAGATAATCTTTGGATTTCACAACCCGACAATGGTGAACAAGCGCTTGAGATAGCGGAGCAATTGATTCGTTCATCAGCCATTGACATTATTGTCATTGACTCTGTTGCCGCTCTTACTCCGAAAGCTGAAATTGAAGGTGATATGGGAGAAAACAAAATGGGTCTACAAGCCCGCCTCATGTCTCAAGCCCTCAGAAAGTTAACGGGTACTGTAAGCAAGACACGCACAACTTGTGTCTTTATCAATCAGTTGCGCGAAAAGATTGGTGTTATGTTTGGAAGTCCTGAAACAACGACCGGTGGTAACGCATTAAAATTTTATGCATCAGTACGTTTGGATATCCGCCGTGCTTCACAATTGAAAGATGGTGAAGAGGTAATAGGTAACCAAGTACGTGTAAAAGTAGTAAAGAACAAGGTCGCTCCTCCTTTCCGTAAAGCTGAATTCGACATTATGTTTGGCGGAGGAATCTCTCGCTCAGGAGAAATTGTTGACCTGGGTACAGACTTGGGACTTGTGAAGAAGAGTGGTTCTTGGTATAGCTATAACGACACCAAACTGGGACAAGGACGCGATGCGGCTAAACAATGCATGGCTGATAATCCTGAATTGGCAGAAGAAATAGAGGGTCTTATTGCTGAAAAGCTAAAGAAATAAGCACTCATCAACCTAACTTAAAACATTCTGTTCTGACTGCCAATAATGGGCAATAAAGAATAGAATGCTCCCTCATTTGAAAGACGAGGCTTTATTTTTCGAAAGAAAACAGTACTAGATGACTGTCTCGGAAAATAAAGTTTCGTCTTTTTTTTATTTTCCAGTGTTTACTTGTAACAAGATTCACCCCACTCACGTCTACAAAGAAGATATGAACAAAGACACGAAAGTCTATGGACGCTGAAACTTTTAAGAGAGAATACTTACCATTTCATCGCAAGCTCTACTTTATAGCCTATCAGCTATTAGAGAATGAACCTGATGCCGAAGATTTGGTACAAGAAGCTTATCTGAAACTATGGGATAAAAGAGATGGATTAGTTGCCATCAACAATCCGGAAGCTTTCAGCGTCACCCTCGTGAAGAATATGTGCTTTGACATTTTGCGCTCGGGTAAATATGTGCTCAGCAAACATGCAGTAGAGCTAACAATGTTGGCGGATACGACAGAGGCAGACAACTTAGAAGCAAAGGACGAAGTCAGACAAGTGAGACAGCTCATTAGTTGTTTACCGGAGCAACAACAGAAAATCATTACGCTGAAAGATGTTAGAGGGTGCTCCTACGAAGAAATAGAGCGGCTAACCGGATTAAGCAGCATCAATATAAGAGTATTGCTATCCAGAGCCAGAAAGAAGATACGTGAACAATTCAATAAACTGAACAATTATGAGAGTGGAAGAAATTGAGAAATTACTGGTATTGTTTTATGAAAGCAAGACCACTGATAGCCAAGAAGATACACTAAAGGAGTATTTTGAGACACAAGATGTGCCGGCACATTTATTAGCAGACAAACTGTTATTCAAGGGATTGTGCACATCTTCCAAACCAAGACAATCCCATGGGCTGGAAGAGAAACTCGCAAGATTGATTGATGCGAAAGCGGAAGAAGAGAAGAGGTTCTTCATCAAGAACAAATCAAAGATGAACTGGATACGGATTGGCGGAATAGCTGCAAGTTTACTGTTTCTTACATTCATTGGTTATGAAATAACAAGTTACCATACGGATGATGTACCTAAAGATACGTTTAATAATCCACGAGACGCCTATGCGGCAACAAAAGCTGCATTGACAGAGATATCAGCCAATATGAATACGGGCTTAAACCAATTGAACGAAAACAAGAAAGAGGTATACAAGGTTAATCAGGAAATAAAAGAAGAAATTCAATAAATAAAAAATGATGAGAAAGATAATTTTTATGATGATGCTAGTCATCGCAGCTCTTAGCATAGATGCTAAAGCTCAGAACAGTCTCTTTAATAAATATGATGAAATGCCCAACGTGACATCTGTTTATATCTCAAAAGCTATGCTGGGGATGAATCCTAAAGTGATAAATGAAGATTTTGTCATCAGCAAAGTCGCTAGTAAGCTAGATGCGATCTACGTTATCTCTACTTTCGATTCAAAGATAAAGAAGGAGATGAAAGAGGACATTAGTGCCTTTGTAAAAAAGGGGAATTACGAATTGCTCATGAAGCAAAAAGGAGTGGCTTCGTCATCGGCTTTTTACATCAAAAAGAGAGGAGATAAAGTCACGGAACTAATTATGATAACCGAAGGGGCCAAGCAAGGATACACCCATTTAGTAGGAGAAATGTCATTCGACGATATTCAACGCATTACGCTTATCAACGGGCATAGCTATAACTTCTCCCCTTCCATTGGCAATAACATAGACATACATCTGTCGGATATAGACTTTCAGAAAGCATTCAAAGATAAACAGTTTGATTTGAAAGGACTCAATAAATTCAAAGATTTCAAATTCTTTGGAGATTTAGAGAAACTCAAAGATCTAGAAGTATTGGATAGCTTAGATATCTCTTTTGATAATCTTGAGCAATACGGGATCACAAATTAAGGATAAGCGATATATCTGTAAAGCCCCGCATTTGTGTCACAAGCCTTTAGAGTAAAGGGATTCGGCACAAATGCGGGGCTTTATCTTTTAAAAATATCGACTAGAACCAGTAGATGGAAGCCAACGTGCTAAGACTGATAACGAGCCAAAGTAAAACAGCTTGGATAAGGGGTTTGATTCCTACAGACTTCAGCACATCTCTCGACAATGAAGCACCAATAAAGAAAAGTGTTATAGTAAGTCCTTTCCGTGCAAAACGATTAATCGCATCTCCTATCTGAGGAACGTCATTGAGCAAATAGGTGTTTGCCACCATGGCAAGTAAGAAAAAGAAGATGAACCATGGAATATTGATTTTTTGTCCCTTGCTTTTGAAGATAAACGAAGTAATAAAGGCCAAAGGTATAATCCATAGAGCACGTGTGAGCTTAATCGTTGTAGCGACTTTCAGTGCTTCCTCTCCATAAGCGGCACCGGCACCCACCACAGAACTGGTATCGTGAATGGCGATGGCTGCCCACGTTCCGAAATCATGCTGACTCATGCCAAGCCAATGACCAATGACGGGAAAGATAAAAAGAGCAATCGCGTTAAGGATAAAGATGGTGCCGAGCGCTACGGACATTTCACTATCTTTGGCCCGAAGTACCGGTCCTATGGCGGCAATAGCACTTCCTCCACAAATAGCCGTACCGGAACTTATCAGATAAGAAGTGTCTCTATCCACTTTCAGTAGCTTACGGCCGATGAACCAACCGAGTAGCATTGTGCCCACCACAGAAATAACGGTAAACGCCATCCCATCCTTACCTGAAGCAAGCGAAGCTTGAAGATTCATGCCAAAGCCCAACCCCACAACGGAATATTGCAATAAATATTTGGAAACTTTCTTGTTGAACTTAGGATGTGCCTGCCCGCACGTCAAAGCGAAAGCCAAGCCAAGGAACAAAGCTACCGGAGGAGTAACCCACGAAGAATAGGCCGATAAAACAGGAATATAATCTAAGAGAAGAAAGAAAGCTAAAACGACAAGCAGTGACACGTAAATCGTTTTATTGTTGGCTTTTAGCGATTGAAAGAATGCACCCATAATTTATTATTTATTTTCTTTATGGCTGCAAAGGTAGGAAGGTTGCCGCATTAAAGCTAATCGTTTCTACTTATGCACTATAACTGATTGTTATGATGCATGGCGAATTGCATAAATACTTGCGAGAGTCCACTCTCCTGCCCTTGCAGTTGAGCAAAGTTAAATGTTCGAAGCAAAGGCATCTCTTTTATCTCTACCACCCTAAACAAACCGGAGAAGAGCTCACGCCTGACAGAACGAACGGAGACAATTCCCATGCAATCAGAATTGGTCAAGAAAAGTTTGATGCTTTCCGTACTGCCCAAGTATAACAAAACGTTAAGTGACGAGAGTTTCAGATCGTGTTGCAACAACGCTTTTTCGAATACATCCAGTGTTCCCGATCCTCTTTCACGAAGTACCAGAGGAATACGCTGTAAATCCTCGGGAAGAACTTCATCACCAATGGCCAGCTTACTGCCAGGATGCACAATGGCCACCAGCTCGTCTTCCAAAAAATCGGTGTACTTTAGGTTAGGTAAGCGGACAATACCTTCTACTAAACCCAAATCGATGCGGTGTTCCTGTAAAGCCGTTTCTATTTCTCGGGAATTGCCACTCATCAGAGACAGGTTTACTTGCGGAAACTTTTCAATAAAACTGGCTAGCAGAGGAGGAAGCACATACTGAGCAATCGTAGTGCTTGCACCAAGTTTTAACTCTCCGGTATAGGCATTATGCAGCAAATGCATCTCATACTCCAACTGCTTATAGTGGTCCAAAATACGTTCGCTATGCTCCAACAAAAGTTGTCCGGCAGCAGTCAGGGATATCTTATTACCCTGTCTCTCGAACAAACGGGTTTGGTAAGTAGTTTCCAGCTCCTGAATGTGCTTGGTAATAGCCGGCTGGCTAACGAAAAGTTCCTGCGAAGCCTTAGTGAAGCTAAGATTCTTTGCCACACTAAGAAATACTTTAAGACGAAAATCGGACATAAGAATGACTATTTATTAGGATAACTCGTCACCTTTAATACCTAAAGATTGCATCAAAGGATAAGCCAGCATCTCCCAATAATGACGAGATTCTTGTTGGGGTTCATCCATGCAGAACAGGATAATTTCCTTCTCAGTCACTTTCTCCATGGCCAAATGCAGCCTGTCACCGTATTCCTCGGTAAAAGAAACGAGAATAACCTTCTTCACATCAGCCGAATCGACTACAATATCGAATAAATCAAAATACAAATCTTCTCGTGAAACCATCTCCGCTGACGGAACGCTGGCAAAAGAAAATTCCCCCAATGTATTAGAAAAAGCGACCCCGTTCAGCTCTTCCTTCAAGTCGGAAGGATGACAATGGAGTAGTTTAGACGAGTGATCATCATAAACCCAAAGTACTTGTATCTCATTCTTTCCTTCAGAGATAGAAGCGTCCAAAGCCAAATAGCTCATCAGGTGCGACAAATCAATCTCATGTAACGAGCGTCCAAGCATGCGCTCAAAGTTCTTCTTCAAATCTGTTATAACGAAATTCATATATGCCGTATCAATCAGCATCACTGTTTCAGCTAGTTTTATCTTCTCTGCCATAATCTTTTTTCTATTTTAGAGCGATAAAGATACAAAAATCATTTCACCTGCACACATTCACCTCCCTTTTCCACTAAAAAGAGCTAACCGAAGACGGATAAATAGCCTTGAAACTCTTACGAGAAATGACAAAATCGTCTGGTCATCTGACTTTTTGTCAACCAAAGAGGTCCCATTACCTGAAAATTAGTCAGTTTACCCTCATTGGCAAATCTTTTGCGCCTCAGTAGTTGTTATTTTATTAGCAAGAAGAAAGGAGAACAAACAATATGAATTTCAACAATTTTACGATTAAATCTCAAGAAGCCGTACAAGAAGCGGTGAACTTGGCCCAAAGCCGGGGGCAGCAAGCCATTGAAACGGTGCATCTGCTTCATGCTGTGATGAAAGTGGGAGAAAACATCACCAATTTCATCTTTCAAAAGTTGGGTGTCAACAGCCAACAAATCTCTCTTGTGCTCGATAAGCAAATCGATTCTCTCGCAAAAGTATCGGGAGGAGGAGAATCTTATCTGGGACGGGAAGCAAACGAGGTTCTGCAGAAAGCAACTCAATACTCTAAAGAAATGGGTGATGAGTTTGTCTCTTTGGAGCATCTCTTACTTGCCTTACTAACGGTAAAGAGTGTTGCATCTACCATCTTGAAAGATGCGGGTATGACAGAGAAAGAACTTCGCTCTGCCATCAGCGAACTCCGGAAAGGAGAAAAGGTTACTTCACAATCGAGCGAAGACACGTATCAGAGTTTGGAGAAATATGCCATCAACCTAAATGAAGCAGCACGTAGTGGAAAGCTTGATCCCGTAATCGGGCGTGATGAGGAGATACGTCGCGTACTCCAGATACTAAGTCGGCGAACGAAAAACAACCCTATATTAATAGGTGAACCGGGAACGGGAAAAACTGCCATTGTAGAAGGATTGGCACATCGTATATTGAGAGGTGACGTGCCCGAGAATCTGAAGAACAAACAGGTCTATTCTCTCGATATGGGCGCACTTGTGGCGGGAGCCAAATACAAAGGTGAATTTGAAGAACGTCTGAAATCAGTTATCAACGAAGTGATTAAGTCAGACGGAAATGTGATCTTGTTCATTGACGAAATACATACGTTGGTGGGCGCGGGCAAAGGTGAAGGCGCCATGGATGCCGCCAATATATTAAAGCCGGCTCTTGCTCGTGGAGAATTGCGCTCCATTGGTGCGACAACACTGGATGAGTATCAGAAGTATTTCGAAAAAGATAAAGCTTTAGAGCGTCGTTTTCAAATTGTACAAGTAAACGAGCCGGATACATTGAGTACCATTTCAATTTTACGTGGACTGAAAGAGCGTTATGAAAATCACCACAAAGTGCGTATCACCGATGATGCCATCATAGCTGCCGTGGAATTAAGTAGTCGATACATCACCGACCGTTTCTTACCGGATAAAGCTATTGATCTGATGGACGAAGCCGCTGCTAAGCTACGCATGGAAGTGGATTCCGTTCCGGAAGAGTTGGATGAGATTTCTCGTAAGATCAAGCAATTGGAGATTGAACGCGAAGCGATTAAACGGGAAAAAGACGACTCGAAACTCAAACAGCTCAATAAGGAGATTGCCGAATTAAAAGAACAAGAAAGCTCTTTCAAAGCGAAATGGCAAAGCGAAAAGACATTGGTCAATAAAATTCAGCAAAACAAAATAGCAATTGAGAACCTGAAGTTTGAGGCCGATAAAGCAGAACGGGAAGGTGATTATGGAAAAGTGGCCGAGATTCGCTATGGGAAACTTCAAGCGCTGGACAAGGAGATTGAAGATACTCATCTGAAACTGCAAGAGATGCAGGGAGACAGTGCCATGATTAAGGAAGAGGTAGATGCGGAAGACATTGCCGACGTGGTATCTCGTTGGACAGGTATACCTGTGAACAAGATGCTACAAAGCGAGAAGGACAAGTTATTGGTGCTTGAAGATGAGTTGCATCAACGGGTTATCGGACAAGATGAAGCCATCGAAGCCGTAGCCGATGCAGTACGCCGAAGCCGTGCCGGATTGCAAGATCCTAAACGCCCCATCGGTTCGTTCATCTTCCTTGGTACAACCGGTGTAGGTAAGACAGAATTGGCGAAAGCATTGGCCGAGTTTTTGTTCGACGACGAAACGATGATGACCCGTATTGATATGAGTGAGTATCAAGAAAAGCATAGCGTTTCCCGTTTGGTCGGAGCGCCTCCGGGATACGTAGGTTACGATGAGGGTGGACAACTAACGGAAGCTATCCGCCGGAAGCCTTATTCAGTAGTGCTTTTCGATGAAATAGAGAAGGCACATCCGGATGTATTCAACATCTTGCTGCAAGTACTCGATGATGGACGTCTGACAGATAACAAAGGGCGCATGGTAAACTTCAAGAATACCATCATCATCATGACCTCCAACATGGGTAGTGCTTATATTCAAAGCCAGATGGAGAGACTAAATGATGCAAACAAAGATGGAATTGTGGAGGAAACGAAGAAGGAAGTGATGAACATGCTTAAGAAAGCTATTCGTCCTGAATTCTTAAACCGTATTGACGAAACAATTATGTTCTTGCCGCTTACGGAAAAAGAGATCAAACAAATTGTGCTGCTACAAATCGCCGGGGTACAAAAGATGCTTGCCACAAATGGAGTAGAACTGCAAATGACCGATGATGCAGTAGCGTTTATTGCCAAAGCCGGTTATGATCCTGAGTTCGGAGCACGTCCGGTGAAAAGAGCGATACAACGCTACTTGCTCAATGATTTATCTAAGAAGCTATTGGCACAAGAGGTAGATCGGAGCAAACCGATCGTAGTCGATTCGTTTGGAGAAAAGTTAGTTTTCAGAAACTAATCATTTATTAAAGGTGAGTTACCTATTCAACAAGGGTGATTCACCTTTGTTTTTTTATTACAAATGAGTATACTCAAACAAACGATACTACTTCAGCGTGGTGAACTAGTTAATTAACTAGTTCACCAAACCCCTCTCACAAGGCTTCCGGACGGTCTTCTTGAAACTTGACAAAGAGACTTCCGTAAGGTCGTTTTTGTCAAGAGACGAATTACGTATAATTAACGGAGGAAGCGTGCTCCAAAGACAAAAAGGAGTTATTCCGATAACAAATAGGCACTTTGCCAAAGAGCAACCGTCTTTCCGAGAAAGAGAACCGTGCAGATTACCAAACCAAACCGTCCTTTTACCCACTTTTCAGCGTCTTTTGAGCAAAAAACAGGCTGCGATCAAACAAAAATAGGGGAAGCAAAAGCTTCCCCTATTTAGCGCAGTTTAATTTCAAACTACTTTATGAATACACTTGCAAAAGTAATACATTTACTTGGCAAAGTCAAGTGTTTCCAAAAGAAAAGTGGGTTCGAACTATTAATTCTTTGAATCTTCCAAAGATGCTTTTCTAAATTCCTTCGTTAGCTTTTCAATTTCCAATGATGCTTTACGAGCACGTGTTCCAGCAGCTTTGTTTCCGTTTTCGATTTGTGCATTAGCGTCTTTACTAAATTCAGCGACCAATTGGGTCAACTTTTCTACTACTTCTTTCATAATCCTTTTACTGTTTTAGTTAATAATGAGCGGCAAAAGTACATTCTTTCCCGAAATAAACGTATAGAAATAATTTATTTTTTAAAATATTCAGCTAAAATAGCCCTAGTGGCCGTACAATTCAATTTTTTGCCTACATTTGTCAAGCTGAAATAGCTTACCAATGCAGATTGCATGGAAGTTATCATATTATAAGTGGTTTTTGTTTTGTACATTTGCAAACGCTATGAATTTTAATAATATAAATCATATAACTCTCGAAGAATGAGCTTATTTTCAAAATTGTTAAAGAAAGAAGCCGGCGCCAATGATAAGGTAGTAGGCAATGTAGAAGACTTTGTGTCTCTGACACGGGTCTATTTTCAAGCGGTGATAGCAGTGAATCTAGGTATTACCAACATTAACTTTGTGCCTGATGTAGCCAACTTTAAACGCATGTTTAAGATCAGCACTCAAGGTGGAAAACTTGGATTAGCGGAAAAGTCACGTGCGCGCAAGATGCTGATGCAAGATTATGGTCTTAGCGAAGAGTTCTTTAAAGAAATAGATGCATCTATAAAGAAGAATTGCAAAACACAAAATGATGTGCAATCCTATCTTTTCATGTATCAGGGATTCTCTAACGATTTGATGATGCTAATGGGCAACCTCATGCAGTGGAAGTTTCGTGTGCCATCGTTCTTTAAGAAGTTGTTACGTGGTATGACCGAAAAGACAATACATGATGTATGTACAAAAAAGGTATGGAAAGCTGATGAAGTTCACAAAACAGCAACTGCTGTGCGCCAATACAAAGAACGTTTAGGATACTCTGAAAAGTGGATGACAGAATATGTATACAATATCGTACTGTTAGCTAAAAAAGAACCAAAGAACAAAAAAGAGGATCCGAAAGCCTAATTAATTGAACCATACGTTTGTTGTACCAACCGACAAACAAAGCATAAAAAAATAATGCCAGAGCAAAAGGATCGCTTCCTCGCTCTGGCATTACTATGCATATAAGTTTGTATACTAAACCTCATTTTCTTCTTTGACACGTATCACCGCATTGGCTATAATGGCCGTTAACCCACCGGTAGTGATGCCCGAAGAAAAGATTCCTTTTATGGCTTGTGGAGCATTAACGAGAATGTCAGGCATTAACTCTACTCCTAGCCCTAGCGACAAACTAACCGCCAAAACAAGGGTTTCTTTTCGACCAATGTTTTGCGAAGACACGATCCGCACTCCCGCTGCGGCAACTGTTCCAAACATGAGTAATGTAGCACCGCCTAATACAGAATCGGGCATCAGTGAAAAGACCGTCCCAACCACAGGAAATAATCCCAATAGAACCAACATGGCAGCAATGTAATAACCCACATAGCGACTAGCTACGCCGGTAAGTTGAATGATGCCATTGTTTTGCGCAAAAATAGAATTAGGAAACGAGTTAAAAACGCCGGCTAGGAAAGAGTTAAAACCATCAGCCAATACCCCACCCGAAACACGTTTCACATACCCTTCACCCTCAATCGGAAGTCCGGAAATCATTGAATTGGCCGTAACATCTCCTGTTGCTTCAATGGCTGTTATCAGATAAACAAGTCCGATAGCGATAAAAGAAGATATATTAAAGTCCAATCCATATTTAAATGGCAGGGGGATATTAAATCCCATTAATGTATCCGTACTCAGCGAGCTCATATCTACCTTACCCAGAAAGAGTGCCATTCCATATCCAAGGCAAATGCCCAATACAATGGAACTCATTCTCAAGTATTTGTTCTTGCAACGATTAAAGAAAAGAACACTAAGCAGTACCAATCCGGCTATGGAAAGATTCTCCCAAGAACCAAACGTACCGTTATCCATCGCTGCATAGCCTCCGCCACAAGCAACAATACCCACTTTTATCAGGCTCAATCCGATAAGAAGTACTACAATGCCGGAGACCAGAGGGGTAATAATAGTACGCAGGTATTTAAAAGTGCGACTGATTATCATCTCCACAGGAGCGGCAGCCATACAAACACCAAAGATAAGAGGTAATCCGCCAGTCAAACCGGTAGTAATAATAGGACCGATAAAGGAGAAACTTGTTCCTTGAATACAAAGCAACTTAGCACCCAGCGGGCCAAAGCGTCGACATTGAATAAAGGTAGAAATGCCGGAAACAAACAAGGACATAGACACCAGGAAACTCGTTTTCTCTACATCCAACTTCAACGCTCCGGCTATAATCAGAGGAGGAGTGATAATGGCAACAAAAATAGCAAGCAAATGCTGTAAAGCGGCAAAAAAAGCATCTTTAAAAGGTGGACGATCTTCTATTCCGTAAATTAAATCTGTTTTCATCTATGCTTTTAGTTTAATGTCCACTTCAGAGCAATGGTAGGAATAACATAGGCTCTACCCGCATAGAAATTATTGCTAACCTCGACTTCACTGCCTACACTAAGATTGAAATCATCGCTTACCCCTTTTATCTTGTTCAGATTCACCCAAAACTGAGGTTCAGCTAAAAAAGTCATCTTAGAATTAAACCACGTTTCTTCTCTCCAATAGTCGGCAAAGCCACAAAGAGTAAAGAGATTATCATGCAAGTGCATGTACCACGTAGCCGTTAATTGAAAATTATTGGGTGAGTCGTTTTTTTGAATGTACTTATACATAGCACTCAATGAGAAGCCTTTGCTAAACGAAGCATTATTATAGGTATAGGTTGCTCCGGCCAAATAAGCATTGTTAATAGAATAGGTTTTGGCCAAACCACCATTGTATTCGAGATGAGCCGAAAAGGGGCCTTTCCAGAACTTCAGCTCACGGGCTATTTCAAAGTAAGCTTGTTCCACGCCATTAGAGTTATAGTCCATGTCGACAAAGAAAAAGGTGCTACCCCATTTATCCGGTTGGTATTTTTCGACTGTAGAGGTAAACAATGGGCGAGCCTTAAGATCTTTATTATATAAAGCACGACCGAAATCGTAGTGTAACTGAATGTTCTGCGCTTTAACACCAAGGGCAGTAATTAAGAATACGAGAAGGAAAATCGTAATAATTCTTTTCATAACTAAACTTATTCTATTATCTTTCTATTAAATTAAGGTGCAAAAATAGTTAATTAATTTAAGAGTCAGAGCGTTTTGGATGTGATTATAGAACTAAAAGTTCGAAGCATTTTCTCTTTTCAAGTAAAAGCGCGATATTTAGTGGCAAAAAAGAACTATTTAAGAAAAGAAAGATGGAATCACTCCCTATAGAAAATCATCCTTTAAATCCCTTTTTGCCTCCAAATGCCCGTTTATTAATGCTCGGTAGTTTTCCACCACAAAAGAAACGATGGTCGATGGAGTTCTATTACCCAAATCTGAATAACGATATGTGGCGTATAATAGGGATCCTTTTTTTCGAAGAAAAGGACTTCTTCCTGAACGAGGATAAAAAATCATTTTGCCGTGAACGTATCATCCGGTTTTTAGAGGAAAAAGGTATTGCATTGTTTGATACTGCTACGGCCATACGACGGTTGCAGGATAATGCATCGGATAAATTTCTGGAAGTTGTGCAAACAACAGACATAGGAAAACTGTTGAAACAAGTGCCCCAATGCAAAGCGATTGTAGCAACGGGACAGAAAGCAACTGACATCTTGTGTACTCAGCTACAAGTAGAAGAACCTAAGATTGGCGATTTTTGCGAGTTCTTGTATAACGAACAACCTATAAGGATCTACCGAATGCCGTCTTCGTCGCGCGCTTACCCACTATCGATTGACAAAAAGGCATCTGTCTATCGCATGATGTTCCAAGAGTTACTAATGATATAAATTCACATTTAAGATAAAACGAAAGAGTATGAAACCTATATTTTTGCAATATCCGGCCTGCAGCACTTGCCAAAAGGCCAAGAAATGGTTAACTGAGAATAAAATAGAGTTTGCCAACCGATTGATTGTCGAAGAGCATCCCACTGCTGAAGAGTTGAAACAATGGATTCCTAAAAGTGGCCTGCCCATCAAAAAGCTATTCAATACAAGCGGAGTAATCTACAAAGAACTGGGGCTGAAGGACAAACTTGCCACAATGAGCGAAGAAGAACAAATAGAGTTATTAGCCAGCAACGGGAAGTTAGTAAAACGCCCGCTGGTAGTGACCGAATCATTTGTGTTGGTTGGCTTCAAACCCGATGAATGGGAAAAATTAAAGGTTCAGAGATAAAAACATTTTAGTTGCTACTCTTGCAGATTCCATAGAATCTATTACCTTTGCACACGCAAACACGGGAGTAGCTCAGTTGGTAGAGCACCGGTCTCCAAAACCGGGTGTCGGGAGTTCGAGCCTCTCCTCCCGTGCAAAAAGAACTGTGACTACGTTTGTAATCACAGTTCTTTTTATATACCCATCAGTAATAGCAGTCCGCATGAAAACCATATATATCATTATAGGAACCGTTTCGCTGATATTAGGCATCGCGGGCATATTCTTGCCATTGTTGCCCACAACACCATTTCTCTTGCTCACAGCTGCACTCTATTTTAGAGCATCTCCCCGACTATACAACTGGTTACTAAGTCAAAAACACTTAGGGCCATACATTCGCAACTTCCGTGAAGAAAAAGCCATCCCACTACGAGCGAAAATCATCTCCATCACCCTAATGTGGGCAACAATGCTCTACAGCATCTCATTCTTTGTACCTATAATGTGGGCTAAAATACTCTTATTGCTTATCGCCATAGGTGTCACTTATCATATCCTATCGTACAGGACATTGAAAAAGTGAGAAAGACCGATACGTGCGTCGGCTAACTTATCTTCCCAATGAGACACAGAATTTTGCCCAATCACATCAGTCACATATTTTACTGATACAAAAGGAATCTGCTTACTCTGGCAAACAAAAGCTTGTGCAAAAGCCTCCATATCTACTACGTCACCATCCACATCGGTTAGCTCGGTTAGGAAACTGTCGCCTGTGTTGCAAGTAGCTTCCCCTACCCAATTGCTGCAATAACCTTTTTCCTGAAGCAGATCGGCCGTACTGACCTCATATTCCAAATCCAAATCTTTTATTTTTTGTAAGTCGCGATCGATAAACCTGCGACAGACCAGAATGTCGCCTACCTGATGATTGACGGTACCTGCCGTTCCCAAATTAAGAACTAAATCGGGCTGCACCTGATTAATAGCATCTGAGACACGAAAAGCAGCTTTCACTTTTCCAATACCTGTACGCAAATAATAAAGCTCCGCATCAGGCCATTTAATTTCCACGAGTTCATCCTTCACGGCAAATGTTACTAAGACTTTCAACATAACTAATATCTCTTATTTAATAATGTAACTCTTCAAAGCATCCACGTATTCTTCAAAAGCATCTATACCGGCAGGGGTAATCCTGCACGTGGTACAAGGCATCTTTCCCTTAAACGATTTCGTTACTTCCACATAACCTGCATTGTTCAGCTTATCAATCTGTATGCTGAGATTCCCCGCTGTCGATCCTGTTTGTTGGCGAATATAAACAAAATCAGCCTCTTCAACAGAAATCAGCAAAGAAATAATGCCCAAACGAAGTTCGGAATGAAGCAACGGATTTAGTTCCTTAAACATATCCTACCCTCCCTTTCATCGTTTTCTACTCGCATTATTTAATATGTGTCCCGGAATCACCATCATCAGCACAAAAGCAGCTGCAAACACCAAGATTGCATCAGTGCCGTTCACGACAAAACACAAGAGTGAAAGAGCCATACCTAAAAAACCGGAAATGATAACCGGTTTAAAACGAATGATCAGTCCGGTGATAGCAGTAGCCATGCCCATCGTTAGCAAGATGATAAACAAAATTGGAATACGATATAAAATAGCCATCATAGAAACTAAAAATCCGGTAATGCCAAACACCATCCATACATGCCCTATCACACGGTCCACAAATGTTTTCACATGCGGATTCCCTTTCTTCTTTTTATTAGCATTGAATATGAACCACGCAAGATATGATAGTGTAGGTATGCCGAACCAAAGCCACTGCCAGTAATAATTTTGTGTAGTGGTAACCATATACCACACCGACAATGCTATAACAACCGTTGAATAGCCCCAAATAAGGAATGGAATGCCATTATTCTCTTCCATTCTATTACGTGTATTGCAAATCATTTGAGAAATCAGTTCTAAACTCTCTTTCTCCGTAAGTTTTTTATCTTCCATAACTAATTAATTACTATATTCATAACTATAATAAGCAAGAACTATAACAACTGCCACCCAAGCGGTTACTATATTGAGAATCAATGTTTCCACTTTTACTGTTCTTTATTAATTTTATATTCCATATACTCCAACAATAAGTTGAGAGATAAACCGACACCCCAACCTGCTATAACCCATAACACCCACCAATAGTGTGGAGTGGTAAGCCAATTAACCACAACCAAGAATACATTAATTACAATGTACTTCACGATACACATAGTAACATGTAATGAGAATCGAGTTTTCATTTTCTGCTTTTCTTCTATTAACTCCATAATTGCATTACTTTTATTCGTTTTACTTCCGCTTATCTATCTGAAACACAAATAAGCACTTTGAAACACTCTAGAAATAAATTATAACTAATTATCTCCATTCTATTTCACTATTAAATAAGGAGACGCACTAGTTTTTAGATTCGAATCTTCGCAAAGATAACTAGTTTATATTATAAACCAAATAATCTTATTAATTATTTAATTCGCTGTTCAAAGAATAAGCGATAGAGGAATCTTT
Source organism: uncultured Bacteroides sp. (assembly GCF_963666545.1). NCBI lineage: Bacteria > Pseudomonadati > Bacteroidota > Bacteroidia > Bacteroidales > Bacteroidaceae > Bacteroides > uncultured Bacteroides sp. The sequence goes on along the minus strand of NZ_OY762899.1, from coordinate 3,413,468 downwards.
TGAGGTGTTAAATAAGTATTTTAAGTGAAATCTATTAATTTACGGCGAAAAGCTTTTGTAATCTCGTAGTTAATTGTATTTTTGTGTACAATTTTGGTGTGGAATGACAGAAGAAGAAAAAAAGTTATTATCTACCTTTGAAGCAAGACTTAGGCATTTGATCTATTTACACGACGAGCTAAAGCGTGAAAATGCAGAGTTAAAGCGACTTCTTGAAGAAAAAAAAGAAGAAAAAGCGAAGGTACAAGCTGACTATATGATATTGGAAGCTAACTACACTAACCTAAAAACAGCAACGACAATCAGCCTTAGCGGCAGTGACGTAAAAGAGACGAAACTGCGATTGTCCAAATTAGTGCGTGAAGTCGATAAATGCATCGCTTTATTAAATGAATAAACGATAAAGGTGTATGAACGATAAAATAAAGATAAACCTGCAGATAGCAGACTCAAACTATCCTCTTCAGATAAATCGCGATGAGGAGGAGATAGTCAGAGAGGCTGCCAAGCAAGTTAATATCAAACTCAATGCGTACCGGACTCATTATAAGAACTTGGATCTGGAGAAGATTATAGCCATGGTGGCGTATGAATTCTCTCTAGATAATTTGAAGCAGAAACAACGTAATGATACGGAACCATATACCGAAAAGATAGAAGAACTGACTGAAGTACTTGAAGAATATTTCAGGAAGGAATAAGGAACGACTATCTGGAGAGAAAACGATACACGCACTACTGAAATGCACGGAGAGAAAGGTTTCTACTCTGTGTGTTTAAGTGGTGCGTTTTTATTTATATATTAAATTAATTGCAATGACAGTAACAATAGTAGTATCCATTGTATGTTTCATCGTAGGGGGATCCCTATCGTACGTACTCTTTAAATATGCTTTGAAGTCGAAATACGACAGCATTTTAAGAGAGGCCGAAACTGAAGCAGAAGTTATCAAGAAGAACAAATTGCTGGAAGTGAAGGAGAAGTTCCTGAACAAGAAAGCTGATTTGGAGAAGGAAGTATCCCTCCGCAACCAAAAAATTCAGCAAGCGGAGAATAGGATTAAGCAACGCGAAATGGTAATTACTCAACGCCAGGAAGAAGTTCAACGAAAGAAGACAGAAGCTGAGGCTGTGAAAGAAAATTTAGAAACACAGTTAGTCATTGTTGATAAGAAGAAAGAGGAGTTGGATAAGTTGCAACATCAGGAAATTGAAAAGCTGGAAGCAATTTCAGGTTTATCTGCTGATGACGCAAAAAACAGATTGATCGAATCATTGAAAGAGGAAGCTAAAACAGATGCGCAATCTTTCATCAACGACATAATGGACGAGGCTAAAATGACAGCCAATAAAGAGGCTAAGCGCATTGTCATACAGTCTATTCAACGTGTAGCAACGGAGACCGCCATTGAAAATTCAGTGACTGTGTTCCATATAGAATCAGACGAAATCAAGGGCCGTATTATTGGCCGTGAAGGACGAAACATCCGGGCGCTTGAAGCTGCTACAGGAGTTGAAATCGTAGTAGATGATACCCCTGAAGCAATTGTACTCTCGGCTTTCGACCCCGTGCGTCGTGAAATAGCACGCCTTGCTTTGCACCAATTAGTAACGGACGGACGTATTCACCCGGCACGTATCGAGGAGATTGTTTCTAAAGTAAAGAAGCAAGTAGAAGAAGAAATTATTGAAACAGGTAAACGTACTACTATCGATTTAGGAATTCACGGATTGCATCCTGAATTAATCCGTATTATCGGAAAAATGAAGTACCGTTCATCTTACGGACAAAATCTGTTGCAACATGCTCGCGAAACAGCCAATCTTTGTGCTGTAATGGCATCTGAACTTGGCCTGAATCCTAAAAAAGCTAAACGCGCAGGATTACTCCACGATATAGGCAAGGTGCCTGATGAAGAACCTGAATTGCCACACGCATTGCTTGGTATGAAGCTTGCTGAGAAATTTAAGGAAAAACCAGATATCTGCAATGCCATTGGTGCCCATCATGATGAAATAGAAATGACGAGCCTGTTTGCTCCTATCGTTCAAGTTTGTGATGCCATCTCAGGAGCTCGTCCGGGTGCCCGTCGTGAAATTGTAGAAGCTTATATCAAACGTTTGAATGATTTAGAGCAATTAGCAATGTCATATCCGGGAGTAACCAAGACTTACGCTATACAAGCCGGTCGCGAACTCCGTGTCATTGTGGGTGCTGATAAAATTGATGATAAAGAAACTGAAAGCTTATCGAATGAAATCGCTAAAAAGATTCAGGATGAGATGACTTATCCGGGACAAGTGAAAATTACAGTAATACGCGAAACGCGTGCTGTAAGCTTTGCGAAGTAAGCAGAATAAATAGAGTTAACTACTTAAGCGGGCATTGTCGATTCTGACAATGCCCGCTTTCTATTTATATATGTATGTGAAACATACCTGAGTGACTGGAATAAGCCCGCAATTAACCTAGATATTCGCTTTTTCATGTAACACAATTGTAATAATCGTCCCGATATCGCCTCTTTAATCAAATAAACGAGTTCTTTTGCATAATTTATATGTTATAAAACATATTATTCAAGAATATGCCGTATCTTTGCAGTGTTCAAAGAAACAAAGGATAACAAACCGCTCTTCAAAACGTGAAGGGCACAAAAGATGAAGATTATGAAAAGAAATGCAAATGAAATCATTATGTTGCAGTACCGTATCAAAAGATACCATGCAATGGGAAACGGAATTATGTGCCAATTATTAAATGGCAAATTGCAAAAGTTGCTTGAGAAACAAGTAACAATGTAAATAGCAAAGAACTGCTTTAAAAGCAGTCTACTATGTAAATTACGAGATTAAGATAAAATAGCAAAAAGCGGGGAACGAATGAGTATCTCCGCTTTTTTGATATATTTTCGCCGCAAATACTTCTATTCTTTATTAGACACGTTTATAAATCAATATTTTTGCATAAGTTTGTAGCATAAACCATCAAAACCAAATTAAGGATGAAACTAGTTGCTACAACGCTTGTTCTTCTCTCCTCGTTGAGCTCAACGTGTATTGCTCAAGAATTCTACAAACAAATGCCGGTACTCAATCCCGAAAGTTGTACAAGTATCATGGTCGGCAAAAAAGCATCAGCCGATGGTTCTGTGATGACAAGCCACACTTGTGACAGTTATTACCGCACATGGTTAAACATGGAGGCGGGGGTGACTTATGAAAAAGATACCACAATGGCCATTTATCAGGATCGTTTGCATACAGAGTTTGTGAATGATGCTACCGACTTGAAGTTAAAAGGATACATCCCTCAAGCACGCTCCACCTTTTCTTTTTTGGATACTGCTTATCCATGCCTGAACGAAAAGCAATTGGGCATTGGAGAAACAACCATCAGCGGCCGCAAAGAGTTGGTCAACCCTAATGGAATGTTTATGATTGAAGAACTTGAAAAAGTAGCACTACAACGCTGTACCACTGCCCGACAAGCGATCACGCTTATCGGAGAATTAGTAGAGAAATATGGCTATGCAGACTGGGGAGAGTGCCTCACTTTTGCCGACCCTAAAGAAGTATGGCACTTTGAGATTTTTGGTGAAGGAAAAGATAAAATAGGAGGTGTGTGGGCAGCCGTACGGATTCCCGACAATCACATCGGTATTTCTGCAAATATATCACGTATCAGCACATTGGATTTAAAAGATACAGATAACTACATGGCTTCGAACAATGTTTTTGAAGTGGCCCAGAAGTTAGGCTTTTGGGATGGTAAGGAACCTTTCAAATTCTGGAAAGCGTATAGTGGCGCTAACTACTTCGGCGAGAAAAAGGCATTTAGTATCCGAGAATTCTTTGTGTTGAATGCTTTGGCTCCATCACTCCATCTAAGTTATGATTCGGAAGAACTACCTTTCAGCGTAAAGCCTGAAAAGCCTGTTTCGGCTACAGATGTAGTAAAGTTGCTCCGCCAAACTTACGAAGGAACGGAATGGGATATCACTCGGAATTTAAAGGTCACAGTAAAAAGAAAAGATAGCGAAGAGAAAGATACCATCATCAGTCCCATGGCCAACCCTTGGATGGGTAGAGAAATGATGAATATGCTCAACGCAATTAAAGGAGACGTGGTAAAGAATAACCGAAACATTGCTGTTCCACAATGTTCCTACTCCACTGTCATCCAGTTGCGTAGCTGGCTTCCTGATGCCGTTGGCGGTGTAGTGTGGTTTTCGTTTGATAATCCGGGACAAAGCCCCCGCATCCCTATATTCTGTGGCACAAAGGATCTGCCGGAATGCTTCAAGATTTGCGGGCAACACCGCTATCGTGAAGATGCAGCTATTTGGGCATTTAGAAGAGCGAACAAGCTGGCAACAGTAAAATGGGGAGCAACAAAAAAAATGGTAGAGAGCAATCTTACTTACTTTGATCAAAAAGGACAACGTGAATTACCCTTTGTAGAAAAACAGTATGCTGAAATATTAAAAGCACAAGGAAAAGAAGCTGCAGAAGCTTTTCTTACAGGATATACAGCTGATTTTGCAGGCGCAACGTTACTACGTTGGCAGGAGATGGGCGACAAATTTTGGCACGATTTTCAAAAGGGATTCTAAGTTAGTTCTGAATTAAACGAAAAGCCACGTGAGGCATGGACCGGTGGAAACTAAAATAATAAAACAAACAGTATGAGAACTTTTATTTTATCAATCGCAACTTTGTTACTTGCGACAAATGTAATAGCGCAAACGCCCGGATATAAGTTCACCACACTCGTATCCCAGGAAGCTACTCCTGTTAAAAACCAAGCTTCCAGTGGCACTTGCTGGTGTTTTGCCACAGCTTCTTTCATGGAGTCGGAACTGATCCGCATGGGCAAAGGTACGTACGATTTATCTGAGATGTTCATTGTTCGCCAAAAGTACATGAATCAGCTAGAGGATAATTATCTCCGGAAGGGAGAAGGGAACATTGGACAAGGAAGTCTCTCGCACACATTTATGAATGCCTATAAAGAAGTAGGCATTGTACCTGAAGAGATTTACAGCGGCATTCATTATGATTCCAAGCAACACAACCATAATGAATTAGCAGAGTACATCTCGGCTATAGCTGATACTGCTATAAAACAATCTAAACGCAGCCCCGAATACTACAAATTACTAAATAGCCTATTCGATATTTATCTGGGAGAGATACCAAAGAAGTTTACCTATAAAGACAAAGAATATACTCCTCAAACTTTTGCAGCAAGCTTGGGGCTAAACATGGACGACTATGTAGAATTAACAAGCTTCAGCCACAAACCCTATTACGAGAAGTTTGCCCCCGAAGTACCTGATAACTGGGAACATCAACTGATGTATAATCTGCCGCTTGATGAGATGATGGGAGTAATAGATCATGTGCTAAACAGTGGGTATACAGTATGTTGGGATGGAGATGTAAGCGAGAAAGGATTCTCTTTCAAAAACGGAGTCGCCATTAATCCCGAAACAGAAAAGATAGACGAATCTGCCACTACAGACAGAGCACGTTTCGAGAAGATGAGCAAAGAAGATCGCCTGCAGGAAGCATACAAATTTGAACAACCTTGCCCCGAGGTGAATGTAACCCAAGATGTCCGTCAACAAGGATACGAAGGTTTTCAGACTACAGACGACCACCTGATGCATCTGACAGGAATTGTAAAAGATCAAAACGGTAAAAAGTACTACATGACCAAAAATTCTTGGGGAACAGAGCGTAATAAGTTCAATGGATATCTCAATATGTCTCAAAGCTATGTACGCGCCAAAACCATCTATGTGATGGTACACAAAGATGCTTTAACAAAAGAACTAAAAGACAAATTAGGGATAAAATAATCTCATTCCTGTGGCTCTATCCACTCTCCATTTGCCCGGTAGAGTGGATAGGCCGCTTGCAAGATCTTATTCTTCAGCAATTGGGGATAATCAGGATGTTCTGCAAAAAAGGTCTTCACCGCCTGATAAGCTCCAGTGCTACGGTGACTTCCTAGCAGTGCATTAGCCCAACCTCGTGGGAAGAATATATCACCTGTACGTTGCACCTCCTTCAATAGTTCGAGTCCCGGACGAATATATTTCACCGAACCTGCTTCGTGACTACGATGATTCAAGAACGCCAAAACAGTTTGCGTCCATGGTTCTATGCGCCGATTCTCGGCTCTGGAAAGCGACTGAAAGATAGAATCTCTTTTTAACGAATCGGGTGTTAGTGAAGGTATAATGAAATCAAACTCTCTCAAACGATCCGAATTGCTAATTCTAGCACGTTGTTTGGCAGATATAGCCTCGTACTTTTCGGGCATCTTCAAACAAAGGTTGTAAGCGAGTGAAGTATAATCCCGCTCACTCAATAGTTGATCCGAAGCAGCATCCCATATCGCATATAGCTCGCCAACTACTTTGGACGATTCAGCTACATCCCGAAGCATGCGTTTGAGTTGAATGCGACAAGAAGTCAAAGGGTGTTCGTTGCTCATATCAAACAGAGCAACCTCAGTGACGCCACGTTCATCACCACGCAACTCTAAAACAGAATTCCACAAGTAGTTCACTACAGAAGAGGCTACCAAATCATTCGTTTCATGCTTCAATCCAGTCAGCAACGAGCGAACAAAGTCACTGTTACTAATACGAAAGCAAAGCATATTTTCGTAAAGCGTCATTAGGTACGACTGTCGAGCCAGGTCATCTTTCTCTTCGGCCCAATGATTCAAGAGATAATCGGCTGTCGGTTTATCTAAAAGAAAACGGCCATAGCCTCGTCCGTCATAATTAGGCAACAGTTTCTCGACTACAAAGCCAAGAGGTATTTCACATTCGTTTGTCGTTAGATCCACATGCATAAGAGTGTCCTTCTCTCCTATTACTTTCACCGCAAAACGTTGTGGCCAAACCAAACCTCGTTTCCATGGATCGGTTTGTCTGACTGTAAAACCTTTCTCAGAAGTAGTAAGAGAAATATCCGGCATTCCCTTTTGTTTTACCCATACTTTGCTAAACGAGGCTAAGTCGGCATCCGTCTTACTATCCAGAATATTAATCAGATCATCCCAAGTGGCATTGCCATAGGCATAAGTTGTGAGGTATTGGCGTATCCCACTACGAAAGGCCTCCCAACCCATTATCTCCACTAACTTTTGCATCATCACCGGAGCCTTATAATAAATAATATTGCCATAGATCAAGCCAGCGTTGCTCAAGTTATCGAGAGGTTGCTGAATGCAAGTAGTACCCAACGTTCTATCTTCGGATAAAGAAGCAGCCGTAAATGTTTTCAAATCATTGAGCCGATGATTCACTTTCGGGAAAACAGGTTCTGACATAGCCGATGCAAAATAATTAGCAAAGACTTCCTTCGTCCAGACATCATCAAACCAATTCATCGTAACCAAATCTCCAAACCACATGTGTGAGGTTTCATGGGTAATCAATTGCGTGCGTTCCAATTCTTCATCAGGAGTGGCATGCTCATTCAAGAAGATGCGCCTATCGTTATAAAACGTAGCGCCAGTGTGCTCCATTCCACCAAACTGAAAGCCGGGCAGAACCACAAAATCATATTTAGAGAACGGGTAAGCAATGCCGGTAAAGGCTTCTTGCCACTCCAGTGCATCAAAGATCTGTGAGAAAACCGTATCGAGTTGCGCAACTTTCTTCTCGTCCGTTTCACGGTAATAGGCCGCAATGGTTCTACCTTTCCTTGTGGCTTTCGCCTGCTTAAACTCGCCGGCAGCAAAAGCAAACAAATAGGTGCTCAACGGTTCGGTTGTTGCAAACAGGAGGGTTTTTCTCTCTCCTGCTTTCGTTTCTTTTGTTACGCCCGAGTTGGACACAGCACTCCACGAAGCAGGTAATTGAAGTTCGAGAGTGAAACGAGCTTTCAGATTGGGCTGATCAAAACAAGGGAAAAGCGTACGTGCCCGATCGGGTACAAGCAAGGTGTATAGAAATTCGTCGTTCCTGTTCAGCGACTGGTTTCCGGCAATGAATGTGATGTTCAGTTCATTCGTTCCTTTTGATATATTTTTCTGATCAATGATGATATGTTCATCACTCACCCGATAAGGAACCGGTTTCCCATTAAGCAACAAAGAGCGAACCTTGTCTGCTTCTTCACGAAAGTCTACAATGAGGGGCGTTTTCTCCGATAAAGTAAAACGCATCAAAACCTTGCCGGCGACAGTTTCCGTCTTCACTTTAGGAATAGTAAAACTCAGCTTATACTCCAGATTGTGAATCGTTTGTTTACGAAGTGTAGCCAACTCCCACGGCACACCTGCCCCTTCAGTTATCTTATTACTATATGTCGCCATGGAAAAAAGTAGGGATATGATAAAGAGGAACCTTCTTGCATTCATATTGAGCTTTTTTATTATCTGCACAAAAATACAATAATCCACTTGTAAATACAATGCAAGCAAGCAGCAATTAATCAGGTAATATGTTATTGCGATAACTTATAATGTAATGAGGCATTACATATATTGTTATTCACCGTATGGTATAATGCTAACTAATCCGACCAATCACTAAACTCAAAGCTCAGTTGCTCCCACTCCTCTTTCTCGTCAATCAACTCTTTCGGGTTAGAAACAGAAAGGCCGATAAGTCGTATCGGATGATTACTGTATTCCACCTCCTTGAGTAGTTGCTTGGCCAGAGGTAGTATCTCATTCAACGTTTTGAGTTCATTGGCCTGAGTGAAACTCCGGGTAATCTGGTTAAAGTCATGAAACTTAATCTTTAAGGTCAACGTATTCCCTGTAAAATCAGCCTGCTTCAAGCGCTCAACAAGTTCCATTGACACATGATACAGTTCAATAATGACCGACGAACGCAAGCTAATGTCTTTCTCTAACGTACGCTCGCAGCCAACCGACTTCCTTATCCGCACAGCCTCTACCGGACGAAGATCAATCCCTCTCGAAAAGTCATAGTACATAAACCCTGCCTTGCCGAATTGATGAGTGAGCATCTCTAAAGTACACAACCGAAGTAGTTCGCCATTGTGAATGCCCAAAGCATGCATTTTCTTCGCTGTCACCGGACCTACCCCCCAGAAAGATTCAATAGCCAGATGAGAGATAAAATCAAGTGCTTGCTGTGGATGAATGGTGCAAAGTCCATCCGGTTTACGATAGTCGGACGCTATTTTAGCCAAAAATTTATTGTAAGACACACCAGCCGATGCAACTAAGCCCAATTCCTCCCGGATGCTCTTTTTGATTGCCACAGCAATGTCAACAGCAAGACTAATCCCTTTCTTGTTTTCCGTAACATCCAGAAAAGCCTCATCAAGAGACAATGGCTCGATCAGATCGGTATACTCATGAAAGATTTCATGAATTTGTCGGGAGACAGCCTTGTAAGCGCTCATCCGCCCGGGAACAAAGATCAGATGGGGACAAAGGTTCTTCGCTTTCAGAGAAGACATGGCTGAACGAACACCGTAACGTCTGGCCTCATAGCTTGCAGCAGCCACTACACCTCGCTCTTCAGAATAGCCCACAGCAACGGGTTTACCACGCAATTCAGGATTGTCTCTCTGCTCTACCGAAGCAAAGAAAGCATCCATATCAATGTGTATTATTTTACGTTCCACCATATTATTTGAAAGTTCAAAAATAGATAAAAAACCATCACAGTCAGCATCTTAAAGCAAAAAACAGATAAATAATCGGAGAAACAAAAACTCGAAAGAAGAACCATTGGCACATGCATATTGTTATCTATGTGCTTTTTAGAAGAAGATACAAGTAACAACAAAAAGATTAAAAGAATGAATCTATTCGATACAAGAGCCCAACAGTGGGATAATGACCCCACTCACTGGGAACGTTCAGAGACTATCGCCAATAAAATGCGCCAAATTCTTCCCATCACTGCAAGTATGACAGCGATGGAATATGGAGCAGGCACCGGCATTCTGAGTTTCCTCTTATCTGAGTCTTTCGCAAACATAACACTGATGGATAGCTCAACCGAAATGGTGAAAGTAATGCAAGAGAAAGTCACCCGAAGCAATTCACCAACACTCTCTCCTATCCTTTTCGACCTGGAAAAAGAAGAATATAACGACTTCACATACGATTGCATCTTTACACAAATGGCTATGCATCATGTACTTAAGATAGACCTCGTTCTCGAACGATTCTATCGGTTACTTAATCCGGATGGGTATCTGGCCATTGCCGACCTATACACTGAAGATGGCTCTTTCCACGGCAAAGGATTCGATGGGCACAACGGATTTGATCCTGTCCAATTAAAGACAAGTCTCGAAAAAGCAGGATTCACTGATATCTCTTATGAACCTTGCTTTACGGTAAAAAGAAAGATGGACGAAAAAGTACGCGAATATCCGGTATTTTTGCTTACGGCAAAGAAGCGTTAAACATATTCTAAATATACATTTTACACAATGAAATGATCACGTCGGTAAAGACAGTAACACCAATAACAATCATAATCACATTTGCATGCAGTCTTGAGTAAGCGGGCTTCCGACTTTCGGCTAAAGACAATCCAAAGAATTTAGCACGCAAGTACTTAAATAACAAATAGACCAGAAAACCAAAGATGGCACCGACAATCATACCACCAATAATATCTGTGATAAAGTGCACTCCAAGATAGATACGAGAGTAACAAGTGATCAGCGCCCATAAAGAAATAACTGCAGTAAACAAATAGTATCGATAAACGAGTGATAAGAAAACGACGGCACCAAAACCATTTGCAGCGTGAGCAGAAATAAAACCAAAACGCCCACCTCTGTAGTTATCAACAGTCAATACTTGAGCCATAAAATCAGGATGATGAGTTGGGCGTAACCTGCAAAAAAGAGGTTTTATAACCCCTGCCGCTGTTTGATCACAAAGACAAAACACAAGAGCAAAACAAGCAATAAAGAGAAGAGCATGCTGCCACTTTGTTTTATAAAAGGCGAGGATTAAAACACAAAGGCAGAGAGGAAGCCAAAGAAGCTTACCTGAATAGAGCATCATAAAATGATCCCAAAAATCTGAATGATGATTATTTAGAAAAAGAAAAGAGCTCCGCTCATAAGGTAGCATACGTTCAACAAAGCTATCTACTACAAAATAGGCCATTCTAGGTTATATTTTAGCGTTCATAGTTCTTTATCAAAAAAAGTCTCTATCACATTGATAAAAGTTGCGTCAAGTTGTTGTCTTTATTTTAGTAAAATAAGTTCCGTATAAATTATAGATTTATACGGAACTTATTACTTTTCATTGCTAAGTGGAGCTGGAGGGAATCGAACCCTCGTCCAAACGAGGAAATCATAAGCTTTCTACATGCTTATCTTTGCCTAAATTTTCGTGTCAGGGCAGAACCAAAGCCATCAACCCAAACCTTATCCTCTGTTGTTTCGCCATTGGTGCGAGGCCGCCTCAGGCTATCTCCGATGTTACTGCACCACTGAACCGGAATGCTTCGAAGCCACAGCTTCCGAGTGATGTCTCGTCTCGGCACCTAGTGCCAAGATTAAGCTAATCTACTTTAGTTCGATTAAGCAGCAAGAGCGTAATTATTTTCGCCAGATAAAATTTTGATAACTGATATTTAAGTGCAAATTACCGACGCACTGCATGCTTACCCACCATTTCTGCCCGCTGTCAAATCCAGTCAACCCCATTTTAGAGGAAGCGGTAAACCACTTTAGCACTGCAAATATATATATATTATTGCAGGTTGTTGCATAATGCGGGTCAATTCTTCGTTTTTTTTGTTCTAAAAAACAATAATTGAAAGATTATTGTATTTTTGTATCCATATAAATAACAATCAGAAAGAAAAATGGTGAAAGAAATAATTAGTATCTGTACAATCGGCATGTTGGCAACCAGTTGTCAGCTCAAAAAGAGCAATCAACAAGAACATGAAGCTACAAATGGCGAACTAACAATGCTCGTAGGTACTTACACATCCGGCAGCAGTAAAGGTATTTATACTTTTCGTTTCAGCATGCAAACGGGGATTGCTACTCCATTGAGTGAGGTGAAAGTGTCCAATCCATCCTATCTCATTCCATCCGAAGATGGTAAGTTTGTCTATGCTGTAAGTGAACAAGGGGATGAGACGGCTGCGCTCAGTGCTTTTTCATTGGATGAAGAAAAAGGTACGCTGAACTTATTGAACACGCAAAAAACAATGGGGGCCGACCCATGTTATGTTACCACTAATGGCCAATATGTAGTTACGGCCAATTATAGCGGAGGAAGCATCTCAGCATTTCCGATTAAAGAAGATGGTTCGCTACTGCAAGCATCTTCAGTCATCACATTTGATGGATCGGGACTTGACCCGGAACGTCAAAAAACGCCACACTTACACTGCGTACGTTTTACACCAGATGGAAAATATCTCTTTGCAGATGATTTAGGCAGTGACAAGATACATAAATTTAATGTAAACTTAAATGCTAACGTAGCAAACAAAAAGCAATTATTAAGTATGGGTACCCCTCTTTCTTTCAAGTTGGAACCTGGGTCTGGACCTCGTCACCTTACATTTGCGCCTAACGCAAAGTTTGCTTATCTCATCAACGAGTTATCAGGTAAAGTCACAGCCTTTGAGTACGCCGACGGAAAATTAAAAGAGATTCAGTCGATAGCTGCCGATACGGTTGGAGCACGTGGCAGTGCTGATATCCATATCAGTCCCGACGGAGAATATCTCTATGCCAGCAACCGACTGAAAGCCGATGGCATCGCTATCTTCCGCATCAGTAAAACGGACGGTACATTAATGAAGGTGGGTTATCAGTCAACGGGCATTCATCCACGTAACTTCAATATTACTCCAAACGGAAAATACTTACTAGTAGCTTGCCGAGACAGTAATGTGATTCAAGTGTTCGAAAGAAACTTTGAAACCGGATTACTAACAGATATCCAAAAAGATATAAAGTTAGATAAGCCTGTCTGCATTCAGTTTGTGAAATAGAAACGTGCTCTTTCTCTCGATCTTATTTTGAAGGCAAAGTTTCCTTACTATAAACCTTTAGTTTCAACGTATTGAAACTAAAGGTTTATAGTAAGGAAACGATTCGTTTTTAAGCATGAAAACAAAAGTTTTATAGCACACGAATCTGATGAAACTACCTTCGGCCGAATGTCCCGAAGTAAGGAAGTAATTTAAAGGGCTTTGACCAAGATACGAGAGCCCTTCTTAAGGCATTGAACGCATCCTTTGCGAAGTGTGCCCTCCTTTAAATTAAAAATAAGATTGGGATTGAAGTGTTGCCCATTAAAGCGGGTCTCAAAATGCAAATGCTCCGTTGTGGCTCTTCCCGTGCGACCGGTCAAAGCAATAGGCTCTCCCGCTTTCACTATATCACCGCTCTTCACGAAGTTTTTAGAGTTATGGCTATAAATCGTTTCCAATCCGCCCGAATGACGCACGACAATTACATTCCCATAAGCGCTATAAGGTTTAGCCATGCGCACCACACCATCGAAAGCGCAATAAATAGTATCCTTTGCACATGTTTTAATGTCCACCCCACTATGTCCGCCACGCGAACCGTAAGCAGAAATGATCTTAGCACCAGGCAGTGGAAAAGCAAAAGCCTGCTTTGGAATAGAGTCTAAATAGAGAAGCAATATCTTGTTATGTTCGAACAAACCCGGAGTTGCCACACGTATGTGGTTAATTTCCATTGGAGAGAAATAAGGACATGCTTTCTGTGCACTAACCTGCAGAGAAAAGCAAAACATGCATACATAAAATAAAAGTTGCTTCATATGGTGTGATTATTTAAAATACAGGACCTCCCCACCGTCGGACTCTGCGTAATTTATTAATAAAGTTTGTATCATCTCAGCCGCCTCTTTCAAACCTTCGGAACCGCTATATCCATTTACAATTGCCAGAATATGCACTGTATCCAAATCCATCTTCGTCCGTTCATTGTCACTAGTAGGTGTGCCAATACCTCCAAGAGAATCCCGATAAACAGGTAAACCTTCAATGTTAAGCACCCCACGCCCAATTCCCTCAAAAGGTTCCTCAGCCTTTCCGATACCCAGTTCCAATTGCATGCCATCTATTTTGTCAGCATCAAAACCTCCGATAGAGTATCCCGTTCGCAAAGAAACCAGATTAATTAGATCTACCAATGTATCAATTTGATAAAGAGGAATACCTCGCATCAATCGCCTTCGCAACGCCTCGGCAGAAGGGCGATAACGCCCCGGATCCTTTCCGCATCGTTTGTACGCTTCGCGCGTAGCAGCAATGGCAGGCTGAGATTTAATATCTTCTAATCGGGTGCCCGAAGTTAGTTGCTCGGTAAAAATATTAATTTCATTCCACAATTCAGCACAATAAGAGCAATTTTTAACTTTGGCGTAGATTGCTACTCCCTCAAAATGAGGACAAGCAAGTTTTATTTCTGGTGATACAGTAATCTGATACATAACTTCTTCTATTTGTCGTTCAACATGATTCCGGATAAAATACGGCCTGATTTAATGCCTAGTCTGCGAGCCGAAAAGAACTCATTGTGATGGATATACGTGCAAATGCCCGCCACTTGTATCTGCTCGGCAGGTATCCCAAACTCAAGCAATTGTATACGATTTGCTTCCCACAAGTCGAGATGATGCTTTCCCGTTTCATTATTCCACTGCGAGATTTGCGGCATGTCATAACCTTTATTGCAGAAAGCATCATAAACCTCCTCGCCTACTTCGAATGATTGTAGCGAGATGCCGGGCCCCACGCAAGCAAGAATATCTTGTCCATTGGAACCAAAATTCTCTTTCATCACACCCAATGTTCGTGTAACAATGGCTCCCACCGTGCCTCGCCAACCGGCATGAATGACAGCAACCACCTCATTCTTCCGATCATAAAGAAGTATGGGAATGCAATCAGCAGTAGACACGCAAATGCAATAACCTCTTTCCACCGTTACAACGGCATCTACTCCATGCAGCAATTCGCCACGGCGTTGCTCTGTTGCTTCAATAAAATCTTTATCTATGATACGTACTTCAACGCCATGAGTTTGAAAAGGAATAATTAGTTCATGAGGAGGTTGAGGGAGAGACCGGCACAGTTTCTGTTGGTTGTTATGGACCTTCTCCGCTTCATCACCGGAGAACGGTGAGCAATTAAATGTTCCGTAAGCATCGGAGCTGTATCCACCGCTACGGGTGGTTACAAAACAAGCGATGTTGGGATACGGACTAAACAGTTCATATCCCAACATCGCTTTATCTTTAGTCAACGAAATCATTTCTCTTCAAAATCTTCTTCGTCGTATTCGTAATCCAGATCGTCTTCTTCTTCCTCCTCTTCTATTTCACCTTTATAAACGATATCCTCGTCTTCACCCATATCGCGAAGCTCTTCTTTCAAGCGAGCTACATCTTTAGGACGATGCACAATGCCTTCTATCTTATTGCTCTCTTTATTCAATTCTTCCCACAGGAGATCTTTCAGAGTAGAAATACCCAGTCCGGTAAATGAAGAGATAAAGACATGAGGAACACCTTCGGGTAAAGTTGGTTCTATTTCGGCCATCAATTCCTCATCGAGCATATCACATTTTGTAACAGCAAGCACCCGTTGCTTATCAAGCATCTCGGGGTTGAATGTTTTCAGCTCATTCAGCAAGATCTCATATTCTTTACGAATATCATCGCTATCAGCAGGAACCATGAACAGCAACAAAGAGTTACGTTCGATATGTCGCAAGAAACGCAATCCCAAACCTTTTCCTTCGCTTGCACCTTCAATGATACCGGGAATATCTGCCATTACAAATGATTTCCCGTCACGATAAGGCACAATTCCTAAATTCGGTTCCAAGGTAGTAAAGGGATAGTCGGCTATCTTTGGTTTAGCAGCAGAGATTGATGAGAGTAAAGTAGACTTTCCGGCATTCGGGAATCCTACCAATCCGACATCAGCCAACAACTTGAGTTCCATAATGATCGTAAACTCTTGCATTGGTTCGCCCGGCTGCGCAAAACGTGGTGCTTGACGTGTTGCTGTGCGGAAATGCCAATTACCCTGACCGCCACGGCCTCCTTTGAGCAAAACGACTTCTTGATCATGCTCTGTTACATCACAGATATAATCACCAGTCTCAGCATTATAAACAACCGTTCCGCAAGGAACTTCAATTATTTTATCTTCGCCATCTTTACCGAAACTACGGTTCTTACTACCCGATTTGCCATGACCGGCCAATGCATGGCGATCATACTTCAGGTGGAGTAATGTCCAGTAATTCCGATTACCGCGCAGAATAATATGGCCTCCTCTTCCTCCGTCGCCTCCATCAGGGCCACCGTTAGCAACATACTTCTCGCGCCTCATGTGCGTAGATCCTCTACCCCCCTTTCCAGAGCGGCAATATATCTTTACGTAATCAACAAAATTCGATTCAGCCATACTTTTTGTTATTAGAGATTAGTAGCCAAGTAATGAGTAGAATTAGGAGTTTCCAATATCCAACTCAATACTTGGCTACTAAAAAATTATTCTTTTTCTATTGCTTTGCAAATATCAGCAAAGATTCCATCCATAGTACCCAATCCGGTAATATGTTGGTATACTCCTTCTTTCTTGTACCAGTCAATCAATGGAGAAGTTTGTGAATGATAAACAAACAAACGTTTTTTAATGGTTTCTTCGTTATCATCAGCACGTCCGGATTCCAGTCCACGTTTAATAAGGCGGGCCATTAGTTCATCTTCGGCTACATCCAGGTCGAGCATGACAGAAACAGCTTGTCCTCTTGCAGCAAGCATCTCTTTCAAAGCCTCCGCCTGAGCGATAGTACGAGGAAAACCATCGAAGATAACCCCTTTACTGTCTTTGAAACTATCGAAGACACTCGCTAGGATATCAATCATTAACGCATCGGGAATTAGTTGTCCCTGATCGATATAACCTTTAGCGGTTTTGCCAAGCTCCGTACCATTCTTTATTTCTGCACGAAGAACATCTCCCGTAGAGATGTGATTGATTCCGTATTTAGCAACAATACGTTCGCTTTGTGTTCCCTTTCCTGATCCGGGAGCACCAAAAATAATAACATTCAGCATCTTTTTACTTAAATTATAATTCAAAAATAATTCTAATCCTATTATTCTACTACCGTATAAATGTCAGGGTAGTTGCGTCCATAGCCATCATAATCGAGTCCATAACCAACAATAAAGTCGTTTGGTATCTTCATGGCCACATATTCAATATTAAGTTTAACTTTTAGCTTATCAGGTTTCACAAGCAGTGAAGCTATATGAATATCTTTCGGGCCGCGCGTTCCCAATGTTTCGATAAGACGCTGCATCGTAAGTCCCGTATCTACAATATCTTCTACAATAACGATAGTGCGTCCCGCTATATCTTCGTTAATACCGATTACCTCCTTAATAGCTCCTGTAGACGATACGCCTTGGTAAGAGGCTAACTTGACAAAGGAAATCTCACATGGAATGGTAATATGTTTCATCAGATCGGCAGTAAACATAAACGAGCCGTTTAATACACTTAGAAACAGCGGATTTTCATCCTTTAAATCGTTATTTATTTCGTCTGCTACACGCTTCACCTCTCTGAGAATATCCTTTTCCATGATGGAAACGGAGAATAGTCGATCTTTTATTTTAATGGTATTCATCACCAATACATTTTATGATAATGGGGCAAAAGTACGACTTTTATTCCACTCCATGCATCATCTTCTGCAATTTCTTCGAAAGCAGGAAGAGAATGAGTGAAGCAATGCCCGACATAATGACAAAAATCAGAAAGAAATCAGACATCGTTTCAATACGAAAACCAAGTAAGTTTTTTGCCTTTCCAGACTCTGGGTAAAAGCCTCCTAACAAACCGGCAAACTTATTCGCTGTAGCAGTTGAGAGATACCAGAGCCCCATCATTAAAGAAGCGAAACGTACAGGCGTAAGTTTGTTTACCATAGAAAGACCTATAGGCGAAAGAGCAATCTCGCCCATGGTATGTATAAAGTAGAGCCCGGTAAGCCACATTAAACTCACTTTTACTCCCGGCTGTACATCCTTCACTCCAAAGCAGATAAACAAATACCCTAGAGAAAGCAAGAGTAAGCCAATTGCTTGTTTGGAAGGAGAAGAAGGTTCCATTTTTCGTTTACTAAGGAAACCCCAGAAAGTAGGCATGATATATGCCAATATAACAACGAAGAAAGGATTGAAAGACTGAATCCACGAAGCAGGCATCTCCCATCCGAGAATAACCCGATCCGTTTGCTCGGCAGCAAACAGAGTCAGCGAAGCACCAGCTTGTTCATAAGCCGCCCAGAAAAATATCACAAAAAAAGCAATAATATAAATCACAAAGATGCGATCGCGCTCTATCTTTGTTAATGATCCATCAAGCAAAATAGTAACAGGGAATACGATACAAGCAGTAAATATACCAACACTTACCCAGTCTCCATCCATCCATTTATAGAATAAAGAAGCCAGCACAAGCGTAAGTAGAGCCAAAAGAAAAACATTGCGAAGTTTATGAGTATTGACCAATGGCAGAGATGAGGTCGTGGACTCTTCTCGTATCTCTTTCTTAGCATCGGGCGTTATCCCTAATGGCATTCCATTGGGTCCAACCAGGAACTTATTCTTTTGTGTTTCAAAAATAACAATTGTGAGTATAATGACAAGAGCAGCAATTAGAAATCCCCACTTAAAATCTTCAGGATTACCTGTTTCTCCCAAATATCCGCAGACCAATGGTGCCATGAAAGCGCCTACATTGACTCCCATATAGAAAATGGTGTAAGCAGAATCAATTCGTTTATCACCCGATTCGTAAAGCTGCCCCACAAGTGAAGCTACAGTGGGCTTGAAACAACCATTTCCTAAAATGAGTAACACTAATCCGCTATACATGAATCCATGAGAGAACTGTACGGTATCAAGCATCGATGCACTAAGAAAAAGCAAAAACTGCCCAATTGCCATCATCACTGCTCCCCAACGTATGGAAAGTCTGATACCCCAATATTTATCGGCTATGTATCCTCCAATCAGTGGGGTCAGATAAACAAGGCCTGTATAACTTCCGTATACGGATGTTGCCAGTTCTTTATCAAACATTAATGCTTGGGTAAGGAAAAGAATAAATATGGCACGCATACCATAATAGCTAAAGCGTTCGGCTGTGCTTGTGGCAAAGATCAGATACAACCCTTTAGGGTGGCCTTGAAGTGTACTCATGATTGGATAAAATCTATTTTATATTTATTATAACGGCAAAAGTAGTTATTTTATGGGAGTTTTAAGACAAGCGCTTGACGGTTTTAGTTGTAATGAGTATTTTTGCAGGCAAAGAACAAAAACAGAGAACAATGAAGATTTTTCAAAGTAGTAACATCAGAAAGTTAGATGCCTACACAATAGAGCACGAACCTATAAGTTCCATCGATTTAATGGAGCGTGCCGCTCGTGCGTTGACTACAGCTATTTCAACTCAGTGGTCAAAAGAAACACCTATTACTGTATTTGCCGGCCCGGGAAATAATGGCGGCGATGCCCTCGCAGTAGCACGTATGCTAGGAGAAAAAGGCTACAATGTAGAAATATACTTATTCAACACGCAAGAGAAGCTATCATCCGACTGTCAAACGAACAAAGAGTTAATAGAAGTAATGGATGAGGTTCGCTTCACTGAAGTAACGTCTCAGTTCACACCTCCTTCGCTAACGAAAGCACATTTGGTGATTGACGGACTTTTCGGATCAGGTTTAAACAAACCTCTGAATGGTGGATTCGCCGCAGTAGTAAAATACATCAATGCTTCAGCAGCTACAGTAGTAGCGATTGACATGCCTTCCGGATTAATGGGAGAAGAAAATACTTTTAACATCCGGGCAAACATAATCAGAGCTGATTACACCTTTAGCCTACAATTACCGAAACTGGCTTTCCTATTTTCCGAAAATGAAGAATCTATAGGAGAATGGAGCTTGCTCGATATTGGAATAAGCGAAAAAGCCATTGCTGAAACCGAGAGTGACTATGCGCTACTCGAATTAGAAGATATACGCGCGCTCATAAAACCAAGAAAGAAGTTTGCGCACAAAGGACTTTTTGGTCATGCATTGCTCATTGCGGGTTCATCCGGCATGGCCGGAGCATCAGTTCTTGCAGCGCGGGCATGTTTACGCTCAGGAGTGGGACTATTAACTGCACATATTCCTGCACAAAACCGAAACATCTTACAGGCAAGCGTTCCGGAAGCCATAGTTGAATCTGATTTAAGCGAAACGCACTTCGGAACACTAACAGATACTGAAGAATATCAGGCGGTAGGCATCGGACCGGGACTTGGCAGACATGTAGAAACAGAAGCAATCTTACTTCAACAAATAGAAGGTTGCCAAGTACCTATGGTGATAGATGCAGACGCATTGAATATTCTGGCTAAAAATCGTTATGCCCTTTCTTCCATACCTAAAGGTTCTGTTTTGACGCCGCATCCGAAAGAGCTTGAACGCCTGGTAGGCAAATGCCAGGATTCTTACGAACGATTGATGAAAGCTTGTGAACTGGCACAAAACATAAATGTCCATATTGTATTAAAAGGTGCATATTCCACAATTATAACTCCACGAGGAAAATGTTACTTCAACCCTACAGGGAATGCAGGGATGGCTACCGCCGGAAGCGGAGATGTGCTTACAGGGATTATTCTTGCACTCTTAGCGCAAGGATACGTTGCCGAAGATGCTGCTAAGATAGGTACTTATGCTCATGGACTTGCAGGAGATTTTGCTCAAAAACAATATGGGATGATCAGTCTTACTGCGGGAGATATTATTGAATGTCTACCTGAAGCATGGAAGATACTTAGTGAGTAGCAAAAGCCACATTGACTGTTTTTCACTTACATTAGTATGAAATTATCAAATACATTGATTATATTTGCCATTAAACCAGCTAAAAGAAAAGGAACAAATGAAAAATTCTATTCTATTTTTAAGCTTACTTCTCTTCTCTTCCACCACCTATGCTCAAACCAAAGTAACGGTAGGAGTCACACGTGGAAAAGACTTCGGGGTGACTTATGCCCTACCCAAGACCGAAGTTGAAATAGAAGTGAAAGCGATTAAGGTAACATATACCCCGGGAGAGTTCGGAAAATATGCCGACCGCTATCTTCACCTTACAAATATATCCATTGATCCAGAAGAATATTGGGAATTAGTAAGTGTCAAAGCTCAACCAATTGGAGTTCCGGATAATGAACGAACTTACTTCGTTAAAATGAAGGATAAAACGGTGGCTCCTCTAATGGAATTAACCGACGACGGCATTGTGCAGTCTATCAATATGCCTATAGCAATAAAAAAGGTAGCTATCACAAACGATGCTCCAGCTAAACAAAAAAACAAAGTCAACCCACGTAGTTTCCTTACAGAGGAAATATTAATGGCGAACTCGACGGCAAAGATGGCAGAGTTGGTTGCCAAAGAAATATATAATATCCGCGAAAGTAAAAATGCACTCTTGCGGGGGCAGGCTGATAACACACCGAAGGATGGCGAACAGCTGAAATTGATGCTCAACAATCTTGATGAACAAGAACGTGCCATGACCGAAATGTTCTCGGGAAGTAATGAAAGAGAAGAAAAAACATTCACGATGCGCTTAGTGCCAAACAAAGAGTTCAAAAATGAAGTACTCTTTCGGTTCTCAAAAAAACTAGGAGTAATAGCTAGCAATGATTTGGCCGGCGAACCGGTTTACGTTAACCTAACGGATATGAAAACAGTAACAATCCCTACCCTAGAAGGAGATAAGAAGAAAGAACTTGAAGGCGTGGCTTACAATGTTCCGGGAAAAGCTCAGATCGCAATTGTAAAAGATAAAAAGCCACTCTTTGAGGGAGAAATTCCGGTAACTCAGTTTGGTACAATAGAATACTTGGCTCCCGCTCTATTCGATAAGAAATCAACCATTAAAGTATTATTTAACTCCACCACAGGTGGGTTGGTAAAAGTTGACAGAGAGGAAGATAAATAACATTTTACTACCTAACTTATTAAACAAAAAGAGCACAACTCAGTAATGCGTTTGTGCTCTTTATATTTAGTAAGGTTAAACCTCTACACCAAAGAAGGTTCTATCCTTTTCAACTATTTCTGAATATTAGACTTTTCAAGACCATATCCGTATTTCTTATTAGCCACTCTTAGCAACAGTGCTACAACCAAAGAAAGTATTGCAAAACCCGTAAACACAAGCATTGGCACCGTATAATCATATTGGTTAACACCATCTACAGAACCAACAATACAGTATTCTTGTTGTACCCAGCCGATAAGATTCGGAACTCCCCATAGTCCAATATTCTGAATAAAGAAGATTAATGCATAAGCAGTCCCTAATTGGTGAGCAGGGAATATTTTTGCAACCGAAGGCCACATAGCAGAAGGCACTAAAGAGAAAGCAATACCTAGAACTATCATCAAAATCACAGCTATTATCCAGTTATCCACACCAGGAATAGCGTAAATGAGGTGAACAAAGATGAGCATAGCTGCACCTATAATCATAATAGTATCAGCTTTACCTCTACTATCCACCAATCCGCCAAATACCGGAGTTAAAATCAAAGCCCCTAGTGCAGGAAGTCCAACTATTGATCCTGCAAAATCAGGATTGATTGCATACTTACTAACCATCAGTTCTGAAGCAAATTTTTGGAACGGGAACACACAAGAGTAGAAAAGCACACAAAGCAGAGCAATAAGCCAAAAACCAGGATTAAGTAGGATCGTCTTCACATCCTTGATAGAAAACTTCTCTTCATTCCCTGTTCCTTCGGGACTCGCAGCCTGCTGTTTATCAAGCTTTTTGTCTAACACGGAGAAAGCGAAGAAAGCAATCGTACCACCAACAAGTAACACTAAACCTATTAGCACAGGAGTAGCAAGACCAAAACTTTTGGCAATGGGAATAGCAACAGAATAAGCTGCTTGAGAACCGATACGGGCCAAAGCAACCTGTACGCCCATAGCAGTAGCCATTTCTTTTCCCTTGAACCACTTAGCTATCATTTTAGTAACAGTAATACCCGCTACTTCGGCACCCACTCCAAAAATAGAATATCCGGATGAGGCAATAAACACGCCCATCTTATGCCCAAAAATGATCGTTTGACTATCTGCAAGTTCTGTGATTCCATAATATTGCAAGGCCGTGCCGGCTACCATTAAGATCGTAGACAACTTTCCTGTAAAGCGAATACCAAAGCGATCTAAAATAAGTCCACCCCAGATGAGCATTAACAAAAAGACATTAAGAAAACTATATGCTCCCGTATAATATCCGTAATCAGTACTCCCCCATGCCAAATCTGATTCAAGCATTGTTTTGAGTGGCGCCATTACATCATTCACAAAATAGGCAGCCATCATAGTGAATGCCACAACTCCCAAAGCCATCCAACGGGTCGCTTTCGAGTCGTTCATTTTTTTATTCAGTTGTTCTGTCATTGTAGTCTATATTCTTATAAATTATTTAATTTGGTGACAAAGATAATGAAATCATGCATCCATAGGCAACTAAAAGATACATTTTATGGCAAAAAAGATGCGAAGCTATTCATTAATATAATGAATAGCTTCGCATCTTTTTTAATTTAGAAACATTCTGCTTCTATTTTGCTGAATCTGAAGGTATTGTTGCAGCCGGAGCTGTAGTTTCTGCTTTAGGAGCAGCTGTTCCAGCAGGCAAATTATACGGATTCGTAGTTTCTTCTTTCTGAGCTTGCTCCAATATAACGTCTCCATCTTTGCTAGCAGCAGAAGGAAGGACATAAGCAGATGCAACGCTTAAGATTACTATAAAAGCGGCTAATCCCCAAGTCGTCTTCTCCAGAAAGTCAGTAGTCTTGCGTACGCCCATAATCTGGTTGGATGAAGAAAAGCCTGAAGACAAACCTCCTCCTTTGGAATTCTGTATCAGTACAATAAAGCACATCAATATGGCAGCAATGACCATTAAGATAACTAATAATAAATACATTTTGTTATTTTGATTTAGCGTTAATAATCAATTTCTCTAAGAACCTAATCTGATCTGCAAAGTAAGCATTTTTTTTTGGATATTTCAAACTTAATTTTTCAATTATTTCCAATGCTTTAGAATATCGTTGCTGTTTAATATATATTTTAGCTAAAGTTTCGGTAAAGCAACTGTCATCCTCTTCATCCCGATAGATATCAGCCATCGGTAATTCAATACTGCTTTCTTCATTATCATCCAAAGGTTTAAGTCTTAATGAGGAAGAATCAGCACTATTCATTTCTATAAAATCATCAATAAGTTCATGCCCCCGCAACCTTGGTGTTTCAATTACTGATTCTTCAATTGATTGTGCCACATCCTCCTGCTCGACCAAATAGGCTGTGTAGTCCGTTGCATAATCGAAATCAGTCCGTTGTTGCACGGCCTCTTGGGGAATAGAAGAAAGAAAAGCATCAATAAGAGTGAGGGTGCGATCCAAGCTAGGTTCGTTTTCCAATTCATCAACAAGCTGTTTTTTCTTCTTAGGATTGTGAAGAACGTACTTATCCCCTTCTATTAGATAGAAAAGAACCCGACGATCGGAGACATAAAGTGCAGCCTTTCTCAACTCTGCACCAAAAGTTATGTCATGGAGTAAATATAGATTTTTAAGATAGAGAAGTCGTAGAGACTGAAAATAGGGATAACGAACCAACAATGTACGTAGTTCGTACAAAGTATCCTTATTCAATACATCAGGATGCTGAATCCATTCTTGTAAATTAGTTGATGTCATTGGGTTACCAGTTAGCTACAGTTGCATTGAATACCTGATCTGTAATATCTTTCACCATCTGATCAATCAGTTCATCTTGCACAGCTGTAAGCATCTGCTTTGAATCGTATGTACGGAAAGCTGTAAATTGCTGCTCAAAATCCTCTTCATGATTGGTATTATTCACATAACGCACATTCACTGTAATGGTAAGTTTAACCTCTGAAGAATAACCGTCTGCCTTCACTGCTTGGTTATATTGATTATAACCGGTAATCTCACCCTCCACAGCTAAGTCAGCATTCCGGGGAATCAATCGTAAACGGGTTTGCTGAACGTAAACATCCTTCAGCTTTTCATTAAATTTTGTGGCTAACGGAGCATATACATAAGCCGCTTTTATAGGAAAATCAGCAATAGAAATGGTCTTGACTTTATCATAGTTGATAGAAGCCCCATTAAACTTATAAGAAATGCTACACGAGTTTACTAATACCAGCAAAGAAACAAGTAAAATTACCCGCATCATCTTTTTAATCCAATCCATATTCTTTTATTTTTCTATAAAGGGTGCGTTCCGAAATATTCAAATCTTTAGCAGCATTCTTTCTCTTACCATGATGTTTGTCAAGCGCTTTTCGTATCAGTTCTTTCTCCAAATCATTGAGTGATAAAGACTCTTCAATATATTCTTCCGTATCTTGTATATCATCATCCTGCTGTGCACTCGAGGGGTGTACTAGATTAATAGTAGGCCCCGATTGAGGCGGAGTTACTACAGAAGGAGCATAAAATGCTGGAGCAGAAGTTGGAGCATTATTAGATCCGGTTCCTCTTTCTGACATGATCTCATGAACCAATCTTTTCAATTCAGTCACATCTTGACGCATATCAAACAGAACCTGATAAAGAATTTCACGCTCACTTTCAAATCCTTTACCAATTTTCACTCCAAGTAGTGCCGGCAAACGTTGTTCTTGTTGAGATGGCAAGTATGTCTGCAAAATACTTGCTGTTATTTCACGGTTTGTTTCTATAATGGATATCTGCTCCGTGATGTTCTTCAACTGTCGAACATTACCCGGCCAAGGATAAGATAGAAGACTATGGCGAGCATCCTCGGTGAGTTGAATAGAAGGCATACGATATTTCTCAGCAAAATCTGAAGCAAACTTACGAAACAGTAGAATAACATCTTCTCCTCTTTCACGCAAAGAAGGTATCTGGATAGGAACCGTATTGAGACGATAATAAAGATCTTCACGAAAGCGTCCTTCTGAAATAGCTTTCGTTAGATTTACGTTTGTAGCGGCCACAATTCGCACATCCGTCTTCTGAACTTTAGACGAGCCTACTTTTAAAAACTCCCCGCTCTCAAGTACGCGGAGCAGACGAGCCTGAGTAGGTAAAGGTAGCTCTCCAACTTCATCCAAGAAGATTGTACCTCCGTCAGCTTCACCAAAATATCCTTTCCGTTCGCCAATGGCACCGGTAAATGCACCCTTTTCATGCCCGAATAGTTCGGAATCAATCGTACCTTCAGGTATGGCACCGCAGTTAACAGCTATATATTGTCCATGCTTCCTTCGACTAAACTGATGGATGATTTGCGGAAAACTTTCCTTTCCCACACCGCTTTCACCCGTAATGAGCACAGACAAATCGGTCGGTGCCACTTGAATAGCAATGTCTATCGCACGCATTAGAGACTCAGTATTACCTATAATACCAAACCTTAGCTTTACTTGTTGAATCTCCGCTTTTGTCATAACATACTAAATCTATGACAAAATTACAAAAAGCTTTCAATAGCACAATAGAAAAGCTGATATATTAGACAAAGAATACTACCTTTGCAGAAAATTAGCTAGAAGCGCAATTTACTGAAGATATGAAAAAACAACTTTGGATATTCACGAAAACTTATTTATTTTTTGTCTCCGTTTTTATTTTGCAGAAGCCTTTGTTTATGCTTTATTATCACAATCTGTTTAAAGACTCAACCCTTACTGACTATTTTAATGTGATATTCCACGGGCTCCCTCTTGACTTATCAATGGCAGGTTATCTTACGATCATTCCGGCAATCATCCAAATCATTTCATTGTGGATTGTTCCTCATCCCATTTCAATCACCCGTAAGATATATTATGGCATCATTACTTTCCTCATATCAGCCGTCTTTGTCTGTGATTTAGCTCTATATAGTTACTGGGGATTCAGACTCGATTCTACCCCTCTATTCTATTTCTTTTCATCTCCCAAAGATGCTCTAGCCAGTGCTAGCACTGGACTTATTATAGCACTCATTGTGGCACTACTCACACTTTGCTTGGGATTATACTTCATTATGTATGAAACCTTGATACAACAAAAGAAAGAGATTAGAATGCCGAAACATCGACTAGGCGTTTCAGGAGCAATGTTTCTGGTGACTGGACTGCTCTTCATTCCCATCCGTGGAGGTTTTACCGTTTCGACAATGAATATAAGCAAAGCATATTTTAGCAATAAGATGATACTGAACCATGCTGCTATCAATCCGTTATTCAGCCTGATGGAATCTATCAGCCGTGAAACAAACTTTGAAGAACAATATCGCTTTATGGACGAGAAGAAAGCTGATGTAGAATTCAGCCAATTGACAGACAAACCAACAACAGATAGCATTCCTAAACTTTTAAATAAAAAACGTCCCAATATTATTTTCATAGTACTCGAAAGCTTTATGTCTAAAACCATGGAGTCATTGGGCGGCTTACCCAATGTTGCAGTGAATATGGACAAGTTTGGCTCTGAAGGCGTTCTATTCACGCACTTTTACGCAAACAGTTTCAGGACGGATCGCGGACTTGTTTCCATCTTAAGTGGATATCCGGCACAGCCAACTACCAGCATCATGAAATATCCACGAAAAACTCAATCTCTACCTTCTATCCCTAAATCGTTAAAGGAAGCAGGATATAATCTGCAATATTATTATGGTGGAGATGCTGACTTCACTAATATGCGTTCATACCTCATCTCAATGGGTATCAGTGATATTATTTCGGATAAAGATTTTCCATTAAAAGATCGGCTTAGTAAATGGGGAGCGCATGACCATATTGTCTTCAATCGCATGATTTCCGATTTAAGAGGAAAACAACAAGAACCTTTCATGAAAATTCTGCAGACATCAAGTAGCCACGAACCATACGATGTTCCATTTCATCGATTATCTCATCCATACCTCAACTCGGTGGCTTATGCTGATAGTTGCCTAGGTAGCTTCATCAGCCAACTCAAACAAACAAAATGGTGGGACAATAGCATTGTGGTTCTTGTACCCGACCATGCAAGAAGATACCCCGATGATCTTAGCGACTTCTCGGTAAACAGATATAAAATACCATTGATTATTATCGGAGGTGCCGTCAAATCGCCAATGCGCATAGAGACATATGCGTCTCAAATGGATATTGCAGCAACGTTGCTAAATCAAGTAGACTTGCCTCACAAGGATTTTCGCTTCAGTAAAAACATCCTAAACTCGGCTTCTCCTCATTTTGCTTATTTTGCTTTTCCAAATGCATTTGGAATGCTTACGCCAGAAAACGAGGTGGTCTTCAACTGTGAATCCGGAAAAGTAATAACTGATACGGGGAAAACTCCCGGGAAAAACTTAATTAAAGGAAAAGCTTTCTTGCAAAAGCTGTATGATGATTTGGCTAAACGCTAATGAGCAAAGTCGGAAAGAACAGAGATATAGTTCAAGAAATCACCTATGTTCGCCATATTTCGGTATAACAATTGGTACGACAGATTAAAAGAAGTGGGCTAGATGTGGATATACAGTATCGTACATTCACATCTAGCCCACTTCTTCATCTGGGTATCAATTAAATATCATCATCAATAGTATCCAATTTAAGTTTGTCACTATCGTCGCGCTTTTCGTAGTACTGCTTCCTCAAAGGATTTACACGAGCTGCTTTATCTCTCTTACGATTACGAAAAACATCAATTGCCACGTACACTGCTTGACGGAAAGAATCTTCACTGGCTATTCCCTGACCTGCTATATCATAAGCCGTCCCATGAGCTGGAGAGGTACGAATTACAGGCAATCCAGCCGTATAATTAACTCCTTCATCCATAGCAAGAGCCTTAAAAGGAGCCAATCCTTGATCGTGATACATTGCCAATATACCGTCAAAATGAGTGTAATTCCCTGAACCCATAAATCCATCCGCCGCATAAGGTCCATAACAGATAATACCTTGAGCAACCATTTCTTGCAAAGCCGGAGTAATAATCTCCTGCTCTTCTTTACCTAGCAGACCGTCGTCTCCGGCATGAGGGTTTAAAGAGAGGACAGCTATACGAGGACTACCAATGCTAAAATCTTGTTTCAAGGAGCGATTGAAAATCATCAATTTCTCCTTAATAAGTTCTTTTGTAATTGTTGCTGCTATTTGACTAACCGGAATATGTCCGGTTACCAAAGCCACACGAAAATCATCTTTCATCAAGATCATCAAAGACTTCTCTCCGTTCCCTAATTTCTCCTCAATATATTCTGTG
Organism: uncultured Bacteroides sp.; assembly: GCF_963666545.1. Lineage (NCBI taxonomy): Bacteria > Pseudomonadati > Bacteroidota > Bacteroidia > Bacteroidales > Bacteroidaceae > Bacteroides > uncultured Bacteroides sp. The sequence goes on along the minus strand of NZ_OY762899.1, from coordinate 3,384,054 downwards.
TGACCTGGAAAAGAAAAGCCTTCAGATTGAATCGTATGTTTGTTTATTGGAGCAGTAACAATTACATCAATCAATCCTTCTTTATATTCTTCTATAGCTTTCTCTAAAGCACTTAAAGCCGCTTTTCCAGCTTCCTGATCAGGCTTTGAAAATTCTACTTTCACTTCATCATCAGAGCAATTTACCACACTCAGCTTATTGTGTCCAGCCTCCGAAGCTGAATTTACAATACTGAAACTCACTGTCAGATCAAGCGCTTTACGATGATATGACGCTACTTTAGGAGAGCCATAAATAATAGGAGTACACAATTCTAACATTACAGGATCTGCAAATGTCTTTAATATCACTTCATAACCAATCCCATTAATGTCACCCTGAGTGATTCCTATCCTTATTTTATTATCTTCCATTTTAGTTAATTAATTATAGTCATTTATTCCCTCTTAGATATATCAAGAGGGATTTCTCCTTGCTTCTTTTCGTTAGGTAGTTTTAATGTATAAAGCGATGCCTCCATCAAGCGCACCAGATTTCGTTTGAGTTTATCCGGAGAATAAATAAAAATTTCCACCACTATTATTCGTTGGTTAGCTTTGTCTAGACGCACGTGAGAAACAAACGGTCCTCCCATAAAATCATTCTTCACTCGCCACAGTCCACGAACTTCTTGCGTATAGTCTCCATGCACCCCAATTGCTCTAACCGACACCATAGAAGAATCTGTCATCATATACATTCCCTCCTTTGATCCCGGAATATTTACCTTCATCACAGAATCACGCTTATGGATAAAATATTCTTTGGTAAAAGTTGCTTTATCAGTATAAGGATAAGAGTAAATCACGAAGTTTTGATCAGCTGTTGATGTATTAGTAGATGCCCAGAAAAAGTCTTTCCCCTCCTTAGAGCCACTTAATTCAGCTGGTAGCCATATACTACAATCAAACATGCTGGCAACTTTTGTAGCGATGTAATCATTATGTTTTTTCTCCAAAGAGGCTATTTGCCTATTCATTTCAGCACGTGTAAAGAAATCAACAATGACGTTCTTATTGTCATTTACAAACTTCTCAAACGTCTCTTCATCTGGTGCCTGAATCGTCAAAATAATCTGTGGAGAAGCATATACATCTTTAGAATATTTGAATTTAGCCTGAGTATAAACATCCTTTTGAATATCAACAATAATGATGTTACGTATTAATTTCAGTGTCGTATCATAATTATCAGGAGAAGTATACATGATCTTAAAAGAGCGTTCAGACTGAGGTAATCCCGGTACATCTGTATCCAACACATGATACAAAGATCTACCTGCAGGACGTTCCCACAAATCATGGTCAACAACAACCAGAAGTTCATATGGACGCCCACTCGATGTTGGAGTCAAAATACCCTTTTTACCACTACAAGAAAAAAAGGAGAGTGTTACAAGAAGCACACCTAGATATAACAAAGACTTTCCCATATTCATAGATTTTACACCTTTTCACAAAACTACGGAAAATACGTAAGACATAATCATTATAATCTAACAAATAATGTTAATCCTCTTTTAAAGAATCCCGCTTTAATGTAGAAAGCATACCACATGCAGCAAAAATATCTTCACCTCTAGAAGCTCTTATAGTTGAAAATAAACCATGAGAAGTCAGATAATCACGAAAAGTGACCATCGTCTCCATCTCAGCCCCTGCGAGATCTACTCCCGGAATGGCATGAAAGCGAATAAGATTAACTCTACAATCAATTCCGCGCAAAATTTTAAGCAACTCCTTTGCATATATCAAAGAATCGTTAACGCCCTTAAAAACAATGTATTCAAAAGACAATCGACGTTGTTTGCTAAAATCATAATCTCTAAGCAAATCAGTCATTTCAGTAATTGAATAAGCTTTTTCTGCAGGCATTAAATCAGCCCTCTGCGAAGGAAAAGGAGAATGGATACTGATAGCCAAATGACAATCACTTTCTTCGATAAATCTTCTAAAAGATTTGCGAACTCCCACCGTAGAAACCGTTATTCTTTTTGGGCTCCATCCATAACCGTATGAGGCAGTCAAAACTTCTAACGTTTTTAACACCTCATCCATATTATTGAGTGGTTCACCCATTCCCATAAAAACAATATTCGTTAATTGATCACGCTCCGGTAACGAACGAATTTGATTAAGTATCTGGTTGGCAGATAAATTGGCAGAAAAGCCCTGTTTCCCTGTCATGCAGAACTTACAATTCATTTGACACCCTACTTGAGAAGAGACGCAAAGAGTACCTCGATCATCATCAGGGATATATACAGCCTCTACAAAGTAATTCGGATTTATCTTATATAAGTATTTAATAGTACCATCAGTTGATTTTATAGCGTCCACTGGCGCAGAGATCCCTAACTCGTACTCTTCTTTAAGCAATTCTCTCTGCTTAAGCGACAAGTTGGTCATTTCATCAATAGAAGTAATTTGTTTATCATATAACCAAGAAGCAATTTGTTTTGCAGTAAATCCAGGCATACCAAGATTTTTAACCAAGGCTTGCAACTCAGTCAAGGTTAAACCAAAGAGAGAGTATTTGTTCATATTCAAGTATATCAATGTTTATTTATGCAAAAGTAGAGAATAAAACTCAATTATAAAGCATTCAAGGCAGAAAACATAATTACGCTCTTTCTAGTTACAGAATAGATAAGCTATATCAATACAGAATTAAAGACGTAATATAAAGTAAAAAAGGCAGAATGAAAAAATCATCCTGCCCTATATTCATAAAATAAAGAAAGTTTCCTTAAAAGAACAAATATCTTTTATCTTTTACTTCTGCTTTCAAATAAAGATCATTAATAAATCGGCTCGCCATACGTTGATGCATACTTTGTTGAGTAGCTTCTTCTACTTTAACATCGAATGTTTCATTCAACTTTTCTTTAGCAAAAACTTGCAAAACAAATACACCAGCACTTCCTTTAATGGGAGCGCTCAATTGATTAAGTTGGGCAACAGAAGCATAAGCTCCAACCAACGGCTCACTACTACGAAGAGCAGCTACATAAGCAGGTGCAGCAAAAGTGACATGCTTCACTGAATCAGTTACAGCATTAGGCATCGATTTATATTGAGCAATAGAAGTAGCATTAACAGCTTTCATACTAGCCATGATTTTTTCAGCTTTCTTGTCCTTGATAATCTCGCTCTTTAACTGGTCTTTAACCTGAGCTAATGAACGATATCCTTCCTCTGTTATTCCAGTAAGTGCTACAACCAGCATTCTGTCACTCTCTCCACACTCATACAATCCTGACACGTCACCTTGTTTGGCTGAGAATACCCACTTCAAAGCCTCTTTAGTTCCTTTAATACCACCAAGAGTATGTTCTGAACTATACAAATCATTCTTCTCCACTAATTTATAACCAGCTTGTTCAGCATTGGCTACAAGTTTATCTAAAGTTGTATTAGCCGCAATAAACTGACTAAAATTATTATAAGCTTTATTATAAGTTTCTTTGCTAAACTCAACAGTCTTTTTTATCACTGCCACTTTATACTTGTCTTGCACACCTTTCTTATTTGTGACCTGAAGGATTACATTTGCCTGTCCTATAGGCAGGTTAACTAATTCATTGGCCCCTAAGCTTGTAACAGCTTTAATAAATTTGAGGTTATCTCCATCAAGTTGTCCATTTTCGTAGTTGGCTGAAGAAATCCAATTAGAGTCTCCATTCTGTCCATATTTTCGAGCTAATTGAGCAAAATCAGCACCAGCTTTAACGGCTGCATAAATACTATCAGCCAACACCTTGGTTTTAGCAGCATCAGCAGCAGATACTTGAATCTGGCGAAATTGAATTGAATCAGCAACCGCTTCCTTAGACAATAATTTAAATGAGTTAATTGTATTATCTGCCACATTATAATAAGGACCATACACAACTCCCATTGTAGCTGAATCCAATCGTGCAACGACATCAGCAGGCAGAGAAGCTTTCGTATAAGACAAATCAACGAACTGACGTTCAGAGCCTGTAGAACGAATAAAGGAAGTATAGTCAGCAGTCGTATTTGCCAGTTGTGCGGTATAATCAGTAATTTCTTTCTGAATAGCAGCCTTATCTTCGGAACTAGCAGACACTTGCACATCTATATATTTCACATTGCGAGCTTCAACATATTGTTTAAATTGCTCTTTCTTCTTATCATAAAGAGTTTTAAGCTCTGAATCTGTCACTACAATTGTGGCATCAGAAATAGAAGAATAAGGTACCGCCGCAAGCAACAAATCCATTTGATTTATTCGTGCATCAAAAGCAGCTTGAGCTTCAACCGGATTTGAGAAAAGAGCCTTAGTCACTAATGCTTGATATTTCTCTGCCAAACGGCTCTGAATAAGGCTCTTTTCAACAAAAGACCAAAATTTATTCATTGACTCGTAATATTCAACATACTGAGATGAAACTTTCGTTTTATCCATCTTAGAATAATCAACTAAGAACTTTTTAAGCATATCTTTATCAAACGCACCAGTCTGAGGATTGCGAAATGGCGTTTGCTGAAGTATTGGATTCACACCAGCGTCAATTATAGCTTGAATTTCTGCTTTAGAGACAGTCAATCCCAACTTTTTAGCTTCATTTTCAATTAATTTATTATTAACATAACTACGCCAAACCTCATCCTTTATTTGATTCGTTTGTTCATCATCCAATGATTTCATCCCACTAGAGAATTTAACAACTTCTGTGTATTCTTCGACTAATGCCTGATAGTCTTGAGCAGAAAGTCCCTCGCCATTCACTTCACCTGCATCACGCGACTGATGAGGCTGGAGAACTTTCCATGCGTCTCCCGCTATGAAAGCGAACAACGCCAAACCAATAACGATAACTAATAAAGATCCCTTGGTTCTGATGCTTTGTAATGTTGCCATTTTAATTAATATGATTTATGTTTACTATTATTTTATCAGTAGCTATATTAGCGCACGAAGATACAAAAAATGCTAATATGCACCAGCTATTAGCTAAAAAATTACAGATAAGATTTGTTATTCCCTTACTTTCAACCGAACAAGTTCTATTTTTGTCGCAGTCATCTTGATAATTTTAAATTGATAGCTATCTATCGAAATCAGTTCATGAAGCTTTGGAAAACTTTGGTAAGAGCTCAAAATCAGCCCACCAACAGTCACATAATCGTCCGATTCGGGCAAAGTAAGTCCAAAAACTTCATTTACTTTTTCTATTTCAAGACGTCCCGACAAAACATATTCATTGTCTCCAATTTTCTTGCACACATAAGAGGTATTATCATGCTCATCTTCTATATCACCGAATATTTCTTCCACAAGATCTTCTAAAGAAACAATACCAGCTGTGCCACCAAATTCATCGACCACTACAGCAATTGTCTTCTTTTGAAGCATGAATAATTTCATGAGTTTGTGAGCCGCCATTGTTTCTGGAACGATTGGCACATCTTTTATCCCATCAAGCCAATTTTGAGGATTACGAAACATTTCCGAAGAATGAATATAGCCCACTACGTTATCAATATTACCATCATACACTATTACTTTGGATATTCCAGATTCCACAAAACAGCTCTTTAAATCTTCAAGTGACGTTTTTAGGTCTACAGCAACAATTTCTGTACGAGGTACTACACAATCTCGTATTTTAACATTTGAGAAATCCAGAGCATTCTGGAATATTTTAACTTCAGTATCCAAATCAGCCTGACTTGTGGCATTACTAATCCCAGACTGAATAAAGTAATCAAGATCCACTTTTCCGAAAGCCTTTTCTGAAGCTTCTTTATTCACTTTAACTCCAAAAATTCGTAAAAACAAATAAGAGAGTCCGGAACAAATATACGAAATAGGGTAGAATATTATATAAAAGATAAATAATGGAACGGCAAAAATATTGAGCATTAAATTGGGATTTATCTTAAAGAGCGTTTTGGGCAAAAACTCACCTGTAAGCAAAATAATAAGCGTGGAAATAAGCGTTTGAATGCAAAGTAAAAGAAAATGATTTTCTATCAACCCAGCCAAAATATACTGATCAATCAATTGTGCCATTAAGATTCCATAAACCACTAGAGCAATGTTATTGCCCACCAACATAGTCGATATGAAATTATTCGGTTGCTTAAAAAAAACTGAAAAAATTTTAGAAACAAGTCCGCTACCTTTATTCATCTCAAACCGAAGTTTATCAACGGAGACAAAAGCAATTTCCATTCCAGAGAAGAACGCAGAAAAAGCCATAGTTAGTAATAAAAGAATTACTGCATTCATTGTTATTTTTTCAGAGTATCCTTTTTAGCTTCTAATTTATTATCATCCATATAAAATACACCTTCAATGTTATGTATTGTATAGATGGTCATCTCTTGGTTAGAATCAAATCCATGTCCCAAAATAATCTTATCAGGCTGTTCTATTCGAATAAATTTATCCGAGTATATTTTCTCTGTAGTTTGATCCCAATACAACAACTCCGTATTAAACTTATTTCCTTGTAAATTTTTAATAGCAACATGTCCCATTAGTTTCCATAGTTTCTGCTTATCATAGTAATATGCAGTATCAGCCTTTATGCTAGCATCAACATGAAGTAATGAATCAAATTTCTCTAGATAGACTCCTTTTTCAAAAGCCCAATAAGAAGGTCTCTTTTTATCAAAGATAAGCCATTCCTCTGTTTTTATCCGATATCTTGTCACACCCGAATCAGATATCAGCGTTGTTACTCCTAAGGTTTTCATCATAGGCAGTGAATCACGCTCCTTAATAGCTTCACCTAGTTGTTTCTGTTTTCCCGAACAGGAAGAAAAGAAAAGAAGCATAACAATTGTTTTGAAAACAATTGTTATGCTACTCATATAAGAATGAAAGAAAGCACTATTCCGTCTTTGCCACATATTCTATTATCATCGTATAGTAGTTGTCTCACCAATCCAACCTCCAATAGTAATTCTATCCCCTTGTTTATGACCCAACATAAAGAGTTCATTCGCAGCAGGAGTATGGCGTCTATAAGTTGCGATCAATCTATCTGCATCAGCAGCACAACTAGGGTCAACGGCCTTTGCCCTAGCCAACTTATCAAGTATTACATAGTAAGTGCACTTATTTAAAGCAGGTTCATCACTCCAATTAGGGCTGGTTGCATACAAATTAGCAATTAAAATATAAGGTGCGCCATAATTCTCTTTGAAAGATATAGCTTTCTGTGCATAGTTTCTTGCTGGTGAGAGCCTCTTTACAGAAGCCAAAACAGTTGCTGCCGCATAAGAAAATTCCGCTTTTTTACTATTATCAGATTCCAGCTGAATCGCTTGATCAAAGAATTTAACAGCATCATCAATATCCCCTTTCTTAAAAGACATATACGCACAACCAGCAGCAGCATCTGAAGTAGGTTCTATTTTATAAGAATAAAATGAAGCCTTAAAATAAGCTTCCTGTTCGGTACACTTCATCATTCTCATGATATCAAGCACCTTCTTTAAATAGACCAAATTAGTTTTATTGGCTTCAATCTTGGGTGCATAAATTTCCTGTAGAGATTCACAACTAGCAGTGCCGCTATTAATAAAAAGAGCCACAAGATTATCCTTTACCGACTGATAATCCTTCTTCACACTCTCTTTTGTTGCAGCGGCAATAGCATCATCTGCCCACTGAGAATCGTTCAAATAATCCTGAATAAACTGTTCTTTATGATCTGGGGTTAATTGCAATTTTTTCAATGAAGAATCTAAAAAATAAAAGAGCACAGCTCCCAAAGACTCAGATTTTTCAGCATTAACCGACTTACTCAACCATTCATAGGCCAAATTAACATCCGGTTTCGGAGCAAACTGCATATAATCAATAGCTTTAAGCGCCAATGTTTTTTCGGCAGAACGCACACCACGTATATTAGCCTGAAGTTCTGGCGTATTTTTGATTAATTGATCGTATGTAGCCATTAATTCACCAAAATACTGATTATACTCGGGTTTCCCTTTCGTTGTAGTCAGAAAATACTTAAGAATATCAAATCCATCTGAATAAGTGTAGTAACGTAAAAGAGGACAATCTTTCATAACCTCTTTCCAAGGCAAGTAAGCATCTTTAAAGTTTCCAGCCTTCACCGCTTCATGCGAAATGCTGCTATTGACATTACAAAGGCTGTCAATCGGTTGTGCTAAAGCACTCGTTGCTCCTGCTGAAAGCAACAACACAGCTACAAGCGTTTTAATTTTCATCATTATTATAATTTTAGTTTATATTCATTGTCTTCACTATCATTAATCAACTTTGCGCTTAAAGAACCAGCGTTCATTAAACGTGAATCCAATACTTAATCTTAAATAATTTTCATTCAATAAATTATCTTTTTGCCCATCCACCTTTACATATTGGGCAGAAAGGCTTAAAATCGAACGGGTCCGAGCAAATGGCAAACCAACACCGCCTGTTATACCATATTCCTTAGATGCTTTAGCACCATTAATTTTGTAATATGGCTGAGAGTAATATGCCCCTAGACGATATTTGACATGAGCAAAATAATTTCTTTTTGTATAACTCGGCAAATATTCAAGCCCTAAGGCTATCTTTGAGCGATCGCAAAATTCATTCGATTTACTCATATAGGTTGCATCCCCCCATTTTTGAAGTGTATAATCAACCCCTAACATTAGGCGGTGATCATAAGTATACGTTAAACCTATACCATAGCTATCTGGTAATCCAAAAGAAAGCAATGTATCTCTTGACGCAACAACTCCTCCCGTAATAGTTTGTACATAGGCCTCATTACTTAAATTCTTTCCCGGCGAAAAAACCACTCCAAGCGCCAGCTCATTTTTCTTGTCGAATTTATGCACATACTGCATAGCTAGATCTATCTTGTAATCCTTCACCGAAAAATGATCAATTCGACTATAAGAAGACGCAGAGTTATTTGAAGGAAAAAGCGTTGTTGCAGAGCGTTCAATAGTTCCCCAAAAATAAGAAACATTGACTCCTACTGAAAGGTCTTTAAGCACTTTGAAACCTAATCCAGCATATAATTGATGCAAACCTCCGTCCCCTGAATACGTAATCGTATTATCCGAATCAACATTTCCCGTATTATTGATCTGGCTAATGTTATAACCCACACTTGAATAAGGTAGTAGGCCAGCACTCACACCTAATCTTTTATGCAATCTAAATTGCATTGCAATATAGTCAAAGCTGGAGTTCTTTGCATTCAGCTTAGTCGTTCCGTCACTAAAATTCGTATTCTGCAGCGTCACTCCCCCATCAAAAATAAATGTGAGAGAATCAACAGCTGTGTACGAAGCTGGGTTAGAAGCATTAATCTGGTAACCATCACGCAAAGCATAAGTTACTCCTCCCATTGCTTTACTATTACCAAAAGTCTGATCAGACAACTGACCATAACCATATCGTGTATAAGGAGAATTTGTGTTGTTTTGAGCTATTGCCGAAACTGACAACAACATTAACAAAAAAGCAAGAAAAAGCGGTCTATGTCCTACCATTTATTATAGTTTAATATTCTGTTCAATCCTTTCAGCACTAGATACCTGTCTGCAAAGATGATACTTTTTATCTTCGTATCAAAAGAAAAATCATCTCCACCCGTTAAAAAAACCAAAAGTTCAGGATAATTATGTTTCAAGGCATTAATATATCCAGAAATTTCATATTCTATACCTTTCAAAACTCCGGCACGAATAGCCGTTTCTGTATCTTTTCCCATTGGCAGGAATCGTCCAATGGGTTCAACTAGAGGTAACTTTCCTGTAAATTGATTCAAAGCTTTAAAACGCATTTGCACTCCAAGAGAAATGTTACCCCCATGATACTGTCCTTTCGAATCAACGAACTCGTAGGTCAAAGCGGTACCAGCATCAATCACAAGTATGTCTTTCCCTGGATGTTCGTAATTAGCCCCAACTACAGCTGCAATACGATCATAACCCAAAGTCTTCGGCGTTTCATACAAATTAATTATCGGAAGAGGGGTTTTGTCATCAAGCCATAATAAAGGAATAGAAAGCTTAGATAAACGCCCCAAAATCGTCTCATTCAGATTGATAACCGTTGCGATAATTCCTCTCTTAACGGGATATTCAGCAACTATTCTTTCAAGATGACTCAATGATTCACTAGAATCAAAAAAAACATCCAACATTGAATCTCCATCAAAAAGCGCCAATTTAGCGTTCGTATTTCCTATATCAATAATTAGATCCACATCAATAATTGTTTGGGTTTGCAAAGTAACTCAAAAAAAACATAACAATTACACTTCAGAGAAAAAAAGCGTTTGCTAAAAGGCAGATAATTAGTAAATAAAAGTACTTTTGCAACTAAATACAATGACACAGCAATGAAAAAAGCACTAATTATACTATATCTCAGCGTACTGCTTTTACCTATATCAGCATTGGCCTCTTCTGCCGACTCCACACAAATCAGCCTACTTACCTGCTCTCCAGGAAGTGAAATATACTCATTATTCGGGCATACCGCCATTCGCTATGAGGACAAAACGAGAGGCATTGATGTTGTCTTCAATTACGGGATGTTCAGTTTTAAGACTTCCAATTTCATCTGGAGATTTGTGAAAGGAGAAACAGATTATCAATTAGGAGCAACAGAATATCGTGACTTCATTTCAGAGTATGAATATTATGATAGAGAAGTAAGCCAACAGATATTAAACTTATCACAAGAAGAAACTGAAAAGTTATTTATCCTATTGCAAGAAAATTATCGACCGGAAAACCGTATATATAGGTACAATTTCCTTTTTGACAATTGTGCCACTCGCCCACGCGATAAAATAGAAGATTGTATCAATGGCAAGATTGAATACAAGGAGGTTTCAACGAAAGCACAATCTTTCCGCGACATCATTCACGAATATACTTTAAATCATCCTTGGGAGCGTTTTGGCATTGATCTTTGCTTAGGTAGCAAAGCAGACGCGCCAATTAGCTATCGCCAAAAAATGTTCGCTCCCGATTATTTGCATAATAGCTTTGCTGTTGCAAGCATAGTAAATTCAGTAGGTGAGAAAAAACCATTAGTTGCTACAACTAACAGCCTACTCCCCAAATATGCAGAACAAACAAGCAATGATCATTCATCTTTTCCAACCCCGCTACAGACATTTTTGCTCTTATTTATTATAGTAGTAGCAATTACTATCTATGACCTTAAAAAAGAAAAAAGTTCTCAAGCCTTGGATTTTATTCTTTTTCTTTCAGCAGGCATCACTGGATGCATTATTGCCTTTTTGGCATGTTTTTCAGAGCATCCTACTGTCAGCCCCAACTATTTATTATTCATCTTCCATCCGCTTCATATCTTTTGCTTACCTTTTATACTACAAATGGTGAAAATGAAATATAAAAGTTGGTATCATTTATTAAATTTCATCGTTTTAACACTTTTTATATCACTTTGGATGGTAATACCCCAAAGATTTGATTTAGCTGTATTACCTTTGGCCCTAAGTTTGTTGGTACGTTCTGCAAGCAACTCTATTTTGGCTTACAAAAAACATAAATGAAAGGACTCATAACCTCTATCATCACCGTCTTAACTTTTACCGGGCTGCAAGCTCAGTCAAGTCCGCCTACTCCAAAACTAATAGTTGGTCTAACTATAGACCAGTTACGTACGGATTATTTAGAGGCATTTTCTACATTATATGGTGATAAAGGATTTAAGCGATTATGGAAAGAGGGACGAGTTTTTCGTAATGCCGAATTTCCTTTTATCGCTCCTGACCGTTCATCTGGAATTGCAGCAATATATACCGGTACTACACCATCTGTAAATGGTATCATTGCCGATAATTGGCTCGACATATCCACTTTACGCCCCAAAAACAGCGTAGATGATCTGGCTTATATGGGCAACTACACTGACGAAAACACCTCACCTTCTCAATTGCTCACCTCCACCATTACCGATGAACTTAAGATAGCCACACAAGGAAAAGGCCTAGTTTATGCTATTTCTCCATTTCGCGAGACTGCCATTTTTTCCGCTGGTCATGCCGGTAATGGAGCCTTTTGGTTGAACGAGAACACGGGTAAATGGGCCGGAACTACCTATTATAATGATTTCCCTTGGTGGGTGAGTCAATATAATGATAGAAAAGCACTTGATTTCCGAATAGAAAATATCATTTGGACTCCGGCATTGCCAATCGAAAATTACAAATATCTTACCTCTGAATGGGAAAAAGAGGCTTTCAAATATTGCTTCGATGACGCAAAAAAGAATAAATATAGGAAACTAATCACCAGCCCATTCATCAATGATGAAGTAAACACGTTAGCAGAAGAATTCTTTAATGCGAGCACGCTTGGAAGAGACGATATTACCGATTTATTATCACTCACCTATTATGCAGGGAACTATGATCACAAAAGCACTCAAGAATGTGCTATAGAGATGCAAGACACTTATGTGAGACTTGACAGAAGTATTGCCAAGTTGCTCGACCTGCTTGACCAAAAGATCGGTTTACAAAATATCCTTTTATTCATTACATCAACAGGATATACTGAAGCTGAAGCTCCTGATTTAAATAAATATCAAATACCGGGAGGGGAATTCCATCTAAACCGTTGTTCAGCTCTTCTTAACATGTATTTGATGGCAACTTATGGCGAAGGTCAATACGTTGAGTCTTTTTATAATCAACAAATTTATCTGAACCATAAACTTATCGAGAAAAAATTACTTAATCTTTCCGATATTCAAGAAAAAGCTGCCGATTTTTTGATGCAATTTAGTGGCGTTAATGAAGTTTATTCTTCACATCGCCTATTGTTAGGTGCATGGACTCCAGACATTTATAAAATAAGGAATTCATTCAATCGTAAACGTTCGGGTGACTTATTAATAGATGTACTTCCCGGCTGGACTATTGTACAAGAGCAACCTTCTCAAAACAAAGTTGTGCGTACAGCAGATATTCCTACCCCACTTATCTTTTTAGGAGCTTCTATAAAGCCGGAAATTATCAACCTGCCAACGACTATAGATCATATTGCTCCTACCCTGACTCACATTATGAGAATACGGGCGCCCAACGCTTGTAGCGCAACTCCATTTACCGATATCAGGTAAAAAAAAGACTCCTAAAAAAAGATTGCAAAGCACAATAAATCAGCATTTTAGTGTAACTTTGCGCACAATAATTATCCTTAGTAAATAATAAACAATATATAATCATAATGGGATTTAATGAATTTTTAAGCAAACTTATTGGCAATAAATCTTCGCGAGACATGAAGGATATTCTGCCATGGGTAGATAAGATTAAAGCCGCCTATCCTGAGGTCGCTCAACTAGACAATGATGCTCTACGTGCCAAGACCGAAGAACTCAAAAAGTATATTTATGAGTCAGCAAGCAACGAACGGGCAAAAGTAGAGAGTTTAAAAGCTGAAACAGAAACGCTAGAATTGGAGTTCCGTGAAGAACATTTTGCTCAAATAGACAAGATCGAGAAAGACATTCTTGAAATATATGAGAAAGCATTAGATGAAGTTCTGCCTGTAGCATTCTCTATTGTAAAAGAGACGGCTAAGCGCTTCACCGAAAATGAAGAGATCATTGTTACTGCGAATGACTTTGACCGTAAACTCGCTGCAACGAAAGATTTTGTACGCATAGCAGGTGACAAAGCCATCTATCAAAATCATTGGATAGCCGGAGGAACAGAAGTAATCTGGAACATGGTGCACTACGATGTTCAGTTATTCGGTGGTATTGTTCTCCACAAAGGAAAAATTGCTGAAATGGCCACGGGTGAAGGAAAAACTCTTGTTGCAACTTTACCAGTCTTTCTAAATGCCCTTACAGGCAATGGAGTACACGTGATAACAGTAAATGATTACCTTTCTAAACGTGACTCGGAGTGGATGGGACCGCTCTATCAATTCCATGGATTAAGTGTAGATTGCATTGACAAACATCAACCCAACTCAGATGCCCGTCGCCAAGCTTATCTTGCCGACATCACTTTTGGAACCAATAATGAATTTGGCTTTGATTACCTCCGCGATAACATGGCCATCAGTCCTAAAGACCTTGTACAACGCCCACATAACTATGGTATTGTCGATGAGGTTGACTCCGTCTTGATTGACGATGCTCGTACACCACTCATCATTTCGGGTCCTATCCCTAAAGGAGAAGATCAACTATTTGAGTCGTTACGCCCATTGGTAGAAAAGCTGGTTGATGTTCAGAAAACACTTGCTACCAAATACCTTGCGGATGCCAAAAGACTTATCGCTTCTAGTGATAAGAAGGAACAAGAAGAAGGTTATCTTGCACTATTCCGTAGCCACAAAGCACTCCCAAAGAACAAGGCCCTCATCAAATATTCAAGTGAGCAAGGTATTAAAGCCGGAATGCTGAAAACAGAGGAAATCTACATGGAACAAAATAACAAACGTATGCACGAGGCCACAGACCCGCTCTACTTTGTTATTGATGAAAAGCTTAATAGTGTAGATCTCACAGATAAAGGTATTGATATTATTACCGGAAATTCAGAAGATCATACCCTCTTTGTTCTGCCCGACATTACATCGGAACTATCCGCTTTAGAAACGGAAAATGAACTGACAGAAGAGCAAAAGCTAGAGAAGAAAGATGCTATCATGACAAACTACGCCATTAAGTCAGAGCGCGTACACACCATAAACCAATTACTGAAAGCGTACACCATGTTCGAGAAAGACGACGAGTACGTAGTTATTGATGGGCAAGTGAAAATTGTAGATGAGCAAACTGGTCGTATTATGGAAGGACGTCGTTATTCAGACGGTCTACACCAAGCCATTGAAGCCAAAGAACGTGTAAAAGTGGAGGCTGCCACGCAAACTTTCGCTACTATCACGTTGCAGAACTACTTCCGCATGTACCACAAGTTATCCGGTATGACGGGTACTGCGGAGACTGAAGCAGGTGAACTATGGGATATCTACAAGTTAGATGTTGTGGTCATTCCAACCAATCGTTCCATCACTCGTATTGACATGAACGACCGCGTATACAAAACCAAACGCGAAAAGTATAAAGCTGTTATTGAAGAAATAGAGAAGTTAGTAACTGCAGGCCGTCCGGTACTAGTAGGTACTACGTCCGTCGAGATTTCCGAAATGCTCAGCAAAATGCTTACCATGCGTAAGATTGAGCACAATGTGCTTAATGCCAAACTACATCAAAAGGAAGCCGACATTGTAGCCAAAGCCGGTATGAAAGGAATTGTTACCATCGCTACCAACATGGCTGGTCGTGGAACAGATATCAAACTCAGTACCGAAGTCAAAGCTGCAGGCGGTTTGGCAATCATTGGTACAGAACGCCATGAATCTCGTCGTGTAGACCGCCAGTTGCGTGGCCGTGCCGGTCGCCAAGGAGACCCGGGTTCATCCGTATTCTTTGTTTCATTAGAAGACGATTTGATGCGTCTTTTCTCTTCCGACCGCATTGCTAGTGTGATGGATAGGCTTGGTTTCCAAGAAGGAGAAATGATCGAACATAAAATGATCTCTAACTCTATTGAGCGCGCACAGAAAAAAGTAGAAGAAAATAACTTCGGCATACGTAAACGCTTACTAGAGTATGATGATGTTATGAATAAGCAGCGTACCGTAGTCTACACCAAACGTCGTCATGCATTGATGGGTGAACGTATCGGCATGGATATTGTCAATATGATTTGGGACCGTTGTGCGGCCGCCATTGAAAGTGGAGATTATGAAGGCTGTCAACTGGAATTGCTTCAAACATTGGCTATGGAAACACCTTTCACTGAAGATGAATTCCGTAATGCAAAAAAAGAAGAGCTTGCCAATAAGACATTTGACATTGCCATGGCAAACTTTAAGCGTAAAACAGAACGTTTAGCCCAAATTGCTTTCCCTGTCATCAAGCAAGTATACGAAAACCAGGGACACATGTACGAAAATATATTGATTCCGGTTACCGATGGAACACGAATGTATAACATTTCATGCAACCTTAAAAAAGCCTACGAAAGTGAATGCAAAGAAGTCGTAAAAGCTTTTGAAAAATCAATCTTACTTCATGTTATTGATGATGCATGGAAAGAAAACTTACGTGAACTTGATGAATTAAAACACTCTGTTCAGAATGCCAGTTACGAACAAAAAGATCCGCTATTAATCTATAAGTTGGAATCTGTAACTTTGTTCGACACTATGGTCAACAAGATTAATAACCAAACAATCTCTATTCTGATGAGAGGGCAAATTCCTGTTCAGGAGCCAGAACAGTTGCGCCAAGCAACACCCGAACAGCGCCAGGACATGAGTAAGTATCGCGAAGAGAAGCGTGATTTATCTGATCCCAACCAACAAGCTGCTGCCCAACAAGACACGCGCGAAGTAAAACGCGAGCCTGTACGTGCAGAGAAAACTGTTGGTCGAAACGATCCTTGTCCTTGTGGAAGCGGCAAAAAATACAAAAATTGCCACGGACGTAACGAATAATAAAAACATCATTCAAAAAAAGCCTCAGCGCAAATGCGCCTGAGGCTTTTTTTATAGAAAGATTCATTGCTTTTAACATTGCTATTCTCATAAAAATAGTATTTTTGCCAATTAAGATAAAGAAAACAGAACTATGGCGAAATACTCCTATCTATTTATTCTGGTACTTAGTATAGTCTTAGGCTCCTGCCAAACAATAGAACAATTGTCTATAGACTATATGGTTCCGGCTGATATCAGCTTCCCTTCAACATTGAAGCGAGTGGCAATCGTCAATAATGTAAGCTCCAATCCCGACAATAAAATGATTGTCGAACCAAAAGGAGATAGCTTACTGACAAAGAATGAGTTAAAACGTGCAATCACTTATGGCAATGGGATTCCTGCTATTACAACCGAATCATTAGCCAAAGCATTAGCCGAAGCCAATTATTTTGATGAAGTGGTTATTTGCGACTCTGCCTTACGAGCAAAAGATATCTTGCCACGTGAAGCCACTCTTAGCAAAGAAGAAGTACAAAAGTTAGCTGATAATTTAGATGTTGATGTAATCATCTCACTTGAGAACGTGCAAATAAAAGCAGTTAGAGCCATCCACTTTATACCCGAATGGGGAGCTTTTCAAGGCACAACAGACGCAAAAGTCTACCCAACCATTAAAGTTTATCTTCCTTTACGCAAGGGCCCCATGGTAACCATCAACGCCAACGATAGCATCTATTGGGAAGAGATCGGGAACACTGAGTCTTATACGCTCAGCCGTATGATTAGTGACGCAGAATTAATAAAAGAATCATCCGATTTTGCAGGAACGATTCCCGTTAAATATCTTACTCCTTATTGGAAAACAGCGAATCGTTTTATCTACAGCAGTGGTTCAGTAGAAATGCGTGATGCAGCCATCTATGCACGCGAAAAATCATGGGAAAAAGCTTTTCCATTATGGAAACTCACCTATCAATCAAAAAACGAGAAACAACAAATGCGCTCTGCCCTCAACATTGCTCTCTATTATGAAATGAAAGATAGCATCGAAGAAGCTGAAAAGTGGGCATTAAAAGCGCAAGAACTTGCTCGAAAAGTAGAGAAAGTAGATAGTAAACTAAAAGAAAAACCAGATCTAAACCGCATGCCCAATTACTACTTTATCACCCTTTATGTAGGCGAATTACAAGAAAGAATTACCAATTTGCCGAAGCTAAGCGCTCAAATGAGCCGTTTTAATGATGATTTTTAAGAAAATGATGCATGAGTATTTGTTTTTTTTATACCTTTGAATCAGAATAAATGAGAAAATCTTATGAAACTTAGTCAACAATCGCAATCTTTAATCGAATCGGCTATTCAAAAAGCAGTAAGTAAGTATACATGCAACAGCGATCAAACCATCGTGACAGATATTCACTTTCAGCCGAATCAAAACTCCGGCGAGTTAATTATCTTCGATGATGAAGATGAAGAATTGGCTTGTATCAGCGTTGACGAATGGATGACTTACGAAAGTGACGATTTCAATGAACACACAGAGCGAGTGTTGCGTACCCTACTTTGCAAAATGAAAGATGCCGGAACTTTCGAGAATCTGACAATTCTAAGCCCTTATTCTTTTGTTTTGGTAGACGAAGATAAAGAAACTTTAGCTGAACTATTACTTGTTGACGACGATACTCTTTTAGTAAACAGCGAACTGTTGGAAGGATTAGATGCGGAATTGGACAATTTCTTAAAAGAACTTTTGGAAAACTAAATTCTTCACTATTATATTTGGCTTCTCATTTACTCATGGTCCTGCAAAATTTACTAGCATAAATCTGTAACCAAAAACAGATTTATCCAGTTTTACGGGATAGCCATCCGAATGTTTATACTTTAAAGCACCCGAGACAAGCCTCCTGGAAGGGGTTTGTTGAACGTACGATATCAACGTGTTGAATGTACATTTTCAGCACGTTGATATCGTACGTTCAATACGCAGAAAGAGAAACTTCTATTTCAAATGTTTGCTTACAAATCAGCTACCGACTTTAAATCGGGATAAAGCTCCAATAGTCCGGACCATATCAATGAGTCCGGACTAATATTCTATTTCTCTAATATACTATTTAGCTACAGTATAGCCTTTAATCGCTATGCTATGTTATTCCGCGAGAGGCCTCGTTATTATTTCAATTACATTCCCTTCCGGCTGATTCTTCTTCACATTCACACTCGCAATTTGAGTATTTTTAAGGTCCAATGCCTTGAATTCTGTCGAGGTCATTTTCTTCCCATCTACATAGTAAGTTGCAGAGCCTATATCTAAAAACGAAGAATGAGCATTAGCTGATTTTAAATCAAGCACCTCTTTTAGCTTAATCAAAACGACACCACTCTTTCCCTTATCGCCATATTTATCTGTAGCATTCTTACCTTTAAGCACATCTATAGAAGCAATGGTTTCCGGGTTGATGGCTCCGGCAATAACATTAGAGACCTCTTCGCCATTGATCAATATTAATGGCTCCAGTGTTGCAGGCATTGATTTAATACCGATTACCACCAGAGGTTCTACCTTCAGTGTATCATCTGTTCTAAAGGAGGCTGTTGATACATCGGACATGCCTTTTTGCACATGCTGAAGCTTCAACTCCATTTCAGGATGAGTATTTTTCACTGATTTCGCTTCAACAATTGAAGTCAAATCACTAACTTTGACACCTGAAATTTCTTTCAATTCATTAGAGATTTCAGGACGAGCAAAAGCTGTAACGGCAATAGCCGCTACCGGCAGTACATACAGGCATTTTAACCGTGCCCACGGATTGGATTTTTCTTTTAACATCATAGTGATACGTTTTTTAAGTTTACTGTGATTAAAGCTGTTGGCCATAGAGTAGAGCCTTGTGCCGACAGCTTTTTTAATTAATAATAATTGATATTGTTTTGCATCGATGCCGTGATTAATAACCGTTTCGTCCGCTTCATACTCATGTATGTTCTGTAGCTCCTGTTTGATAAGCCATGCAGCAGGGTTGAACCATTGAAAAAACACACAGACCTCTGCCACTAACAGGTCCAACGAATGACGGTTGTGAATATGAGCAAGTTCATGGATTAGGATTTCCCGACTGCTTTCCTCTTCTAACTCTTTTTCAGATATAAATATGTAGTTCATCCAACTGAAAGGGGCAATATCTTGCTCATGTACCAGTAAAGTAATCCCTTTCTCTTGTTTCACCCGCTTGGAGCTTCTTACCAAAGCGAACAAACGGATTAATGAATAGATATTGCGACACGCAAAAAACAAAACTCCCGCCAGATAAATCATTAGAACGACTTGAGCCCATGTTATACTTGTTTTTTCCAAGTGTGATACAACATTTACCTTATCAGCCATCATAAGAATTTGTTGCAGAGTCAGCATTGTTTGTTGCACTTCATTTTCTACCGTAATCGCTACAGCTATAAAAGGAAGCAATAACGACAAGATCAAAATGGAAAGAAGAGAGACACGATTAAAGCGGTAAAAGGTTTCCTTACTCAGCAATAATCGATAAAACAAATAAAACAATGCCATACAAATGGCCGACTTCAATATGTAGACAAAAAAAGTTCCCATAGCGTTGATTTAGGGCGTTAATTCATTTCTTATGAGCCTTTTCTACTTCAGTAATGAGTTTCTTTAAGTCATCAAGAGAAATATCTTCCTCTTTCACCAATGAAGAAACCACGCTTAAATAAGAGT
Source organism: uncultured Bacteroides sp. (assembly GCF_963666545.1). Taxonomy (NCBI): domain Bacteria; kingdom Pseudomonadati; phylum Bacteroidota; class Bacteroidia; order Bacteroidales; family Bacteroidaceae; genus Bacteroides; species uncultured Bacteroides sp. The sequence goes on along the minus strand of NZ_OY762899.1, from coordinate 3,363,768 downwards.
TTCCAAAATATTTACTTATCACATTTTTGAGTGTTCCCTTGCGAAATTCTTCTTCGCTTACTGCTACATAATATTGATAAGTGTTGCCAAAAGCATTGTGCAGTAAGAAACCCTTTTCCTCCAATCCCCGAACAATGGTAGAGAGTGTATTGAAATGAGGCTTCGGCTCGTCGTAAAAAGCCAGCAGATCTTTCACAAACAAAGGTCCTTTCTTCCAGAAAAAGCCCATGATTTCTTCTTCTTTACTTGTTAATCCTTTCATCTTATTCTTCTTGTTTTTGCAAATAACTACATTATCTAGTTATATAACTAATATTTATAGTTAAATAGAACTAAATTATTTAGTTTGGATATAAATCGCTGATTATAAATCCATTAAAAAGATTCTATTAACGCCTCATTTACCCCAAGTTATTTCATCATTCACCTAAGAGAGGATTTTTGTCACCGAGATAATAAGAAAACATTCTCTACTACCTATTTGTCAGTCGTTTTTATCTTTTGGTCTTCGCCAGCTTTCGTGTTTTGGTTCTTCTTTAACCGACCACCTTTTTTAAGGGCTTCAGCAATAATCCACTGAAGTTGGCCGTTAGTACTACGAAACTCATCGGAAGCCCATTTTTCAAGAGCATCCATTGTAGCCGCATCTACACGCAACACGAAATTTTTGGTTGAAGATTCTTTCTTAGCCATTCTACGCCTTTCTCTTTCTTCTTATCACTTATTCACTTTCCCCGTTTTTATCCAATTGGCAATATCCTCCACAACATACTTGGCAACAGGAATTGCCAGGGTATATTCAGAAGGAATTGATTTACCCTTTCCTTCCTGATAGAGATGATTCAATTTCGGATAAGACTTAAATGATACATTTTTATGATGGCTGAGTACAGCATGCCATGCGTCAAAATCGTCCATAGTAACTTGATAATCCCGCTCGCCTTGAAGAATCAGGATAGGAAGAGTGAGCTTAGCAGCCGTTTTCACTTGCTTGTAGTCTTTTGCAAACTGCCAATAAGCAGTACTGAGATTAAAAGGTAGACCTACTTTAGTATCATAATTATCCGTGCCAAGTTTCTTTACATTAGCCACCTGAGCTCTTATAAGCTCAATTTGCATTTTTGCCACTTCTGAAGAATCTCTCAACGAAGAAATATAAGTGACCTGCTCTAAGATTAAATCTTCCAAGGGACGAGCATTACCTGAAAGGATAACAATTCCCCCCAATGCCTTTGCTCGTTGAGCAATTCGTGGAGCAAGCATGCCACCTAAACTATGCCCCACAACGTAAATCCGTTTTGCATCCAAAGAAGGATTCTTCTTCACCCATTCTATCGCAGCCAGAGCATCGTCCACTGTTTCATCATCATAAGTTCCCTCCTCACCTGCGGGCATCCATTTAGTTCCATATACATGTGTTCGCTTATCATAGCGAACAACTGCAACACCTCGTTCGGACAGTCCCCACGCCAAGTCACGAAAAGGCTTGTTCGGTCCGATGGTTTCATCCCGATCATTAGGCCCGGACCCATGTACGAGAATCACCACAGGCGCTTTATCCAGTTTTTTAGGAAGACTCAAAGTACCGGGAAGCACATAGCTTCCCGATACAATTTTAATGGTTGATTCTTCTAAATAATCTTTGTTTGGTGAAATAGGTGCTACAGTAGCTGGTGTAGCAGGTATGGGCATAAAACGAATGGTATTTGCCTTTCCATCAGGTTCAAAGGCTGTCAGAAAGCGCAAAGCATAGCGTTCAAATTGCACATCACAGTAATAAAGAACCTGTCCGGCAGATGTATCTTTCTTCCATTCGCCCTTGGAGTGATACTTGCCAAACTGTTTTTCAAGCTGAGCAAAGACTTCAGTAAACATAGCAGGAGAAACTTTAGCACGCACATCATCGCTAAGGTGTACATAGACGCTGTCTCCCTGGCCGGCTACAATGAAATCAAGTAATTTATGGGCACAAGCCTCATTTTCTTGGGCACAGGTTTTCAGAGCTCCCCATAAAAGTATTGCAATCAGAATTGCGAGCTTAACAAACTGAAATCTCATCATAATCATTCAACAATAAAGTTATTCTCTTATTGGCATAAACAAGGTTCATATTCTCCTCGCATCAGGTTATTTCTTTAATGATTCAATGTACCCGTATTGATAACCGGTTGTGCTGCTTCATCAGCACAAAGTACAACTAACAAATTGCTTACCATCGCTGCTTTCTTCTCTTCATCCAGTTCTACAATCTGTTCTTCTGAAAGTTTATTAAGAGCCATTTTCACCATCGAAACAGCTCCTTCTACTATTTTCTCACGCGCAGCAATTATAGCCGAAGCTTGCTGGCGACGAAGCATTACAGCAGCAATTTCAGGTGCATAAGCCAGATAATTCAATCTTGCTTCTACAACCTCCATACCCGCCATAGCCAAACGTTCATTTAGCTTTTGCTCCAACTGATCATTAATTTCATCACCACCGGAGCGTAAGGTCAGCTCCTCTGTATCGCCATCATTACCATCGTATGCATATTGCCCGGCCACTTGTCTAAGCGCAGCATCACTTTGTATCTTTACAAAATTCTCAAAAGCGTTCATTCTATTTGCGACCGAATTAGCTGCATTAGCTTGAGTCCCATTTTTGCCTGTATCATTGCTCATAGCCATAGTCTGCGAATCAATCTCAAACATAGCTTTATATGTATCCTTCAATTTCCAAACTAAAACCAGACCAATCAAAACAGGATTACCAATTTTATCATTCACCTTTATAGGCTCTACATCCAGATTACGAGCACGCAAAGAGAGTTTCTTTTTATTCAAAAAAGGATTTACCCAAAAAAATCCGGTTTCTTTAAAAGTTCCTTGATACTTCCCAAAGAAAACCATTGCCCTAGCTTCATTAGGTTCAAGGGAAATAAAACCACATATCAGAAAAATAAAAAGGACAATACCCGCAATACCAAATGCAATGGAGATCTCTCCAAACAAATCGAACATAAAGAACAATACTACACTCAAAATAAGCAGTAAAATAGAAATGAATAGCATTGAAAATCCATTCATTTTCAAACCATTAAAAGATGTTTCTTTCGCTTCCATAGATTATAATTTATTAATATCATTATGATATCACAAATATATAAAGTAATTCCATCAATTAGCAATAGCAACGCCCATAATTAACATTATTTAAATGCAATAATCCCGACAACTGTTTATGAGTAAACAGTTATCGGGATTAAGTAAAAGGACGATAAATCTATTTTTCGATTATTGCAACGCTTGTACTATATCCTCCAGTAAATCATCCACACTCTCCAAACCAACGGAGAAGCGAATCGTTTTATCACTCACATCCATGCTTTTACGTTGTTCGGCAGTGAACGAGCCATAAATAGTACTGGCAGGATGAATAGCCAAAGATTTGTTATCAAACAAATTGGTTGCCCGGCGAATCAATTGAAGCTTATTGATAAAGCGAAAGCAGGCTTCACGAGATGCCAGATCAAAAGTAAGCATGGCACCCGGAAGAGAGCCAAACTGTTCGGTGCTCAGTACGTAATAAGGACTACTCTCCAGACCGGTATAATTCACTGACTCCACCCCGGAAAGTTTCTCCAAACTCTTCGCTAATTCGAGGCATGTATTAGCCTGACGTTCAAAACGAACCACTACAGTTTCCAGCCCCAATGTTTGCATATAGGCTACTTGTGGAGTCATATAAGCGCCAAGGTTACGATGAATTTCCTTACGCAGTTTGGTGGTAAAAGTAGCCGCACCAAACTCACGACTCATTGCAGCAAGTTTCTCCGAACGACTCCAGTCGAAAGTGCCATAATCCACAATCAATCCACCAATACTAGTTGCTCCGCCCGAGATATATTTTGTGCTCGACACTAATTCGATATCGACACCACAATCTTTGGCAGAAAAGACATGAAAAGGAATCACCGTAGTATCAGCCACCAATGGAACACCCTTCTCACGACCAACAGCCGCAAGTGCTCTCAAATCGGCCACTTCAAGTTGGGGATTGGTAATAACTTCCAAAAAAATGGCACAAGTATGTTCGTTTACCTGTGCCCTTACTTCTTCAATATTAGTCAGATCACAACAACGAGCTTCAACACCAAAAGCAGCAAGAGTATTTTTCAGGAAAGAATACGTATTTCCAAAAAGATGAGCAGATGTTACCACATTAGTGCCAGACTGAGCTATTGCGATGAAAGTATTGCTGATAGCCGCCATTCCTGAATTGAGAGCAGTTACACTCATTGCTCCTGTCACTGCCTGTATCTTTCTTTCGAAATATTGTACGGTAGGATTAGTGATACGCGAATAAGCATGATCGGCAGTGCGTCCGCAAAAAGCCGCTTCCATAGCTTCTGCCGTATCAAATTCATAAGCTGCCGTATTATATACAGGCATAGAGAGAGAGCCATACGCATCTTCTTTATCAAAAGGAGTATGCAGCACTTGCGCCTCAAAACTTTTTTCTTTCATTTCTTCTTTATTTTATATCCTAATAATTGTGGCATGCAGATTGCAATTGATCGAGAGCCTGTTTCAATACACTTCGCGGACAGGCAGCATTCAGTCTCATGAAGCCTGCTCCTTCTTTTCCAAACATCGTACCATCATTGAGCGCCAAATGAGCACCATCCACAAAAAGATTCACCAAATCTTTCTGCGCTAATTTCAATTCACGACAATCGAGAAAAATGAGATAAGAAGCCTGCGGACGGATAACTTTAATGGTTGGTATATTTTTCCGAAAGTACTCATCAATGAAATCGATGTTCCCCTGAATATAAGTTTTCACCTGTTCTAGCCACTCCGTACCGTTACTATATGCCGCCGCCACGCTGATGAAAGAGAAGAGATGCCCTTCACCCAGTTCACTTCCATTAACATAAGAGCTGAATTTTCTTCGTATCTTTTCATTTTCTATGATGCAGTACGAGCTGGAGATCCCGGGCATATTGAACGCTTTGCTAGGTGACATGAAAATGATAGAGTTTACTCTCGCCTCCTCAGATACAGTAGCAAAAGGATAGTGAACATAAGGGGATAAGGTAAGATCGGCATGAATCTCATCGGAGATTACAATGGTCTGATTCTCGTAACAAATACGTGCTACCTCAATCAACTCCTCTTTTGTCCATACCCTTCCACCGGGGTTATGGGGATTACAAAGAATGAACAGTTTACAGCCCTTAATATCCTCTTTGAAACGCTCCATATCCATGCGAAATTGACCGTTTTCGAGTACAAGCGAATTGTATACTACTTCTCGGTTATTATGCTGTGTAACCAAGAAAAAAGGATGATATACCGGTGGCTGCACCATTACCTTATCCCCCACTTCGGTGAGACTTTGAATAGCCATAGCCAATCCCGGAACGATCCCGGGTGTATGGGTTAGCATCTCACGCGATATTTTCCAATTAAAACGCTTGTCTACCCAATCAATAATGGAAGAATACCAACTTTCAGATTTCATGGTATATCCCAAAACCTCATTATCAAGTCTGTCTTTCAATGCCTTTATAATGAAAGGCGGTGTGCGAAACTCCATGTCAGCCACCCAAAGTGGAATCAGATCTTTTCTGCCCCAACGTGGTTGGATCGCTTCATACTTCAGAGCGTCTGTGTTGCGACGGTCTACTACTTCATCAAAATTATATATCATTTCTTTTTTCTTTTTAGCGTTATAGTTGCAAAGGTACGATTCGTACTTTATTATATAATAAAGTAAATCCCACTTTTTAAGCTAAAAAAAAGAAAAAAGGCCATATCTATGCTAGTAAGTTCGTATTTTTGCATGAAACTAAAGAATAATAATTATGATAAAAGCCCTGTTTTTCGATATTGACGGGACACTTGTAAGCTTCAACACTCATACAATTCCGCAATCCAGCATTAACGCATTAACAGAATTAAGAAGTAAAGGACTCAAGATATTCATCTCTACCGGACGCCCCAGAGTGGCAATCAACAATTTGGGTAATTTGTTTTTCGACGGATACATCACCATGAATGGTAGCTATTGTTATGGAGAAAATGACGAAGTTATTTACAGAAGTCCCATTCCACAAGAGGATGTGGAGACTATATTCCGCATACTCTCAGCAGAGAAAGATTGTCCTTGTGTGGTCGTTCGCGAAAACCAAATGTTTATTTGCAATCCCAATGCACAGATTGACGAATTCATACGACTACTGAAATTCCCTCAGGTTCCGGTAATCAGCATTGAAGAAGCCACTAAAGAAGAGGTCTTTCAGCTATCTCCTTTTTTCTCACTAGAGCAAGAGCAGAAATATCTACCTCTTTTGGCTCATTGTGAATCGAGCCGTTGGTATCCTACCTTTACGGACATCGTGTGTAAAGGCAACAGCAAACAACTGGGAATGGATAAGATAATAGAACGTTTCGGTATCAAACTAGAAGAAACCATGTCGTTTGGTGATGGAGGAAACGATATCACCATGCTACGCCATGCCGGCATAGGAGTAGCGATGGGTAATGCCACACAACAAGTGAAAGAATCGGCCGACTACATCACCGATTCTGTAGACGAAGACGGAATTTGGAATGCATTGAAACACTTCGGTATTATTTAGGAAATATGGCAGAAAAGACGACGATAGATACTGATAATCCGGAGTTTCAGGATGCTCTCAACCTGATACAATACACCCGCCAATCCGTCTTTTTGACCGGGAAGGCGGGAACAGGAAAATCTACGTTCCTGAAACACATCTGCCAAAACACCAAAAAAAAGCATGTAGTATTGGCTCCAACGGGCATTGCCGCCATCAACGCAGGAGGAAGTACCATGCACAGCTTTTTCAAGTTGCCTTTCTACCCCCTTTTAGCAGACGATCCAAACATGAGTTTGCAGCGGGGACGGATACACGATTTCTTTAAGTATGCCAAACCACATCGCAAGTTGCTGGAACAGATAGAGCTGGTTATCATTGATGAAATCTCAATGGTAAGAGCGGACATTATTGATGCCATTGATCGTATCTTACGAGTGTATTCACACAATTTGCGCGAGCCCTTCGGCGGCAAACAAATTCTGCTGGTGGGCGATGTCTTTCAATTGGAGCCGGTAGTGAAAAGCGACGAACGGGAAATTATCAACCGGTTCTATCCCACTCCTTATTTTTTCTCGGCCAAAGTTTTCTCGGAAATAGACCTCGTATCCATCGAACTGAAAAAAGTGTACCGCCAAACAGATAAGGTATTTGTCAACGTGCTCGACCATATACGCACCAACACAGCCGGAGCAGCCGACTTGCAACTGCTCAACACACGCTATGGAACGAGCATACAGCATTCTGAAGAAGATATGTACATCACTCTGGCCACGCGAAGAGACAACGTAGACTTCATCAACGATAAAAAGCTAACCGAACTACCAGGCGACCCGATTGTATTTCATGGCGAGATAACCGGAGAATTTCCCGAGAGCAGTTTGCCCACGCAGAAAGATTTGATACTAAAGCCCGGCGCACAGATCATCTTTATAAAGAATGATTATGAACGACGTTGGGTGAACGGAACCATCGGAACTGTGAGTGGTATAGATGAAGAAGGAACTATTTATGTTATAACTGATGATGGCAAAGAATGCGACGTGAAGAAAGATTCGTGGAGGAATATTCGATATAAATACAACGAGCAGAAAAGGCAGATAGAAGAAGAAGAGCTAGGTGTATTTGTGCAGTATCCCATCCGCTTGGCCTGGGCCATCACGATACACAAAAGTCAGGGACTTACTTTTAGCCGTGTAGTCATAGACTTCACCGGAGGTGTTTTTGCCGGCGGACAAGCATACGTAGCGCTGAGTAGATGTACTTCACTCGAAGGGATTCAACTCAAGAAACAAATCAGCAGAGCCGACATTTTTGTTCGCCCCGAGATCGTGAGCTTCTCCGAACGTTTCAATAACCGTATTGCCATCGAGAAGGCCTTGAAGAAGGCTCAAGCCGATGTGGAATATGTGGAAGCAACCAAAGCTTTTGATGCCGGAGACTTTGAAGCGTTTCTAGAGCAATTCTTCAAAGCCATACATTCTCGCTACGACATAGAGAAACCCGTGGTACGACGATTTATTCGCAAGAAACTAGGGATCATTAATCAGCTGAAGTGTGAAAACAAGGCATTGAAAGAACAAATGGTTATTCAAAAGCAAAGTTTGCAGAAGTATGCCCGCGAATATTACCAAATGGGAAATGAGTGCATCACGCAAGCGCATGACCTGCGTGCGGCCATTGCCAATTACGACAAGGCTTTGGAGCTATACCCCGACTATGTAGATGTATGGGTGCGAAAAGGCATCACCCTAAGCAACGAACTGCAATACGGCGAAGCCGAAGAATGTTTTAACAAGGCCGTGAAACTTTCACCCATAGAATTTAAGGGATTCTACAACAGAGGAAAACTACGCTTGAAAACAGAAAATGTAGAAGGTGCCTTGGCCGACCTCGACAAAGCCACCACCCTAAAGCCTGAACACGCTGCTGCCCACGAATTATTTGGAGATGCCCTGCTCAAAGTTGGTAAAGAGGATTTGGCAAGCATACAATGGAGAATTGCAGAGGAGTTAAAGAAAAAAAAGAAGAAATAAGTTCTGGCAATCCTTCCATTTTGGGCTCTATAACGAACTGTGTGGGTAGCCCGTTCTTAACTGACTTGCAATAAAGCGGATCATATTGGCGAAACTCTCAACATTCGCCCTCCGGCTCTTCCGTAAACTCTAATGGACACATGACTTCTATGACGGGTTTCTCCGGTCTATCTTATTCCTCGCGGGACACTTCCAGCTCCACTTTGAATACATTCCTTTTCTCCTCCCATGAAAAAACGCGTTTTACTCTCACATCTATCACACAAATCGCTGTAACGGCTTGCTGTAAGCCGATACAGCGTGTGATAGTAAAATATGTCTACCACGTTTTTGGCTGTTTTACTATCACTTTCGGGTGTTTACTATCACACTTTTGGCTTTATCTTGCTTGATTTGCCCTTTAGGCATAGGCGCTTAGAGCACACTAATAAATGTAAAATCGCCACCATCGTAGCATGGATGCGAGAAGTAGGGCACTATACACGTGGATGAGCTTTATGTTGGTTTGTTTTCGTTTCTAGTGATGAAACGAAAGTTTTCGTACGTTGAAACAAAAGGTTTAGCACGTTGAAACGATTGGTTTTAAGGCGTGGAAACAAAAGTTTTATAGCGCATAAAACTAATGAAACTACCGTTACATGGACAGTAGATATACTAATCACTACAATGGAAGAGTATGCTAATTTTGGTTTTGATTTTATTGAAGATAAAATGATGGATAATCAAGAGTTTTTCTTCAAGAATTCTGCATTCTTAGATATATTTTTATCGTTTACTGCAGAGAAAAATGAAGTGACAGAAGATGAGGATGCTGAGTCACTAGATTGAAATACATACTATGATTGACATAAAAAAAAGAACTATTAATATTGGATCTTATCTCAAGAGTACAGTAATAGCCACATATCAATACTAGGGTCTCTTTCATTTTTCATCCCAATGTATGCACTTATCTAAAAGAAATTAAGTATATTTGTAAAATAATACATTTAGTTATGGAACAAGAAATCAAGCAGACGAATATAAAAAAGGGGCTAAAAATAGCTGCCATCGCATTGGGAGCAATCTTGCTATTGATGCTATTACTACCTTTCGCTTTCCGCGGGAAGATTGAAAAAATAGTCAAAACAGAAGGAAACAAAATGCTGAATGCACAGTTCGATTTTGAGAGCCTGAATATCAGTTTATTCAAGAACTTCCCAAAAGCTTCCGTTACCCTCAACGATTTCTACCTCAAAGGGAACGGCGAATTTAAGAACGATACTTTGGTAAAAGCCGGTGAAGTAACGGCAGTTATTAATCTGTTCTCACTATTGGGTAATAGTGGATATGACGTATCTAAAATTTCCATTGAAAACACTCAAATACACGCTATCGTATTGCCGGATGGCAAGGTAAACTGGGACATAATGAAGCCCGACAGCACTACACAAACAGCTGCTACGGAAACAGAATCTCCCTTCAAAATGCAACTAAAAAAGCTCACGGCCAGCAATGTAAGCATCATCTATGATGATCGCCAAGCAGGTATGTATGCCGAAATAAATAAATTAGATGCTTCTTGCTCAGGCGATCTGGGTAGCGACCGCACGACGCTGAACGTAGAAGCTGAAACAAAGGAGATGACCTTCAAAATGGGTACCATTCCTTTCCTTAGCAAAGCAAACATCTACACCAAGATGGATATAGATGCCGACTTAGTGAATAGCAAATATACATTCAAAGAGAGCGAATTTCGCTTAAACGCGATTAAAGCCGGCATTGACGGATGGGTATCGATGAAGGATCCTGCCATCGATATGGACTTAAAGCTCAATACAAGTGAAGTAGGCTTTAAAGAGATATTATCACTCATTCCGGCTATCTATTCCAAAGAGTTCGAGAGTGTGAAAACAGATGGCAAAGCAACATTGTCCGCTTATGCTAAGGGTACATACCAAGGAGATACTTTACCCCAATTTGACGCCACACTGGATGTAAAAAACGCCATGTTCCGCTACCCGTCGCTACCGGCAGGAGTAGACCAAATCAACATTCACGCTAACGTAAAGAATCCGGGAGGAAGTGCTGATCTAACAGAAATAACGATTAGCCCATTCAGCTTCCGATTGGCCGGAAATCCATTCAGTATAACAGCTAGTGTAAAAACGCCTGTCAGCGATCCCGATTTCAAAGCTAAAGCGAAAGGAACACTCAACTTAGGCATGATAAAACAAGTCTATCCGTTAGAAAACATGGAACTAAACGGAACTGTAACAGCCAATATGCAAATGGCCGGACGTCTCTCTTATGCTGAAAAAGAACAATATGATAAATTCAATGCCGCAGGAACTATCGGACTTGCAAACATGAAGTTGAAGATGAAGGATATGCCTGATGTAGAGATCAAGAAGTCACTTCTCACCTTTACACCCAAATACTTGCAACTAAGTGAAACGACTGTAAACATTGGCGAAAATGACATTACAGCCGATAGCCGCTTTGAAAACTACATGGGTTATGCCTTGAAGGATAAAACTCTGAAAGGTACGCTCAACATACACTCTAATCATTTCAATCTGAACGATTTCATGACTGCAGATACGACTGCAACTGCTACCACATCTGCAGCAGAGAGCGGAGTCCTTGAAGTTCCTAAAAATATTGATTTTCAAATGGACGCCAACATGAAAGAGGTCCTTTTTGACAAAATGACCTTTAACAACATGATTGGGCAAATAACCATAAAAGACGGAAAGATAGATATGAAAAATCTATCGATGAACACCATGGGTGGCACCGTAGTAATGAATGGCTACTACTCTTCACAAGACGTGAAAAAGCCCAAGATGAGTGGCGCTTTCCGAATGGGCAACATCAACTTTGCTAAAGCCTATAAGGAGCTTGATATGGTGCAAAAAATGGCTCCTGTCTTTGAGAATCTGAAGGGAACTTTCTCAGGCAACATGAGCATTCTTACCGATCTGGATGAAACAATGAGCCCCGTACTGAACACCATGCAAGGCGAAGGTACTCTGTCAACAAAAGATCTAAACTTAAGTGGTGTCAAGACGATCGATCTGATTGCGAGTGCATTAAAAAAACCTTCGCTAAAGGAGATGAAAGTGAAAGATTTAACAATCGACTTTACGATCAAAGACGGGCGTGTAGCTACCAAGCCATTCGATATCAAAATGGGTGAATATAACATGAACCTCTCCGGTACTACCGGATTAGACCAGACCATTGACTATTCGGGCAAGGTAAAAATCCCCGCTTCCGCAGGCAAACTTACTCAGCTGTCAACAGTCGATTTGAAGATTGGTGGAACATTTACTTCTCCCAAAGTATCACTTGACACCAAGAGTATGGCCGCTCAAGTTGCTGAATCAGCAAAAAGCGAAGCCGTCAAAGCAATCGGAAAGAAACTGGGGCTGGATTCGGCTACAACTGCCAATACAGATTCGCTGAAGAAAAAAGTAACCGAGAAAGCCACTGAAAAAGTGCTGGATTTCCTCAAGAAAAAGATAAAATAATGCTTCTGAAACTTTATGAAAAGAACAATAACCTCCAAGATTTGCAGCAAGTTGTAGACATACTCAACGATGGAGGTCTCATCATCTATCCTACGGACACGATGTACGCTATCGGTTGCCATGGATTGAAAGAACGTGCTATTGAACGTATTTGCAGAATCAAAGAAATTGACCCTCGAAAAAACAATCTCTCAATCATTTGTTACGATCTGAGTAGCGTCAGTGAATATGCCAAACTAGATAATAATACCTTTAAGCTGATGAAACGCAATCTCCCGGGAGCGTTTACTTTTATATTGAGTACAGGTAGCAAACTACCCAAAATCTTTAAGAATCGTAAAGAAGTGGGTATTCGTATGCCCGACAATCATATTACCAGTGAAATAGCCCGTTTGCTAGATGCACCTATAATGACCACAACACTTCCATATGATAAAGGTGATGACATAGAATATCTAACTACACCCGAACTGATAGATGAGAAATTTGGTAGCATGGTCGACTTAGTTATAGATGGTGGCATTGGTGGCATAGAACCTTCTACCATTGTAAACTGCGTGGATGATGAAGCTAAGATTACCCGTCAAGGCAAAGGAGAGCTAAAAGATTTTTAGCAAGTATACCTTCCGAAAAGAAGCCCCGCTTTTAGAAAATAAAACTTCTAAAAGCGGGGCTTCCTTATAATATGAAAGTGTACTACTTCAGCAATGAAGCCGGATCAAGATTATCAGCCTCAATATCTTTAAAATAACGATACGTGCCAACCTTCAGCTCAAAAGTAGCAACATCATCACAAACGATGATTCCCTTTTGATGCATTTGCAAAGCACTTATAGTCCACATCTGTGATATGGCTCCTTCAACAGCATGATAAAGCGCACGAGCTTTGTTGTGCCCATTCACAATAATCAATACTTCTTTGGCTGAAAGCACAGTGCCTACACCCACAGTGAGAGATGTTTTAGGTACCTTGTCCACATCGTTATCGAAGAAACGGGAGTTGGCGATAATCGTATCCGTGGTCAATGTCTTGACACGCGTACGAGAAGAAAGTGAAGAGCCCGGTTCATTGAACGCAATGTGTCCATCAGGACCAATGCCACCCAGGAATAAATCAATGCCGCCATAAGAGGCGATCTTTTCTTCATAATCAGCACATTCAGCCTCCAAGTCAGCTGCATTACCATTCAGTATATTCACATTACCGGGTAATACATCTACATGACTGAAAAAGTTGTTCCACATGAACGAATAATAACTTTCGGGATGCGATTGAGGCAAGCCGACATATTCGTCCATATTGAAGGTAACTACATGCTTGAACGACACTAGGCCTTTTTTATTTAGGTCGATTAATTCTTTATACATGCCTAGCGGAGATGAGCCCGTAGGCAGTCCAAGCACAAAAGGTGTTTCGGCCGTGGGCTGAGCTTTACGGATACGAGCAGCAACATAGTTGGCTGCCCACTTAGAGATAGCCTGATAATCGGGCTGAATAATAAGTCTCATGTTCGATTGTTTTTAGTATGTTAATAAATTGGGGGAATTTTATTAGTAACTTGTTATCGATCCTGCTTTAAGCGCTCCGCCATGGCTAGCCCAAGAGCTTCGCACTCATCGTAAGTTTGGTCACTCATCGATATTTTCATATCAACCGGTATGCCCACAAGTTCGAATCTGCTTTTTTCTGCAAATGTGGTCATGTGCCGCAAAGCCGCGCTCGACCAACAGAAAGAACCAAAGTAACTCAGATAACGATTCTTCATATCACGGGTTAATATCTTCGAAAGCAACGACTCTATTTCCGGATAGAGCTCATTGCAATAAGTAGCACTACCAATAATAAGGCCTTTATATTTGAATATATCAGCTATGATATAAGAAGGATGTCGTTTATTCACATTGTGAAGCACAATATTCTTTATTCCTTGTACAGACAACTCCAACGCAATAGCTTCAGCCATCTGCTCTGTGTTGCCGTACATTGTTCCGTAAACGATCACCACACCCTCTTCACCCTCGTATCGGCTCATTCTGTCATAAATGTCCATAACCCGATCTTTCTGTTCTATCCATACAGGTCCATGAGTGGAGCAAATAGTCGTGATTCGTAGCGGAGCTAATTTTTCAAGCGCTTTCTGCACAGCCGAACCATATTTACCTACAATATTGGAATAATAACGTATCATCTCTTGCCAAAAAATGTCGGTATTCAGACGAGTATCCATAAAACCACCATCAAGTGTACCAAAAGCACCGAAGCCATCGCCCGAGAAAATAATGCCTTCAGTTTCATCAAACGTCATCATTGTTTCCGGCCAATGCACCATAGGGGTTAGATAGAAAGTAAGTTTGTGATATCCCAAATCCAGAGAATCACCGTTTGCGATGAGGTATTGCTCTCCGGTAATGCCGTAAAAGCCCTCTACCATGCCAAAGGTTTGCTTGTTTCCCACAATAATAATATTGGGATAATGCTGTTTAATTAAACCAAGAGAGCCCGAATGATCCGGCTCCATGTGGTTTATAATAAGATAATCAATAGGACGATCGCCTATAACTGACCTTATCTTATGAAGAAACACCTCAAAATAGCAAATATCAACCGTATCAACCAAAGCTACCTTTTCATCATCTATCAGATAAGAATTATACGACACCCCGTAAGGCAAAGGCCATAGCCCTTCAAAAAGGTGTTTCGTACGATCATTCACTCCTACATAATGAACTTTTCCTTTGATTTTTGTCTTCTCTTCCATACTTCTCATTTTATAAAACAAAAATAGTCCTTTTTTTCTTAACCTACATACAACTCGCCTTGATAAGCACCTTTTTCTCTCATTCTTTTCTGCAAACGAGCAGTAAATTCATAGTTTTTCAACCCCCAATCAGGAGCAATCAATAACTCCTTCGGAGATTGAGATATGAATCGTTCAAGAACAATATCCGAACGAAGATGCTGTATATAGTCTATGACCAAATCAATATATTCATCCACCTCAAACAAATGGAAATCTTCCGGACGCTTAGCATATTCATACGCCATGCGTGTACCACGCACCAACTGTAGCTGATGCATCTTCAATGTATCGAGCGGCAATTGGGAGATAATAGCTGCCTGAGCAATAATCTCTTCAGGTGTTTCTCCCGGCAATCCAAGTATAATATGACCTCCCGTAAGTATCCCGCAAGCAGCTGTACGCTCCACGGCATCTATCGTCTCGGCATAAGTGTGTCCGCGATTAATGCGCTTCAAAGTTTCATCGTTAGTGCTTTCGATACCATATTCAACCAACAAGAAGTGGTGCTTGTTCAGATCTTCGAGGTAGCGCAACAACTCGTCGGGCATGCAGTCGGGACGGGTCCCGATGATCAAACCAACTACACCTTCTACACTCAGCGCTTCTTCATACTTACGCTTCAGCCCGGCAAGCTCGGAATACGTATTGGTATATGCCTGGAAATAGGCAAGATACTTCATTTCAGGATATTTATACGAAAAGAAGCGCTTCCCTTCTTCCAACTGCATGGTTATTGACTTATCCGTTTTGCAATAATCCGGATTGAACGTTTGATTGTTGCAATACGTACATCCACCGTTGCCTTTACTACCGTCACGATTGGGACAAGTAAAGCCGGCATTCAGCGAAATCTTTTGCACCTTATCGACAAAATAACGCTTCAGAAATACGGGAAATTCACTATATAGAGGAACTGGATTCATTATTCTAACTAATTTAGCGGCAAATTTACGAATTTAGTTATTACATTTTCCTATTTTTGCATGATAAAGCGTAAATCAAAATTATAAAATGATGAAAAGACTAAGTATAACTCTTCTCTTTTGCTTGCTTGGTATGGTAACTTTCGCACAAGGAAGCAAGGCACTCGATTTAAAAGAAATCACATCGGGAAAATTTCGTCCGGAAGGCATACAGGGTGTTGTTCCGATGGCTGATGGTGAACATTATACCCAAATGAACACTGATGGAACACAAATTGTGAAATACTCGTTTAAAACAGGGCAGCAAGTAGAAGTTTTGTTCGATGTAACAAAAGCCAGAGAGTGTACCTTCAAAAAAATTGATGGGTATACCTTTTCACCAGATGAAAGCAAACTCTTGATTCGTACTGAAACTCAACCAATTTATCGTCACTCATACACGGCTGTACACTATTTGTATACCATTAAAAGGAATCTTGTAGAAAAGCTTTCAGACGGCGGGCCTCAACAAGCTCCTGTTTTCTCGCCCGATGGCAACATGGTCGCTTTTGTAAGAGATAACAATATTTTCTTAGTGAAAATACTCTATGGCAACAGCGAATCTCAGGTTACGGAAGACGGAAAGGCCAATGAAGTGCTGAATGGAATACCCGACTGGGTGTATGAAGAAGAATTCAGCTTCTCACAAGCATTAGAGTTCAGTCCTGACAACACGATGCTGGCTTTCATCCGCTTTGACGAAAGTAAAGTACCTTCTTATTCCTTCCCTCTCTTTGCGGGACAAGCACCCCACTACAGTGAACTGGAAAACTATCCCGGAGCTTATATCTACAAATATCCCAAAACTGGAGAAACAAACTCTAAAGTGTCTGTACATACCTTTGACATTAAATCGAAAGTAACCCGAAAAATGAAGTTGCCACTAGATGCAGACGGGTATATCCCCCGCATACGCTTTACTAAAAACACGAACAAATTGGCTATCATGACACTGAATCGCCATCAAAATCGCTTTGATATGTACTTTGGTGATCCTCGCTCTACAATCTGCAAACTGATCTTGCGAGATGAAAGCCCCTATTACATCAACGAAAACATTTTCGACAATATCGTGTTTTATACTGAGCACTTTAGCTTTATCAGTGAAAAAGACGGTTATGCACATCTTTATTGGTATAGTATAGGTGGAAATCTCGTAAAACAAGTAACAAAAGGAAACTACGAAGTGAAACGATTTATCGGATGGGATTCTATATCCAATACTTTTTACTACGAAAGTAACGAAGAAAGTCCTCTGCGACAAGCCGTTTACAAGATAGATAAAAAAGGGACAAAGACAAAATTATCAGAGAAGGCCGGAACCAATGCTGCTATTTTCAGTACATCCATGCGCTATTACATGAACACTTACTCCAGTTTACAAACACCAACAATCATTACACTAAATGACAACAACGGAAAGCTGCTCAAAACGCTGGTAACCAATGATAAACTGAAAGCAACACTGTCTGAGTACAACCTCCCACAGAAAGAGTTCTTCCGCTTCAAAACATCTCAAGGCACAGAACTCAACGGTTGGATGATAAAACCGGCAGGTTTTTCTGCTTCAAAGAAATATCCGGTACTAATGTATCAATACAGTGGCCCGGGTAGTCAGGAAGTAGTAGACAAATGGGGAATTGGAGGCGATCGTGGTGGAATAGGCTGGGATGCTTATATGGCTAGCAAAGGTTATTTGGTGATTTGTGTAGACGGACGCGGAACAGGCGGACGTGGAGCCGAATTTGCGAAATGTACTTATCTGAATCTGGGAGTAAAAGAAGCCCAAGACCAAGTTGAAACAGCCAAATACATGGCTGAACAATCCTATGTTGATAAAACACGTATAGGTATTTGGGGATGGAGTTTCGGAGGATATATGACCGTTATGAGCATGAGTGAAGGTACGCCTGTGTTTAAAGCCGGAGCTGCAGTAGCAGCAGTAACCGACTGGAAATATTACGATACTATCTACGGAGAGCGTTTTATGCGTACTCCCCAAGAAAACGCAGAAGGATACAAAGCCGGATCGGCATTTACACGTGCAGCCAATTTAAACGGGCGATTATTGCTCGTTCATGGCATGGCTGATGATAACGTGCATTTCCAAAACTGCGCAGAATATAGCGAATGTCTCGTGCAAGCTGATAAACAGTTTGACATGCAAGTATATACTAACCGTAACCATGGAATTTATGGTGGCAATACGCGCTTCCATCTGTTCACAAGGTTGACGGAGTTCTTTCTTACTAATTTATAATAATATGGCAAATAGAATACAAAAGCCCGAATGGTTAAAAATAAGCATCGGTAGCAACGAGCGTTACAGTGAGACAAAGCGCATTCTCGATTCTCACAACCTGCACACGATATGCAGTAGCGGCCGTTGTCCTAACATGAGCGAATGCTGGGGTAGAGGAACAGCGACCTTCATGATTGGAGGTGAAATCTGTACCCGCAGTTGCAAGTTCTGTAATACACTAACAGGACGCCCTTTAGCTCTGGATGAACAAGAGCCTACACATGTGGCCAAATCCATCGCATTGATGAAATTGAAACATGCAGTGATTACCTCTGTAGATCGTGATGATCTGCCCGATCAAGGTGCAACGCACTGGGCAAAAACGATCAATGAAGTAAAACGCCTTAATCCGGGACTCACCACCGAAGTACTTATACCTGATTTTCAAGGACACACAGACCTTGTAGACATTGTCATTGCTGCGAGTCCGGATATCATCTCACATAACATGGAAACCGTGAGAAGAATAACCCCACAAGTGCGCAGTGCAGCCAACTATGACACTAGTCTTAAAGTGCTTAAGCATATTGCAAGCAAAGGAGTTGTTGCGAAATCAGGTATCATGGTAGGTTTAGGCGAAACCCCGGAAGAAGTAGAAGAGTTAATGGACGATTTACGTTCAGCCGGTTGCCGTATACTCACTATCGGTCAATACCTGCAACCCACCCGCAAGCATTATGCTGTTGCAGAGTATATTACTCCTGCACAATTTAACATCTACAAAGCGGTCGGACTAAGCAAAGGATTCGATCAAGTAGAAAGTGGACCGTTGGTTCGCTCTTCTTATCATGCAGAGAAACACATCCTTAAATGATAACGAACATATTCCTTAATCTATTGTTTTTAATAAAAAACGATAGATTATACGAAGATGAATCATAAGAGAGTTCTTTCTATTGCTTTCAATATGTCTCTGGGGTTTATTCCGGCTACCATATCCATATTATTATGCGAATTCATATCGCAAGATGCCTCTATCTATATTGGAGCAGCGCTTGGATTGGTTTATTCCTACATCATACTGTACAAGGTTAAACCCCAGATTCATAATTTCATATTATACATATCAACAGCTGTACTTGTTTTTCTTTCACTTGCAACGCTCTCACCTATTGGTTATTGTCCGCAAGGAAATCTGCCTATTACTTTAGAGGCTAGTATTGTTCTTCCGATGCTCATACTCTATTTGCATAAAAAGAGGTTTATCAATTATTGCCTAAAAAGAAAAGATGCCTGCGATAAACGAAATGTAGTACAAAGTGCCGAATCGACCATTGTGTCTTCTCGCATAGTGCTCATATTGGCAGCCTTTCACTTTGCTTTGATTACCATCTATATGATAGCGACGCATAATACCCTCAATGCAACAACGCATTTGTGGTTATTTCGTTTGGTACCTGCCTTTCTATTTATCCTTAGCATCATTTTCAATCAGTTTGGCATCAACTATTTTAATAAAATAATGAAGAATGCTGAGCATGTGCCTATCGTCAACGATAAAGGAGATGTAATAGGTAAGAGCCTGAAATTAGAAGCCATTAATTACAAGAACGCATATATTAATCCTGTTATACGCATCGCACTCATAAATCGTGGCATGATTTTCTTATGTAATCGCTCGCAAAGCTGCATCATGGATAAAGGCAAAACAGATATACCTTTAGAGTGCTACTTGCGTTACAATGAAACCTTGGAAGAAGGCATAGCAAGGTTAATGAATTATGTGTTTCCAACAAGTCCAAACATGCCTGTTTCATTTAGCACAATGTATCATTTCGAGAATAGTATTACCAATCGGCTAATCTATTTGTTTGTAGCCAACGTAGAAGATGATTCTTTACTATGCAACAATCATTTTAGAAATGGGAAGTTGTGGACTCTTCACCAAATGCAGCAAAACATAGGAAAGAATTACTTTAGTGAATGTCTGGAGCTTGAATATGAGCACCTAAAAGAGATTATTTATATAAAAGAAAAATACAAGGAATCTTAGATAATTCGGGTACTTTTCCACGCCAATCTTTCAATGTGCGGGTCTTTATGTATTCCCCCTCGCAAGTCAGGTTAGCAGCTATGCAAAGTTTTGTTTGCGGGCGACAATTGTTTAAAATATCCTCCACCATCTTATTATTGCGATAGGGAGTTTCAATGAATAACTGTGTCTGATCCTCAGCACAAGCCCGTTGTTCAAGGAATTTAAGCTTTTTGCCACGCTCTGAGGGTTCTATAGGAAGATATCCGTGAAAAGCAAAACTCTGCCCGTTGAAACCCGATCCCATCACAGAAAGAATGATAGAAGAAGGGCCTACCAAAGGAACTACTTTCAGGCTTTTCCGCTGAGCTATTGCAACAACATCCGCTCCCGGATCGGCCACAGCCGGACAACCTGCTTCAGAAATAACCCCCATGGGCAATCCATTAAGCAAAGGTTGCAGGTAACCGGAAATATCTTCCGGCGAAGTATGCTTGTTCAATGGGTAAAAAGTAAGAGAGTCAATATCAATATCGTGTTCTACCTTTTTGAGAAACCTGCGGGCAGAACGTATATCTTCTACAATAAAATGTTTAATCTCTAGAATTATCTCTCTATTATAAGAAGGTAAAACCATTTCGAGACTAGTATCGCCAAGAGTAACCGGCAATAAATAAAGAGCTATTTCCATATCAATGAGAGCTTTATTTTCAGATAGCATATTCAGTTTCAGCCAGCATACGATGATAATCCGTCATCAGTAACAAATCATGTAGCGTCACACTTTTATTTCGCTTCATATATGAAGTCACAATCTGCGTTCCCATCCAAGTGCCTAATAGGGAAGGCGAATCTTCACCAAAAAAGGGAGTAAAAGGAGCAGGTCTGGTATATATTCTTACTAACATAGGATCTGTGGCATTCAAATGTCCACTCGTTTGCATAAACTTCCATATCTTTTTCTCATTCTCCTTGCACCAAGTTTTCTCTGCAATTGAATAGCCGATGATGCCTTCCGAGCAATGATAGTCTAGTATTTGCTGAACAATATAATTAATCTTTCCATAGTGAAGCATAACATCGAGCAAAGTTCTTCTTCCATCAGCTGGAAGTGGATATTCACTTAACAAATAGAACAAAAAACAATCCGGCACAATACGTTCAGGAGACATTGAACGGCACTGATAATCGTAATAGTAGCGTTTATAAAGAGGATAATCTTCGCCCATATACTTATCGAGACTGATGCCCAGCAGGCTATCCCCTACAACAATCGATTCATTGAGAGCTGAAATCTGAGAATAAATTTCCGGTATTTTAATCTCCGGAACTTCTTTCTTCAGACGATTGAAGCCCTTGGTCAATTTACGTTCGACTTTGTTTAGATCAGCAAATTTAACTTCCACATCAGTCATCAGGTGAAGTAATGTGGTGTCAGAATAGAACACTTTTAGTTTTTGGGTAATATTATCGTCATCCACGTTACCGATGGTAAGTACATCTTCTATCAGTATCTTGGTGGCTTGCATATTTTCCGTGTTCATCTTCTGCAAAGCAGAAAAGCTGTTGAATTTAACGTACTCATTCAACAGCTTATCATAACGAACTACAGATATCTTTTGATCTTCGCCACGCTCCGCAAGTTTGTTGTTATTTAACTTACAAGATGTGACAAGCAAGCTTACAAGAAAAAAAAGATATACCAATCGTAGTTTCATCCTTCATTAACATAAAGGATGAAACAAATAGGAGATAATGATGAATTTTCGATTTCAGACTTTTTATCCATAAATAATCTGTCCGTTTTCATCTTTATACTCATCAAGCCCTTTCTCATAGGTTGCCATAGCACGGAGACTCATGCCAACACTTGAAAATCCACCATCGTGATATAAATTCTGCATGGTTACTTTACGAGTAAGATCAGAGAACATCATAATGCAATAGTCGGCACATTCATCAGCTGATGCATTGCCCAATGGAGACATACGATCTGCAAAATCAAACAATTTATCCATCCCCTTAACACCTGCTCCAGCAGTAGTCATGGTCGGCGATTGAGAGATTGTGTTCACACGTACATTGTGCTCACGACCGTAAATATATCCAAAGCTACGAGCAATTGATTCCAACAAAGCTTTCGCATCTGCCATATCATTATATCCAAAGAATGTGCGCTGAGCAGCAACATAGCTTAATGCTAAGATTGAACCATACTCTTCCACTG
Organism: uncultured Bacteroides sp.; assembly: GCF_963666545.1. Classification (NCBI taxonomy): domain Bacteria; kingdom Pseudomonadati; phylum Bacteroidota; class Bacteroidia; order Bacteroidales; family Bacteroidaceae; genus Bacteroides; species uncultured Bacteroides sp. Next base: position 3,341,349 of record NZ_OY762899.1, on the reverse strand, counting down.
CATCCAGTTTCTTAGCTACTTGTATCATCTTATGAAATGATACAGCCGAAATGTCGAGAGTCTTATCAAGCATTTCGTAGTCAAGATCATCATACGTACGCTTTTTACGCACGTTTGGAGACATGCCAATAGAGTGCAATACAAAATCAACCTTTCCTCCCAGTACTTCCATTGAACGTTTAAAAACATTTTCCAGGTCTTCAACACTCGTTGCATCTGCCGGGATAACTTCACAGTTAAGCTTCTCGGACAAAGCAGAAACTTCTCCCATACGAACAGCGATAGGAGTATTTGATAATGTAATAATCGCACCTTCTTCAACGGCCTTTTCAGCTACCTTCCAAGCGATGGATTGTTCATTCAACGCTCCAAAGATAATGCCTCTTTTTCCTTTCAATAAATTATAATTCATACCTATTTAATAGTTAAATTAGGTTGCAAAGATACGAACTTTCTCCATAGAACGAGACATCTGGACGAAAGAAAAACCAAAATCAACAAAAAATCCACCTAAACCAACAAATAGTACACATGGCACAAGTTATTCAATAATATATTTGCACCTGATAAAGAAAGAGACTTTTATCTATTATTATGAACCCAAAGAACTCTCACAACGAATGGATACAGTAACCAGAAAGTTTGTTATGCCTGCAATTGTAGGCTTTTCACTATTAATCGGAGGTAGCAACATTAGCGCTCAAATCACAAAACCTATTAATATCATTGAAAATTCTACTGATTCTCCTTTGAAACAATTAGTATACGCCGATCTTCCTTTTGAAATGTCGGCAGTGAAGCAACCCTCTTTTCCTAAATATACAGTTAATATTCTCAACTTTGGAGCTAAAGGAGACGGCATTACGCTAAATACGCAAGCCATAAACAATGCTATTAAAGATGTAAATGCCAAAGGCGGAGGTAAAGTCGTTATTCCCGAAGGATTATGGCTCACCGGCCCCATAGAATTGCTCAGTAACGTAAATTTATATACAGAACAGAATGCACTCGTAATATTCAGCGACGATTTTAATGCCTATCCAATTATCCAAACTTCTTTTGAAGGATTGGAAACCCGCCGTTGCCAATCGCCTATATCGGCTCGCAATGCAGAGAATATCGCCATCACCGGATACGGTTCATTCGATGGCTCCGGAGATGCGTGGAGACCAGTAAAAAAAGACAAACTAACTGCGGCACAATGGGATAAACTAGTAAAGTCGGGTGGCGTACTCGATGGAGCTAAAAAAATCTGGTACCCCACAGCCGGTTCATTGAAAGGTGCTTTAGCCTGCAAAAACTTCAACAACCCTGAAGGGATAGAGACAGATGCAGAGTGGAATGAGATTAAGCCATGGCTTCGCCCTGTGATGATTAGCATAGTGCAGAGCAAAAAGGTGTTGCTTCAAGGCATTACTTTCAAGAATTCCCCCAGTTGGTGCATCCATCCACTATCGTGCGAGGAGATCACAATTGATAATGTAAAGGTATTCAATCCATGGTATTCTCAGAACGGGGATGCACTCGACCTGGAATCATGCAAAAATGCGCTCATTGAGAATTGTACATTCGATGCCGGTGATGACGCCATCTGTCTCAAATCGGGTAAAGATGAAGACGGACGAAAACGAGGTGAACCTTGCCAAAACGTGCTGGTACTTAACAATACAGTACTTCATGGGCATGGTGGTTTTGTGGTAGGTAGCGAAATGTCGGGAGGAGTGAAAAATATATTTGTGTCCAACTGTACTTTCATGGGTACCGACGTAGGTCTTCGTTTCAAGAGTACTCGAGGACGTGGTGGCGTGGTTGAAAACATCTTTATTGAAAACATCAATATGATTAATATCCCGAACGAACCATTATTATTCGACTTGTTTTATGGAGGCAAAGCTCCCGACGAACTTACGGATGATGATAAACAAGAAAAAATAGATCTGATGCCTGTGAGTATTGAAACACCTGCCTTCCGAAATATTCATATATCGAACATCTATTGTAAAGGTGCGGGACGTGCCATGTTTTTCAATGGCTTACCCGAAATGCCAATACAAGATGTGACTGTAAAAGATGTTATTATCTCCGACGCAACAGAAGGCGCGGTAATTAGCCAAGCAGACGGTGTAATAATGAATAACATCAAGATAATCACTAAAAAAGGTCCTACCCTACAAGCAAAAAACACCAAAAATTTAAGGGTGGACGGCACGCTATACAAAGACATTGACTTTAAAGGAAAAACGATGGAATTCAAGTAAATTGGCGTATTGCATCATGACTCAAGACCCTTCTTGAGACCTCATTGTGGAGTATGCACGTTTTGCCTCAGAAGCGTGCATATTCTTTACGTAAAACGTGTACATCTCATCTATAACCCATGGAACAAAAGGAAAGAGGGAACAAACTAAGTAGTTATTCAATCAAAATTAATAGAAGAAGCTGAGTCTTTTCTCTTACATTTGTATCATTATATAAAACACAGATTCCATGAAGAAAGAAATTGCAAGTATTCTATTGTTTTTATGTGCCTGCCCCGCAGTCATGTTTGCTCAAAGTGGAGAGAAAACCATCTCTATAGAAATCACAAATGATTGGACAAAGGCCAAAGTAGATGAGCCGGTCGTTCTCAAAGTCAATGATTTGAAAGCCGGATTCACAGTGAAATCGGCCACCGTTTGGGAAGGCAGCACCGAAATACCCTCACAGTTGGATGATTTGAATGGCGATAAACGTGCCGACGAACTGGCTTTTGTCACCAATTTAGCTCCTAAAAGCAAAAAGACAGTAAAGATTATACTTTCTGCCAAGAAGTCGGATCAAAAATACACGCCTCGTGTATATGCCGAAATGCTTGTCAGCGACAAAAAAGGGAAACACGTACCTGTACAGTCGATAACCATTCCCGGAACAAGTAACATCTACAATCAGATGCATCATCACGGACCGGCTTTCGAGTCTGAATTGGTTGCTTACAGAATCTATTTTGATGCCAAACAAACAGTAGACCTTTATGGAAAGTTCAATAAAGGACTTGAGATCAAAGAATCTCAGTTCTATCCTACCGACGAACAATTAGCCCGTGGTTTTGGCGATGATGTATTGCGGGTAGGCAGCAGTTGCGGCTTAGGTGCGCTGAAAGGTTGGGATGGGAAAAAAGCTACCCACATTGAACCGGTGTCCACCCGTACAGAGCGTATTCTAGCCTATGGCCCGGTACGCACCGTAACCGAAATAGAAGCAAACGAATGGCAATATCAAGGTATGGAACTAAACATGACCAATCGCTATACTCTGTACGCCGGGCATCGCGATGCAGTTGTAGAAACATTCTTTGAAGAGCCTTTGAAAAAAGAGGTGTTTTCTACAGGTGTTCAAGATATCGTCGGTTCGGTTTCTTATTCTGATCACAAAGGTTTAGTAGGTTGTTGGGGAACAGACTGGCCGGTAAACGACACAGTGAAATACGCCAAAGAAACCGTAGGCCTTGCTACTTATATCCCTCAAAAATACGTAAAAGCTGAAGTGAAAGACAAAGTCAATTACTTATATACCATCGGCGCTGAAGGAGCAACGTACCTCCGATACAATATTACATTTACCTCAATGAAAGAAACATTCGGATACAAAACACCCGAAGCTTGGTTTGCTTACATCCGCCAATGGAAAGAAGAGTTAGAACATCCGGCAGTAATTACTATTAAACGATAGAACTAAAATTGCCCCATAATTAAGCCGGCTCCGTATAATAATAAATCCAATAAACATGAAAAAATTAACTGTAGTCCTTACTTTCTGCCTATTGACAACCTTGCCTCTTTTGGCGCAAAAGAACTATGTGTCACAAGTATGGGTAGCCGATAAAGGCGACGGAACTTATTGTAATCCTATTATTCATGCAGATTATTCTGATCCGGATGCCTGCCGTGTGGGAGACGATTATTACATGACATCTTCCAGTTTCAATTGCTTGCCGGGTCTGCAAATCCTTCATTCAAAAGACCTGGTCAACTGGACAATTGTTGGTGCAGCCATACCTTATGCCCTAACTCCGATTGATGTGCCCGAGAAACCACAACACGGTAATCGGGTATGGGCACCCAGCATCCGCTATCATGATGGAGAATTTTACATCTTCTGGGGAGATCCCGATCAAGGTGCCTTCGTGACAAAAGCAAAAGATCCTAAAGGCCCGTGGACCGAACCAATTCTGGTAAAACCCGGTAAAGGAATTATTGACGCAACACCTCTTTGGGATAACGATGGACGTGTGTATTTAGTACATGGATACGCCGGTAGCCGCGCACAGCTTAAGAGTATACTTGGCATCTGCGAATTGAATGCTGATGCAACCAAAGCCATTACACAATCTCATATTGTATTCGATGGACACGATAACCACGAAACGGTAGAAGGTCCAAAGCTTTATAAGCGCAATGGATACTACTATATCTTTGCTCCGGCAGGTGGAGTACCCACCGGTTGGCAATTAGTACTCCGTTCAAAGAATGTATATGGCCCTTATGAAGAAAAAGTGGTATTGCATCAAGGTAAAACGACCGTTAACGGCCCTCATCAGGGAGCTTGGTTGGATACCACTACAGGAGAAGACTGGTTCTTGCATTTTCAAGATGCAGGAGCATACGGTCGCTTAATCCACCTGCAACCGATGAAGTGGATTAATGACTGGCCTGTCATTGGTATAGACAAAGATGGCGACGGATGTGGTGAGCCGGTACTCTCTTATAAAAAACCAAATGTTGGCAAAACATATCCCATCTGCACTCCACAAGAAAGTGATGAATTCAATGGCTTTATCCTCTCTCCACAATGGCAATGGCATGCAAATATTAACGAGAAGTGGGCTTATTTTGCAGGTGATAAAGGCTATGCGCGTCTTTACTCCTACCCCGTTTCGTCCGATTACAAAAACTTGTGGAACGTGGCCAATCTGATGCTTCAGAAGATGCCGGCTGATAATTTTGTGACTACAATGAAACTTAATTTTAAGCCTACCAAGAAGTACAAAGGTGAACGCACAGGGCTTATAGTTATGGGATTCGATTATGCCGGATTGATTCTGGAAAACACGGATAATGGCATTGTGCTTTCACAAGTTGAATGCAAAAGTGCTAATAAAGGAACAGCAGAACAAGCAAATGGAACAGTACCATTAAAAAATGGCGAAATCTATCTCAAAGCAGAGTTCAAAGCGGGACAAAAGAAACTTAAAGAAGGTGAGGTAGGCTCAAACGCCATTGTTACCTGCACATTCAGCTATAGCTTGGATGGCAAGAAATATCAAAGTCTAGGCAATGCTTTTCAGGCAAAAGAAGGAATGTGGATAGGAGCCAAAGTCGGAACTTTCTGCACCCGCCCCGCAATAATAACCAACGACGGTGGATGGACAGAAGTTGACTGGTTTAGAGTGACCAAGAAGTAGAGACATGAATCATTGATTGACATTGATTCCATTGATTTAAAAATATCATTTTACAGGTTTTAATTCTTTCTCCTTGAAAATCATCATTAGAATAATGAGTAATCCGATTCATCTAATGCCATGATTTTCAAGGAGAAACTATACCTCCCTACCTAAGATAATGAACTGATTAATAATAAGGAGTGTGCTTATCTAAAAATTGACCTTGAGAGCCTTGGCCACTTTTATTGCTTCGATAGAGTTATTTACGCACAATTTCTCCATAATATTCTGGCGATGTCGGTCGACGGTATTTTTGCTGATTCCAAGCCGAACAGCGATCTCTTTGCTCGATAACCCCCGTTCAATGAGTGCCAAAACCTGACGTTCGCGAAGAGATAGTATCTCCTCGACCAACTCACTGTCGGGACGGAGTATCTCGCCAGTTGCCGTATTTTGAATGATGCCGCCAAACCCTTGCCGAATGTCAATGTCCGTGGCAAAATTATAGAGGCAGAGTGCCAGCCACAGCGAACCGTTCGAGGTACTTTGTAGGTAAAAGGTACGGTGCAACACAGGGATATACTCACCGCCACTGTTTCTCATTCTGATAATGCTGTGAGTGCGAAAATTTGAACGCTGGCCAATTGGCGTTTTCCTGAGAAGATGGAAAAAGTGAAGCTCAAGCAGGTGGCGTGCCGCAAGGTCGTCAGAATGCACTCTCGAATATATCTCCTCCTCCCAGATAGTCTCTATCTCCTGAGCCGAAGCATCTTCGGACAGCCCCAACGCCTTTGCCAATGCTCCGTTATAGATGTAGCTGCAATTGCTTTTGAGGTCGCTCAACACAGCGATAGAGTTCTCTTGTGAGGCGTACATTCGGGCAATCGACTTATACTCTTCAACTTTAGCAGAAGAATCCTCCGATTGGAATTGTTGCCCAAGCAAATTATTTTCGAGGTCGGCAAACTGTTTCATCTCCTTTTATAATGGTCATTTTTTACCATTGCACACTTATATGCAATGTATTACCTTTGCAAAGGTATTAAAACTAATGGTTATTTATTAAAAATGAAATATGAAAAAAGTTCTGCTTGGTGCTGCTATGCTGCTGGCACTATTAACAACAAGTAACGCTATGGCGCAACGTCTTGACAAAATGCAATGGTTCAACGAACCCGAAGGCTGGGAAATTAAAAATCCGACCACATTCGTGATGCAGGTTCCTGCAAAAACAGACTATTGGCGAATCACCCACTATGGCTTTACTGTGGATGACGCCCCGTTTTACTATGCCACTTACGGCGGCGAGTTTGAGGTAAAGGTTAAAATCACAGGCAATTACAAAACCCTTTATGACCAGATGGGGCTAATGCTTCGCACCGATCACAAAAACTGGATTAAAACAGGAGTCGAATTTGTCAATGGCAAACAAAACGTAAGCACCGTTGTAACGCACAATACCTCCGACTGGAGTGTAGTAGAGCTTGAGAAAGCTCCAAAGTCAGTTTGGATTAAAGCCGTGCGCCGCCTCGATGCGGTAGAGGTTTTCTATTCGTTTGATGACAAAGAGTACAAGGTGATTCGTACTTGCTACTTGGAGGATAACTGTCCCGTTCAGGTTGGCATTATGGGAGCATCACCCGACGGAGATGGCTTTGAGGCTATTTTCGAGAACTTCAAAGTAACTCCGCTGCCCGACCTTCGCCGTTTGAATTGGGCAAAGAAGCAGCAATAAATAGGCTGAAACAACTTCAGACATTACGTGTGTTCTAGGGGGGGAATACAAATTAAGTTGAGGTACATGACGAAGTATCATACGGCATAGCTGACTGTATATATCTTATTAAAGCAACGTTAATTATACATAAATTCACAAAAGCAAAGATACCACTAGGTATTTATATACGTATTTTTATATTCATACAATGAAAACGCAAATATTTAAGTATCTTTTTATATGATAATCATAAAAGATTGGTACTTATTTCTAAAAACTAGAATTATGAAAAAACTTCTACCTGTTTTATTTATGTTTTTCTTCTTTACTGGGCTACTATTCAGTTGCAGTAATACTGATAATCTTGGTATACCGTACACTCCTATTACAGTAAAACAAGATTTGTTCAATTTGAGTGCGAAAGCAGACAGCTCCACATACATAGAAGCTACTGTCGGCGCTAGTGTGCAAAGTATAAACGTCCTTGCAAATAACAAAGACACTACGATTCATAATACTTTCTACATGAAGGCTTACGAGAATGCTTTGGTAAACACTTACCATGATACAATCGTTTCGGATTGGTATAAAATTATGAGAACCAAAGATGATCCGGCTACATTTAGAGTATACGTAGGAAAGAATAAGACAAATCAAGTGCGCAAGTTAATTTTAACCCTTAACGGTGTGGCTACCACTCCCGCAAAAGTAACAATAAAACAAGAGCCTTAAAGCGTTTAGACGACAATTTAGAAGACAGGTGGCTTTTCAACAGAGAGCCACCTGTCTTTTGTTATAACAGGCGCTATTGATGCGCTGTATTGTGAAAGATGCACACAATCAGTTAAGTAACAAAAAAGAAAGGTGAAGAATTAATCTTTCTGTTTCGCTGTTCCATAAAGCATTATTTAATACCTTTACTGCATTTTCTGGCATTGCTTGACAACAGAAGAAGATAACATGAACTAAGAACAACAGATAAATGAAGAAACTTATCATATTCGATTTAGATGGAACGCTATTAAACACCATCGCCGATTTAGCGAACAGTACCAATCATGCGCTGCGAAAGCTCGGATATCCCACGCATGAGGTAGAAGCTTATAACTTCATGGTAGGTAACGGAGTCAATAAATTATTCGAAAGAGCTTTACCTGAAGGAGAAAAAACAGAAACCAATATTTCTCGGGTACGGGCAGAGTTTATGCCCCATTATGATCTGCACAATGCCGATGAAAGTCGTCCATATCCGGGCATACTTGAGCTTCTTAAGCAGTTACAAGCAGAAGGAAAGATGATAGCGGTGGCATCAAACAAGTATCAGGCTGCTACACAAAAACTAGTAGATCGATATTTCTCAGAAACGCCATTTATAGCTGTATTCGGACAGCGAGAAGGCATTAAGGTGAAACCCGATCCAACCATTGTTCTCGACATCCTTAAGATTGCTAATGTGGAACCCCAGGAAGTACTTTATGTGGGAGATTCAGGAGTGGATATGCAAACAGCCCGAAACAGTGGAGTAAGTGCTTGCGGAGTGACTTGGGGATTCAGACCCCGCAATGAATTGGAAGCTTTTCAACCAGACTATATTATAGACCAAGCAATGAATATTTTATCTCTCGTTTAAGACACCCACTTCTTCCTCTGTTTCAACTGCAGGAGCTTTAAGGAGCTTCTCTCCCTAAAAATCACATAGCAGGCCTGAATCGCAGTATTGGCCTGCTATTGTTGTTTACTAAGCCAATTAATACAAGCATAAAAACAGATATTACACATGCTGCATTTAGGTATATTCTATATTTGTATCGACATATTTATACTATATTCTCGGTAACAAGTTAATCATTAAACATGCAAAGAATGTCTAATAAGATGAAGAACATGCGCATGGTATTGCTCGCTCTATTTGCTGCAATATCACTAAACCTATCAGCGCAAAACATTACCCTAACAGGTACTGTGAAGGATAAAACAGGAGAAAGTATCATTGGTGCCTCTGTTCTGGAGAAAGGAACGAGCAACGGTACAATAACTGATATGGATGGTCATTTTACCATAAAAGTATCAGGAAGCAAACCTCTGGTTATTTCATATATAGGTATGAAATCGCAAGAAATTAACGTTAAGGGTAAAAGCAAAGTAGATGTAACCCTGGAAGACGACGCACAAGCATTAGATGAAGTGGTCGTTATTGGTTACGGTACGGTTGCGAAAAAAGACTTAACGGGGTCCGTAGCTTCTGTCAGTGCCAAACAGTTGGAATCGATTCCTGTATCGAGTGCTTCCGAAGCCCTACAAGGTAAGATGGCCGGTGTTCAAATTACCACAGCCGAAGGCTCTCCTGATGCAGACATAAAAATTCGCGTTCGCGGAGGCGGTTCTCTATCTCAAGATAACTCACCACTCTATATCGTAGATGGTTTTCCGGTATCAAGTATCTCGGACATTGCACCAACAGACATTCAATCTGTCGATGTGTTGAAGGATGCTTCTTCAACAGCCATCTATGGTGCTCGTGGAGCAAATGGCGTAATCATTGTTACGACCAAATCGGGAAAAGAGGGTAAAACTCAAGTAAACTTTGGAGCTTCTTTTGGAATCAGAAATGTAGTAAAAGAAGTGGGAGTTCTTAATCCTTACGAATATGCACTCTATCAATATGAGTTGGACCAAACCAATGATTATTACGGATCGTATGATGACTTGGAGATTTACAAGTCAGTGAAAGGTGAAAACTTTCAGGATGAAATCTTTGGTCGCACCGGTAATCAGCAGTCATATAATCTAAGCGTCAGTGGCGGTACAAAAACAACGAAATACAGCATTAGTTATGCCCGCAACGATGAAAAAAGTATTATGAAAAGCTCCGGCTATTCAAAGAACAACATCAATGCAAAGATTAATACTGAAATCAACAAATGGTTAAACTTAGACTTCAACGCTCGTTTGATTTATCAAACCATTGACGGTTTGAGCGGCGGTGCCGATAATGAAACAAGTGCAGCCAACTCATTAGTTGCCAAGTCGATCATCCACCAACCTATCCCTACCCTAACAGCAGATACTGAGGATGAAGAGAACTCTACAAATGCTCAATATACTCCCTTAGAACGATTGAACGCAACCTACAAGAAACAATCCAAGTTCCAACAGAATTACAATGTTGGTCTAAACTGGGAACCTTTCAAGAACTGGAACTTCAGAAGTGAATTTGGCTATGGCTGGAAGTATAACAATACGGACCAAGTCTGGGGATATCAGGCTACTTCTAATTCTAAGTACGGCTATGCAGGACTTCCTCAAGCATATATTTCAAAAGTCAACAACAAGAATTGGAGAAATGCCAATACTTTAACTTATGATAGAAAGAATATCTTGAGTAACAATGATAAATTGAACGTAATGATCGGAGAAGAAATTTCATCCAGTCAAGACACGAAAACCTACTTAACTTCTGTAAACTTTGATAAAGAAGCAAGCATCAACGAAATTTTGGCCGCTCTTGGAAATGGGACAGCCTTACCAACCACGACATATATTGGTATTAAAGATAATTTGCTTTCTTTCTTTGGACGTGTTAATTATTCACTGCAAGATAAATACTTGTTTACCGCCACGGTACGTGCTGACGGCTCAAGCAAATTCGCAAGCGACAATAGATGGGGTTATTTTCCTTCGGTTGCATTTGCTTGGCGGGTGTTTGATGAACCTTTTATGGAAAGCACCAAAGACTGGTTGTCTAACCTGAAATTCCGTTTAAGCTACGGAACCGCAGGAAACAATCGCATTCCTGACGGCTCAATGTATTCTACATTCTCTGTTGCCGGAACAGGCGACAAGAGCATCTATTTTGGCAACAGTTCAGCAGTCGTACTTAAACATAGCGATGTCCTTTCCAACCCTGACTTAAAATGGGAAGTTACCGTTTCAAGGAATGCCGGTTTAGATTTTGGATTCTGGAACAACAGACTCTCCGGATCATTGGACTTCTATTGGAATACCACCAAAGATTTATTGATGAAAACAACAATTGGAGCTAGTTCCGGGTATAGTTTTCAATACAAAAACATGGGACAGACATCAAACAAAGGCGTTGAGCTACAATTAAACTCTACTATAATCGATAAGAAAGAGTATGGGTTGGACTTCAATTTCAACATCTCTTATAATCGTGGACACATTGATAAATTAAATGGTCTTTCATCTTGGCAAAGTAGCAAATGGGGAGGTAGTGCAGCAGCCGGTCTTGAAGATTTCCTTATAGAAGAGGGTGGACGTCTGGGTGAAGTCTATGGATACAAAACAGATGGTTTCTATACGGCAAATGATTTCAACTTTAACGAGTCTACAGGTACCTATTCATTAAAAAGTGGAATAAGCAATAGTAGTTCCTTAACAGGTGGTACTCTTTATCCCGGAACGATCAAGTTGAAAGCTGACGCAGATGGTAATATTACGAAAGTACGTTTAGGAAATACGGTTGCTCCCGTATCAGGTGGATTTGGCTTCAACGGACGTATTAAGAACTTTGATATCACTACATTCTTCAACTACAGCATTGGTAATGAAATAGTTAATGCAACTAAGTTAGGTTCTAGTTTCTATAGCGGTTCTTCTAAGAACTGGAACGTAAACGACAATTTCACGTTAGCCAACCGCTATACATGGATTGATCCAAGTAACGGTACCAGTTTATTGAGTAGTTCTTCAATTAAAACGAATGGCTCTGCATACACGATCAATCGTTTGAACGAGCTTAATGCTAATGCCGGTATTTGGAATCCTGCTGGTTCAACCGTAATGCCATTAACCGATTGGGCAATAGAAGATGGTTCATTCTTACGTGTGAACAATATTACTATTGGCTACACTCTTCCTAAATCATTGGTGAAAAAAATGCAAATGCAGAACATCCGTGTGTATGTCACCGGATACAATCTCTATTGCTTTACCAATTATACCGGTACAGACCCCGAAGTTGACTCTAGGACAAGTAATCCTATGACCCCCGGTGTTGACTATGCATCATACCCAAAGAGCCGTGCATTCGTAGGTGGTATCAATGTGACATTTTAATAAAAAGAACAAAATAAGTTATGAAGAATATAATAAAATCATTCATTATAGGGGCTGGAGTATTGAGCATCTTGTCTTGCTCTGACTTCCTTGAACAGACTTCTCCATCTGAAATGACAGGTGGAACCGTTTTCAACTCTACAGCGTATACTGTACAAGCTCTGAACAAGGTATATGCCGATTTGACGTTGGATCACACTTATGGCGCCCGCATCCCTCTGAATTTTTCAACCAATTCAGACATTGAATTAATAGATGGATTAGGAGAAAATAATTCTATAGCCAATAACGAACGAGGTGCTTGTAACTACAACCCAACCTCTGGCTGGACCAAACTCAACGATAACTGGACAGCATGTTTTGCTATTATCGAAAATGCCAATATTGTTGTAGAAGGAGTAGAAGGTAGTACTCTCATTGCTGAAGGAAATTCGTCAAGAGATAAAATGCTCATGTACAAAGGTGAAGCATTAACGATTCGCGCAATGGTTTATTATGACCTCATCAAGAATTATGGTGATATACCCATGAAGTTTGAAACGACAAAAACTGACGGTTCAAACATCTACTTACCAAAAACCGACCGTGATCTCATCATGGAACGTTTGATTGCAGATTTGGAGGAGGCAATAACAGTTCTCCCATGGGCCGGCCAATCCGGTTACACTACCGAGCGCATGACTAAAGGTTTTGCCCATGGACTATTAGCTCGTATTGCTCTTTCTTATGCAGGTTACTCCATTCGCGAGTCATCAAAATCCGCTTCGGGATATGAAACCTTAGCCAACAGTGATGCTAGCTATCCGACTCAACGCCCGGGGGCAGAGAAAAGAACCGAACTTTATAAGCTGGCTTTAGCGCATTTGGATGCAGTTATTGCCAACGGCGCTCACCGCTTAAACCCTAGTATTGCAAACGAATGGTATCTGGTAAACCAATGCACATTGGATCAGACTTATCGGGAGAACCTTTACGAAGTGGCCCACGGCTTAAATTATTCAGGCGAAATGGGATATACTATTGGTGTTCGTTTGAACGGTATTACTACCACTTACGGATATGGAAACTCTTCCGGTAAGGTAAAGCTAACAGCCCCTTTTTTCTGGTCATTTGAACACGATGACTTACGTCGGGATTTAACTTGTGCTACATACGAAATCAAACCCGATGGTAGCAGCGTACCTATTGAAACGATGCAAAGCAATTCGCCTTTTTCCATCTATGTAGCCAAATGGGATCCTAGAAAGATGAGTGAAGAATGGCGCTCTGCTTCTAAAGCAGCAACCGGAAAGATTGGATACGGCATTAACTGGATTGTGATGCGCTACTCAGACGTACTATTAATGTATGCAGAGGTATTAAACGATTTGAGTGGTGCCGACGTGGCTGGTCCTACTTGCGGGTTAACAGCAAGAGATGCCCTATTGCAGGTTCGTGCTCGTTCATTTGCATCAAGCCAACAAACTGAAGTGCAAAGCTATGTAAACTCGCTTGTAAGCGGCAATGCATTTTTCAATGCCATTGTTGACGAACGTGCTTGGGAGTTCGCTGGTGAAGCTGTTCGCAAATACGATTTAATTCGTTGGGGATTGCTCAGTAGTAAAATAGAAGAAGCAAAAACAGCATACACGGAACTTATACAAAAAGCTCCTGCCACACTGTACTACAAAATGAAAACAGGCGACAGTAACGCTATTGATATGTCGAGTATTTGCTGGTATGAAGTTCCGGCAAACATCAGTGAATATAAAAGCGTAACCGGATGGGGTGGCGAAAACCTGACAACAGGAACCAACATCGGTTATCTGCCATATATCAGTTGGGGATTGAACAGGACAGTTAAGAACAGACATCTATTGCCACTAGGGGCAACAACTGTCTCCGATTCAAACGGAACACTACAGAACTCTTACGGATTTGAATAATAATTAGAGGAACTATGAAAATAAATAAAGTAAAATACAGAGTATTGTCAGCGAGCTTATTGCTCCTGACAGCTTTTATCGCTACATCTTGCGACGATGCCAACGACTGGAATACAGACGACACATATAATCGCTTATTCCACACGACTTCAATCGGCATATCCCCTGCAGCTACGGAAGCACTCGTTGCTTGGACTGCTACTCCTAAAACCGGTTATTATATTATCGAAGTAAGCAAGGATTCTTTGTATCAAGACGAGATACAAAGTAGCTCTCTGGTTTATGGTAAAGATAAGTCTATCACTAAATCACCTTATACACTCACCCATCTGGATAGTTCAACCAAATATTATATCCGCATTCGCTCTTGCTCGGAAACACTCGGCAATTCCAAATGGGGTTACTACGAAAAGTATTCGTTCAGTACCAAGTCTGAGCAAATCATGAGTGCTGTAGCTGCAGCCGATAAAACCTCTTCAAGTGCAACTCTTAAATGGGAAGCCGGTAAAACAGTCACCAGCCTTAAACTATTAAATGGTGAAGTCGTGGCGCAAACGATCGCATTAACAGCTGAAGACGTAGAGAATGGATACATCACAGTAACCGGGTTAAGTCCACAAACAACTTACACAGCCAACATATACAATGGCGAATCAAAAAGAGGGTCTGTTAGCTTTGAAACATATCCGGATGTTCCTACGGCTGATCATACGGTATATCTTGCAGCAGGCGACTCTATCAACCAAACATTACTTGATCAACTGGCGGCTTATTCCTCTGCCACACTGGCTATTCCTGCCGGCGTACTCTTTGCCAACAATTCCGGATTGACCATTCCTAATGGATTGTCTATCAATTTCTTTGGTTTACCGGGTGAAAGCAAAGCAATTCTATCCATCAAGGCAATCACACTAAGTGCTAACCATGCATTTATAAAGTTTAGTAACCTCGATATTACAGGTTATATGTACGAAAATGGAACGATCACTTCCACCCTGAATCCTTATCTATTCAATCAGTCTGCAGCAACGACCGTTAGTACTATTTCGTTTGACGATTGTTTAGTTCACGATTTTGCCAATACTCCATTCCGTCTACAAGGTTCCGGAGCCAAAACAATTGGAACGCTATCTTATAATAATTGCATTGTGTCTAACTTGAAGGATAGTTATTACTTCATCAATGCTGATGCTAGTGGTGCGGGTGTAGTCAATAACATCAGCATTACAAATAGTACATTCAACGGCGTAGGCAGATTTATTCTTAGCAAGAGCACCAATACCACAAGTATTCTGTTTGATAAATGTACCTTCTATAATATGATTGCTGCCGGAAGATATTTCATTGATTTTGGTGGAACAAGTAATGGACCTTCTAATGGCATTGGAATAAGCAACTGTATCTTTGCACTAACACAAAGTGCTACAGCAAAGGGTATTCGTAGTTCGGCTACTGCAACAGTGAATAATAGCTACGTTACCTCCGACTGGGTATTCAGCGCAAATGCCATAGCAGGCACAACATCCTACAATGGCACGTCAACTGACTTGTTTACTGCTCCTTCCACAGGTAACTTTAGTATTAAGGATAATTCCTTTAGCGGTTCAGCTACTTGTGGCGATCCACGTTGGAGAAATTAAAGTATAAGTGTTTAATCATAAAAGCCTCCGTTATATCTCAAACGGAGGCTTTTATGATTAACAACAAAAAGAGAACACTACTTCTTCAAAGCAGCATCACGATACTCGGTCGGGGTCATATTAAATTTCTGCTTGAAGCACTTACTGAAATAGCGGGGATCGTTAATACCCACCATATAAGAAATCTGAGTCATGTTGAACTCACCTGTTTCAATAAGTTGAGCAGCACGTTTGATGCGCATCTCTTTGATAAATTCAATGGGAGCCAAACCGGTAAGGGTTTTGAGCTTTTTAAAGAAGACGGAGCGGCTCACAGCAAGTTCGCTCACTAAATCATCTACCACCAGTTCTCCATTATCCATATTCTTCTCCATCATTTCAGCCAATTTATCCATAAACTTCTTGTCGATGAGAGACATCTCGGGTTGCTTCTCTCCTATTTCCTCTCCCTCCGCAGAGTTATAGTTCATCAGATTATCCCGGTAGAAAGCCTGAAGCTTTCGACGTTGACTGAGCAGATTTTCTACACGGGCTTTTAGATAAGTGGCACTAAAGGGTTTAGTGATATAATCATCGGCTCCATATTCCAATCCTTCGAGCTTGCTCTCGATACTCGTTTTGGCCGTAAGCAGTACGATGGGTATATGACTGGTCGTCATGTCAGCGCGTAGCTCTTTCGTCATCTCAATTCCATCTTTCTCGGGCATCATCACATCACTAATAATCATATCCGGAAGGTACTTCAACGCTTTGCTCCAACCCTCCATACCATCAGCAGCCTCAACGACATTGTATGTGGAGGCAAAAATAGTGCGCAAAAAGAAACGAAGTTCCGAATTGTCTTCTACCAGCAACATAACCTCTTTTCGTTTGCCTGCTTCTTCCTCTGCCGGATTAGGTTGTGTCTCTTGAGGCATTTCTAAGCAGCAAATGCCACTAACATCTCTACACGAAGACATTGTTCCCACGAAGTCGTCAAGGATAAGCTCCACTGAATCATCATAATGTTCTTTCCCTTTCAGAAAATCAACCTTGAAGCAACTACCTTCGCCTAATTTACTATCGAGGGTAATCGTAGCTTTATGCATTTCGACTAATTCTTTGACCAAGGATAAACCAATACCCGTACTCGATTGGTTGAAAAGATTCTTATCTACCAGATTTTCGAAACGAATAAAGATGGAGTTTCTCTTGTTTTCGGCAATTCCAATGCCTTGATCTTGCACACCTACCGAAACAGTTTCAGCATCTTCGCGGATGAAGACAGTAATTGCCTTTCCACCGGGAGTGTACTTGAATGCGTTTGATAGCAGGTTGAAGACAATTTTCTCAAACTTATCAACATCCACCCACAAGCAGAGTTGGTCTTTTTCAGTTTCAAACACAAAATCGATATGGTTCTCTTCGGCCAACGACTCAAAGTTCTCCATGATTCGTTGTACAAAGGCAACCACGTTGACCCTTTGCACCTGCATCTTCATCTTCTTGTTTTGAATCTTCCGAAAGTCCAAAATCTGATTCACCAAACGAAGCATGCGACTGGTGTTGCGCTCCACAACCACCAACTGCTCGCGGGCATCATCGGGTAAATTCGAATTCTTAAGAACATATTCCACCGGACCGGCAATCAAAGTTAGCGGTGTACGCAGTTCATGAGATACATTCGTAAAGAAACGTAACTTGATGTCCGACACTTGTTGTTCTACAGAAACTTCGTGTTTCAACCGATAGATGGTGAACAGAATGTAGACTGCTACAAAGATGATCAACAAGATGAACAAGACGTAGAGAAGGTAAGCCAAAGGCGTTTCCCAAAAAGAAGGTAACACCACGATAGGTAGCACACGAGTGTTCTCCACCCAAACGCCGTCACTATTGGTAGATTTTACTTTGAAAGTGTACTCTCCCTTAGGAAGGTTTGTATAAGTGGCACTGCGCTGTTTATCCGCATAGGTCCAGTCTTTCTCGAAACCTTCGAGCATATAAGCATACTGGATATTTCCGGGATTCGTATAGTCCAACGCTGCATATTGAATGGTCACAATATTCTCTTTATGAGACAGTTCAAGTTCCGAGGTTTCATCCAGCCCCTGCTTCAATATTTGATCTTCACCGGGCACTATTTCTTTATTGGCTATCAAGAGCTTTGAGAACACAATAGGCGGCACATAGTTACTCTTGCGAATGGAGTCAGGATTAAACCTGAAAATGCCGTTACTGGCTCCAAATAAAATCTTCCCACCCGAAGTAATAGTCGATGCAGCCTCGTTGAAGCGCACTCTCACCGGAAGACTTTTATCGTCGTAGTTTTCAAACCTTTGCTCGGAAGGAATGAATTTACTGATCCCATTTTCAGTACTAATCCATAGGCTTCCCTTGCGATCTTCACGAATAGAAAGAAGAACATCGGAGGGCAAACCATCATCAACCGTATAAACTTTAAACTTGGCTTTTCCCTCTTTGTCCATAGAGAGCAATTTATTCAATCCACCACCGAATGTAGCCAAATACAATTCGTTTTTTCGAGTTGAAACGATCCAATGCACGTCATTATTGCTCAAGCTACTATTTTCACTCGGTATGCGAGAGTAGTGATTAAAACGTATTCCCTCAGGATTCGTGAAGTTTTCATTGAAAGAGATAGCCCCATTAGTTGTTCCAACCCACAGATGTCCCCTATTATCGGAAGTGATAAAACGAACTTTATAACAATGATCAATGGGATAACCTTTTAGATTGTTGCGATGATTGATGAATATGACGTTGCCTTGCTTATCTTTTGACATATAATTCAATCCGCCGGCAAAGGTTGCTACCCAAATTCTTCCGTGATGGTCTTCATATACACTATAGACATTATTATTACTCAGACTATAGATATCATCGGCATTATACTGATAACGAGTCAGTTTATACGCCGACTTACCCACTTTCTGAGCTTTGATCAGTCCGTCTCCTTTGGTGGCAATCCACAAGATACCATTCTTCTCTTGCATCAACGCATACGTAACCCCTTTCAGTGGGTTGCCGGATTGAGAAATAGTACCGGACTCTGTCAGGTAGCCCAAATAGCTTCCATTTCTGCCATATACCCGTAGCATACCATCCTTTAGCCCCACCCACACATTCCGGTCATGATCTTCATACAAAGCACGCACTTCATTACTAAGTGATTCATAGTCATGCGGTACAGGTTTCTCCAGATAAAATTGTGCGGAAGAAAAGGTCACTTTTTCCAATCCTTTGCTATGCGTACAGATCCACAGATTGCCTTGTCTGTCGGAATAAGTGGAATGAATTTTATTCGAAAAACGCCATTCTTTAGTTCCCGGTTCATCGTAGAAAGGAATAAGGCTATTTTTCTTTCTATCGAAGTAGGAGAAACCTCCTCCAAAAGGATGCACCCAAACACATCCATGTATATCCTCATGAATGTGAAACGCCGGACGAGCACGATCGGCACTAGCCGATTCTGTTTTCATCTGCTCACGCTTCAAGACTTTTGTAAACGGGTTAAAATGAACGACACAGCCCTCTTCCTGTTGCTCAAACCAAACCTCAAAACTCTTATCAACATAGACTGAAAGGATATTCTTATCCGGCAATTGTTTGTTCTTGGCGGGAGAGAAATGTTCTGTTTTTTTTGATTTGAGGTGATAGGTAAAGAAGCCATCGGTCGAAGTGGTGATAACCAGTTCATCATTACCCACCGCATTGATGGAGACAACATGCGACTTTGTTGGCATTTCAAGTAGTTGGAAACGTTGTGTTGTCTTCTGATAACACCATACCCTACCCTTATCGGAACCGAAAAAGAGTTCACCGTCGTGTTCCAAACAAGTATAGAATCCTTGTTCGAAGTGCGAATGTAAATTCTGCGTCTCTACGAAATAAGAAACAGGAGTTTGTGCTCCTGAATGAATCATGCCCAAACCGTTGTCCGTCAACATCCATTCATTTCCGGCCTTATCTAAGTGGACACCAAACACTCGTTGAGACGGAAATAAACCGGACTTTAATGAATAAATGGCAGAGTTCAGTTTGCCGGTATGCGGATCAGTAACCACACGAATGGCCCCATCATTTTCCGTAAGTAGCCATGTCGTACCATTAGGCAATACATTTATAGAAGTAATATTGAATGACGTTCCCTCGCCCATAGCCGGTACTTGCTCAAAGAAATCAGTGCGCGGATTAAACCGGTGTGCCCTGTTATCATAAGATTGCACCCATATATAATCGTATTTGTCTTCGTAGATATAGTCCACCCTATTATTTGTCAGGGTGATTTGGTTGCCTTGGCGGGCTTTGTATGTTTTGAAGGAATATCCATTAAACTTATTGATGCCATCCCACGTGGCAAACCACATATTACCTTTGCGGTCTTGTAGTACACTCATCACTGTATTTTGTGATAATCCATCTTCTGAAGAATAATGAGTGAACAAGCAATTCTTTTGGGCTTGAGAAGCAAGATGGGCTAGTAACAAAAGGCATACGATGCAGAATTTCCTCATAAACCGAGTGTGTTTTTACATGAATTAATGGGTGTAAAGATACAAATTAAACAGATATTCGCATTATCTTTGTTACCCTATTTAAGACATAACACCATGAAAAGATTCCTTCTTTTTCTCTTCGTCATCCTCTTCTTTTTGCCGATAAAAAGCCAAAACGACGGTGAACACCTCTATGAAGTGACAAGAAACATGCCCTCTTTTTACGATAAAGTAAAGCAGCAATTGACCTACCCCATGGCTTGGGAAAACGCAACGGAAAAGAACTTTAACCGTTGGCGGATAAAGGCACGCGAAGTCTTGATGGAGTGTATGCAAAACCTTCCTCCTACCCCCAATGCATACAACCTAGAGGTAGTGGCCACCGAAAAGCGTAGTGGTTACGAAGCACGAAAAATCTTATTCAATGTGTCAGGTTGGAGTCGCATACCCGCCTATCTACTTGTACCCGAGGGAAAAGGTCCTTTCCCTGCCATTGTGATGCTACACGATCATGGCGCGCACTTCACCATCGGAAAAGAAAAGATGGTCAGACCTTTCGGCGTATCACCCGAAGTGATGGCCGATGCCGACGATTGGTCAGTGAAATGTTATGAGGGTCAATACACTGGCGATTATTTTGCTGCACATGGTTATGTTGTACTCGTTATTGATGCCTTGTTTTGGGGAGAACGCGGACAAAAAGAGGGAGCGGACTACAACGGCCAACAGGCATTGGCATCCAATTTATTGCAGATGGGTACTTCGTGGGGAAGTGTGATTACGATGGACGATGTACGCAGTGTTGACTTCTTAGCTACTCTCCCCGAAGTCGACCCTGAGAAAATAGGCACTCTCGGTTTCTCAATGGGAGCTTATCGTGCCTGGATGCTCTCTGCCGCTACCGACCGCATCAAAGCCTCAGCAGCTATCTGTTGGATGAACACAACCGATTCATTGATGACCCTTACCAACAACCAAAATAAAGGAGGTTCGGCCTACTCAATGATTGTGCCTGGTATCCGCCGCTTCATGGACTACCCGCACGTAGCTTCTATCGCTTGCCCCAAACCTTCTCTGTTCTTCAACGGGACGAAAGACAAACTCTTTCCCGTTGCTGGTGTGCAGAGCGCATACGACACCATGCACCAAGTATGGAGTAGTCAAAAAGCGGATGATCGGTTGGTTACTAAACTCTGGGATGAGAAACACTTCTTCAACAAAGAAATGCAGCGGGAAACACTGCTCTTTTTTGACAAGTGGCTGAAATAAACGATTTCTTGTCAAGAGCAAGAGGTTTTTCCGACCTCTCACACCACCATGCATGCCGTTCGGCACGTGGCGATTTATTAAACATGACAAGCTTGTAGCATGTAAGCAGTGACTGAAAACCAAGCCGTTCGAGTTCCTTGTCCAGTTCATCAAATAGCAAGTTCGATAATATCGGACTCAATGGGCTTCCTTGCGGAGTCCCCTCTTCACGGGGATGACATAGACTATTCTCCAAGATACCCGTTCGCAGATAGCGGCGAATTAGTTTTAAAAGGACTTTATCCGATAGACGAAAACTCAAAAGGCTCATTAGTTTGTCATGGTTAACCTTGTCGAGGAATTTCTCTAAATCAAGTTCGATGACATAGCTATATCCTTCATTCAAATAACTTTGTACTATTGATTGTTGAATAACGCACTCAGGTAAGGTTGGCTGTTCTGAGCGCATACAATCTAAACGGGGCTTTAGGGAACCGTTTAATATTCAACCCTTCCCTGAAAAAAAACAGGTACTATGGTATCTGCTGACTTCTTTAACATCAGCCGGACATCACTGTACGGGTTGCAAAGGAGTGAGACTCTATCACTCGGTCAGTGCGTATGGTAAAAATCTTCCCAGTTAAGAGCGATAACTCTCATCGACCATGCTAGGCGAACAAAGAAAAGAGGACACCAGCAATGATGTCCTCTTTTCTTTTCAAATAATTTCTATCGCATAGAACTATTAATATCCCGGATTCTGATCAGCAGAAGTTAATTGGTCATTTGCATCAATAGCAGCTTGTGGAATAGGCCATAATAGCTTTTCACCAATAGCTGTTGCCGCAGTGTTTAAAAGATTAGGATTATATAGATTATTATATTCTATAAGTTTGCCAGTGCGGCGCAATTCCATACGACGATAACCGTTTCCAAACATTTCACAAGCAGACTCTTTAAGGATGGCATCCATATTGATACTTGTAGCATCGCCAAGCCCCGCACGTTTGCGAAGTGCATTCATACGCTTAAGCGCTAAATCATTATTGCTAGCTTTGAAATAAGCTTCGGCAGCTACAAGGAAAATTTCCGGTAGTGTAATGACGTGTAAATCACGGAAACTTTTGCCAGCATTGTATTGAGCCGTTTGACTATCATCAAACTTACGGCAAGGACTTACTGCCCAACTCCACTTTTGTGCAGCTGTGAAATCATATTTGGTAATCACACCATCAGGATATCCAGCAAGATCTTTTATATAGTTAGTCATAGGCTCCATTCCTGCAGTCAGATCATTCTGAGGAATAATAAACGTATTAGTTCTGTTAGCTGGATCTTCAGCACGCCATGCTGCAACAGATGCAGCGTCACACTCCCAGTAAGCAGGATAATAAACACCAACCATTTTGCCTTTGGCCTTCTTTCCATTTGAATAGAAAGCAAAGTAATCACCTATCGGAGTGCCGTTTTCTTTGAATCCCATTGCCGGATCCCATGCTTTTTTCACTAACAACGTTTTCATGAACGTTGCATCATATCGTTTATCACCCGGTTCAAAATACTTCAAAGTGTGCATGAGAGGAATAAAACCTGAAGAACCGTTTTTCATACCCTCTTCTGCACCTCCGTAATAACCAGAATAGAATGATTGCCAACGGTTACCTGTATTTTGGTCGTGAGCACTGTTGTAGTCATATTCCACATCAAAAAGGAACTCGGCATTGTCATCTCCCGAACGGTCAGCAGCCCATAAATCGGCAAACTCAGTAGTTAATGAACGACTAGCAATCACTTCATCAGCATATTTTGCAGCTTCCGTGAAGTACTCTGACTTGTTTAAGTCCCAAGCTGCAGAAAGGTAAGTCTTTGCCAGCAAGGCTTTAGCTGCTTCGATGCTAGCCTCGCCTCCTCCTTTTGTTGCAGTTGAAGCCGCTAACTTATTGTTTGCAATAATGTTTTTCAGTTCATCTATAATATAAGTATAGACTTGCTCTGCTGTAGCGCGCGGATAACCTTTAACAGCAGAACTAGCATATTCTTTTACTAACGGTACACCACCATAGTTGTTTACCAACAAGTAGTAGAACATTGCTTCGACAAAACGTCCTTCATCAATTGCTTTCTGTTTAACATCATCGCTAACGTTTGCAGTAGGCGCATAGTACTGAATGGCCAAACAAGAGCGAATACCATCGTAACAATCAGTATAGAATGTTTTTACAATTCCATTTTCAGGCGTAAAGTTAGACCAACGGTGCAATGCTGCGTTAATATCTCCACGACCATCATGATACAAATCTGTACCAGCATTGAAATAAGCGGTTACGTCAGAGCTGTTATATATACTTGTTAATTGAGCATACGCATCGTACACGAGAGACTGGAAGCCAGAAGCAGTAGCAAAGTAATCAGCATCCGTCACAGAGCTTTTATTGTCAGCCGTAAGAAAATCATCACAGCCAGTCAACATGGTTGATCCTACCATGCATGCAATATATAATATTTTTTTATAAATCTTCATATCCTTAATCGTATTAATGTAGTTAGAATTTAATATTTGCACCAATCTGATAAGTTACAGAAGCAGGTCCTCCGTCAGTTAAGTTTGCACTTGCCCATTCAGGATCGAAGCCTTTGTAATCAGTGAAACAGAAAGGATTGAGTACATTAACATAAAGACGCAAATGCTTCATGGCTATTTTATTCAACCATGCCTTCGGAAATGTATAACCTAAGGTTATGTTTTTCACTTTCACAAAAGATGTTTTATGATAGCGTACAGATGCACTACTCGAACTGTAATAACCGCCACCGGTCTTCTCAGTATTGTTAGGATAAGGGCTCGAACCAATGTGTGCTTCTGCAAGAGCAGTAACTTCACCGGTTTCTTTGTCCATTACAGGAGTTCCTGCCGGGATATAATAATCAAAACTCATCTTTTGACGTCCACGGTCATTATAGTCTTGGTATTGTTCGTGGAAATAGCTGCGAGACCATTGCCCTTGTTTGGTATAAAGCATAAATGAAAAATCAAAACCTTTATATCCCATGGAAGAACTTAAACTACCAGTCCATTTGGGATCTGTACAACCATAAATTTGTTTGTCATCATCGTTAATAACACCGTCGTCATTCCAATCATTCACAGCCATTTGACCTTCATACCATTTCAGCTTGTTTTTGCTTTTCGGTCCGAAAGTATCATAAACTTCCTGAAGCGTATAATGACGGTCTCCATTGATTGTATTCATGGTAACCCCTTCGGTAGTTATGATACCGGCACTGGTATAGTCGCGCAATACATTCAAGCGTTCGCCAACAAACCAATTGTTAGCCACATCGTCTCCGTTAGGAAGTTCCTTTATCTTGCTCCAGTTACGGGCAAATGACAGATTTACATCCCAAGTGAAGTTTTGATTGCGAATAAGCCCCAGATTCAATCCTAATTCTATACCTGTATTTTGAACGGAACCAATGTTGGTAGTAATAGAATTCTCGCCTGTTTCCAATGGAACAGTAGCTTTCATTATTTGTCCGTCTGATAAACGTCGGTAAGCATCGGCAGTCAAGCTTATTCTGTTTTGAAGAACTGCAAAGTCAACACCAAAGTTAAACTCTTTAATTTTTTCCCAGATCAGACCTTTATCAATAAGGCCGTTGGCATAATACCCTTGATATTCTTGCCCGCCAATAACAGCATAACTAGGACCGGATGCAGAAGAAGCTGTAACATAATCGCTTACGTTATTATTACCCGTAACACCATAAGACAAACGAAGTTTCAAGTTGTCAATCCACTCTATATCTTTCAAAAAGTCTTCTTCTGAAGCTCTCCATGCAACAGCTGCTGATGGGAACCAACCCCAGCGATTGTCTTTTGCAAAACGCGATGACCCATCGGTACGTACCGTTACAGTAGCCATATAACGTTCTTTGTAGGCATAATTCAAACGAGCTGCTGCCGAGACAAGAGAGGATTCAGTATAGGAAGAGTTGAGATCTTTACTACCTGAACCTTTCTCCATAGCATGATACGACAGCTTATCATCAGAAATATTGGTAACCGTCTGCGCATAAGTTTCCTTATTTGTGGCATATAAAGAGTACATACCCATTGCACTAAATCTGTGCTCACCCCAAGTTTTGCTGAAGTCTATTTGATTATCCCAAGTCCAATCGAAACGTTCTGTATTAGTAACGGATGCGTTATTATACTTTTTATTTTGATAATATGCAGTTCCCAATGGATATTTCTCTGAAACACCTGTGCCCATGAAGACACCTTGGCGACCATGGTAGTAATTCGGCGAAAAAGTAGTCGTAAACTTCAAACCTTCCATGATATTGAATCGCAAATAGGCATTACCGAAGACGTGGAACTTACGAGTTTCATTTTCGTAAGCATCAATATCGAAGTCAACCAAAGGAGAGGGAGTAGAAGTCAAAGACATTTTACCTACTTTTGCAGGAATGGCTAAGAGGTTACCGTTTTCATCCCATGGTGAAACGACCGGAGCAAACCAAAAGGCATTATTATAAGGAGAGTATGCATTAGAACTATCTGTAATCCAATCATTCTGTACATCGTGTACCAAATTAACAGACATACCTGCTTCTACTACTTTTGATAATTTACTATCAAAAGACCCTTTGATATTAAAACGATTATAATCGTTCTTTTTGAAAACATTTTCTTCACCTTGATATCCCATTCCTAAACGATAAGTCGTTTTTTCAGTAGCACCTGTTGCACTGATGAAATGATTCTGTTGTGATGCGGTACGCAATACTTGACCTGCCCAATCATAACCTTGATTGGTTTGCCATGCGCTATATAAAGGAGACTCTTTCCATTCTGTACCATTTTGGAACACTGACTGAAGATCAGCATCTGTAATAAGATATTTAATGGTCCCGTCATCGTTAGGCCCCTTTGTTGTTGTGTAGCGAGCGAAACGATAGTCCATCCATTCTGTAGCTCCCATAAAATCAGGCATACGTGCCACTTTACGGATACCATAATAACCGTCATAACTAATTTCAACAGGTTGAGCCTTGTTTTGACCTACACCAGCCCCCTTAGTCGAAATTATGATAACACCTTCAGAAGCTCGAGAACCATAAATAGCTGTAGATGACGCATCTTTTAATACATCAATTCGTTCAATGTCTTCGGGATTAAGGAAATCAATTGAGGATACAACCATACCATCAACAACATAAAGTGGACCACTTGAGTTGTTAATAGAAGCCTGACCTCTGATCTGGATATTAAATCCTCCGTTAGCGCGACTGTTAGACTGTGTGATGTTGACTCCCGGAACAGATCCTTGTAATGCATCTTCTACACGGAGCACTCCACGAGCAGCCAATTTTTCAGAAGAGACAGAAGACATGGAACCTGTTACGTCTGTTTTCTTCATCGTACCATAACCAACTACCACCACTTCGTCGAGGCTCTTGGCATCTTCCACTAACTTAACATTGATTTGTTTTTGGGTACCTACTTCAATTGTTTTGCTAAGATAACCAATGAAAGAAAATTGAAGTTTAGCATTAGATGCTACAGATAGAGAATAGTTTCCATCGATATCGGTAATGGTTCCGTTGGTGGTTCCAATCACAGTAACATTCACTCCAATCATGGCTTCACCATTAGCATCTGTGACCAATCCCGTAATCTGTCGGGTTTGTGCATAAGAAAGCAAACATAGCATACTCATAAACAGAGACGCAATTGCCTTTCTAGCAAGTGTTTTTCTACTCATAGATTTTGTATTTTTTATAGTTATTAATAGGTGACAAAGGCTTATGAGAACCCGTTATCGAACACAAAGATACGTTTATTAACAAAATAGAAATGGGATTTATTGATTTTTCATGTAGAAATATTGTTTTTAATAAAAAAAGGTCAATACCAGATTATGGAATATCGACCTTTTACAATTTACTATAATATTATTTATTTAGAGTTCACTGAATAAATGCCCTCTTCAAAATTAAATAATAGTCTAATCTGTTCACCAGAATAACTTTAGTTGGAATTCTGTCTTGATTTATCAATATATTCATCACAAAAAGCAAGGCACGAAGAAGTTCTCCAAGGAACTTCTTCACGTTTTTCACAAAATAGCACATAGCTGTCCATGAGTTAGCCGCATCGGGCAACTTAGCTCTGATATTATGGCTCCCTATTCTAACTCTATTTTAATTTGAATGTACGTTATCCATAACAATACAAAGATGACAGTCCGAAAAGCAAATTTCCGGAGCAAAAAATCAACGTTTAATTTCAAACAAGGCATTGCCATTTTTCACCGGATTCCAGTCGTCACTTCCTGCAAGTACTTTTTCCGGTTCATATCCTTTCAGATTTTTCAACTGACGAGAAAAGGACGCACGTGCTTTTGCATTTGCTCCGGGACCTGTACTCTCATACTCCGCATATACGACCGTTTTCTCCGCATCCTTCTTGTTCCAATTATCCCATCCTACAGGTAAGATGTGTTTGCCCAGATTGCAACGAATAAAAACCGCCTGTGCATACGGACGCCAAGGACGAGACAAGTAAACCTTCCCTACTCCTTCATCGGCAGTCAGCTTACAATCGTAGAACACATATCCATAAGCTTTGCCTTGGTCTGTAGACGGAGCGGTGACGTAGCCGTCACGCTTGCTATGAATAGTGCAGCGGTTAAACACAACAGTAGACCAACCAAAGATAAAATCGACTGTTCCCTCAATGTAGCAATCTTCATAATACTGACGACTGTTTTTACCATACGTGTAGAGTGTGTCTTGAAAACCAAGGAAGCGACAATTCTTAAAGTAGGCTCTATCACCACTCACAAAACAAGCCACCGCCTGCCCCACCGGACCGGAAGTATTCTCGAAAGTAATATTCTCCGCATAGAAATCAGGGCCATAAACATAACAACTAGCGGAACCGGAAGTGCCTTTCTCCTCGCCAAACCGATTCTTTTTGCTGGCAAAGTCATCATAAGAAATCGCAGCACCCTCCTGGCCAATGAGCGCAACATTAATCTTACTCTCAGGAATCACTAACTTCTCTTTATATACACCCTTGCGAACAAGAATAGTAGTGCGAACATTCTTGCGAAAATCGGGCACTGCATTGATCGCTTCCTGTACAGTGAAGAAATCACCACTGCCATCTTTAGCCACCACAAAATCGTAATGCCGCACATACTTAGCCAATGCAGGAACCTCTTTCGCAATCGCATCAGCAGCCAAACCAGCTACCACACGAGCACCATATATATTTAAGTGAGTGTTGTCTTCACGTCCCTGTGGTATAGCAGGTACCGTATTAGCTGGTACCCACATAAAAAGCTTCTTCGACTCTTGCGGTCCCAGATTCTCAACCAAGTCGTGAGTAATTTTATTCATATCCACGAAAGCCACTCCTAACTCTTTAGCCACATTATGTGGAGATTCCAGATAAGCTCCATGTGTATCAAATAACTGTTTACCCTCCTGAGGAAGGGACTCCTGTCCCGGCACTTTGCGAGTATCTTTATTTATCTCTTCATCCTGCGGGCGAACAAAGTTGCGACGAACAATAGAATTAAAAAGCACAGGTATACCACCTTTTGCTCTCGTTTCGTTTACAAACCGACGCAGATTTGCGTCAAAAGTCGTTCCCGGGTCAGTATGCCGAATGCTATCCTTCTTCTCATCGTTATGTCCAAACTGAATGAAGACATAATCTCCCTTCTTCACCTGAGAAATAACCTTCTCCCATCGTCCTTCGCTTATAAAACTTTTAGAGCTACGCCCATTCTGAGCATGATTATCGATAACAACGTCTTCACTAAAGAAGCCCGGCAGCACATGCCCCCAACCCCGTTCAGGATTGCCCCCAGTCAGACTCTTATTTGCCATGGTCGAGTCGCCAATCATAAAAATAGTAATTACCGGCTTATCCGCTTTGAAAGCCGAAAAAAGGAAAAAGGTTACTATCAGTAACGCAAGTTTATTCTTCATTTCTGTCGATGTTATAGTTTCACATTGCAATATTACAAAGAATCATTGGCAACGAAGTGCAAAAAACGTTTGAACAAGTGGAAAAATTAGTTATTCAACCCATTTTAGTTCTTTGCATCCAGAAAGTGGATGCATAGCATCTCATTAAAATATAAGTTTGTATATTTGAACTCAAAAGAAAGTGTAAAAGAAGAAACAATGAAGACAAGTAGCAATAAATTTATTCTTGAGAAAGCCCAAGAATGGGAACCTGCAGGCGAAGGAGTTGTTCGCCAAATTATGGGTTACGATGGACAAGTAATGCTTGTAAAAGTGAAATTTGAAAAAGGAGCGCAAGGTATTCTACATAGTCATTATCATACCCAAACCACTTATGTGGCAAGCGGCAAGTTTGAGTTCACAGTAGATGGAGAAACCAGCATTGTAGAAGCTGGAGATGGTATTTATATTGCTCCTGATGCCGAGCATGGTTGTGTCTGTATCGAGGCAGGGATACTCATCGACTGCTTTAGTCCGATGAGAGCTGACTTTATTGGAAAATAACAACTCTGACTCAAATATTTGATGATATTGAAAGAAGAAGATGACTATACGAATAATCATCTTCTTCTTTTTATATCTTCGAAAGACTAATTGATTACTTCAAATCAATAACCAGTATTCTGCCAGAAACCTTCTCCTGTTACAGTCGAGAAATTAGTCACTGCATCAATCTGAGATTGAGGTATCGGACGTAGATAATAGAGTTTATATAGACTAGATTTGTTATATATCGCGTATGCGTGTATTTTTGTATCATGAATTATAAAGAGCATAAAGATAACCTCAAAAGTTTCCGTGCCTTGACAGGCTTGACCCATATTCAATATTCTCATTTGCTTCCCTATTTTGAGGCGGCTCATGATGATTATTTGTCTGAATATGAACTCAACGGCAAACGGCGAAGTAACCGCCGTAGCTTCTGTATCTACAAGAACAGCCCATTGCTTGATGTTCCGGAACGCTTTTTCTTTATTCTTGTGTATCTGAAGAATAACCCTCTGCAAGAGTATCATGCCGCCTGTTTCGGGATGGGTCAACAACATTGCAACACTTTTGTACACTCTTTGAGCCATATTCTCCGTTTGGGCCTTCAGACAATGGGTCTTGTGCCCGCACAGACGGACAAAGAACTTTCCGCTCGCTTGTCTGAATTATCTAAGGACGGCATTGTTGAGCCTGTATTGCTTCATGACGGCACTGAAAGGGAGATTCCCCGCCCTGTCGACTCTGATGAACAGAAAGAGCAATACAGCGGGAAAAAGAAACGTCATACAGTAAAGAATGCCGTGGTGATTACTGTGTCTTGTTTGATTATCTTTGTCAGCCAAACCGTTTGCGGTAAAACACATGACAAGAAGATGGCAGACACGATGTATTCTTTTTCGGTTCCTTGCATCCTGTATCAGGACACTGGATATCAAGGATATGCACCCCAAAAGGTGACGGTCATACAACCCGTCAAGAAAAAAAAGGGAAAGACACTTTCTGAAGAAGAAAAAGAGTTCAACAGGCAATTTTCCAGTATTCGGGTACGAATGGAACATGCAATTGGAAGTGCCAAGTTCATGAGAATGGTCAAAGACTAAACTCTATTATTTATGTGTAAATATCGATTTATGATATAAAAAAGACTCCACAACTATTTAGCAGGACACCAGTCCGTACAATTCTTAAATATATTTCCAATAGAATATCGGAGGGCTTCTTTCTTAGATAACTGGCTGCTCCATTTTACTCGATCTGACACATTAGCTCCTTCACCGGTACTACCTGACTCTGCATAGCGGGCTGTTTTTTCATACTCGGTATTTTTCCAGTTCTCCCATCCTGCGGAGCAAATATGCTTTCCCATCTCGCAATGAATAAAAGCTGTTGCAGCATACGGACGCCAAGGGCGACCTAAATAGACTTTATCCACCCCCGGGGCAGCTGTTAGCTTACAGTCTTTGAAAACATAACCAAATTCAACCTCTTTAGGTGTAGAAGCAGCTGTGATATAAGAATTCCGCTTACTATAAATCGTGCAGTCTTCGAAAAGAGCAGTAGAAGGACCAAAAATGAAGTCAGTGGTTCCTTCTATATAACAATGAGTAAATAACAGACGAGTTCCCTCGGCACCGGTATATATCGTATCTTGATTACCTAAAAAACGGCAATTAATAAACCTCAACTTGTCACCTTCTGTGTGTAAAGCCACAGCTTGACCTAATTGTGCTGCATTATTCTCTATCGTCAGGTTTTTTAAAGTGATACTGCTTCCTTCTACTTTAACCGTATAGGTGCGAAAAGTTCCCATCTTATTAATATTGGCATGGTCATCATAGGTAATAACTGTACCTTCACTACTCTCTCCTACAATTTCTACATTCTTCACCCACGAGGGTATCACTAATTTCTCTTTGTAGATTCCGTTCTTTACGTAGATGATGACTGTATAATCCATAAATGCCCGCACACCTTCTACAGCTTCCTGAACAGTCCGATATTTCCCTGTTCCGTCACGAGCCACTACCACCGTATCTTGTTGCTGCGCCTTTACAGAAATACCAAAGAGGAGAATAAGGAGTGTTATTCCTATTAATTGTTTCAACATATCTTTTGTTATTTAGTGAGTTTACAACCAGCTCGTTGCAAGCGTTCCCACTCTAAGCTAGCCATAATAAAAGGTGATACAGCTTTAGCATCGTTGCTGCGAATGGTTTCATTGATATAATAATTATAATCTCCCGAACGATAGTTCTTTCCTCCAAGTCCGGCAACCGCACATGCCTTTGTGATATTTACAAGCCCATCTTTATCCACTTCTATGAAATTAGTCAAGATTCCCTTATACCCTTTTATAGCTACTTCCAGATAAGACTGATCAATATATCCCATACGCACAGCTTTAAACAGTGTATAGACAAACATAGTAGAACAAGAAGATTCCAGATAATTGCCTCTATCACCACTCTTGTCGAGTACCTGATACCAAAGTCCGGTTGCTGGGTCCTGCAACCTCTTCACTTGGGTAGCGATATTATTAAGTATCACTAGCATGGAATCACGTCCAACTTCGTGCTTAGGAATAAAATCAAGAGCATCGACGAAAGCCATAGCATACCATCCCATCGCACGTCCCCAGCTATGAGCTGACTGCCCCGTAACCGGATCGGCCCACATCTCTTTGCGACTAACATCACAAGCATGACGATACAATCCGTTTTTAGGGTCATACGTATGGCGAGCTACAGTAAGAAATTGATTGATTACATCTTTATAATCTTGCGGACGATTATTGCGAAATGCATATTCCGCATAAAAGGGACTTCCCATGTAGAGTCCATCTAACCACATCTGGTTAGGATAAATCTTTTTGTGCCAGAAACCGCCATCCGCATTACGGGGATGCGTATCGAGTTGACTTCTGAGCAGATCGATTGCTTTCTTATATTTTTCATCTTTCGATTGCTCGTAAATACGAAAAAGAAATTTGCCGGAGTTCAAGCGATCGATATTATATTCATCTAACTTATAAGTTTTAATACTGCCTTCTTTGTTAATCATCGTATCGGCATAGGCCAAAGCATAATCATAGATTTTTTTGTCGCCATAAGCATCATACACATCGAGCATAGCTTGAAGTTCCAGTCCATGACAATAATCCCACTTCAGGCTGGTTTGAAAATCGAGTTGCCATGATTCCGGGCAACGCACCATCTCCGACTGAACCATGCGAACAGACCATGGAGACTGATCATTCACCTTTTGAGCATCCAATTGTGAAGAGCAAAAAAACGCCCCAACAAGAAGTAACTTATAAAGCTGTTTATTCATCATTTGTTTTTGTATTTAGGTAATAGATTTATTGTAATCAGACAAAGATAACAAGTCTTTTTTGAAGAACTGTGCAAAATTCGATTGAAAAGGTGGATATTTTATCCTTTCCGTGTACGCAAACGATTTTGGGGCCAATTTGGGCTAATTAACTGCTATTCGGTCAATTTATGCACTAAATTAAGCAATTTTTGTAGTTGACTTACATCAAATTATGCGTATTTTTGGCATCAAATATAAAACTATATAATTCTAAATTGATTATCATGAGTACATTTCAGAAAGTAAATGAGAAAATGACTAATTACAGATGGACCATCTGTGCTATGTTATTCTTTGCCACTACAGTTAATTACCTTGATCGACAAGTCTTGTCATTGACATGGAAAGACTTCATCGCCCCTGAATTCCACTGGACTAACGATGATTACGGAAATATCACTGCACTGTTCTCTATCATGTATGCTTTCAGTATGCTTTTTGCAGGCCGCATTGTCGATTGGTTGGATACTAAAAAAGGATTTCTTTGGGCTATCGGTATATGGTCATTGGGTGCATGCCTTCATGCTTTCTGTGGAATTGCAACTTCAGGTATCACTACCGGACACTGGCTTGTAGGTTTCGAAGGTGCTAAAGAAGCCATCCAAACTGTAGGAGATACCTCTATCATTGTAACAGTGAGTGTTACCTTATTTATTTTTGCTCGTTTTGTACTTGCTCTTGGTGAAGCGGGAAACTTCCCTGCCGCCATCAAAGCCACTGCAGAATATTTCCCCAAAAAAGACAGAGCATTATCTACAAGCATATTTAATGCCGGAGCTACAGTTGGTGCATTGGCTGCGCCTGTTACCATCCCTCTCATTGCCGAACATTTTGGTTGGGAAATGGCTTTCATTATCATTGGTGCGCTGGGCTTCATCTGGATGGGTATCTGGGTATTTATCTACAAAAAGCCGGAGGTACATCCTAAAGTCAACTCAGCTGAATTAACTTATATCCAACAAGATAAGGACGATGCTTCTATATCATACGATGGAAATCCTATAAAGTTTCAACGCAAACTCTCTTTTGCCGAATGTTTTAAGTTCAAACAAACATGGGCATTTGCTTTCGGTAAATTCATGACTGATGGAGTTTGGTGGTTCTTCTTGTTCTGGACTCCGGCATACCTAAGTTCTGTTTATGGAATGAAATCATCTGATCCGGAAAGCCAGCTAGCACTCTTTGTGCTTTACGCTATAACCCTGCTTTCAATTATCGGTGGATGGCTACCCTCTTACTTCGTTGACAAAAAAGGAATGAATCCGTATGCCGGTCGCATGCGTTCCATGTTAATCTTCGCATTCTTCCCATTGTTGGCTCTTGCTGCTCAACCACTAGGCCACTTAAGCTACTGGTTCCCTACTATCATTATCGGTATTGCAGGTGCTGCGCATCAGGCTTGGTCTGCAAATATCTTTTCTACTGTAGGTGACATGTTTCCTAAGTCGGCTATTGCTACCATAACAGGTATTGGTGGTATGGCAGGTGGTGTTGGGTCTTTCCTTATTAATAAAGGCTCAGGACTTCTTTTTGACCACGCAGAAACAACAAATATGAAATTCATGGGCTTCGAAGGTATTGAATCGGGATATTTCATCATCTTCTCTATCTGCGCCGTAGCCTATCTTATCGGTTGGGTTGTGATGAAAACGTTGGTTCCTAAATACCAACCTATTGTTATAGACTAATAGAATTAAATAGATTTTATCTGAACAGCCTCTGCAACTCTTTATTGAGTTTGCAGAGGCTGTTCTTTTTTCCTTCTTTACATACGAGAATGACCCATAAAAAGCTATGTTCCAAAGTCCTTGCAATTGCTTTATGAAAGATAACTAAGAGCTGGAAGTTATCAAAAAAGCCCTTTCTCACGAAAGGGCTTTTTTGATAACACTTCTCTAAACAAATAAAGAAGAAGTGACAATAAGACAAAAAAAAAGGGAAGTCTCACGACTTCCACAATTCTTCTAACCTTAAATCTAAATCTCTATGAAAAAAACGTATTGCAAAGATATGGGTTTGGAGCATACAAAAGTGTTAACAAACTGCATAAAGAAAGAATAAAAACTAATATGTGCCTATTTTTGTCAAAGCAACTTTAGTAGTTATAAAATTCAGTAGTTTATCGTATATAGGATTCTGACAAAGCAGGCACTGGACGCCCGTTAAGAACATCTGTTTCCTTGCACGCGTCAAGGCAACGTTCAACTTTCGATCTATCAAAATGCCATCTTCTTTAAGGATATTGGAGACAAAATGTAACTGATAAGCACGATTTACGCAAAAAGAATAAATTATAACATCACGTTCACTTCCTTGAAAGCGTTCGACTGTGTCAACCAAGATATTCTTCAAAACCGGAATATCTAATTGACAGATTTGTTTTTTTATTAAAGCGATCTGACTACGGTATGGAGTGATTATACCTAAAGTATAATCGGGATCAAAAGAACTGCCATATTGCTCAAACACCTTAACGGCCAACTGTGCACAGATCAATGCTTCAGAATGATTCACCTTAACGGAGGAACCTTCTATTTGAGCCATCGATGGGAGATAAGCAATACGTTGTGTCATTAGCGGACTCAATGCATCCTGAGTCAAATGAGGAGATGCCGTCAGTTCATCAATCTGGTGGGCCAGCCCCACAGGCTTCAGTAGCCCCCCATAAAAAGTGTTATTAGGAAAGAGAGCTATCGCAGGATTCATACGCCCTTGCCGACAAAGCTGATCAAAAGCATTGGAGTTCACACCGCGATCAAAATCGAATGCTACAATCTGACCGCTTACTGTACGATAAAGGCGTTCAAAAAGCGAATCTCTCAAGTTTGTCAAGCCGATGGCAAGCAGTGCCTCATCGTATATCTGAGATTGAGTTGAGTTTTGTTGCACTACGGCAGGGAGCTGTTTGTGGTCGCCTATGAGAATAAATTTGCCAATAGCATTGGCCGCATTTTCTCTTCGCGCACACAAGATGCCTAGCAATTGGGGTTCAAGTATTTGTGTGGCTTCGTCCACAATAGCGACATCAAAACTCTTGAGCTGAAATAGTTCCGGTTTATTGGCTACAGAAGCCACCGTACCAACAAAGATGCGGCAATCTTTCATTCGATGCGCAACTTCCGAACGGCGACTGCATACTGCCAACTCATTTTCAATAAGATGTTTTCGATAAGCGGGTTCACAAGCCAACTCGTTGCCGATACGTATGAAATCAACTTCAGGAGTGATAGATGAAAGAGCCTTGCATATTTCATCTACCGCACGGTTCGTATATGCCAATAAAAGTATCTGAGCATCAGGAGTCTGATGAAAAGCCTCCACCATCAATCGTAATGCACGCGATGTTTTACCCGTTCCAGGAGGGCCTATCAATAAGAAGTAATCTTTGGCTGCCTTCGCTTTCAACACCACGCGACTAAAATCATCCGCCGCATTAGCTATAGCCTCACCGTAAGAGCCATCAAAATCCGGCTGCCGCTGAGAAAGAAGCAAATCTCGACGATCTTTATTAGCAGAGGCAAAAGTGGCCAAACCCAGATACATGCCTCGAAAAGCGGTATCCATCACGTCATGCTCTATTGCATAAAGGCTTTTGGGAGGAAGCACTGACGGATTCTGTTGGGTTGCCCTCAATCGGAGCTTTATTTCAATATCCGTGATGCTCTCAATGTTTCCCTTGAATACCATCTTATTGGTAACATTGTCAGTATCCGAATTGCGTTCGTAAAGTACCACCGCATCGCCCTGACGGAAGTTAGGTAGAGCTTCTTCGGTTTCAGTCGTTTGCTCTTCATCCGGTATGGATAATGTAAGAGAAGCTTTATGTTCATCAGTAGCACGATTAGTCTTTATTCTCAGATCATAAAGAATCTCCCCTGCTTCCCGTTTCTCAGTCAAAGAAGAAAGCCACAGCGAAGCCGCTCCTGTCCGTCCTTCGTAATCCACATCACCTGACTTGGCCGTGTACTGCTCTTTGGTGATGAAATTATATAGCACATAATAGTAATTTCGCTCCAAAGTCGTCAAGCTGTTCAATTTTTCTTTGAATTGCGCAATAGACGGAAAGAGATATTGTTCCCAAAATCGTCCTTTCAGCTTCTTCTCATTTAAAGTTTCCGGATTAATCTGAGCAAGCATGTTCGCTGTAAATTCAGCATTATTATGCAACTGCACATCAAATTCGTTGGCTACGATACGATTTCTCAAATCAATCGTTCGCCTCACCATTGCCCACGAAGAGCGAGCGGGATAGAGTAACGGATAGCGAGTATAAAGAAGGTATGGGCGCACTTTGCGATGATCTACTCCCATAGAATATTGCAGCACAGCCTGATAGAGTAACATCTGAACCTTATTGTTTTCTTTCGGCTCCACCTTCCCCCTGATGGAGTATTCATCGGCCTTGCCCGATTTCATTTCTATAAAAGAGAGCATGTCTCGCTGCATATAATCAAGCCTACCTTGCAAACCCAATGCCTCGCAGATATAAGAAGGCTCCAATACAGCATCAGTTTTATCCAATTCATATCCGGAGGTATGAAACGTTTCAGTAACCACCCGGCGGATATGATCAAAATGCATCTTGCAATCTGCGAAGAATTGACGTTCCTTTTCCTTATCCGCCAAGTCTCGACACGCTGCCAACTCTATAGGATAGCGTTGAAAAGCTTTTTTCATGCAAGTGCCATAATCCACTTCCTCATCAGCATGAATCCATTCATCGAGAAAAAGGTTGGCTATGTTTCCCAACAAAAGTGGACGAGCATTATCAATGGGTTGCAGTTTACTCAACAGGTAATTGGCCGGATGATGCCCATAATCTCGATAACACTCTGCCAGTGAACTGATATCAATCAAATAATCGGGTTCAAGAACGATAAAGGAGGGAGTAAGAATACCCTTTTCATCTATGGAAACATCCAGCAGATTAAGCTGTGCGTGTTGCCAAAGCAATTTACAGGTTTCAGCAAATTCCTCGTTTACTTGCGCTACATGATAACGCACGCGCAAAGGTTCTTCAGCAATCGTATCCGAAGGAAGGATATATAAATAGGTATCATCAGCATATTGAAAACAAACACGCATTCGCTGTACCTTCTTGTTGCCGATGAATGGAGAGACTAAATAAGTAGCATCAGCTTTGGGAAGCAGTGCATAAAGCTCCCGTGGAATATCCTGCCCGGATATCTTTCTCAGCAAAAAGGCTAAGGTCTTCGCATCACGAAAAAGATTCTCACGTGTAGGAATTGTTTGCTTGTTTAAAATGGAGTTGGAAGTGAGCCGGAACGTATGCAAACGGTTCTGTTCACTTATATCAAGACCGACTCGTGCTGCCAGAAAACTAATTCGGGCAGACAAGTCGGTCATTTGCAGACTTTCATCTTGCATCTCTTTGCGGCAAACACGTTCCAGCATATCCCGCATTTGTTTGTAGCGTATGGCAAGTGGTGTTTCTTCAGCCTTGCAGAGCGTAAGAAGTATGTCAAAGTATTCTTTTACCTCATCAATCATGTGGCAAAAGTAAAGAAAATATTTTCCTGTTCTTACTCTACAGGAATATAAATCTCTGTTATCAGGTTCTCGGGAGCTGTGTCAGACGGATTGTTTACGTACTTCTCAAATACAGGGGAGTTAACTACTTTAAATCCGTTATCCTGAACCAAGCGGCCATAAACGGTGTCATAAACAGCAGACAGATTTGAATAAGGCCCTTTATAGCGAAATATAGCATACTTTCCACCCGGAATCTCTTTCACTCCAACTTCACCTTTTGCCTTGGCTGATTTAGAAAGCGCAAGGCAGATATCTGTGCGAAGCTTATCCGATTCCGTTACTTTAGGATCATCATGATATACGCAAAGGTACTCTATGCAATTATCGGAAATAAGATTTTCTTCTTGAGCGAATTTAAAGAGCCTTCCCCAGGCACTAACAAAATCAAGACCTTTATAATCCCCTGAAAGACGAATGTAAATAAGTTTTTTAGAAGTAATCTCTTTAACTTCTACACTAACATCAAGATTAGAATTTAATTCTACTTTTTTCATAATTGTATACTCTTTATTGTTACGATATTCAATAGGTGAAATACCATAAAATTGCTTAAAGAGTTTCGACAAAGATGAAGGGGCATTATATCCTACCTGATAAGCAATATCACTAATTGTCATATCAGTATAACGAAGCAATCGAGCCGCGGCCTCAATTCGCGTTCGAACAATAAATGCGCCGATAGGCTCACCCAAAAGAGCCTTCATGATCCGATGAAAATGAAAGGGAGAGAAGTTGGACATTTCTGCCAAAGAGCTTAAATCTATTTCCTCCCCCAGATGGTTGTTGATATACTCAACTACCACATTTACACATTTCAGGTATTCGTCTCTTGTCGATGTTCTTTGTTGCATACTTTTTGGTTATTTTCACTCTGCAAAGGTAACGACAAACGGTATACACGACTTGTCCTAAATTGCTAACTTATAACTTTCTTTTCTTTAATCAGCAAAATGCTCAATTCATACAAAAGACAGAGGGGAATAGCAACAACACTCAATGTGAAAGGATCTCCCGTAGGGGTAATAATGGCTGCAACAGCCACAATAATGACAATAGCATGTTTACGGTACTTACGCAAAAAAGCCTTATTGACAACACCCATCAGTGATAGCAGCCATGCAACAAGAGGTAGTTCGAAAGCTAATCCCATGCACAGTACCAGAACCATGAAATTATCGATGTAAGAATTTAAAGAGATACGATTCTCAATCTCCGCACTAAGTTCGTAAGTAGAAAGAAAGCGTAACGTAAGTGGATAAACCATGAAATAGCCCACAAGTACTCCAATGAAAAACATGACCGTCCCAACACATAAGGCTCTCTTCACTCCTTTTTGTTCGTTGGGATACAATGCCGGACGAATAAAATTCCATATTTCAAAAAAGAGATAGGGCATAGCCGTCACCACTGACATCCAAAATGCAGTAGACATGTGAATGAAAAAGGGAGCAGCCAGATTGATATTAATAAGTTTAACTGAAAATTCCTTCGTGAAGAAATCATCAGTCAACTGCAACGACTCTCCCATGGATCGTAACAGCGAATAGAACACAAAATCATTGTGACAAGGCGCAAGTATTACATGGTCGAACAGCCAGGGCATTGCGATAAAATAACCCACAGCCAACACAAACCAAACTCCGAAAATACGAAAAAGGACTTTGCGCAACTCGTCCAAATGATCCCAAAAGGTCATTTCGGCCATTGTTACTCTTTCTTCTCGTTTGTTTCAGCTGGTTTTTCAACCTCATCCTTGGCTTTGTTTATTTCGTCTTTGGCTTCGTTTACTCCTTCTTTGAAGCTTTTCACGCCTTTACCAAGGCCTTTCATTAGTTCAGGAATTTTTTTCCCTCCAAACAACAAAAGTATAAGCAATGCCAGAATAATAAACTCTGATCCACTGGGCAGAAAGCCTAATAATAAATGGTTAACCATAAGTATGATAATTAGGTAATTAATTAAATAGTGCATACAAAACTAAACAAAAGTCAGCACGCAGCCAAAGGTTTCCTCTTTTTAGTCTCTTTTTGTCAGATCAATCTTGAAAATAGATTCTCTTTACGCGAGTAGAAACACTAGTCAGCACTTCATAAGGAATAGTCTCGAGCATATCCGACAGTACGGTTATTGGCAAATCATCTCCAAAGATAATCACCTTATCGCCTTCTTTGCAGTCAATGCCTGTCACATCTATCATGCATACATCCATGCAAATGTTACCCACGTAGAAAGCTTTCTTGCCATTCACTAAGCAATAGCCTTTCCCATTACCCAAATGTCTATTCAAGCCATCGGCATAACCTATAGGTATGGCAGCAATGCGGGAATCGCGCGTCAGGTGTCCTTTTCTGCTATAGCCCACCGTATCCTCAGCCGACACATTACGAATTTGAAGAATGGTTGTCTTTAGTGTACTTACATTATATATAATAGAGTTATCTATCGGACTGACCCCGTAAAGGCCTATGCCAAGTCGTACCATATCGAGTTGTGCTTCAGGAAAGCGTTCGATGCCCGCTGAGTTACAGATATGACGGAGAATTTTATGAGGAAACGAAGCTTGTAACTCTGTCGAAGCTTTATCAAATATTTCAATCTGTCGACAGGTAAAGGCATCAAACCGATCACTGTCACTTCCCACCATGTGAGAGAAGACTGAACGCGGTATCACTGCATTTTGTCCTTTCAGGCGTTTGATAAGAGCCGGAACTTCTTCAATAGCAAATCCCAAGCGATGCATACCGGTATCCAACTTTATATGAATAGGGAAATTAGTGATCCCCTCTTTCTCGGCTTCTTTAATGAGAGCATCCAGAAGATGAAAGCTGTAAACTTCAGGTTCTAGTTTATAATCGAACAAGGTTTTGAATGCAGTCATTTCAGGATTCATGATGATAATAGATCCCGTAATACCTGCTTTGCGTAAGTCGGAACCTTCGTCAGCCACAGCCACAGCCAAATAATCAACTCGATGTTCCTGAAGAGTCTTAGCTATTTCGTATGAACCGGCTCCGTAAGCAAATGCCTTGACCATGCAAACCATCTTCGTTTCGGGTTTCAGCTTGCTTCGGTAATAAT
The DNA here is from genome assembly GCF_963666545.1 of uncultured Bacteroides sp. Lineage (NCBI taxonomy): Bacteria > Pseudomonadati > Bacteroidota > Bacteroidia > Bacteroidales > Bacteroidaceae > Bacteroides > uncultured Bacteroides sp. Next base: position 3,299,281 of record NZ_OY762899.1, on the reverse strand, counting down.
TCAGATTATTAATCAACGCATTCAGATTGATTTCCAGAATGGTCTCATGCACCTTTAACTCCAAACTTTCTGAGACGATATCAAATCCAAAACTCCGAGATCCTTTAACGAGAATAATCTCATTCCTGAGTTGCTTAAAGATATCAGATGCCTGTAATGCCTCTGTATTTGGGAAGAAATACTTTTCAATATCAAAGCGAGAAGCACAAGATGAAATTTCGTTGCCCACACCAATAATCTTTTCTATTCCCCGACTATGTACAAGTTGGGCTACTTTCCGATAAAGTGTAGTAGTGCTTTGACCTGTTTCCAAAAGATCTGAAAGAATCAACGTACGCTTTAATCCTTTCGCCAAAGAACGTCGATAGAGAAAATCGAGTGCTATATCCAGCGACGCTAAGTCCGAATTATAACTATCATTGATAAGCACACAATTATTCTTTCCTTCTTTCACTTCCAGACGCATCGCTATAGGCTCCAAGTGCGACATCCGTTCGGTGATTTGTTCAGGAGAGAGCATTAGATAAAGACATACGGCAAGACAGTTAAGTGAATTCTCTATAGACGCATCATCAATAAAAGGTATACGAAAGGTATTGTCCATTTCAAGATAACGATAAGAAATGGTGGTAGACTCACTTTCTTTCTTTATACCACTAATATATAGAGGTCTCTCCATGTCTTTGCACGACCATGCTATTTCACGAGCAGTAAACATTGATTTGGCAACGCAATTACTGATCAACTCATTGTCACCATTATAGATAATGACTTCACTATCTTTAAAAAGAAGCAGTTTCTCCATGCACTTTTCCTGAAGTGAAAAGAAGTTCTCTTGATGAGCGCCACCAATATTAGTGAGCACTCCAATGGTAGGCTTAATGATGCTCTGCAAAGAGCGCATCTCTCCTGCCTCAGAAATACCGGCCTCAAAGATACCAAGTTCGGAGGCTTCATTCATCTGCCACACAGATATAGGCACTCCAATCTGAGAGTTATAGCTTCTGGGTGAACGAACAATGTTACGTTCAGGGCTGAGCAACTGATGCAACCATTCTTTTACTATCGTTTTGCCATTACTACCGGTGATACCAATTACAGGAATCTGAAACTGTTCCCGATGGTGCTCGGCCAACTTCTGCAATGCTTTAAGCGGATTGGGAACCAGCAGAAAATTACAGTTATCATAAATCTTATTATCATTAAGTTCGGCACTTACAACAAAATTCCGAACGCCACGGGCATACAGATCAGGAATGTACTTCGATCCATCATTTCTTTTCGTAGGCAAAGCAAAAAAGAGAGTCTCCTCGGGAAAACACAACGACCGGCTATCAGTAAGTAACCAATCAATCTTAGTATCTAAATTACCTAAACGCTTAGCACCTATTTGCTTTGCTATTGATTTAATTGTATACGACATTGTTCTATTTCTTTTTGTACATCTAAGTACGGGTATTTTTCCTTAAGTTGATTTATCTTTAACACTATTTGTCCTAAAAATCGTTTATATTCTTCGGACTCTTTTCGGAATGGTTTATGTGTCAATGCTTTATGAATATCATCGCATTCCTTCATTATTTGCTTGGTTTCTCTTGAAAAATAAAGAGTACCAAAATTCTCCCAAATATATTGAATAGCCTTTGATGAAGGATGAAGCATATCATCTGCATAGAATCGATAATCACGGAGATCATCCATCACGATTTCATATGCGGGAAAGTAATAAATGGATTCAGGAAAAGCTTCTTGCAAACGATCAATGGCCAAAAGCAGGGTCGCTTTACTTATCTGATTAGCATGTAACCCATCTTTAAGATGACGGATGGGGCTAACGGTTAAAATGATTTTTAAACAAGGTTGTTGCTGAAGAAGAATGCGAATGAGAGAAGTGTAATCGTCAACAATATCCGCTACCGTAAGCATGGAACGCAAAAAATAATTCGCTGGAAGCTTATGGCAATTGGAAACAACCTGTCCTGTTTCCTTTAGCGTATAAACCCAAGCTGTGCCGAAAGTAATGATCAAGTAGTCCAACTGAGTAATTGCCTCATGAGCTTCATCCAAACGATTATTTATCCGCTTTAAGCACTGATCCTGAGTCGAATCAGAAAACGAGCCGTGGTGCATATAGCTATGAAAACATTCACGATAGAAAAGTAAATCTTGGGAAGTATATTGTTTACCGGCAATCATCTCGCGCAAAGCTCCGGAAACAGACAAGGGATTATAAAGTATGCCATAAGGATTGACCTGACAAGCAAATTTGTTTTGTACCATGAAAGTCCCAATGTTCTCGGCAAAGCAAGAGCCCATTAGCAAACCTTTGTGAGAATGATCAATATAAAAATTCTGTTTCGGAAACTCTATGACTGTCCTAAAATCCATTGCTTTATCAGTTTAAGTAAGCACAAACATACAGAAATAATCCCGAAAAGAAAGAGAGACGGCAGACATTACTAAATTGATAATCTAAAAAAAGACTTAATGACTTGACAAACAGCATCCGAATGTTGTATCTTTGCACAGTGAGTATAGTACCGACCATAAAGCTTTTAAAAAGATATAGAATGAGACAATTTTACATATTAACATATAATTACATGCATCCATGTGATAAAAACTTTAATACATCAGAATAATTAGAAACAAAACACTGAGAAATCAAGGTTTAACAGAATAAAAAAATAAGGAGAAGGCAATAACTAATAATAAGAGCTATTGCCTTTTTTAGTACATATATTTCTTAATATAAGCACTAAAAGCAGACATCGCCTTCTAATAAATTTAGGGGTGATTTATTATAAATTGTTTTTGGATTTATAATAAATCGTTTGAGCATTTATTAATAGACTCTCTTTCAAATGTAAAACATCAATATCTACAAAGCAAAGATAGAAGCACTCTTTTTTTATCTTATGTAAATCCCCACTTTATATAATTAAGAATAAGATACAAAATGAAAAAGACAACAATTCTTTCTTTATTAAATAAAATATAACATTAATAGGATTAAGAAGCAATAAGAAATTCATTAAGATATTCAAGTTTTCACAAAATTCCGATTGAAAAACAAACACTTCAGCTTATTTATACTAATTTTGCAATAAATTTGTCCGAACAATGAAAAACGAATTCATATATACCCTGCTAAACAATATTTCATATCCGGAAGACTTGCGAAAACTAAGCATTGATCAGCTTCCCGAAGTGTGTAAAGAGTTGAGGCAAGACATCATAGAAGAATTATCCTGCAACCCCGGTCATTTTGCGGCCAACTTGGGTGTGGTAGAACTTACCGTAGCATTACATTATGTTTATAATACACCCTACGACCGCATTGTGTGGGATGTTGGGCACCAAGCTTATGTTCACAAAATACTGACAGGAAGGCGTAAATCCTTCTTTACCAACAGAAAAATGAATGGCATACGTCCTTTCCCCTCTCCTGAAGAAAGCGAATATGACACCTTTACCTGCGGACATGCTTCAAATTCTATCTCAGCTGCATTAGGAATGGCAGTAGCAGCCAACAAAAAAGGAGAAAAAAATCGACACGTGGTAGCTGTGATAGGTGATGGATCCATGAGTGGCGGACTGGCCTTCGAAGGCTTAAACAATGCGTCTGGAACTCCGAATAATCTGTTGATTATTCTCAACGACAATGATATGTCCATCGACCGCAGCGTGGGAGGGATGAAACAATATCTAGTCAACTTGACGACTTCAAATCGCTATAATCGCCTCCGATTCGAAGCATCCAAGATACTATTTAAGATGGGAGTTTTAAACGAGAGTAGACGCAAAAGTCTCATACGCTTTGCCAATAGCGTGAAGTCGATGTTAGCCCAACAACAAAATATCTTTGAAGGGATGAACATCCGTTACTTTGGTCCAATTGACGGTCACGACGTAAAAAACATCTCACGCATATTGCGAGATATAAAAAACATGCAGGGACCTAAGATACTTCACCTGCACACGATCAAAGGAAAAGGATTTGAACCCGCTGAGAAACAAGCCACACTATGGCATGCTCCCGGAAAATTCAATCCGGAAACCGGCATACGAATTACCGTAAACACAGATGACCTTCCCCCTCTCTTTCAAGATGTATTTGGCAATACTCTGGTAGAATTGGCCGAAAACAATAAAAAGATTATAGGAGTTACTCCTGCCATGCCTACAGGCTGTTCAATGAATATATTGATGGATAAAATGCCCGATAGAGCCTTTGACGTAGGCATTGCCGAAGGACATGCGGTGACTTTTTCGGGAGGAATGGCTAAAGAAGGATTGATGCCGTTTTGCAACATCTACTCTTCATTCATGCAACGAGCCTACGACAATATCATCCACGATGTGGCTATCCAAAACCTGAATGTAGTCTTTTGTCTTGACCGCGCAGGATTGGTAGGAGAAGATGGTCCCACTCATCACGGTGCATTCGACTTGGCCTATTTAAGACCAATCCCCCATCTCACCATTGCATCACCCATGGATGAACATGAACTGAGAAAAATGATGTACACAGCTCAGCTACCCGATAAAGGACCGTTTGTCATTCGCTACCCCAAAGGAAGAGGATCGCTGGTTGATTGGCAGTGTCCATTCGAAGAAATAAAAGTAGGCACCGGCCGCAAGATAAAGGATGGAGAGGAAATGGCACTACTAACCATTGGCCCCATAGGCAAAGCTGCTGCAGAAGCTATTGAAAAAGCAGCCAAAGAGAATATCTCTATTGCCCATTATGACGTACGCTTTTTGAAACCGTTGGATGCGAACATGCTGCATGAGATAGGACGCAAGTTCAAAAAAATACTGACCATTGAAGATGGAGTTATCCAAGGTGGCATGGGCAGTGCCATACTCGAGTTTCTATCCGATAACAACTATTATCCGAAAGTAACACGCATGGGACTACCGGATAAATTCATCGAACACGGAAGCATTGCCGAACTGCATCAACTCTGCGGCCTAGATGCAACCGGCATTTATCAGGCAATTATGCATCTGAACGCCCATGAAACAAAATGAAAAGACGATATGATAACAATAGCCACAAGCCAATCAATTACAGATTGCATTAATGCATAAATAAAAGATGAAAATAATTATTGCCGGTGCCGGAGCTGTGGGCACGCATTTAGCCAAACTATTATCCCGCGAGAGACAGGATATTATTTTGATTGACGACAGTGAAGAGAAATTGAGCACACTAAGCTCCAATTTCGATTTGATGACCGTTTGTGCTTCTCCTTCCTCCATTTCCGGCCTCAAAGAGGTTGGCGTGAAAGATGCAGATCTATTCATTGCCGTAACTCCCGACGAAAGCAGGAACATGACAGCTTGCATGATAGCAAGCAATCTGGGAGCAAAAAAGACGGTAGCCCGAATTGACAATTATGAATATCTATTGCCTAAAAACAAAGAGTTTTTCAAGAAACTGGGAGTGGACTCGCTGATTTATCCCGAAATGCTGGCTGCTAAAGAAATCGTATCTTCCATGAGGATGAGCTGGATTCGTCAATGGTGGGAGTTTTGTGGAGGAGCCCTTATCCTATTGGGCACCAAGATGAGAGAGAGTGCGGAGATTCTCAACATTCCTCTTCAAGAGCTGGGCGATACGAATACACCCTATCACATTGTAGCTATCAAACGGGGCAACGAAACAATCATTCCCCGAGGTAACGATGTAATCAAACTATACGATATCGTATACTTCACCACTACAAAAAAATACATTCCCTACATTCGGAAAATAGCAGGAAAAGAAGATTATGCTGACGTGCGTAAAGTTATGATTATGGGTGGTAGCCGCATTGCTGTTCGTACTGCGCAATATGTGCCCGACTATATGCAAGTAAAAATAGTGGAGCACGATGTTAACCGTTGTAATCGGCTAACAGAGTTGCTAGACGACAAAGTCATGATCATTAATGGTGATGGGCGCGATATGGATCTGCTAACAGAAGAAGGTATGAAAAACACCGAAGCTTTTGTTGCACTAACAGAAAACTCGGAGACGAACATTCTGGCTTGCTTGGCAGCCAAACGAATGGGAGTAAGCAAAACGGTAGCCGAAGTGGAGAACATAGATTACATAAGCATGGCCGAAAGTTTGGACATCGGGACAGTCATCAACAAAAAGATGATTGCTGCCAGCCACATCTACCAAATGATGCTCGACGCCGATGTGTCGAATGTAAAAAGTTTAACCTTTGCCAATGCCGAAGTGGCCGAATTTACCGTTAAGTCCGATTCTAAAGTAGCTAAGCACCTGGTTAAAGACCTTGGATTGCCCAAGGGAGCCACCATTGGCGGATTAATCCGAAATGGAGAAGGAGTTGTTGTTACGGGAGATACGCTGATACGTGCCGGTGATCATGTAGTGGTATTCTGCCTGAATATGATGATAAAGAAAATAGAGAAGTTCTTTAATTAACATCTGAGATGATAAACAGAAAGATGATTTATAGAATCATGGGATTCTTGATTTTGATTGAAACAGCGATGCTACTCTCTTGCATAGGAGTTTCTCTATGTTATCAAGAAAATGATTTGGAGAGTTTTCTTATTACAGCTGCCATCACTGCAGTTACCGGATTGTTTCTCATGCTACTAGGCAAGAATGCTGAAAAACAATTAAGCCGTAGAGACGGCTATATCATCGTCAGTATTGTGTGGGTCGTATTCAGTATCTTCGGCATGCTACCCTTCTACCTCAGTGGATACATCCCCAACATTACCAATGCTTTCTTTGAGACAATGTCAGGTTTTACCACCACAGGTGCATCTATATTAGACAATATAGAAGCATTACCTCACGGATTGTTGTTTTGGCGAAGCATGACGCAATGGATTGGAGGATTGGGGATTGTTCTCTTTACCATCGCTGTCCTTCCTATCTTTGGAGTAGGAAGTATGCAGCTTTTTGCGGCAGAAGCAACCGGACCCACGCACGACAAGATACACCCCCGTATCGGAGTCACAGCTAAATTGCTATGGATCATTTACCTGGTATTAACTATCAGTGAAACCATATTACTCATGTTTGGTGGGATGAGCCTATTCGATGCCGTTTGCCATTCATTTACGACCACCGCTACCGGAGGATATTCCACCAAGCAAGCAAATATAGCTTACTACAATTCTCCTTATATAGAATATGTCATTTCGCTCTTTATGATTTTATCAGGACTGAACTTTACGCTGTATTTTTTCTTCGTGAAAGGTAAAATAAAGAAATTCTTCAGCGACGAGGAGATGAAATGGTATATCTGGTCTATTGCCATTTTCACCGCCATCATCGCATTTACGCTGACACGTACTTCCTCCATGGGAATTGAAGAATCATTCAGAAAAGCGTTATTCCAAGTAGCCTCTCTACATTCCACAACCGGATATGTCACGGCCGATTATATGACGTGGGAACCTTTCCTGTGGGCAATGCTTGCCATAACAATGATTATTGGTGGATGTGCCGGTTCAACCAGTGGAGGATTAAAAGACATACGTATCCTAATATTAGTAAGAATCATAAAAAATGAATTCAAACGTTTGATTCACCCCAATGCCGTACTTCCTATTCGTGCGAACAAGCAGGTTATATCTCCATCGGTTAAAAACTCCATTCTTGCCTTCACCTTATTATACATCGCCGTATTGGTCATCGGATGGATCATCATGATGGCATTAGGCGTAGGCTATATAGAATCTTTTGGTACGGTAGTATCAAGCATGGGTGGAGTCGGACCAGGTTTGGGTACATGCGGTCCTGCATATAGTTGGAACCATTTACCGGATGCCGCCAAATGGCTATTGTCTTTTTTGATGTTAATCGGCCGTCTTGAGATATTCACCATATTATTGATTTTTACCCCCGGATTTTGGAAGAAAAATTGATGGAAGATACAAAGTGTGCTAAAAAAACCTTTTTGGCACATAGAGATTGCAAAAGAGAGGAAATTAAGTTCTATATTTGCACCCGCAAGAGGGTAATATGAAAAAATTCCTTAAATACAGTTTTTTAATCGCATTTACCGTGATGCTTCATGCCACTATGATGGGGGCTATGAAAGTATCTGAGATACTATATACCACACCTCGAAACGATTCCGGATGTTTCATTTCCCAAAAGCAAGAGCTTAACCTATCTATACAAGAGTTTTGCCATTATTATGCCGAATTGGCATGTGAGGTTGCCCATATAGATTTCTCCTACACTCCTACCAGTAAAAGCTACCACCGACTTATAGGATTCTTTCGCACATATAATGCTATTCATCTGGCATCCTTTAGCGCTACATTCCATCCACTATCTCATAGTTTCATGGACCCTGTGAGCTATTATGTCTTTGGCATGCGAAAAATCATTACTTAAATTTCTTTTATTTTACGTTGTCGTTACCGTGGAGTTATCATCTAAATAATTATTAAGGTGATGATCCGTTCATTAATAGTATTTAATCTAAATGATATTGGATTATGAATTTTGTATTATTAGTCGTCGTTTTATTAACGGCAGTTACCTTGGTTGCCGCAGCGTTGATTATAGCAAAAGCTATATCTCCACGCTCCTACAATCCTCAAAAAGAAGAGCCATACGAATGTGGAATTCCTACACGTGGTAAATCATGGATGCAGTTCCGTGTAGGTTACTATTTGTTTGCCATCTTATTTTTGATGTTCGATGTAGAGACAGTCTTTCTATTTCCATGGGCAGTCATTGTCAGGGATTTAGGAGTAGCCGGACTTGTTAGTATTCTTTTCTTTTTAGTTATTTTAGTTCTGGGTCTAGCCTATGCCTGGAGGAAAGGAGCATTGGAATGGAAATGAAAAAGCCGAAAATAAAATCAATTCCTTACGAAGAGTTCAGCGACAATGAGTCTTTGGAAAAGATTATTAAAGAGCTCAATGAAGGTGGAGCTAGTGTTTTTGTGGGAGCAATGGACGATCTCATCAACTGGGGACGCAGTAATTCATTGTGGCCGCTGACATTTGCAACAAGCTGTTGTGGAATTGAATTCATGTCATTGGGAGCTGCTCGCTATGACATGGCCCGCTTTGGGTTTGAAGTTGCCCGTGCCAGCCCGCGCCAAGCAGATATGATCATGGTTTGCGGAACCATCACCACTAAGATGGCCCCGGTATTGAAACGTCTCTACGATCAGATGGCCGACCCAAAGTACGTAGTAGCCGTAGGTGGATGTGCCGTGAGCGGAGGTCCTTTCAAAAAATCATATCACGTATTAAACGGAGTGGATAAAATTATGCCTGTCGATGTATTTATTCCCGGATGCCCTCCAAGACCGGAAGCATTCTACTACGGATTGATGCAATTACAGCGCAAAGTAAAGATTGAAAAATTCTTTGGGGGCGTAAACAAAAAAGAGAAAAGAGATGAATGAGATCATAGAAATACCGTTAGAGAGGTTTCGTGACGAAGTACTGAAACTACGCACCGAAAAACAAATGGATTTTCTGGAAAGTCTCACCGGCATGGACTGGGGAGAAAGTTTAGGAGTTGTCTATCACTTGGAGTCAACCGTCACTGGTGAGAAGATGGTTATCAAGACATCTACTAACAATAGGGAAAATCCGGAACTACCTACAGTTTCCGATATATGGAAAGCCGCTGAATTAAACGAACGTGAGGTATACGATTTCTACGGCATACGCTTCATTAATCATCCTGACATGCGCCGCCTATACCTACGTAACGATTGGGTAGGCTATCCAATGCGTAAAGATGATGATCCTATGGATGAGCGTAATCCGCTACGTATGAACAATGAAGAAACGATTGATTCGACCACCGAGTTAAAGCTCAACTCAGATGGTACCTTGGAAGATCAAGAGAACGTTATCTTCGACGATAGAGAGTACGTAATCAATATCGGTCCTCAGCATCCGGCTACCCATGGAGTTCTTCGCTTTCGCGTATCTCTGGAAGGAGAGACCATTAAGAAGCTAGACGCCAACTGCGGATATATACATCGTGGCATAGAAAAGATGTGCGAAAGCCTTACATACCCTCAAACGTTAGCATTGACCGATCGTTTGGACTACTTAGGTGCACACCAGAATCGTCATGCATTGTGTATGTGTATCGAAAAGGCAATGGGCGTTGAAGTATCGGAACGCGTACAATACATCCGTACTATCATGGATGAACTGCAACGTATTGACTCTCACCTGTTATTCTATTCTTGCCTCTGTATGGACCTTGGAGCATTAACCGCTTTCTTTTATGGATTCCGCGACAGAGAAAAGATACTTGATATCTTTGAAGAAACTTGCGGCGGACGTCTCACGATGAACTACAATACAATCGGAGGTGTACAGTGGGATCTTCACTCCAACTTTATACGTAGGGTGAAAGAATTTATTCCTTATATGCGAGGAATCATTCATGAATACCACGAAGTATTTACCGGTAACATCATTGCTCATCAACGCTTGAAAGGGGTTGGAGTGCTAAGCCGTGAAGATGCTATTTCATTTGGAGCTACCGGTGGAACAGGTCGTGCTTCGGGCTGGGCGTGCGATGTACGCAAGCGTATCCCTTACGGAGTATATGATAAGGTTGACTTCAAAGAAATAATCTATACTGAAGGAGATTGTTTTGCCCGCTACATGGTACGTATGGACGAAATCATGGAATCGTTGTGCATCATTGAGCAACTCATAGATAACATTCCTGAAGGAAGCTATCAAGAAAAGATGAAACCAATCATCAGGGTTCCCGAAGGTTCCTACTATGCTGCCGTAGAAGGCAGTCGTGGAGAGTTTGGAGTGTTCATAGAAAGCCACGGAGAAAAAAATCCATATCGAGTTCACTTCCGTAGCACAGGGTTGCCACTTGTTTCTGTAGTTGACACCATCAGCCGTGGAACCAAGATAGCCGACCTGATAGCTATTGGAGGAACATTAGACTATGTAGTGCCTGATATTGACAGGTAAGATTCTATATGATAAATTGCAAATTATAAATCAATCATATGTTCGATTTTAGTATAGTAACTAACTGGATACACCAAATGCTTACTTCCCTTATGCCGGAAGGATTAGCTGTATTCATAGAGTGTGTAGTAATAGGTGTATGCATCATTCTCATGTATGCCATACTTGCTATTGTACTTATTTATATGGAGCGCAAGGTATGTGCATTCTTCCAATGTCGCCTTGGCCCCAATCGTGTAGGAAAATGGGGAAGCATGCAGGTTTTTGCCGATGTTATCAAAATGTTAATCAAAGAAATTATCTCTTTGAAGCATTCTGATAGGTTTCTGTATGAGTTGGCCCCATACATGGTTATCATCGCTTCTGTTTTAGCTTTCTCGTGCATTCCTATTAATAAAGGAATGGGAGTTTTAGATTTTAATGTAGGCGTGTTCTTTCTGCTTGCGGCATCATCCATTGGCGTGGTAGGTATTTTGCTTGCCGGTTGGGGAAGTAACAATAAGTTTTCCCTTATCGGAGCCATGCGAAGCGGAGCACAAATCATTAGTTATGAACTGTCTGTGGGATTATCCATCCTGACGATGGTTGTATTAATGGGCACCATGCAATTCTCTGAGATCGTAGAAGGACAAGCTGATGGCTGGTTCATCTTCAAAGGTCACATTCCTGCGCTGATTGCTTTCATTATCTACCTCATTGCCGGAAATGCGGAAACAAACCGTGGCCCATTCGACCTTCCGGAAGCAGAGAGTGAACTAACAGCCGGATACCATACAGAGTATAGTGGTATGCACTTCGGCTTCTTCTATTTGGCAGAATACCTGAATATGTTCATCGTAGCATCTGTAGCAGCAACCATCTTCCTTGGAGGTTGGATGCCCTTTCACGTAGTAGGATTAGATGGCTTCAATACCGTAATGGACTATATTCCTGGCTTTATCTGGTTCTTTGGAAAAGCATTCTTCGTGGTGTTCTTGCTTATGTGGATCAAGTGGACGTTCCCTCGTTTGCGTATCGACCAGATACTAAAACTCGAATGGAAGTACTTAGTGCCTATTAGCATGGTGAACCTTGTAATCATGGTATTAATAGTAGTCTTCGGGCTGCACTTTTAAATGGAGAAAAGAAGAATGAAAAACGAAAATAGTTATTTTGGCGGTCTTCTAAACGGTATAGGTACCCTATTAACGGGAATGAAAACTACCATTACAGTGTTCTTTCGTGCAAAGGTTACTGAGCAGTATCCAGAAAATCGTGCAGAACTAAAGATGTTCGACCGTTTCCGTGGTGAACTCATCATGCCGCACAATGAGAACAACGAGCATCGGTGCGTATCTTGTGGAATCTGCCAAAATGTTTGCCCCAATGACACGATTGAGATCATTAGTGAAACGATTGAAACTGAGGAGGGGAAAAAGAAGAAGATACTTAAAACCTATAAGTACGACTTAGGTTCTTGCATCTTCTGCGAACTTTGTGTCAATGCCTGTCCACACGATGCCATCACCTTCGACCAAACATTTGAGCACGCCGTGTTCAATCGTGATAAGTTAATACATAGATTGAACCACGAAGGTAGTAAAGTAATAGAAAAGAAATAAAATATGGAACTCACTTTTGAAACAATTATATTCTACGCACTGGCAATATTTATCTCCGTATTCTCGGTGATGACGGTATGTACCCGTCACATCGTGCGTTCGGCGACCTATTTGCTCTTTGTGCTATTTGGAACCGCAGGTATTTATTTTTTGCTTGGATACACCTTTTTAGGATCTGTGCAAATTATGGTTTATGCCGGAGGTATTGTCGTTCTCTACGTATTCTCCATTCTGCTCACCAGTGGAGATGGAGACCGCGCCGAAAAGTTGAAACGCAGTAAGTTGATTGCCGGCTTAGGTGCAACGATTGGCGGTGCAGCTATAGTCCTATTCATTACGCTTACCCATAAGTTTACTACTATCACAGATCCGGAGCCGATAGAGACAAACATAAAGACCATCGGTCACGCACTTTTGGGTAGTGATAAATACGGATATGTACTACCCTTTGAAGCAGTCAGTATTCTCTTACTGGCATGTATCGTAGGTGGATTATTAATTGCACGTAAACGATAAGATTATGACAATACACATGGAATATTACCTGATAGTATCGGCTATCATGTTCTTTGCAGGAATCTATGGATTCTTTACCCGTCGCAATACACTTGCTATTTTGATCTCTATAGAGCTGATTCTGAATGCTACGGACATTAACTTTGCCGTATTCAACCGTTTTTTGTTTCCTACCGGCTTAGAAGGACACTTTTTCGCATTGTTCTCTATTGCCATATCCGCAGCAGAAACAGCAGTGGCTATTGCTATTATGATTAATATCTACCGCAATATCCGCAACATACAAGTGAAAAACTTGAATGAAATGAAATGGTAATCTATAACAGAATAAACTCATGACAATGGATTTTACAATATTGATACTTATACTTCCGATGCTCTCATTCCTGATATTAGGGATCGGAGGTAAATGGTTTAAGCCGGTAGACGCAGGCAGACTAGGTACCCTTTCTTTGAGCTTGGTCACTCTGCTGAGTTATCTTACTGCGTGGTTCTATTTCACAGCTCCACGTACTGCCGAAGGAACGTATGCTACCTTGATGCCATACAACTTCACTTGGCTTCCTTTTACTGAAACGTTGCATTTCGACTTGGGCATCATGCTCGACCCTATCTCAGTGATGATGCTGGTGGTCATTTCTACCGTCTCATTGATGGTACATCTCTACTCTTTCAGTTACATGAAAGGAGAAAAAGGTTTCCAACGTTACTATGCCTTTCTGTCGTTATTCACGATGTCCATGCTCGGCTTGGTAGTAGCAACCAACATCTTTCAGATGTACCTGTTCTGGGAGCTGGTAGGTGTAAGTTCTTACTTACTGATCGGATTCTACTACACCAAAGCATCTGCGGTTGCAGCAAGTAAAAAAGCATTTATCGTTACCCGTTTTGCCGATCTTGGATTCCTCATCGGAATCCTCTTATACGGATACTATGGCGGAACGTTTAGCTTTACTCCTGACGCGATGTCGCTGGTAACCGGTGGTGCAGCCATGTTACCATTAGCACTGGGGCTGATGTTTGTGGGAGGTGCAGGTAAAAGTGCCATGTTCCCTTTACATATTTGGTTGCCCGATGCAATGGAAGGCCCGACTCCGGTCAGTGCACTCATCCATGCCGCAACCATGGTTGTGGCAGGTGTTTACCTGGTAGCACGCATGTTCCCTTTATACATAACATATGCGCCTGATGTACTTCACGTAATTGGTTGGGTAGGTGCATTTACTGCCTTCTTTGCAGCAAGCATAGCTTGTGTGCAAACAGACATTAAGCGAGTACTTGCTTTTTCCACCATCTCACAAATCGGTTTCATGATTGTTGCTTTGGGTGTATGTACCAGCATGAATCCACACGAAGGTGGATTAGGTTACATGGCTTCCATGTTCCACCTCTTTACTCATGCTATGTTTAAAGCATTACTCTTCTTAGGCGCAGGTAGCATCATTCATGCCGTACACAGCAATGAAATGAGTGCAATGGGCGGATTGAGAAAGTATATGCCTATCACTCATATCACTTTCCTCATTGCTTGTCTTGCTATAGCCGGTATACCTCCTTTTTCCGGATTCTTCTCGAAAGATGAGATCCTTGCCGCTTGCTTTGAATATAGTCCGATAATGGGTTGGGTAATGACAGTTATTGCCGCCATGACAGCATTTTACATGTTCCGCCTATATTACGGCATATTTTGGGGAAAAGAGAATAAGGAATTACATGCCGCTCACACGCCGCACGAAAGTCCGTTGGCTATGACTTTCCCACTTATATTTCTAGCTGTTATCACTTGTGTAGCCGGATTCATTCCATTCGGAACGCTTGTGAGCAGTAACGGGGAAGCTTACCACATTCATTTGGATGCTACAGTAGCCATCACGAGTGTAGCGATAGCCATCATCTCCATATCATTAGCTACTTGGATCTATATGCGTCCGGCACAACCTGTAGCCGACATGTTGGGCAAACGCTTTGCCCGCCTGCACACCGCAGCCTCTCAACGCTTTTATATTGACGAAGTATACCAATTCGTCACCCATAAGATTATTTTCCGTTGCATCTCTACTCCTATCGCATGGTTCGACCGTCACGTTGTTGATGGCTTCTTCGACTTCCTTGCCTGGGGCACACATGCTACGAGCGATGAGATACGCGATTTGCAAAGCGGCCAAGTGCAACAATATGCATTTGTGTTCCTGCTTGGTACGCTGGCACTGATTGTAACCCTATTATTGACATTCTAAAGCATTAAATGATATGAACTTCTTATCCCTATTCGTACTAGTCCCTTTACTTATGCTCGCCGGGCTTTGGATGTCGAAAGGCATTAAAGCCATCAGAGGCGTGATGGTTACAGGTAGTACGATATTGCTAGGTTTGGCTATTGCCCTTACCTGCATGTATCTCAATGAACGTGGAGCCGGCAACACTGCCGAGATGTTGTTTCGTGCCGATACGATGTGGTATGCGCCGCTCCATATAGCTTACTCTGTAGGAGTAGATGGAATTTCGGTAGCCATGTTGCTCCTCAGTGCCATCATTGTATTTACCGGAACGTTTGCTTCGTGGCAGATGAAACTCCAAACCAAGGAATACTTCCTTTGGTTCACTCTGCTTAGCATGGGTGTTTTCGGCTTCTTCATCTGTGTTGACTTGTTCACCATGTTCATGTTCTACGAAATAGCACTGATACCGATGTACCTACTCATTGGAGTATGGGGCAGCGGACGCAAAGAATATGCGGCAATGAAGCTAACACTGATGCTTATGGGTGGTTCCGCTTTTCTGTTAGTAGGCATTTTGGGCATCTACTTCGGTAGTGGCGCCACAACAATGAACCTTTTAGAAATCGCCAAACTGCACAACATACCATTTGCCCAACAATGTATCTGGTTTCCTCTTACCTTTTTAGGTTTTGGAGTGCTGGGGGCCTTGTTCCCATTCCATACATGGAGTCCCGACGGTCATGCTTCAGCCCCAACAGCTGTATCTATGCTTCACGCCGGTGTATTGATGAAACTTGGTGGATATGGATGTTTCCGCATAGCCATGTATCTGATGCCTGACGCTGCTAAAGAGCTAAGCTGGATATTCCTTATCTTAACCGGAATTAGTGTGGTGTACGGAGCCTTTAGCGCTTGTGTGCAGACAGACTTGAAATACATCAACGCCTATTCATCTGTAAGTCACTGCGGATTGGTACTTTTCGCCATTCTGATGATGAATCAAACAGCTTCTACAGGTGCTGTACTGCAAATGCTTAGTCACGGGTTGATGACAGCCCTCTTCTTCGCCCTCATTGGTATGATTTACGGGCGAACGCATACCCGAGATGTTCGGGAACTTGGAGGATTGATGAAGATCATGCCTTTCTTAAGCGTATGTTACGTCATTGCCGGTTTAGCTAATCTGGGTTTACCCGGCCTCAGCGGTTTCGTAGCCGAAATGACTATCTTTGTTGGTTCCTTCCAAAACTTCGATGCATTCCACCGCACAATGACTATTCTGGCTACCACCTCTATTGTTATCACGGCAGTCTACATTCTGCGTTTGGTAGGTAAGATTCTCTACGGTAATCCGGTAAACGAAGAACATCTGAAACTGACTGATGCAACTTGGGACGAACGCTTTGCCGTTATCTGCCTCATTGTCTGTGTAGCCGGATTAGGTATAGCACCTTTTTGGATCAGTCACATGATCGGTGATAGCGTATTGCCGGTTGTTTCACAATTAATACGATAATAGTAATCGTCTAATCATAAAACAACAATATGGATTACTCACAATTCTTATATATGAAAGAAGAGCTATCGCTCATAGCAGTCATCGTCATCATCTTTGTGGCCGACCTGTTTGTGAGTCCGGATGCTCATAAAAAAGACGGTAAAGTGCACCTGAACACTCTTTTGCCTGTCGTCTTAATGGCCATACATACCATTATTAATCTCGTACCCGGTACCGCAGCCGATGCTTTTGGAGGCATGTATCACTATGTACCGATGATGACCATTGTTAAATCAGTACTCAACGTAGGTACAATCATTGTTTTCTTGTTGGCTCACGAATGGTTGGCCCGCGAAGACACCTTCATCAAGCAAGGCGAGTTTTACGTACTTACACTGAGCACCTTGCTCGGTATGTATTTCATGATTTCCGCCGGACACTTCCTGATGTTCTTTATCGGACTCGAAACAGCGTCTGTTCCAATGGCTGCATTGGTTGCTTTTGATAAATACCGTCACCATTCTGCCGAAGCAGGAGCAAAATACATCCTTACCGCACTCTTTTCCAGCGGACTATTGCTCTATGGCATCTCATTGATCTATGGCACGGTAGGTACACTCTATTTTGAAGATATACCCGCTGGCATCACAGGCAACCCAATGCAGATTATGGCATTTGTCTTTTTCTTTGTCGGCATGGGCTTTAAGATTTCACTCGTACCTTTCCACTTGTGGACAGCCGATGTATATCAGGGAGCACCAACAGCTGTAACCAGTTTCTTGAGCGTGATTTCTAAAGGATCAGCTGCTTTCGTGCTGATGGCTGTTCTTATCAAAGTATTTGCACCGATGGTAGCGCAATGGCAAGAAGTTTTGTATTGGGTCATCATTGCTTCCATCACCATAGCCAACCTCTTTGCCATTCGTCAGCAGAACCTGAAACGGTTCATGGCTTTCTCAGCCATCTCCCAGGCAGGCTACATCATGCTTGGAGTCATTGGTGGCAGCGCACAAGGAATGACTGCACTGGTTTATTACGTACTAGTCTATATGGTAGCTAATCTGGGTGTGTTCACCGTCATAGCCATTGTAGAGCAACGAAGTGGTAAGATAGAGATGGACGACTATAACGGTCTATACCTCACCAATCCTAAGTTAGCTTTCCTAATGACTCTTGCATTATTCTCATTGGCAGGTATTCCGCCATTCGCAGGATTCTTCAGCAAGTTCTTCATCTTCATGGCAGCTTTTCAATCAGGTTTTCATCTATTGGTATTCATCGCTTTGGTCAACACGGTTATCTCACTTTATTACTATCTGTTGATCGTCAAAGCCATGTATATTAACAAGAACGAAACGCCTATTGCAGCATTCAAGAGCGATGCTTATAGCAAAGCAAGCATGATTCTTTGTTTGGCAGGTATCATTGCTATTGGTATTGCAAGCATCATATACGAAACAATAGACAAATTCAGTTTCGGCATGTAGTCAGAGCGCATTAAAAGATCAACAAATATTAAAAAGAGAGCACTCTCCATTTACGTAATTGTATGGAGAGTGCTCTCTTTTTGATATGCCACAAGCCGAATGCAACAAAATAATACGCAATCAAACACATTCTATTTCAACTTAGAGAGCTAAAGAAAGAAAAGAGAAAAAGAAAATTCCTATCTTTGAGAGTGATCAATAATCTAATGAAATGAAAAACTAACTCCTCTTTTATTAAAACCATGAAACGAATAATTGTAATGATGGCACTAGCTTGGGCAATCTCAGGCTATGCGCAAAAGTTAGGCGTGAACACAATCGATGAAGTGATTAATGCCATGACCCTAGAAGAAAAAGCACACCTCTTGGTTGGTGCTTCCAATGAGGGCTTTTCAGGAGAAGGTGCAACCATTGGTAAGACGTGGAACCTTGTTCCGGGCGCCGCAGGAACCACTGTTCCAAACGAACGTTTAGGCATTCCCGCTACCGTACTAGCCGATGGCCCTGCAGGATTACGCATCAATCCAACCCGTCCGGATGATTCGAGCACCTATTATTGCACTGGTTTCCCTGTCGCCACTATGCTGGCATCTACCTGGAATCCAACACTAGTAGAAAGTGTAGGTAAAGCTATGGGCAATGAAGTACTCGAATACGGTTGTGATGTGCTACTTGCGCCAGGCATGAATATTCACCGTAACCCACTCTGCGGACGTAACTTTGAGTATTACTCCGAAGACCCGTTTGTTGCCGGAAAGATAGCAGCCGCAATGGTCAATGGTGTACAAAGCAATGGAGTGGGCACAAGTATCAAGCACTTTGCCGGGAATAACCAAGAGACTCTTCGCACCCGCAATGATGCCCGTATTACCCAACGCGCACTGCGTGAAATCTACCTGAAACCGTTTGAAATTACGGTCAAAGAATCACACCCATGGACGGTCATGTCATCCTACAACAAGATCAACGGCACTTACACGCAAGAAGATTACAATCTGTTAACAACCATTCTACGTGATGAATGGGGCTTTAAGGGCATTGTTATGACCGACTGGACTTGGATGCGCAATACGGCTGCACAGGTTCATGCCGGCAATGACCTGATGATGCCCGGCAACAAAGAACAAGTTGCAGATATCTTAGATAAAGTAAAAAAGGGAACACTGAAAGAATCTGATGTGAATATCTGTGTAAAACGGATACTCGAATACATCCTGCAAACACCTCGCTTCAAAGGATATAAATACAGCAATAAACCTGATTTGAAAGCTCACGCAAGCATTACCCGAAACTCGGCTGCCGAGGGTATGGTCTTGCTAAAGAATGATAATGAGACCCTTCCTTTGCAAGCTGACTTAAAAAACATTGCCCTCTTTGGCGTCACTTCCTACTCCTTCATTGCAGGAGGGACAGGCTCCGGTGATGTGAATAAGGCGTATGTGATCGATTTGCAACAAGGATTGGAGAATGCAGGCTTTGGCATCCAAGAAAAAACGAAGAACGTCTATGAGAAATTCTTGGCTTACGAAAAGGAGCAACTGGAAGAGATTAATATCGAACGAGGCTGGTATCTTGGTCCGCTTCGTCCCAGAGAACCTGAAATGGACAACGCTTTCATCAAATCGCGAGCAAAAGATTCAAATGTCGCTATCATTACCATTGGGCGCAATTCGGGGGAAGGTAACGACCGAGGTATCAAAGATAACTTCGAACTAAGTCAGACTGAGCGTGACTTGCTCACCAACGTTACCCGCGAGTTTCACGCACAGGGGAAAAAG
Organism: uncultured Bacteroides sp.; assembly: GCF_963666545.1. Classification (NCBI taxonomy): domain Bacteria; kingdom Pseudomonadati; phylum Bacteroidota; class Bacteroidia; order Bacteroidales; family Bacteroidaceae; genus Bacteroides; species uncultured Bacteroides sp. Next base: position 3,279,217 of record NZ_OY762899.1, on the reverse strand, counting down.
GTCGTAGTCATTCTCAACATTGGAGGAGTCATTGAAACAACTTCTTGGAAGCACCTCCCCGATGCCATCCTATTGGCTTGGCAAGCAGGGCAAGAAGCAGGGAATAGTGTTGCCGATGTGTTGAAAGGAACAAGTAACCCGTCGGGCAAACTACCCATGACCTTCCCTATGGATTATACCGACCATCCCTCTTCGCGTAATTTCCCCGCAGGCTTCGTTTCAAATTGGGACGATGAACAAAATGCCACCTTACTCAACAAGAAAGACATTGGCTGGACCAATTATGAAGAAGATATTTGGGTTGGCTATCGCTACTTCAAAACCTATAACAAGGAAGTTTCTTACCCCTTTGGATATGGCCTCTCTTACACCACCTTCCAATATAGCGATGCTAAAGTGAAGACAGCGCCAGGCAGCATTAAAGTCTCTGTTAAAGTAACAAATACAGGGAAGGTAGCCGGCAAAGAAGTTGCAGAGCTCTATGTAACAGCTCCCACAGGAGAAATAAAGAAGCCGATCTGCGAACTAAAAGGATTCGCCAAAACTCAATTGCTGGAGCCGGGAGCTTCAGAAGTCCTCGTGATGGAGGTTAAGAGTGAAGATTTGGCCTCTTTCAATGAGGCACAATCTGCATGGATAACGGATGACGGGCACTATAAAGTACTACTAGGTGCCTCCGCAAACGATATTCGTCAATCTGCATCCTTTACCATCAGCAAACCGCAAGTACGTAAAGTGCATAATGTTTTGAAGCTACAAGAAACGATGAATAGAATGAAATAATAAACAGAGTTGAAATCCTATTGAAACATGAGAGCCTCTGCGGAAGAATGCCACAACATCCTTTCTGCAGGGGCTTTCATATTTCCCCGAATTTTGGCGTATTTAGAGACGACACATTATTGTAATACATACGTCAATTAAATGTATAAAGGCTGACTTAACAATGTAATCTCATCCCCTCATCTTTGCAACGAAAAAGAAACGTATTTTAGATGAGCATGAAAAAAGTATCAAAAAGAATTTTATCAATCATTGTGTTACTAGCCCTTTTCTCGGCAGTAGCAGTAGCCAACAACATTAAAGGAATCATCAGAGACAAAAGCTCTAAAGAGCCGCTCACCGGAGCAACTGTACAAGTTCTCGGTACCAGCATCGGGGTAATAGCCGATATGGACGGTAATTACAACCTCAATGGATTGAAAAATGGAACATACACCATTCAAATCAAGTATGTGTCGTACAAAACCATCGAAGTAAAAAGCGTGAAAGTGTCCGGTAATGCACCTATCATTCTTGATATTGAAATGGAATCCGAAAGTCAGGTACTTGGCGATGTCACAGTGGTGGCACGCAAAAATCTGGAAGGCGAAAAAGCATTGTTGCAAGAGCGACAAAAAGCAACTCTCGCCATTGAAAATTTAGGTTCAAAAGAGATGAGTCTGAAAGGAGTATCCAATGTAGCAGACGGTGTAAAGAAAATCACCGGTGTGTCTTTGGCCAGTGCCGGACAACTGATTGTTCGCGGACTTGGCGACCGTTATAGCACAACGACTCTCAATGGATTGCCTATTGCCTCTCCGAACCCCGATAACAAATTAATCCCACTGGACATCTTTCCTACTTCTACGGTGAGGAACATTACCGTCAGTAAGGTATATGAAGCAGGAGCCTTTGCCGATTATTCAGGAGCGCATGTTGACATAGGTACACGTGAAAATACCGGTGAAGATTTCTTTTCCATCTCCCTCAATGTAGGTGGAAAAGTGAATACTCTCTTTAAAGACTTTTACGCTAGTGACCGTAAAGGATCAATGTTTAGCACCAATAACCTCGACAAGAGCATCCTTAACATGAATAAGAGTGAACTTGAAGACAACTATTTGAAGAAGAACGATCCATTTGGAACTTCTTTCTCTATTTCAAAAAACACCTCCTTGCCCGTAATAGGCGGTTCACTCGGTTTGGGTAAAAGTTGGAACATCAATGATCATCGCCTCAGCCTACTAGCATCAGTGGGGATGAATAATGACAGCCAAATACTAAAAGATGGGTATGTGACCACCCTCACAGCGCAAGGCACTCACTTAGACGAATTTAAGTATGACAGTTATACTTCCGAACTTAAATTAGCCGGATTACTAAGCCTAGGATACACTTTCCGCAAGGCGGACAGAATTAACTATACCCTGTTTTATGCCCGCAATGCCGTAGACGACTACATGCGCCGCGAAGGATATGATGCAGAGAAGACGAATCTAATAGGCAGCAACAGCGTATTTCACGCTTACAGCTTGCTCAACAACCAATTATTGGGTCATCATGAATTTGGTAAGCAATGGGATTTAAATTGGAGTACTTCTTACGGAAAAACCGGAAGTGACGAACCTGACCGTCGCCAAGTAATGTTCCGCAAAGGTGACGATGGAGCCTTAAGCCTTTTCAAGCTTAATAAACAAGAAACAATGCGTTACTTCGGTGAATTGGACGAAACGGAAGTTGTGGGCGACCTCCGCATAAATTATAAATTCGGAGAAAACAACAAAATACGTTTTGGCGGTACATACAAAGACAAAAGCCGTGATTTTACCTCAGCTCGCTTCTACTACAACCTCAATGCTATTGATCCCGTAATTACCAATATCTACGATACGGACAGTTACCTGAATCAGGAAAACCTATCCAATGGTAACATCTCTATCACTCGCGACTTTCAACCGAAGTATACCTATTATGCAGGTAGCGAAATAGGAGCTGCTTTTGTTGAAGCCGAATATCATCCTATGAGCTCATTACTTGTTAGTTTTGGACTACGTTACGAGCAATCTAAACAATGGGTACGCTATTGGGACGACGCTTCTTCTGAAAAACGTTCGGAATTAAACACCGGCGACTTATTTCCGGCATTAAACATGAAGTACAGCTTTGATGATGCCAACAGTCTTCGTTTTTCTGCCTCAAAAACAGTAACCCGCCCTTCATTCATCGAAATGGCTCCGTTCCTTTATAAAGAATCGTATGGTAGTGCCGAAATACGTGGTAATGCCGATTTGAAGAATGGCTATAACTATAACGTTGATCTTCGTTACGAATTCTTCCCGAAGAACGCCAATAACATGTTTTCCATCACCGCATACTACAAGTACCTGGATAGTCCTATCGAGCGGGTGCAAGAATCGTCCGGAGGATCGGCCGTACATTCTTTCCGCAATGCCGACAGTGGTATGGCAGCCGGTCTGGAAATAGAGATTCGTAAAGAGCTGTTTAAAGACTTTCGTATCGGCGTAAACGGATCATACATGTACACCGATGTGGAACTGCCCAAAGGCGAAGGTATTTATACCGACAGCCAACGCGCACTACAAGGAGCCTCTCCTTATCTGATCAATGCAGACATGAGTTATACGCCTTCATTTAGCGAGACTCGCCGCATGTCACTTGCACTGATGTACAATGTCCAGGGACCTCGTATCCACTCTGTGGGTATTTTCAATCTGGGCAACGTAGAGCAACAAGCGCTGCACACAATGGATTTCGTAAGTAACTACGAGTTCAACAATCACTTCAGCGCCAAAGTACAACTGAAAGATCTACTCAACAGTACTGTCCGTTTTAAACAAGACGTCCCTAATACAGGGGAAGTAATTGAGGTAGAATCTTTCAAACCGGGAATGAGCGCCGAAATAGGCGTTACATACAAATTCTAAACAAAGAGATATTAATTAAAACAAAAGTAACACTAATTTTTATTCGTATGAAAAAGATTAATTGGCAATTTGCACCATTGGCTTTCGTAGCCACCATGTTTGTATTCACTGCTTGTAGCAGCGATGACGATGACAAAAACGAGACACCTGTTGAGAACACAGAGCTGAAAGGTGAATTAACAAAAGATTTGACTCTGAAGACTGGAATCACTTACTCATTAACAGGTGGTTATAGCGTAAAAAGTGGAGCTACACTCACCATCGAACCGGGAGTTATCATCAAAGCTAAAGATGATAATATCGTAGATTACATCTTAATAGAACAAGGAGCTAAGATCAACGCCCAAGGTACAGCCGCAAAACCTATCGTTATGACAGCTGAAAAGCAATCAGCTGGTGCATGGGGTGGCGTTCATATTTGCGGAAAAGCATCTATCAACATCGGATCAACCGGTAAGTCGGAAATTGGAGATGCTCCCTATGGTGGCACAGCAGACAATGACAACTCGGGTATCATGAAATATGTTCGCGTAGAGTATGCAGGATACAACTTTTCTGAAACAAAAGAAGGTAACGGTTTCACATTCTACGGAGTAGGTAACGGCACAACTCTTGAATACCTGCAATCATATAAAGGATCGGATGACGGATTCGAGTTCTTCGGTGGTACAGTAAACGTAAAACACCTGGTATCTACAAGTAACAGCGATGACTCATTCGACTGGACTGAAGGATGGCGCGGTAAAGGTCAGTTCCTTGTTGCTTACCAAGAAAGCGCAACAACACTTGGCTATGACTGCGACGCACTCATCGAAGCCGATAACTATGATAAGAATGTTACAGCTACACCGGTATCACAACCTACGTTGGCTAACTTAACATTAGTAGGAAACGCTTCTACTACTAACACCAGAGGTATTCGTTTACGTGCCGGTACATATGCAAAAATCTACAATGCATTGGTAAAAGGAAAAACAAATAACCTTACTACCGAAACAAAAGAAACTGAAGAGGCTCTTGTAGGTGGCACAAATTCTATCCTTAATAATATACTCATCGAAGGAGATATAAAGGTTTCAGGACTCGGCGGATATACATCAGCTCTTTTCGCTGCTGCTACAGGCAACAAGATTGGCCAAACCATCGCACTTACCGGCAACTATGTTGGAACAATAGATGGAGGAACAGATTTGAGCGCTGACAGCTTCTTCGAAAAAGCACAGTATAAAGGTGCAGTTACTTCTAGCAATAACTGGACAACCGGCTGGACTCGCTAATACGTTGTCGCAACTAATTTTTTAAGATACGTTTCTTTTCAACTAAGTTGTTAAAGCCGATGGTGAACTGTTTGCCATCGGCTTTCGTTATTATTTAAGAGCAGAAACGTTCTCATAAACATTTCAAAAAAAGCACATGAAAACATTCACTACCGCCTTGGTACTATTTGTTTCACTATTCATTGCCACCGCTTGCAGCAGCGGTAATGATGACACGGATAATAACATCGTTTTTGGAAACAACGTTATTGGAAACGGTGAACAGGAATTTCTTATTACTCATAATCAAACGCTGAAAAAAGGAGTTTATCTGATGAAAGGCTGGTGTTACATTACTGATGGGGCTACGCTTACTATCGAACCAGGCACTGTCATCAAAGGTGATCATGAAACGATGGCTGCTTTAATAGTGGAACCGGGAGGCAAACTATTTGCCGAAGGTACTGCCACCCAGCCCATTGTCTTCACTTCTGAAAAAGAAGTCGGAGAACGCAAACCCGGCGACTGGGGCGGACTCATCATCTGTGGTAAAGCCACAAACAACAATGGCATCATGCAAGTAGAAGGCGGACCACGCACACTGCACGGAGGTAGCAACGATGCCGATAATTCAGGTGTCATCAGCTATGTACGCGTAGAGTTTGCCGGATATCCTTTTAAGAAGAATCAAGAAATAAACGGTGTGACTTTCGGTTCTGTGGGTAGCGGCACACAAGTCGATCATCTGCAAGTATCATACTCCAACGATGATGCCTTTGAATGGTTCGGTGGAAAAGTCAACTGCGATTACTTGGTCGCTTATCATTGCTGGGATGATGATTTCGATGCCGATAACGGATATCGTGGCACATGCAATTATCTGTTGGGTTACCGCAATTCCCGTATCGCTGATAGTTCTACCTCCCATGGTTTTGAATGTGACAACAACTCAAGTAACAGCAACGCACAACCCAATACCGCTCCTACCTTCAACAATGTCACCCTCTATGGCCCTTATTCTGTAGATGCGTCCTTTGAAAACACCACCCAATATATTAATGGAGATAATCTACGTCCCGATAACGAAAGCCTCCTTGGCCTTTACGGTGAAGCTATTTCGCTAGGAAGCAACACAGCTGTCAACTTCCTAAACTCTACCATCAGCGGTTATAGCGCAACGACAACGAGTACACCAACCCTACCCGCTTGGACAAACACATGGTGCAATTTCGACCCACAGAACACAGTCTACTAAAGTCAGTAAAAGTCAAACACATTTCTTTTCTCATTTTGTTTCCTAGTGATAAAACCAAATGTTTATTACGTTGAAACAAAATGTTTAACACGTTGAAACGATTGGTTTTCATACGTGGAAAACAAAAGTTTTATAGTATGAGAAACATGCTGAAACTATATTTCCTTGGAAACAAAATATCATAGAGTGGTTTTTACTGAATTGAGTAGACAGCTTTTAGTCTTTCAAACTAAAAAGGTAGACTGTTTTCTTTTTCTTTCTCTGACTTCATTTACACTTTTAATCTTTAGTCTCTAAAAAGATAGACAGTTCCTTTTTTATAACACTGTATTTGTTTACACTTTTTAGATTTTAATACCTAAAACGAGTTTCCTTTCTTTAGCCTTATTCCCAAATTAAGTTGACCGCCTTTTAGTTATCCCCAAAAGAAGTAGATTTTAATTGTTTAAAAGAAGAAAAAAGACAAATTGCCCTTTTCTTCTACATTATTCCTTCTCATTTTCTTATCTTTTATTGCAAAAGGCTGACGATAAAAAACTATATTTGCATATCTCTTTTCAAAACGGCACCATTATGCAGATAAATAAAGCACTAATACTAATTGGTATTATTTCAGTAACTACGATATTCTTTTCGTGCACACATTCCGGCTCCAAGGTTGATAAAACAATGGATTATGTGGCGAATATTATAGAACAGCGTCCCGATAGTGCTTTAACCCTGCTCGATTCTCTTGTTTACCCTGCCAACCTTAGTAAAAGTCAATACAATAGATTTATGTTGCTTCTATTACAGGCTAAAGATAAAAGTTACAAAGATATAACTTCAGACACAGCTATCTGGGGTGTGAAGAACTACTACTTCAAAAAGAAGGACTTCTCCAATGCAGCAATGGCAGCATACTATTGCGGTCGTGTTAGTACAGAACAGAAACGCTACGAACGTGCTTTGTTCCATTATTTAGAAGCAGAAAAGTATGCCTCAAGCATCGAAAACACAAATTTGAAAGGACTTATTCAAAGTGGAATCGGCTATGTATTGTCAAATCAATTCTTGGATAACGAGGCAATGCCCCGATTTCATAAAGCGGCAGTTTATTTTCATAAAGCGAACAATGTAAAAAATGAAGCAATCGTTCATCTATCAGTGGGGAGAATTTTTTTAGTAAAAGAACAAGTTGATAGTGCTTTTCATTATGAGATGATAGCATTGAAAATGGCTGATGCCCTTAAAGATAGTATGCTAATATCAAGCGTTAAGCAGAATATAAGTCTCCTATATCAGGAACGGAAGAATTATAGCTTGGCTAAAAAGTTTACGCTCGACGCTTTACCCTATGCTAAAGGGAATGATCAATCAAAAATTTATTTAAACCTAGCCCAATTTTATAATATTGAAAATAAACCGGATTCCGCAAAGTGGTTTATACAACAATCAATAAAAGCGTTAAAAGATACTACAGATAACTATGTGATGGCGGGTATTTATAAAACTTTATCAGAAATTGATGAAAGTGAACTAGATTATGAAGAAGCATTAGATAATCATAAAAAATATGCTGATTACGTTGCATCTATAATTGACGGAAACGAGAATAGTGCTCTTATAGACATACAGAAAAAATACCAATTCGAGCAATTGAAGAATGAGAATATTTCTCTTGCTCTAGAAAAACAAAAAACACTATTTTATTCTTCTCTTGGAATGATCGCCCTTCTAATAGGAACTTTCTTCTATTACCGAAAATACACCCAGAGCAAGAGACATGAACTGGAAGCCGAGCAAAAAATAGATCACCTTATTAACATGGCCAAAAGTTTCAATACGAAAGAAACTACTTTTCGAAATGTATTGTTACATCAGTTCGACATATTAAAAAAAACGGCTTCTTTAGAGAGTTACAGTAAGCAACAAGATGACGGCAATCGAAGCAAACAACTGGTTCGCAAATTCAACGAAATCGTTTATGGACAGGATTCTCTTAATTGGGATAGATTATATGAGGTAATGAATGATCTGCACAATGGTTTTTTTGAACGTTTAAGAGATAAATTCCCTGATTTGAATGAAGATGAGTTTCGTATTTGTTGCCTTACCTATGCCAAATTCGACAGCATGGAAATTTCTATTATCATGGGATTGAGCGTTAACACGATTCAAATGAAACGTTCATCCATTCGTAAGAAGTTGGGAATTCCTACTATGGGAAATATTCCTAACTTCATAGACAATATTTCTCCATCTTTTTAAGGCTAAAACATCTTTCTATCCAATAAAAAGCTATATTGCACCTATACATCATTTACTTAAAACTGCTTACTGTAGGCCATTTACCATAAATGGCCGAAATTAAAAGCTATATCCACCCTTTTGTCTATTGCTTCTCTCATAATTTACATTTAGATTTGCGTCGTACTAAATTTGTATCTATATGAAACCTTCATGGAGTCAATTTCGCCCAAGAGAATGATTAATAGATTAAAACCGCATCTTTTTTGCGGGAAGAATTAATATTATTTACGTATGAAAGAAACTGTAACTAAAAATGCTATTATATTCATTATTTTCACCCTATTTACATCCATATCTTCATGCAATCCTGATTTGTATGAATTTCCACAAAAAGACATTGCAACACAAAATGAAATTGCGGCACAATTACTTTCGCAATACTCTTTTTGACTCTATTCACGAATTGTGGGTGGATTTGTTTTGCAAAAATCTAAATTAAAATTTGAAAATTAAATTGCCTGTGAATCCATTAAATAAGTATATACAGATATAATTGACTTTATAATACACTTTTTTAAATTTATTTATGGATAAAAGAGTCCCATTAATTCAAATGGATTATTTATATTTGCATTAAAATTATTAACAACGAAATTTAGTTCTTTTGAAACACAAATATTTGATACTACTAGTTGTTTTTTTATATAGCTGTTTGGATGTCTTTTCTCAAGCCCAAATAAAAAATATAACCTTGGATGGAGTCATTGACTCTTTGTCTTTGATCTCTTCTGAGGCTAAAATAGCAAGACTCAATTTTCAAAACAATATACTTCAGTTCGAAAATTATAAAAAGAGTCTGCTCCCCTCTTTTTCCCTGAATGCTAATCCTGTAAACTTCAATCGTTCGTTGAGATTATTGCAGCAACCGAACGATGGTAATTATTCGTATGTGGAAGATTATTCAAATAATAGTAGTTTTGGTATTTCTGCGAGGCAGAAAGTAGGATTGACGGGAGGGGAGTTTAATATCAGTAGCAATCTGAACTATTTGAATGAATTTTCCAGCAAACGTAATAGCTTCAATACAACACCTATTGCTATTGGTTATTCACAACAACTTTGGGGTGGTGGCAGAATGTATCGTTTAGAAAAGGATGTTGAATATGCTAAACATCAAGTGGCTATCAAACAATACTGTTCAAATATGTCACAAATTCAGCAAAAAGCACTTAGCCTTTTTATGACTACATTATTGAGCAAATTGGAAAGTGAATTAGCGTTGCAAACCAAACATAGTAACGACACGCTGCTATGTATTGCGAAAGTAAAGCTGAGTAATGGCAATATAACCGAGTACGATTTAAAGCAAATAGAACTGCAATCGCTTAATACACAATATACTTATGAAAATTCGACAAAAAACTACCTCGAAGCAAAGCAAAAATTATTTATATTCTTAGGGATAGATAATGATGATGCCGGCATTGTTGTACCTTATTTTAACACTCCATTTGTTATTGATATTCTTACAGTGAGAGCCTATGTAGAAAAAAACAACCCATTCTTTATTCAACAGGAAATACAAAAATTAGAGGCAGAGAAAAATATTTATTTTACAAGATTGAATAATCGATTTAATGGTAATATCAGTTTGAATTACGGAATAAACCAATATGCAGAAACATTTGCAGATGCTTATCGGCAGGGTAATATAAGACAGTCGGTGACGATTGGTTTTCAGATACCCGTTTTTCAATGGGGTATTAACAAGAACAGGATTCGGATTGCCGAAAACGACTATAAAGCAAGTCGGCTAGCAGCAGATAATAAGGTACTCGAATTTGAGAACGAGATAATGGAAAGAGTGAACAGTTACAATTATTCCGTAAAGCTTTGGTTAACGGCGGAAAAAGCATATAAATTGTCACAGAACCAGTATTGGATGTTAGTGCAAAAATTCGCCATGGGCAAAGTGTCTGTTTATGAACTTACATCTGCTCAAAATGATCAGAATAATGCCATGCAAAGATTTTATACAGCAATTCGTGATGTATATAATAGTTACTTCACATTACGGAATATGGCGCTGTATGATTTTAAAAGAGAAAAAGAGTTGGAGTATGTTTTTACTGAAAAAAAATAGAAAGATGATACATGAATCAATCATTCGAAAACTTGTTGATTATATACTGCTTAATGCCTGTTCTGTAAATTCTTCAGGACTTTACAATGGTAAGGCAGGAATGGCGCTTGCTTTGTTTGAGGCTGCAAGATATTTACAGGATGAATATATCGAAGAGCAAGCCTTTGAGCTGTTGCAGGAATCGTTGTTGAGTAAGAACGAAGATGTTAGTTTTGAAAATGGTTTATCAGGTATAGGATATGTATTACTTTATCTAATTGAAAATGAGTTTATTGAAGCTGATTTTTATGACTTATTCAAAGAACAATGCGAAAAAGTTATTGAACATTTTGAAAATATTGACAAAAGGCCCGACAAACTACTGGGAGGATTAAAAATAGTTTACTTTTTATCAGCCATTAAAAAAAATAAATATGAAGATTTAAGGGTAAACTTAATAATTGAAAAAATATTTCAAGGGATTGAACTATACTTATCTATTCAGTTTTTTGATTTTAAAAATATTCATTACCTCAATGATAAAACATTTGTATTGAATGTTTTTGAAATTTATCTTAATTTGGTTGACTGTTCTAATTATCGTAAATTCTCAAATTCTTTATTGAACGATTATGCAGAATTATATCGTAGTGGGAGAATAGTTAGCTCTCTTACTGTTGGATTTTATTTGCATAAAATTATGTCTAAGGATAATATTCTTAGACATCAAGATATTTTAGATAACAATAAAAATAATGGAATTAAAAATATTAATATTAATTTGCTTTCCTTAAATGAAAGTATTGATATAATAAAACTAGCTGATAAATGGAGTGATTGTAATTTATTGTTGGATATTAATTCAATCAATGAAAGATTTGATCAAAAAATTAAAACAATGATTCGACCAAGCTCGTTTATTTCAAGTTATCAATCTGGCTTATCTCGTTATCTTATTTTTTACATTAATAAAAATGTGGCTTTATTGTAATTTCATATAGTAAAAAAAATGAGTAAAATATCTATTGTAATGCCCGTTTATAATGCCGAAATGTTTATAAAAGAGGCTATAGAAAGTGTTTTGAAGCAATCATTTTCTGACTTTGAGTTCATTATAGTGGATGATGGCTCTACGGATAAAACGCTTTCTATTATTCGTGCATTTGACGATAAACGAATTAAGTTAATCAAGAATAAGCATGATTTTATAGGTTCTTTAAATTTGGGGATGGATAATGCTTCGGGAAAATACATTGCTCGTATGGACGCTGACGATGTTATGCATGTTGACAGACTAAAAATTCAATACGCTATTATGGAAGAAGAAAAGAGTGTCACAGTTTGTGGCACATGGATGATTCGTTTTGAGATTGATATTTCATCCGATAATATTGTAAAGACATTCAGTGGCTTAATAGAAACGCCGTTATTAAAATTCCTGCGCGGCTGTTGTTTATTTCACCCGACAGTTATGATGCGCACTGAGTTTCTAAGAAAACATAGATTAAAATATGAAAACTATATTTATGCGGAGGATTTTAAGTTCTGGACTGAAATTGCAAAATTAGGTGGTCTGTTTTATATAGACAATCAACCATTGCTTTATTATCGCATATCGGATTATCAAGTTAGTAAACAAAAGTATAGAGAGCAAAGGGAAACAACCGAGTTAATTATTAATGAAGTTATAGAATACTTGATAAAACAAAATATGTGTAGATATTCAGAATTATCAATGGCTTTGACAGCATTAGAGAATTTGAAAGAAAAAGGGTTGATGACTAAGCAAGACATTTTTATTTTCTTTCAAAATATTTTAGAAAAAAATACAAATAAATTGACGTCTTTATAAAATGAATAAAATTATAAACAATTTAAATTTTAAAAAATGAGGAAACTAACAAAGAAAAGTTTGTGCAAACTGGCTAAAACAATGCCGGTAATTGAAGAAAAAGCTCTGATGAAATTTATAGGTGGGGGAAGTGGAACGTCTGCTGATCCTTATACTCAAGCGGAATTAGACAGAATGATTAATAACGGGACCTGGGATGGAGGCTTTGTGAATAACTATGGGTACGTAGCTAATGATGTATTCATCTATGGAAATTCAGCCTATCCAGGCGGAACAGACCAAACCTATTATAGTTTTCCCGATTATATTACATCCCTATCCAACAATGGATATGAACAAATTCTTAACCAAGTAATCGGAGCTATTCCACTTCTTGGTGGTGTGGCAAGTTATACTTCAAGTCAATATGAAAATATGACAAGAGATATTCAACGTGAATTGTTATCAAATGGTTATAATGCTTCATCGATTTTTATACTTGCTACAACAGATCAGCGGGATTCAACACTATTTTCCGTTTATGATGCAGGTTCAGGCAGATTAATCACTTCAAGGACAATGGATTCTTATGCCTCTTGGCGTTAAAAATTCAACAATTCACCTTATAGGAATGAATGAGGTGGATTGTTTACTGATTTGTTATAGCAATATATACTAGATATAAAGTCTTTTAATAATGAAAAAAATAATTGCTTTATTACTACTGTTGTCACAGTGCTATTTATTTGCAGAGCCTATAAATAAGGATTTCCTGAGATATAACTGGACAGAAAATCCTAAAGACTTTTTTTTTAAATCATCTGTTAATAATAAAGCATACCCGCATTCATTGCTAGTAGAAACTTTGGGTGAAAAAAGAGGGGCACTGGGATGTATATTTCCAACCTTTCATATAAATAAAACAGTCTCAAAGATTGAAGTGAAAGTTAAGTATAAAACAGAGGATTGCAAAGAATTGTATTTGACTGTAGGTTCTATAGGTGAAGGTGAAAGAGTAAATTTAATAGATACACTTCAATTGCCATTGAATAAAGAATGGACTGTATCGACTCAATCTGCAAATGTAGATAATCCTTTATTATTGAATCTGACGATTGTAGCAAGTGGCGTTAAACAAAAAAAAGGAAAAATATGGATGTCTGATTTAGATATATTTATTGATGGAAAAAATATCGATGAACTATCAACTAATAATCATGAAACCAATGTGATATTGAAAAAAGAGGATGTCATTCGTCTGGAAAATAACAATTTTAAAGATCTCCCATTTTCTGAAAAGAAAATACTTGCAATAGGAGAAACCGTACATGGCAGCAGTACAATGAATGATTTTGCTATTGAGATGATTAAGAACCGAATCGTTAATAATAATTGTAGGATTGCTTTGCTTGAAATTCCTTTGGAATCATCTTTTTATATTAACAGGTATATTGCCGGAGATCAATATTTTAAATTGGATACTATTTCTACTTATTTTAATAATAGATTGTACTCTGACTCTTTTAGATCTCTTATTCGTTGGATAAAAGAATATAATTTAACATCTAAGGAAAAGGTCTTATTCTTAGGACTTGATATGAATTCTATTGCTTTAAATAGTAGAGTCGATTTGTTTAATTTCTTTTATACGCTTAATGCCGAATTTAATAATAAAGAATTGAATACTATCTGTAAACTTTTGCTTGAAACGGAAACTCCTCTTAAAAAAATACTATCAATATTTGATGCGAATCATGATTTTGAAAACATATTCAATAAAAAAGAATCGGAACTGATACGATATAGCATTGCGGCAATAGATCAAACGTCTGATTCATATTATCGGCAAATAAGTAGAGACAGCACAATGTATGAAAATGCAAAATTCGTAATAAACAATCTGCTTGACGCAAACCAATCAATTACCATATTTGAACATTTTGGGCATGTAAACTATAATCCGGAATTATCAATTCTAGGTTTTTACCCTTTCGGGTATTATATGAGAAATAAGTATAAAAGTGATTATTCGTGTATCGCATTAGCAGCAGAAAGTGGTTCTATTTTATCCTCAAACCTTAAGGGAGCTAATTTTAAAGTTGAAAAACTAGAGCCTGCTCCATCCGGCAGCATCGAAACTCTTATAAATAAATTGAATATTGATTCATGCTATTTATCAATGGAAAGGCTTACTTGTTCTGATGTTCTTAAAATGAGATATATTGGAAATAGTAAGAGGAAAGAAGAATTTGGCTTTATAATTCCCAAATCAAGAATGGATGGCGTTATTTATATTAAAAAGGTTGCTGAAATTCATAAAAGGAATAATATATTAAAAATGAATTTGAATCTAAACGGATCAGTAATGAACTCTTATATGCAGGCTTTACTAAAAATGAAGATGATAAAAAAGTAGTGAATTTATTTGATGCGATTAAATTTATACATACGCATCTTTCAATGTACTCTTAAATAAAAAACTCAGCACAAGTCTAATGTAAAAATGAATATTATTTTTTTAACAACATTAAATCCAAACGATATAAACAGTTGGTCTGGAACTACTTTTCACTTATTTCATGCTTTAAGTAAAAAACACAATTTG
This sequence comes from uncultured Bacteroides sp., assembly GCF_963666545.1. Taxonomy (NCBI): domain Bacteria; kingdom Pseudomonadati; phylum Bacteroidota; class Bacteroidia; order Bacteroidales; family Bacteroidaceae; genus Bacteroides; species uncultured Bacteroides sp. The sequence goes on along the minus strand of NZ_OY762899.1, from coordinate 3,264,209 downwards.
AAAGTAATAGGGCAATATGTTCTTTTACAGGCTGCATATTACGTTAAAAATAACTTCTCAAAAGAATGTTCTTTTGAGAATTATATTCCTATTTTAGGGAGCTTGTGCTCTGAACAGATAAGGCAGATCTCTAATTGTGATTTGGTGTTTTTTGGAGATCTTTATTTAGCTCCTTTTTTGGAGATAGATATACCAATTGTGCATTTAAGTGATGTAAACTATCATTTGTTTAAAGATTACTTAAATCCAAATAATGATGAAGTAAAAATTCGTAAACTTGAAAAACTTGAAAAGAAACTATTAAATAAGTATACAACTATAATCTATAGCTCAGAATGGGCTAGACAAAAAACAATAAATTATTACAGTGTTAATCCTGATAAAATTCATGTTATTGAATTTGGTGCCAATATCCCCACACCTACAAATTATACAATTAATGTAGACACAAGAGTCTGTAATTTAGTATTTATTGGTAAGAATTGGCAAAAAAAAGGAGGACGTAAAGCATTAGAAGCTTACCAAAAACTAAAAGCGGAAAATTTCCCATGTACGTTAACTATTATTGGTTCTGCTCCTGATGTATTACAAGAAGAAGATAAAAATTTAAAAATTTTCCCATTTCTGGACAAATCTAATTCGGCGCATTTGAAAAAATTATGCACTATTCTTAGTGAAGCTCATTTTCTGGTTCTACCCACTGAATTTGATGCGTATGGTATTGTGTTTTGTGAAGCCTCGGCTTATGCTGTACCAAGCATCGCAGCCAATGTGGGTGGTGTAAGTCAACCTATATCCGAGGGTAAAAATGGTTATTTACTATCGCCTGATGCTACAGCGGAAGATTATGCTGAAAAAATTAGAACTGTTTTTAATGATAAAGAATATTATTTAAAATTACGAACATCTTCGCGCCATGAGTTTGAAACACGGCTTAATTGGGACGTGTGGAGTGAAAGGGTAAATACAGTATTGGAAGAAACCGTACGAAATTATAAGAAAGGCAATAAAACAAAAGTGTAATATGCATGATTATTTTTTACAGATGTATGTAATCAATCTGAGAGAACGAACAGATAAACGACTGCATATTGAAGAGCAATTTAAGAACAAGCCGGAATTTAAGGTGAATTTTATAGAAGTGAAGGAACGTCCTATTGGAGCAATAGGTTTATGGCAAAGTATAGTAAAGACGGTAGGAATAGCAATCGAACACAATGATGATATTATGATTATCTGCAAAGATGACCATACTTTTACATCTGCCTATAGCAAAGAGTTTCTTTTCATCAAAATAATTGCAGCCAATACTCAAAAAACGGAACTACTTTCGGGGGGGGGGAGATCGGCAACTTTGGAACGGCTGTGCCTATGGCAACTAATAGCTATTGGCTGGACTCGTTTTGGAGTGCGCAATTTATAATAATTTTCAAACCTCTTTTTTTTAAAAATATTAGATTATTACTTTAAAGATACTGATACAGCTGATGGTGTATTATCTACCATTTCAAAATGTAAGATGACAATGTACCCGTTTATCTCTATCCAAAAAAGATTTTGATTATTCAGATGTTACGCACTGTAATAATGAAGTGAGAGGTCTAGTCCCTAGTTTTTTCTTGAATTCTAGTAAAAGATTAGGATTAATTTATCATATTGTTCATAAATTCAAAACACAAACAGTTCAATGAGTAAAGATACACCAAATCAACACGAACAGAAGTATTTACCGATAATTTGTTCCTCGGAGCAGGTTAATGAGGATAATGTATCAATAAGATCCGAAGAAGTCCGAACCATTATTGATCGTATGCCCACCTATTGGGTAAAATGGGTTATTTTGTGCATTTGTATGTTAATAGGAATTGTTGTATTGTTGGGCTTCTTGATACAATATCCCGACACTGTGGACGGACAAATTTCGGTAACGGCTACAAAGGCACCTGTAAGGTTGGTTGCCAACAGCAACGGACGCATCTATTTGTTGGAACCCAATAAAAGGATGTTAAAAAAAGGTGAAGTAATTGCCTATATTGAGAGCGGTGCCAACTATAAACATATCCTATTGGCCGAGTCGTTGCTTAATAAGTTAAATTTGGGAAAGAGCAACATGCCTCAGTTTCCAGATACCTTACTGCTGGGCGAAACGAGTTCGGCATACAATGCTTTTTTACTATCGTATTTGCAATATGAGCGGTTATTAACATCAGATATTTACGACACTATGCGCAAGAATCTGAATCAGCAAATAAAGTCAGACGAAGCGGTTATTTCCAATCTGAATGATGAGCTATTGCTTAAAAAACAGGTGTTAGGAAACTCTAAAAGACGCCTGAGTAAGGATAGTGTATTGTTCTCCATAAAAGGTATAAGCGAACAGGAATACCAACAGCAGCATGCGGTACATTTCTCCATACAAGAATCGCACCTTAATCTGAAAAGCAGCTTGTTAATGAAACAGTCCGAAGTAAGTCGCAATAGAATGGAAATACAGCGAATTTTATTGGAAGAAACAGAAGCCAAAGAGAAAGCTTATTCTGATTTTGTTACGCGTAAGAACGAATTGTCCAACGCCATCAACTTGTGGAAAGAACACTACCTGCAATATACCCCAATTGACGGCGAGTTAGAGTATCTTGGTTTTTGGCGGAATAATAGTTTTGTGCAATCGGGGCAGGAATTATTTTCAATTATTCCCTGCAAAAACAAGACCCTAGGAGAAGTCATGATTCCCTCCTTCGGTGCTGGAAAAGTGAAAATTGGGCAAACAGTCAATGTGAAAATAAACAATTATCCATATGACGAATATGGTTTGCTGAAAGGCGTTGTTACTTCCTTTTCACACATAACCAACAAAGTAAAAACACAAAATGGTGCAGACGATGCTTATTTGGTTATTGTCTCGTTTCCAGGTGGCACGGTTACGAATTTTGGAAAACTCTTGCAGCTCGATTTTGAAACAAAAGGTACGGTCGAAATTATTACGAAACGAAAACGATTAATTGAAAGATTGTTTGATAATTTAAAGTCAAATGGAGAAAAATAGAAATATATGTTACTAAAAAGATTCCCGGTTGAATACCAAATGGATTCGCAGGATTGTGGCCCTGCTTCGCTAAAAATAATAGCCAAGCATTTTGGCAAGTTTTACTCACTGCAATATCTTCGTGACCGTTGCGGCATTACCAAAGAAGGAGTGTCGTTGCTCGACCTTAGCACCGGTGCCGAAAGTATAGGCTTACGTACTCTGGCGTTAAAATGTACGATTGATGATGTGGTAAACAGTATTCCGTTTCCCGCTATAATCTTCTGGGAAAATAGCCATTTTATAGTTGTCTATTTCTCTGATAAAAAGCATGTGTGGGTGTCCGATCCTGCCAAAGGTCGTATTAAGTATACTCACAAAGACTTTCGTAAAGGTTGGTACCAAAAAAACGAAAGCCATGGCGTGTTGCTTGTCTTGGAACCAGCTGTCGGGTTCAAAGATAGTAAAGCAGAGAAAGAACAAAAAGGAAACAGTTTTGCAAGTATTTTAAAGTACTTTTTCCCATATCGCAAAAACTTTGGGCTGATTTTCTTTATCATGCTGGTGGTTACGTTATTGCAAGGTATGCTGCCGTTTATCTCGAAGGCGGTTATCGATGTGGGAATTAAAACTTCTGATGTTAAATTCATAAACATGGTATTGATAGGAAACATCAGCATCTTATTGAGTGTGATGGTTTTTAATGTGCTACGTGATTGGATATTGCTTCATATTACTGCCCGTGTAAACATTGCCCTGATTTCAGATTACTTGATAAAACTGATGAAATTGCCCGTTACTTTTTTTGAGAACAAACTGTTGGGTGATATTTTGCAAAGGGCACAAGATCACGAGCGTATTCGCAGTTTTATTATGAATAATTCGTTGTCGCTTATATTTTCAGCGCTCACGTTTGTTGTTTTTGCAATTATTCTATTGGTTTATAGTGCAGTTATCTTTTATATTTTTCTCGCAGGTTCCATTTTGTATGTATGTTGGGTGTTGCTTTTTTTGAATATTCGCAAAAAACTGGACTGGGAATATTTTGAGCTTTTATCCAAAAACCAGAGTTACTGGGTAGAAACTGTTTCGGCAATACAAGATATTAAAATATGTAACTATGAGAAGCACTGCCGATGGAAGTGGGAAGAAATCCAGGCGCGCCTTTATCATGTAAACAAACGGGTATTAGCCGTTACCAATGCGCAGAATTTAGGTGCACAATTTATTGATAGCATCAAGAATATGGCGATTGTATTCTTCTGTGCGATGGCGGTTATTAAAGGTGACATTACGTTTGGGGTAATGATTTCCACTCAGTTCATTATCGGTATGTTGAATGGCCCATTAGTACAATTTATTAATTTCGTCGTATCGGCGCAATATGCCAAGATCAGTTTCTTGCGCATTAATGAAATTCGCCAATTGGAAGACGAAGAAGAATTGTTGTCTATTGGAAGTTCGACCTTTCTTCCTGAAAGAAAAACTATTTTTCTTGAAAATGTTCACTTTCAATACACACCTAATTCACCGTTGGTGTTGAGAAATGTGTATCTGCAAATTCCGGAAAACAAAGTAACGGCAATTGTCGGTGGTAGCGGTAGTGGGAAATCAACTTTGCTGAAATTATTGATACGGCTGTATAAACCGAGTTACGGCGATATAAAAATGGATGCAATGAACGTGAATGCCATTAACTTGCGTCAGTGGCGTGACATGTGCGGCGTGGTGATGCAGGATGGAAAATTGTTTAGTGACACGATTCTGAATAATATTGTGCTTGACGATGAGCATATAAATTACGACCGTTTACGCGAAGTCTGTCGTATTGCTCAAATTGAAGATGAAATTAATGCCATGCCCAAAAGTTTTGAAACTACTATCGGTGAAACAGGAAGAGGGCTAAGCGGAGGACAAAAACAACGCTTGCTGATTGCACGTGCCCTTTATCGCGATCCGAAGTTCCTGTTTCTTGATGAAGCAACAAACTCTTTGGATGCAATAAACGAGCGAAAAATTGTAGATGCATTAAATGGCGCGTTTGAACGACGAACAGTAGTGGTTGTTGCCCACCGGTTAAGCACAATTCACAATGCCGATCAGATAGTTGTTCTTGATAAAGGATTTATTGTTGAAAAGGGCAATCACGATACTCTTATGGAAAAGAAAGGACACTATTACTCTTTGGCTTCCTCGCAGATGCAGGTTTGAAGTAAGCATTCGGTGAAACCCATATTTTCCTTCAAAACCCTCTGAATAAATCAAATAATTTTAAAAGAATATGGGTTTCACCGTAAGCCTTCATTCAATACTAGATCTATTTGTACAGCCAATGTAAGAAACTTTATAATATTACCTGACGGTAAAGTTACGATTTGCGAAGAACTATACGATAATCCTCAATTTATAATTGGAGATTTAACAAAACAGGCAATCATGGAAGTATGGAATTCGCCAAAAGAAAAAGAACTATTTTATTTACAAAAAGAATATATAAGCAAAGAGAGCGTATGTCACTCTTGCTCTGAGTTCAAAATATGCCGTGAAGCAAGAGGAGTGTTGGAAAGAGATATTAATGGCATATGGAAAAGATAATTGGGATCATCTAGACCCTAGGTGCCCCAAATTCCCAGATATGTTTTATAAAATATACACAATCTAGTTTTAAGTCACATGATTAAAGATAAAATAATAGACAATATTTACCAAACCATTATTTCAAAGAATTCTAATAAGGATTCTAAAGGCCTTTATGACGGACTAATTGGAATAGCATTATTCTTATATTGTAATTACAATTTCACAAACAAGCCTAAAATTAAAACAAAAGCAGATGAAATAATTGAAAAATGTTGGAATCAATCACTTTTAGAAATTTCTCCAAGTTTTTATTCAGGCCAAGCAGGAATAATATGGAGTTTAGAATGGCTCAGAAATAAAGAAATGATAGAATTTGATGTAACAGATAATCTATTGAATAAAATTGATGCACTAATAATACGTCAACGTATTTATACTCCAATACAAATAGATCTTGAAAGTAATCTGCTTTCAACAGGGAAATACTTATTTACTAGGTATAAAAGTTACAATTTAAATAATAATAATAAAAGCACAGACAATACAATATTATACGAATTATATCTTAAAGAACATATTTTATACCTAACTGATGAATGCGAGAAAATATTGAATAAAAAAGCATATATGCAATCAACTTTATTAAAAGATATGCCCGCTCAATTATTGATTTCTATTTTAGATTTTGCACAATTGATCCATAAAGAAAAAATATTTCCTTCCAAAAGTGAAGAATTAATTAGATTATCATGTGAATTATTAAAAGAAAAAAGGAACAAACACATTGTAGATGAAATAACATTATATCATTTACTTAATAAAAAAACAGAAATTAACAATATAAGTATAGACCTAGACACTAATCTAAACAATTTATTTTCTATTTTATCAAAAGCTGGATTTTACAGTTTACTATACAACGATCCAGACATTTTTGATGATATATTTATGAAATATATTAAATATAAAAAAGGTCTATGCCAATTACTTATTAAGAATTTAAAAAATAATATCCTACTGCACTGTCCATTATCCATGAATGGTCTATCTGGATTAGGATATGGATTAATTAATTCATCAATTTTATTTGAAGATTATATTTAAAAGCTATCAATATGAAGATATTATTAAAAGACATAACCTTCTGCATACCAATTAGAATAGAGTCATTGTATCGATTAGAAAATTTGATCTGTTTATTAAAATATATAACAAAATATTTTGATACAAATCTCTACATTCTTGAAGCAGATAAACAACAAAAATTTCATAACTACGTAGATATTTCAAATATAAAATATCAATTTATAAAGGACGAATCACCGATATTCTTCCGGACAAAATATATCAATCAAATGCTTGCGACAACAAGCACACCTTTTGCAGCTATATGGGACACCGATGCAATTGCTCCAATAGAGCAAATAAGAACTGCGCACAATATATTAAGAAAAAATGATACGGCTTTAGTATATCCTTATTCTGGAATATTCTTTTCAGTCAACGAATATTTATCCATTTTATTTAAAAGGGACCTAGATATCAATGTTCTTAATTCAAAATATTTATGCAATAATTTACTTAATGGTTATTATTCTGTTGGTGGAGCTTACATGGTAAACATAAAAATGTACAACGAAGCTGGTGGAGAGAATGAACATTTTTATGGATGGGGGCCAGAAGATGCAGAACGCAGATACCGACTTCAGATTCTTAAATATAAAGTTATTCAAGTTGAAGGAGTCCTTTATCATTTGTATCATACTCGAGGATTAAATAGCCAGTATTCAAACATAGAGAATGCTATTAAAAGTAAGAATGAATTATGCAAAATTTGCAGTATGACTAATTCAGAATTAAAACTGTATATACAATCATGGCATTCTATAAATGAATAAGTCCTACATAGTATATAGATAAATGTAAAGTTGTAAACTGAAAATATCAGCTTCCTTTTTTTGTGTAAATTTGAAGAATATACAACAACTAAAATGGAAAAATTCATAATTAGTAAAATAAGTCCTAAAGTTATTTCAATAAAAAACAATGATTATTTTAAAGTTTTAATTGTTGGAAGTAGCAATTTAGATATAAAAGAAAAAACAAAAGGGAAGTGCCAGATTTTTTTTATCAAATAAAACATTATTAAAACGAATACTTCAAACTTTCTAGTAAATAAAGACTTTATAGAATATTTAATATGAGACATGCAATTTTACTATTATGGCACAAAGATATCGTTCAATTAAAAGAACTAATATCTTGTTTCGATTCGGATTTTCTTTTTTATATTCATATAGATAAAAAAAGCGACATAACAAGTGGAGAAATAAATGAACTTAAGCAAAGACGACAAGTAATTGGTATCTATAAAAAATTTAAAATATATTGGGGAGGATTTAAAATATTAAAAGCAGAGCTTTTTCTTTTAAATAAAATTGTTCAAGATAACTCTATTGATTATATTCATTTCATGAGTGGACAAGATTTTCCAATAAAAAGTATGAGTTATATACATACTTTTTTTCAGGAAAATAATGGAACTGAATTTATTGGTCCAATGAAGTTACCTTATTCAAGATGGGAAAATGGTACTTATAAGAGATTTAACTATTTCAGATTATATGATTATTTTAATTATCGTACGTTCAAAGGACGTCATAGAATAAATAAAATCGTAGATATACAAATAAAAATAGGCTTTAAAAGGAAAATACCAAATCAATACGAACATTTATATGGTGGATCTAATTGGATATCCATTACACGACAATGCGCAGAATATATTTTAGCGTTTTCAAATAAAAAATTCTATAACAGATTAAAATTTACTTTTGCGCCAGAAGAAACTTATTTTCCAACAATCATAATGAATTCCCCATATAGAGAAAAAGTATCGAATAACACTTTTCGTTATATTTTGTGGCAAAAGCAAAATGGAAGTTTTCCCGCAATCATAGACAAAAGCAATTGGGTAGATATTGTGATGTCTGATGCTCTATTTTCACGTAAGATAGAAAGAAATATTTCATATAAACTCATCGATTATATAAAACAATATCTGTTAAAAGAAGAATCTGTTATAGTAAGCAGACAAGGTTATTGGCTTAACAATAGCTTAGCAGGTCATTGTTATGATAAAGCATTAGGAGAAGGGATATTATCTGTATTGTCTTACACAGGAGTTAAAAATATAGCTGATTTTGGATGTGGGCCAGGATGGTATGTAGCTTTACTGCGTAAGAATGGATATATAGTTAATGGCTATGACGGTAATCCCAATGTAGAAAGGGCAACTGCTCTCCTATTTCAAGACGGTTTTTATTGCCAATGCATTGATTTAACAGAAGAATTAATAGCAAAAAGACCGTTTGATGTAATCATTAGTCTTGAAGTTGGAGAACATATACCATGTGAATTTGAAGATATATTTATACGTAATTTAGTAAACAATTCCTCTTGTTACATTATTTTAAGTTGGGCTATAGATAGACAAAACAGCGACAAGCATGTTAATTGTCATCCTAATAAATATATTATTGATAAATTAGACAAATATGGTTTTGGAATAAATGTTCCTGTAAGTAACTATTTACGTTCAAAAGCAAGCTTAGTTGGGTTCAAAAAAACTATAATGTTCTTTGAACGATACAACAAACAAATGTAACCATTCGGTGAACCCCATATTTTGTAGTCATTTGAAGTTCCAGACATTTGCTCCCAAACAAAAAAAATATGTGGAGCGAAAAGAAATTCAAAGAACTTTATGCCTATTGGCTGAGTAGTGGTTTATCCATTTCCTCATTCTGTTCCAATGAAGGCATTAACGAGAACCGTTTTTATTATTGGAGAAACAAATTACGCCATAGCTTACCTGCAAGTTCAACTGACGAGTTCATACCAATATCAATAGATCATCCCGGGGAATTATCTTCTCCTGATAATATCACTTCAAATGTGCCACTTTTCACAGGCTGAGGGATTTGATGGGTCTGAAGCAGAAATGCCAGAAACATTTTTATATATGCTGAAAAAATCTCTCAATCGCTTCCATGCACATGCGCCCGTTATGGTAGGGGCATTTCCAAAAGCCGGCTTTGTCATCTTCACGATTTACTGTACCATCGGCACGAATGCTCCAAAACCATTCACCATTTTCACGGTCTATCAAGTGAGATTTGATAAAGGTCCAACAATCGACGGCTTTACTTAGAGCCTCTTCATCACCAAAGTGTTGATAGAGGTTCAGGTAGCCGACGACTGTTTCGGCTTGCACCCACCAGTGACGGTCGGCATCAAGATGACCGTTATCGAGATTTCTTTCATAGATCATTCCCGCACCCGGTGTGAACCCTTCGGTTGCTGCACGAGCTATCTGCTTCACAAGAGGCTCAACCGTAGCAAGCAGCACTTTGTCGCCCAATTCGAGGGCTGCTTCATGAATGAGCCAAGAGGCTTCAATATCGTGCCCGTAAGAGATAATATTATATTTGTTTTCCCAATCATCATTGAAGAATAGTTGTAGATGATAATTGTCTTTATTGAGTATCTTATCGGTAAAAAGAGAGATAAGATTTCGCAGTTGCTTTTCCAGTCGCTTGTCTTTCCAAACCCGATAAAGGTTGGTGTAAGGTTCCAGAATATGCAAATGCGTATTCATCGTCTTACGCTCGTTGGCATCTTTATCGCTCAGACGCATATCGGCCATCTCACCCCACTCGCGAGTTAACGCCTCACAATAGCCGTTCTTATCTGCATCAAAGCTATGCGCCTCAATACTTTCGAACAGATGAATGGCATAGGTAAGTGCCTCAGTATCCGACGTGGCACGATAATATTCGCTCAGGCCATAAATAGCAAAGCCAATGGCATAAATCTGTTTTTTAGTATCCAATGGTTCCCCTTTATAGTCCAGAGACCAGTAAATTCCTCCAAACTCTTTATCATAAAAGGAATCAATAATCATTCGTTTGGCACGCGTTGCCATCTCCAGATATTCTTCTCGCTTCAAGAGGCGATAAGCTGCCGAATACGTCCACAACATGCGAGCATTGAGGATGGCTCCCTTCTCCGCTTCAGGCATCAGTTGCTCGGTTCCGGTAATACGGCCATAAAAGCCTCCATTCACCTTGTCTACCATCTTATTCATCCAATAAGGAAGAATGTTGTCGGTAAGTACTTCTCCCATTTCAGAGGCAAGTACAGATACTGTTTGTTTCATCTTTATTTTCTTTTTGCCTCAAGTTCTGCGGTGATCACTTTCATTTTCGTTTCACTCAATGGATACATGCTAATGAAGACTACGGAAAGAACTGTTCCTACGGCCGGAAGGAAGCTAAGGAACATTTTAATACCATGAATGGTTTCTTCGCTCTGCACCACATTCGCCTTAAATCCAAAGTAGGCAAGCAACCAACCGGTAAGCGCACTACCAATGGCCCAACCAAACTTCTGGCTCATGGAAGAGGAAGAGAAAATAAGACCGGTGGCACGATTGCCTGTTTTCAGTTCTGAATAATCGGCACAATCGGCATACATGGACCATAGCAATGGAAAGATGCTGCCGGCACAGATGCTGATAAATATCTGAAAGACAAAGATCAAGACCAGATCTCCTCTACCAAACCAATAGAAAATAACACTTAACACAGTAGCGATGGACATTGCTCCCATATAGGTTAGCTTCTTGCCAATGCGGTTACTGATAGGCGCAGCGAGAATAACGCCGACTATATTGGCCGCTTGTCCCACTGCCAGATAGAGTCCGCTGAGCACAAAGGATACTCCAAAAAAAGAAACCGTTGCATAATCGGCCTCAACTACAAAATATTTAAAGTAATAGACTGTTGCTCCATCACGAATCGAGTTAAATACAAGTGCTGCTACTCCGGCGCCCAGCAGTATCCACCAAGGTTTGTTGCCCAGTAGGTTACGCACATCTTCCCTTAAAGGACTCTGTTTCTCTTTTATCGGTTTCACCCGCTCCCTAGTAAAGGCAAAGCAGAAGTAGAACAACACGGCACACATCACCGCTATCACGATAACAGCCATCGCCCATCCTTGCTGTTCATCGGCGAGTACGATACTTTCTCCGGAGAAATAATTGACCATAGGCATAAAAAGCAGCAAGGCGATGAAACTGCCGATATAGGCAAATGTCATGCGATAGGTAGAAAGAATATTACGTGTTTTCGTGTCGGAACTCATAACTCCCAACAAAGATGCATAAGGAACATTGATAGCAGAGTAAACCATCATCATCAGCGAATAAGTGACGTAAGCATAAATAAGCTTCCCTGTATCACTAAGCGAAGGAGTAGTAAACGTCAGAATGCCAATCAGAGCAAAAGGTACTGCCAGATAGAGCAAATACGGGCGGAACTTTCCCCAACGCGTATGAGTTCTATCGGCTACAATGCCTACGATAGGATCGAAAGCTGAATCCCAAACACGTGTGATGAGAAACATGGTGCCCACAACAGCCGCCGGAAGCCCAAACACATCGGTATAGAAAATCATCAGATAAGAACCGAAGAGCTTCCAAAACATAGAGGATGCCATATCCCCAAAGCCATACCCTATTTTCTCTTTTAGGGTAACTCTGCCTTTGCCTGCAGAAGCCGAATTTGCATTGATTGTCTTATTCATAGTCTATTTATATGATACGAATCTACTATTTATTGTTTGCTAATTGTGGAGTAAGAGTTAAATTACTCTTTATCATCTTCTTCAGCACCTCCACCGAAGCAGCAGAACGCAATTTGTCTTCAGGAGTATTCATGCAGTAGTCAACCAATTTATCGATGGTAGAAGTAGCCACATGCATACGGGTATCCGAAGAGGCATAGTAGATAAAGACTTTCCCGTCTTCATCGGTTATCCATCCATTCGTGAAGAGTACATTAGAAACATCGCCAATACGTTCTTCTCCTTGTGGAGCCAATAAATAACCGGCCGGAGAAGCAATCACTTTAGTCGGATCTTCAAGGGAAGTCATATACATGTAGAGTACGTAGCGCAAGCCTGCAGCACATCCTCGCACTCCGTGTGCCAGGTGCAACCAACCTTTAGAGGTTTTGATTGGATGAGGACCTTCACCATTCTTCACTTCTTTAATGGTGTGGTAATAGCGACGATCAATAATAACTTCTTCTTTTACCTCTGCATGAGTGATATCGTCAACCAATGCCCAACCGATTCCTCCACCACTACCGGTATCGATGAAACCATCTTGCGGACGAGTATAAAGAGCGTACTTACCGTTCACAAATTCCGGATGTAAAACGACATTACGTTGCTGACTCTTTGCCTTCAAGTCCGGTAGACGCTCCCAGTTTATAAGGTCTTTGGTACGGGCAATAGCAGCAGTAGCTGTAGCAGATGAAAGATCACCAGCCGGAGCATTATCATCATGGCGCTCGGCACAGAAGATGCCATAAAGCCAACCGTCTTCGTGTGCGGTAAGACGCATATCATAAATATTAGTAGCAGGAATCACATCTTCGGGCATCGTTACGGGATAATTCCAGAAGCGGAAATTGTCGATTCCATTGGGACTCTCGGCAACTGCAAAGAATGATTTACGATCGGAACCTTCCACACGTACCATCAACAGATACTTTTCCTTCCATTTTATGGCGCCGGCATTCATCGTAGCATTCATTCCAATTCGTTCCAGTAAGTATGGGTTTGTTTTTTCATTCAAATCATATCGCCAAAACACAGGAGTATGTTCGGAAGTAAGCACGGGATACTCATAGCGGGTAACCACTCCGTTTCCCTTTATTGAAGGCTCATTCTTCCGAGACAGGAAAGCCTCGTGTTCGGCTAGTAGTTTAGTCATATTATCATTAAACTGACTCATAATTGATTACTTTTATCGTTGTTTAATTAATTGGGTTAGTCATACAAATGAATCACGTCTTTCACAAATAAGGTCTGAGGTTTCTCGTAGAATTTCACAAAATCGAAAGCAGACACTTGTCCCGGATAAGGCGCATAGTAATGATTTTGTTTCTCACGAGCATTGCGCCAGACCAACACGTAGCATATTGGATAGCGACTAATTACAGGAAAAAGGGTTTCCGTCCACCAAGTAGCATCCGGAATCGTTTCAAATCCTGTTTCCGTGATGGCTATAGGTTTACCATGTGCCTTGCCGACCTCTGTCAAGATGGTGAGAGACCGATCCAGTTCATCCATGTATTTTTGTTTGTCGAATTGATAACAGTCAAATCCAAGCAGATCAATGATATCATCTCCCGGATAACGCTCCAAATACTCTGCACCATTCTGTGGATCTGTCCCGGGAGAATATGCATATAACAGATTGTTCGCACCTTTCTCTTGCATGCGATTATAGGTCATCTTCCACAACGCTTTATATTGAGAGGGCGTGCAAAGCTTTGCTCCCCACCAGAACCAGCTTCCTGTATGTTCGTGCCAAGGACGGAAAAGCACGGGAACTTTCACACCATTTTCTGTTTCAATAGAATTCATAAAGTTGGCTACCGCATCCAGCCAGCCCAGAAACTTTTCATGATTTGCTCCTCCGGGAAGAATAGAAGCCACTACCGTGGTATCACTTACATCCCAAGAATCCTTGCCGGTAAGAGGGTTATCCACATGCCAACTGAGCGAACTCATGCCACCACGATTGTATTGAGCAACGATCTCTTTGCGTATTTTCTCAAACGAAACCTTATCCAGATTTTTATCTCCACCTAGTTCTATCCGCCCCAGATCAAAAGACATCACTGCCGGATAGTCTCCACAGACACTTTTCACATCACTACGTCCTTCGTCGCCTTCCCATCCAATGCCATAGATAGGATCATCGTGATGCCCGAACATAAAGCCCTGAGCGGCTATCTTTTTCAGATTAGTAAGCAGATGTTGCGTTTCAGGTGTTCGCAATGAATCAGGCAAAGATTCAGGAGTGACGTTAGCAGCCAGACTATCTAATGAAATCATACTTGAGGCAAGTAGTAAGCCAACTATTATTATTTTCATATTCTCTCACTTTACAATAAATGTATCTTTGAGCAAATCCTCATCGGCAGAAGAAGCACCAACCATCACGCTAAACTCACCCGATTCTACAGTCCAATTCATTTTCTTATCGTAGAAGCCTAGTTTATCAGGAGTAATAGTGAAATCAACAACCTTACTTTCGCCTGCCTTCAGAGATACGCGAGCAAAATCTTTCAGCTCTTTCACCGGACGAGTAACGCTACTATAAGTATCACGCAAATAGAGTTGTACGATTTCAACACCATCTCTACTACCCGTATTCGTTATTTTTACGCTTGCTTGCACATTACCATCTTTAGCTATCTCTTTAGCGGATAGTTTTAAATCAGTGTACTTATAATTAGTATAAGAAAGACCATAACCAAACGGCCAAAGCGGTGTGCTGGGTTTCACAGCATAGGGATGAAAATATTGAGAGGGTTTATGATTATAAATCATTTGTAACTGTCCCACACTGCGAGGAATGGTTATTGCTAGTTTGGCAGAAGGATTCACTTTACCATAAAGTATTTCGGCAACTGCCTGACCGCCAAGCATTCCCGGTGCCCACGCTTCCACAACAGCCGGAAGATGTTCCGCTGCCCACTCTACACCAAGAGGACGTCCGTTAACTAAAATCAGGATCGTTGGCTTTCCTGAAGCAGCAATCTTCTGAATGAGTTCGTTTTGCAAACCGACAAGATCTAAATCCGAGCGATCCGTATCTTCACCATCTGTACGATCCGTCCAACGAAAGCGCATCATATACTCACCCGCCACCACAATATTGAGATCAGCTTCTTTGGCATGATCCACAGCCTCGGCCACCTTCTTGGGATCCATATTGCGAGGATCCCATCCTTGATCCACAAAGTTGAATTTAGTATCAGGAGCCACCTGTTGCAGCCCTTCGAGTATAGTCGTCACGTTTTCATCTTTCTGAACAGCAGACCAATCACCCAAGATATTCATATCATTGGCATTAATCCCCGTTACCAAAACTTTCTTATATTTCTTTGCATCCAAAGGAAGCAATCCGTCATTCTTGAGCAACACAATGCTAGTACGCGCAGCATCCAAAGCCGTTTTACGATGTTCGTCGCACAGACGAATCTTCATGCTTTGAACTTCATTGGCTAAAGGTTGTTCAAATAGCCCCAAACGAAACTTTACATCCAAAATACGACGAACAGATTCATCAATGCGGGATTCAGGGATGCGTCCTTCCTTTACCAATTCAACAACCATCTCATTCCAATGAATGCCATGCATGTGCATATCCATACCAGCCATGATAGATTGGAAAAAAGCTTCTTTCATGTTTTCAGCCGTAGCATGCAAATCATGAATATGCTCTATATCCATCCAATCACTTACTACGAAGCCCGGGAACTTCCATTCTCCACGTAACACATCCTGTATCAGCCACTCATTACTATGGCAAGGTATACCATTGAGTTCGTTATGGGCAGTCATCAGTGACATAGCACCCGCTTCTACTCCGGCTTTAAACGGTGGAAAGAAAACTTCGCGCAAAGTCCGTTCAGACAAATCGGCAGGCGATCCATTTGTACCGTTGATCGGTTCACTACCTCCAACGAAATGTTTGATGCAAGCTAGAACATCCTCTTTGCCATTCAACTGGCCCTGATATCCCTTAACCGACTGTACTCCCATAAGAGTAACCAAATACGGATCTTCCCCATAAGTTTCCCCTACTCTACCCCAACGGGCATCACGAGCAACTTCCACATTAGGATTAAACGTCCAGTGCATATTCATCGCCCGCATCTCCTTTGCCGTCTCTCGGGCTATTTTGTAGGCCATCAAGGTATCAAAAGAACAAGCTAAACCTATATTAGTGGGGTAAACCGTGTTATCCGGTGCATTCGCATTCCCATGGATGGCATCAATACCAAAGATGATTGGGATTTGAAGACGACTTTTCATCGCCAGTGATTGAAGATAATTGGCCTCTTTAATCGTTAGCACATGCAAGAAAGAGCCAATCAATCCTTGTGCAGTCCACTTCTCAACATCTTTATCCGTAACACCCGGATAGAAAGCATTAGCCGTATTATTCTTCAGTTGATCTGCAGTCATGACAGCACTATTTGCTTTGATGTGCTCAATGCCAACAAACTGATTCATCTGACCGACCTTTTCTTCAAGAGTCATTCGACCCAATAAGTCTTCCACCCGATCTTTCACCGGAGCGGAAGGATCTTTATAAATTTCTTTTTTATCGGCAGAACCAGAGCCCACCGTGAGTGTCATTGCCATTGCAATTAAGAGATTTTTCATGGTTTATAATCTATTTCAAAACGGTTGATATTACACAGATACAAATGTAAGGTTGGCAAGTTAGCCAAACAAGTACAATTTTATCCAAAGATAGTATTATTTCAGGTTTGGCATCTGATCACGGGTAAGTATCACACTTTGTTTGAATGCATCTTTCCACCAAACAATGTTAGCATATTGGTGAGTTGTTTCATTAAAAGCAGCACCAGAAACCTCTTTAGTCCTATCATAGTCGTACCATGGCATAAACCAGGACCAGGTAGCACCAGCATTCCACTGCAAAGACATATTAGCCACGTTGCCACATTCACTTAGTGTAACAATCTTATTAGGATAAGTCTGAGCTAAAGAGATGTATTCATCTGTCAATTGAGAGATCACCGTTTTGTTGTAGATATCACAGCTAATAATGTCTACATATTCATTGCCCGGATACCATTCATTATCTCCGGTTTGTGCTGTCCATACCCAAATAAGATTATTCACTCCTTTTTCTCTAAATGTATCAAACATTAGTTGCCATAATGCTTTAAATAGTGTAGCTCCTTTGGCTCCCCACCAAAACCATCCACCAGAAGCTTCATGCATAGGACGCCAGATAACCGGAATATTCTTGGCTTTTAGAAGTAACAAATAATCTGCTATTTTATCCAAGTCAGCTTTCACACGAAGATTTTCAGACGTACCATTTTGAACAGCTTTAGTGATATCAAACGATGTTTCTCCGGTACCATTATTTTTTCCGGTATAATAAAAGCCATAATTGCTACTACCTTCTGATTGAGGAACATTCCAATGCCATGTTGCTGCAACCAGCCCATTATTATTCCACCAATTCTCAATCACTGTTGTATTTCCGTAATCAATCCAATTGGCAGGAGATGCATACAAATGAACAAAGTCAAAAGCATTCAGTGCAGGATATTTACCCGTATGTTTGTACACCCATTCAGCCTCATTTATGTTCCAGTTTACATTGGCCATGGTGCCTGAGATGAGCTTTTTACCATAATTTTCTTTCAGAAAATCATAAACTTTAATTGCTTGAGCTGAAGGATTGGGGCTACACAATGCACTAGTTATCGATTGTTTGGGCACCGTACTGAAAGTAATAGAAACTTTCGGCGCTTCTAATTTTGTTGGTCCCAATATAACACCTTTAGGTACAATCAATTGGTAATCTGTTCCCTTTTCTAAACCGGAAACCCGTATGGTTACTTTGGTTAAAACAGCTGAAACGCTTATTATGGAAGCACTTCCCAAGGTGACTTTGCTGTGTTCGGAAGAAAGAGAAGTGACATTCTGGTTATAAGTCAGAACAATAGTTATATCACCTGAAGGAAGATCTTTTGCTCCGTCCATTGGATTACTGTTTATCATTTCGGGAGCCTTCATCATTGATATTTCAGGTTCATTATCCCCTCCACTACATGATGTAATGAATAAAAACCCAATGAAAAAAAAGAAAAGATTATATGATATTTTCTTCATAGTCTTATTCGTTTATTACTTTCTTTACTCATCTGACATTATGATTGCATAAATAAAAGAAACTTGCTCAATTTAATGTAGTAGCATTCCACTGAGCAAGTCTTTTTATTATTCTCTTAATCCGTTTTCCTTAATTTCTATTTAGATGTTGCTCCGCCAGTAATGATGGAAACTTTTGAGATAACCAAATTCTGACCTTGAATAATAAGAGCCGTCTTCGACCATCCGTCTTCGGTAGCCATTATTTTATCAAGGAATTCTTGAGTTAAGCCCATTTCATAAGATGTCTGATCTTTATCCTTAAACTGAAGGATTTCTTTCCATTGCCCCCAGTTTGCATCATTAATCTGCATTTTACCTTCAACTACTGTTACAGTCAAATAGAATTTCATAATAGAACCAGCCTTTACTCCTTCAAATGACTCCTTATATATGCGGAACGCACCGCCAGCCGCCTCATTTGCCCATGATCCCAAGTCATGAACTTTATCCATAATCACCGTTTCAATGATCCCTGAAGAAATTACTTTTATAATATAAGACACTTCTCCATTAGACGAAATCAGCTTAAAGGTAGTATTACCATTCGCATTATTAGGAATAAGTATATTAAGCGTAGAACCTTGAAGTATATACTGAACATTATTTCCATTCACCTGAACATTAGTCAGCTTATCACCATTCTGAATTCCTATTGATAAAATAGTGCCTGATTTAATTTCTGTATCCGAGCTCGGAAGCACAGGTATATAACAGAATACAGGTTTCGTTACCTCTAAAGAGGCACATTTAACCGTTTCACCATTCTTCATCGTCAGCGTTACTTCCCCACTTTCAGCATCAACCGGCACCTTAACTTCTAATTCAGTACTTCCGGTAGGAGTGACGATTACTTTCTTATTGCCTCCGAAAGTAACGGCAGCTACCAAATCAAGATGTTTACCTTGCAAAACAACATCGCTACCAGCTGCAACCGATGAAGGATTATAAGCAATAACCTCCGGTTTCAATGTAGATATAAGCACAGACGCAGTATGTCCGCTTGCTGTATTCAATACCAGATTTCCACTAATGGCACCTTCAGGCGTGGTAACCTTAATTTCTGTAGCAGTTTTTGAACTTGGAGTGATAACATCGGCTACACCCGGAAAAACAACAGATGTTACCAGCTCCATATTTACACCTTTAATACTAATAACATCACCTGTTTTGATATCCGTTGCCGGTGTTGCCACTAAAGAAGCAGGAACCGCCATACCAATATTCGCAATAGCTACCTTCACTCCCGAATAAGCAACCATAACGACAGCACCATTTGATGCATTTGGAGGTAATACAAAGCTAAGTTTATAGCTGCTACCAACACTCTTCGTTGATGCAACTACATCCATTGCCTCTAGAGTAAACTCTACGCTATCACCATTTGGCATTAATATCTGTTTTACCAAATCCAAATCCTTACCTTGTATAGTTATCACATTACCAGGCTTCTTGGAAGTCAGATCCAATGTTTGAGTTACAGAAGGTAAAATAACATTCAAGGCTTCATTTGAATAGATCCAATTAGGTATCTCAGCACCATCGGAAATGATAATCTTACCTGTTTGGGCCTCCTTCGGAATGATTAATTTGATTTCTTTACGCTCATGCTTAGTGAAAACATCACTTTTCACTATCACATTATCAGCGAAGATCACCTCTTTAATCAGATTCAAATATTCACCAGTAATCGTCAATTCTGCACCCGCTTTTATCGGATTAGGAGCTATTGCATCCAAGCTAATCGGTTCCGTGAACGTCAATTTGGTTTTTGTCGTAATATCGCCATTGGGAGTTTTTAATATAACTAACCCAGGTTGTGCCGTTTGAGGTATCGTTACACGAATCTCCGTACTACTGATCACCTTTATATCCGTTATTTCGCCAGATCCCGGGACAACAACAGCCGTAACTTTATCCATACCACTACCCAAGAAACGAAGTTCGCCTCCACGAGCTACGGGACTTGGCCCGAATACATTCAAATTGACGCCGCCTGTATACTGGTTGGTATCTTCCCCATCTTCATTATCACAAGCCGTAAACGACAAGCAGCTAAGGATCATCAAGCACATCATCCAAAGTGCCGACAGTTTATATGTTTTATTCATATTACTATTAGTTTTTAAAGTTATTCAACAGGTACTACACGAATGTTGTCTATACAGATAATCGGATTACAGTCTGTACCAAGCACACCACCATTCCAGACAAAGAAGGTAAGTCCGGTCATACGACTCTTATCCAAAGCATTGGCAGACTTATTACCATCATGAGTTTTATTAAATTCTGATAGCTTCATAGAAACTGTCAGCCATTTATTGCCTGTATCATAAGAGCCGGAATCTTTCCATGGAATCCACAAACCACGAGGCGTAGCAGTATTGCTAAAATAACCATTATTCCCAGTATTAATTGTCACATTTTCATTAGAAGAGAAAATAACCTGCAACGCACTTGACATCCAAGGGTTGGAAGTTGGTACATAGATTTCAAACTTCAATTGCAAATGATTGACTCCATATTTCTCTATCATTTCTGCAAATTCAGGCAAAGAAGATAATTCAGGATATTCCTTAGGTGGATTCTTAACTGAACCGGGCCAATAATTGAATGAAAATTCATTTTCAGCCCAAGTTGCGCCTACTGCGCCTCCCATAGCACCTCCAAAATAAAGATAGGGACCGTCAATACCTACAGGATCTGAATTTCGAACAACACCGTTACGCCAGCCGTTAGCAAGAGCAAAACCACCATGAGAGCCATCCCAATCGAATAAAATATTGCGCTTATCCATATATTGAAATTTGGAACGTCCTGTCCCATAAATAGATTTCACTTTAATATAACCATCAAGAGCATTATTCGGAATAATAAAACTAACCGCTGTTTTCGTAATATTGGTAATTTCAGTAACTCCAATATTTCCAGGCATTGTTATTGTCAACGGAACATTAGGATCATCTAAAAAGTAGTCACCATAAATCGTTACTTCACTACCCGGCTTAGCATACTCGCAAGACATGGAGTTCACAGCAGGAGTCGGTACAAGAACTTTAAAATCATAGGCGATAGTGTCTTTTGATTTTGTTATCATATAGATTTTATCGGTTACTCTAGTCGGAATGGTTTTAGGCACATCAATGAGTAATGTGTGGTCGGTAATGTAACTCGTATTCAGAACAGCCTTTTGATCATTGAAATAAAGTTCGTAAATGCTACGCAGATTATCTCCGACTAAGCATACGGTATTTGCCATATAAGCTCCGCTTAACAAGGAGTCCGCAATTTGAGGAAGCGGTGACCGTATATATTTGACAGTAGGTAATCCTCCTGCAACTTCATACTTATCCGGCTCATCTTCGCAGGCAGCCATTGAGAAACCTGCAACTATAATCACAGCCGCAAAGAACCAATTCATATATTTATTGTTTTTCATCTTTCTCAGCATTAAAATTAATAACTAAATTCACTACGTACATCCACATGAATAGGGTCTTTCATCAAGTTGGGATTAAATACCACATCTTCCGTTGGGAAAGGCAAAGTAAAACTTGATATAGTTACGTTCGGTGCCTTGGCTTCTGGATTATAACGTTGGTCAGCCGGATTAACAACATAAGATTTGTTTTCATAATACCCCTTATACAAACTATTCAACCCATAATATACATCACGGCGTTGAGCCTTTAGTTCGTTAATGGCACGTTGCGGATCATAATATGACAAGCGTACGTAATCATACCAACGATCACCTTCACACGCTAATTCCAGACGCCGTTCTTTCCAAACTTGCTCCCAAGTAATGGATTCAGGACGAGGGGCAGAAGCCACAGCACGATGACGAACAGTATAAAATGCATCAATCGCACTTGCGTCAGTAGTAGAAGCACTGTTTCCAATTTTAGCCTCAGCGTAGATCAAATAGATATCTGACAAACGCAAGATATGTGTACTCAATCCACTAACCATATTACCGGCAGAAATGCCTAGCCCTACGACGTGATCATTGGCATTACCATACAACTGCTTCACCTCGTTAGCACCTGTTGGTGATTGCAATTCACCCGGTCCACCGGCCCCGTAGTTTTCTTTATCATAAATAAACTTCAGATAATCAAATCCTCCTTTATCTTGCCAGAAGTATTCATAGCTATCACCTGCCATCATCATAGTAGCTTTGCGTCGACTATCCGTATCAGTACGATTTGAAGGAGATTCCAGTACGCTTACACCAAAAGCTTCCTGCAGATCAACAGAAGGGCCACCGTAACCTCCCCAGCAGTCTCCAAACTCATCGAAACCTACCATAGCCAAATCAGATTGTAATGTGTTTTGAGCAGTCCAAGGATCACGAGTTGGATACCAATGCCAAGAAATCAAACATTCACGATTTTTATTGTTCGCTAAACGAAACACATCAGAATAGTTCTTTAATAAACTACGCCCGGAATTATCAATGACATCTTTCGCATAAGAAGCAGCCTTATCCAAATCTTCCTGGTTGCGAGTTCCCGATTGTCCAAGACCGGATTTTGCAAGATAAACCTTTGCCATTAGGCCTTTGGCTGAATATTGATCGATGCGCCCATCTTCACCTTTGGACGGCAATAGTTCAATAGCCTTCTCTAATGTCATGATAATGTATTCATATACATCAGCTGCCTCTATCCTAAATTTCGAATTATATGTTCCGCTAGTAAGTTCTGCCGTATTATCATGTATAATAGGTACTGCTCCAAACGAACGTACCAAATAGAAATAAGCCATCGCTTTCCAAACCAAGCATTCGCCCATGCATTGATTAATAACGGCTTGAGAAGCATTAGCTGTTTTCAGACGAGCATAAACAGTATTGGCATGGCCATTCACTGCCCACAAAGAGTAGGACATATTTACCAAATCCTGATCAGTACCATTCACTGTAAAATCCAAATAAGGGCTACTCCCCATATAATAATTACCCGATAGTACTTCTCCAACTTTAATAAATCCACGCTGAAAATCATACCATGGTGAATTATAGAGATAATTGACACCTTGTATGCATTGTTCATCGTTCTGGTAGAAGTTAGCTTCATTATAATTATCCTCTGCCGGACGATTCAGGAAATCCTCACAGGAAGAAATAGTCATCCCCAATACAGCGGCAAATATTAAATATTTAAATTCCTTGATTTTCATATATCTTTAATTTTAGGTATTAGAAAGAAACATTTAGGCCGAATGAATAAACCGTCGGTGACGGATAACGTCCATTATCTAAGCCATAAACATTGGCGTTGGCTGTGTTAATCCCAATTTCAGGATCATAACCATCGTATTTGGTGATCGTTAATAGATTTTGGATATTGGCATATAGACGCAAACTTCCCAAACCTACTTTCTTTATCATACTATTTGGAAATGTATAACCTAAAGTAATATTCTTGAGACGAATATAAGAGCCATCTTCTATGTAACGATCGCTGATACGGTCGTTATCATTAGGGTCTTGGATTGAGGGACGAGGAATAGAAGTATTTGGATTATTAACTCTCACATTCGTTACGTCATCATACCATTTTCCACCATTAGCGTATGCCTTGTTCGGATCAATCGGAACTAGTTGCGCACGATCCGCTATGGTATTCAATTGATTACTCCATGCAGTATTCATATGTGTCAACTTCATACCCAAGTAATTGAAAACTTTATTTCCATAAGAGCCATTAATAAAGACTGACAAATCAAAGTTCTTATAACGAAATGTATTAGTCCAACCAAATGTAAAATCGGGCATTGGAGAACCGATATTGGTCTTATCATAGTCATTTATTACACCATCTGGTTTTCCATCAGGTCCACTGAGATCTTTATATTTCATATCACCCACCCAAACTGTATTTGCCCGATTAAAGACTCCGTCGGCCGGATATTTTTCAGGTTTTGCAGATGCCTGTAAATCCTCCAAATCTTTGTAAACGCCATCACAAACATAACCATAAAAGTTAAACAATGATTCACCTATCCTTGAGACACTAACCACATCTGACCATTGCCCATAACCCACAATCTGTCCACTGGATGTTCCCGCAAGTCCTCTCAATTTATTTTTATTAAAAGAAATCTGGAAATCAGAATCCCATTGGAAGTTACCTATAACAGGACGCGTATTCAAAGAAAATTCTATACCTTTATTTTCAATGTTACCATAGTTACCATAAGGAGCTGCTAATGCAGAAGAACCATTACCTGATGTACCCATATAAGATGGTAATTGTAAAGGCATCAACATATCAGTAGACACTTTCTTATACCAGTCGGCTGTTAAATTAACGCGATCCTGAAATAAAGATAAATCAATACCGACATTCCACTGTTCTTGAGCTTCCCATTTAATAGATGTATTTGGAATATTAGCCGGACGATATCCCATACCCAATCCTGAAGGCATTCTTGAAATTGTAGTACCCCATTTATAG
This sequence comes from uncultured Bacteroides sp., assembly GCF_963666545.1. Classification (NCBI taxonomy): domain Bacteria; kingdom Pseudomonadati; phylum Bacteroidota; class Bacteroidia; order Bacteroidales; family Bacteroidaceae; genus Bacteroides; species uncultured Bacteroides sp. The sequence continues at coordinate 3,239,294 of NZ_OY762899.1, read as the reverse complement.
CCACCTATATTGGAATTACCGGTTTGTCCCCAACCTAAACGTAATTTACCGTTGCTCACTACTCCTTTCAAAGGTTCAAAGAATTTTTCATTAGAAAAGCGCCAAGACCCAGCTAATGAATGAAAGCCTGCCCAACGATTATTGGGACCGAAATTAGAAGAACCATCGTAGCGATAAGTATATGTGGCCAAATAACGTTCTGCATAATTATATGTCAAACGAGTAAAGAAAGAAGCCATTGAAGAACTACCGAAACCAGCATTAATAGTCGGAGTTCCTGAACCCAAAGCTGGGTTATGAACTTCATCAGAAGGAAGTCCTGTATTAAAGATGCTAGTAAAGTCATTATTAGACTCCCAACATTCCTGACCAATCATAGCTGTAAAATGATGATCCTGAATATTATCAGTATAAGTCACATAATTCTTCAATTGCCAGAAAGTACTACTATTCTTCTGAATGCCGCTTTCATTACTTTGGCGTTTCCATGTACCTAAATCTATCATTGGTTTATAGCGTTCACCTTTTGATGAACTGATATCGTAGCCTAATTCAGCATGCCATACCAATTTTTTAATCGGAGAGATATCAAAGAAAATATTTCCCGTCAATTTTTGACGATCTAGCAAGATATCATCCTTTAAAGCCAGAGCAATAGGGTTTGGATTAGTGTAACCTTCGCGAACTATCGTCGCATAATTCCCATCTATATCATAGATCGGAATATCAGGAATGGTTTGCAAAGAATAATTAATAATACCTTGATCGCTATCTGCCAACTTTAAATCTTCAGCAGTAGCTGAATAAGTAGCACTCAAACCTATTTTCAACCATTCCTTCAACTGACTATCCAGGTTGGTTCGGAAGGAATAACGATTAAAGTTTGAGCCAATTAAAGTACCATCTTGATCCATATAAGAAGCTGATACATAATATTTTATTTTCTCTGTTCCACCTTGCGCTGATATTTGATGTTGCTGTTGCAGAGCTGTCTGAAAAACGGCATCTTGCCAGTTAGTTCCTGCTCCAAGTAAAGAAGGATCAGCATAATAGTTATCTCCTTCTAATTGGACGGTAGATACCAGATCATTATAAAATTCAGCATATTCGCGAAGATTCATCATATCCAAACGCTTTGTCTGACGCTGAACAGCAAACATGCCATCATAAGTGAATTTAGCTTCACCTGCTTTACCACGCTTGGTCGTAATTAAGACAACGCCATTAGAGCCCTGTGCACCATAGATTGCAGTAGCAGATGCATCCTTCAAGATTTCCATAGATAAAATATCCGAAGGGTTAATGGTCGATAACGGTGAGATGGTAGAAACCGCACCATTACCAAGAGCATCTCCTAATCCAAAATCAGACCCTTTTTGTCCTCCTCCTTGCACAATCACACCATCAATTACATATAGAGGTTCTGCACCGGCAAGGATAGTAGACTGACCACGAACACGGATAGAAGAAGAAGATCCCGGAGCACCGGAAGTCGAAACAGCAGTCACACCCGCTGCACGCCCCTGAAAAGATTGATCAAGATTTGTTATCACCGAACCTTTAATTTTATCTTCACTCATAGAGACTGAAGCACCAGAAAGATCACTCTTTTTCATTGTGCCATAACCTACCACTACTACTTCATCAAGCAGTTCAGTATCTTCTTTCAGCGAAATATTGAAGCTTTTCTGTCCGGGTTTAATTGTTATTTCCTGGGTTTTATAGCCTATACAAGAAACAACAAGAACGGTTTTACCAGCCGGAACATTTATACTAAAACCTCCGCTTATATCAGAAATAGTACCCGTAGTAGTACCTTTCACCAGTACATTGGCGCCAATCATCGGAGAACCATCGTTCGCATCGGTAATTGTACCGGTAACATGGGTTTGTTGGGCCATCACATGGCAGCTCATAAAGAGTGCCGTTAGAAACAACAGAATGTTCTTCATTTTCATATATAATTAGATTTTAAAGATAACGTTATTTTACAATAGCAAAGATAGATTCGACTGCACTTCAGAACAAATACAATTTTATCATAAATCAATACTCTATAAACATTTATAGCAATAAAGCATCAATAAGTTAAATATTACTTACTGCAGATGCTAAGAACATCTAAGATTATTCAATCCCCATCTGCTTCCACAGCCACTTATTCCATTCATCATACTGCTCCTGATACCAATAGTGACCAGTCTCCAGATATGGATGAAATTCTTTAGGAGATGTAACGCTATTATAAGCTGCATACATAGAAGTTGGAGGGCAAACATCATCATTATAGCCCCAGCTAAACCAACCAAGAACTGATAAGCGACGAGCAAAATTAACAACGTCATAGTAGCGGGTTATCTCTAACTCAGCTTTATCCGGGTTTTCTTTTTGATAGAAATAATGAGGCCAGCCGCATGCTCTTTTCTTCAAAGAGGCAGCCAGATCGCACATGGCCGGATGTACCGCTGCAAAGAAAGTAACACGTTTGTCTAATGCTGCTGTTACGATGGAGAGTGCGCCTCCCTGACTAGAGCCGGTTACACCTAAAGCTTTACCATTGTATTGGGGTAAGCTACAAATAAAATCGACCGCACGAACAGCACCTATAAATACTCGTTTATAATAGAATGTATCGCAATTATTCTTATTTATATCCCAATAGCAGAACAAGGCACCATATACTAATTTATCATAGTAGTCTTGAGTCATCGTTACAGAAATTCCATGAACTCCTATATCAAGTGTTATAGCTCCTTTGGAAGCTGTCGCTATATCACCATAATACGTACGGATACCTGCTCCCGGCACACGTAACAGAGCAGGATATTTCCCCTCTTTCTTGGGCATGCATAGAATGCCGTAAGTGCGAGAACCCCAACGCATATTCTGAAAACTAACTTCATATACATTTACCGTTTCTGTGCAGCGCTCGGGTAAGAGCAGCATTGTGGGTTCAAGTGCCGTTTTGCGGGCTTCACTCAATGAGGTCGTCCAGAAAGCGTCAAAATCCTCGGGCGAAGTAGCGAATGGAGTGATTTTTTCCGGTTGGTAAGCTACAGTTGCCAAGCCCTCATAAGTACGTTCACCAACATAAGCTTTGACTTTGCAACGCAGAAAACCGGGCTCCGTCATACGTCCTTTTACGATCAATTTACCATCCTTCAGCAAAATTTGCTTTTTTATCTCTGCAGGATACATTTCAGGGCCTAATTCATAATCAATCGTTACGTCTTTCAATAGATTCTGAGCCCTGAATACTTGTATCGTGAAAGTATTACTTTCACCAATGTTATATTTCCAATCAGAGTGATCAGGAGATACCACCACCCTTATTTCATTTCCTCTCACTTGAGCCGAAGTAGATTGCACAAGCCCCCAGCTCAGCAATACTCCTACTATTATGTACTTGATATTATTCATTCTATTTTGTACTTACTTCAGTTTATTATTTGCAGTTTTTATTATATCAACAGTAGTATCTGTAGCAAACACAGAATTCAGTCCTTGTTCTTCCTGAGCAGGATCACCGGTATAATCATCTCCCTTCTTCCAATATACATGTTTAATGGAAGGATTGGCAAAGCCTCCCCATCCCCAAAAATTACATCCGGAAAGTAATCTGTTGGAAGCTGCTTTGTCAGTGATTAAATGAAAGACATACGCATAATAATCATCTCGTACAGTCGTGCTACTTTCTTTTGAAAATTGGAAGCTATCCCGGGGAAAGCCGAATTCTTCGAGCACCAATGGTTTATTATATTTCTCAGCAACGACCAAATGTTCATCAATATATTTCTTCGTTTTTTCTTTTGCTATCTCTATTTTTTCCTGTAAACTATCTTTCGTCACCCATCCCCAGTTGTAAGGCCAAATATGGATATTCATATAATCCACATTTTTATCAGCATGAATCTTCTCAAACAAAGCAATATCTTGTTCGCAGCCATGTTTGCCTTCACTACCCGTTGAAACTAGATGATTTTTATCCAAAGATTTAATCAGTGCAGCCACATCTGCCATCCATGCTGCAAAAGAAGGTTTGTTTTCATCTGAAAAAGCGCGAGGTTCATTACCAATCTGCCAAGACATAATTGTCGGATCATCCACATATTTTATATGAGTATACCTATTGACACGTGTGATTATGTCTCGCACATAATTCGCAAACAAAGTCTTTGCACTATCCGATTGCTGATATTGTTTCACATAATTCATATAGGCCGGCCACCCATCTACAGCAGGCACAACAGCTTTTCCATAACCCGTCCATTCCAGGTACTGCCCGTATCCACCGCTCCACTCCCAAGAATTATTCAAGTAAAGCACAGCCACCATTTTTCTTTTGCCCATTTCAGCCAACAGATAGTCTAGACCGGCTAAAATAGTATCATTATATACTCCGGGAGCTATTTGCAGTGTGGGTTCTACTTTGGCTGTAACACCACGATTGCCATCAGCGCCTACCAACACACGCAGGTTGTTAATCCCTATTTTTTTCAGATAATCAAGTTCTTTATGAAGTCGTTGCCGGTTGCCTCCTTCTCCTTCGGAAGCCAAGATGGCACCATACCAGAAATTTGTTCCTACATAAGAATAAGGTCTATTATTCCATAAAAAGCTTCCGTTTTCGATACGGATAAAAGGAGAAATAGTGGACGGTTTTTTTGCAAAGCACAAGCCCGATAAGACAATAAGAAGAATCAATAATGATATTTGTTTTGCCATACTATTAGAGGTTTTGTTCAATTACAAAGTTAGCATTGTTTAATTAAGCTATACAGTATTATTTTATCAATTACTAGTACTAATTGAGCTTTCCCGGAAAAAGATTATAACAGTTGCACTGATTTTCACTGGTATCCACTATAATTCGACTTGCGGGCAGTCCGTTAAAAACAACAGAAAGACTTGACAAAGAGCGTTTTGCGTTGTATCTTTGTAGAGTAACTCAGAGTAAATGATCAAGATTAAAAACAAGAATATGAATAAACCATACAAACACGAATTTCTTACATCCAAACAAAAGGTGTTTTTAACGCCTCTTCCGATGGATGCCTGGTAAGAGTTCATAGAGTACAATAGCAACAAAAAGGCGGTAGTTTCTAACTGAAATTACCGCCTTTTTGTTGCTAAATCTCCTATAAAGTAGGATAAATCCAACATTTGGTGCTACTAATTTTTTGTGCGATTTATAATAAATTGTTTTCGAATTTATTATAAATCGTTTTTGGGTTTATTAAAGCCTTCTTTTTCAATGTAAATATCTTGAACTTGTAGTGTCGTTTAAAAATGGAGGGAAATTTACTTTAACAAGAAAAGACTTGAAACGTGATGGAAGCTTTCTCACAAAACGATGCCTTTCAGCGGTACTTCATAGTTCTTTTTAATTACAAAACAATAAAGTGGGAAAATATTCTTGAATGAGTGGGACGCATAGGAACCAATAAAGTATATCTTTGTGGTACTTAACCTCAATGAACAGACAATATGATAACCCCTATTTATTCACCTGACCCCAAAAGATATAACTGCGGAATGAAATATCGCAGATGTGGCAAAAGTGGAATTCTGCTACCCGAACTGTCATTAGGCCTATGGCATAATTTTGGCAGCGTTGATTCTTTTGAAAATAGTATAAAAATGGCGCATTGCGCTTTCGACAATGGTATCACTCATTTCGATCTGGCTAATAACTACGGCCCTTCTTTTGGCTCTGCGGAAGAGACTTTCGGCGAAATCATGAAGAAATCATTCATGCCTTATCGGGACGAACTCTTTATCTCCACAAAAGCCGGACACGAAATGTGGGCGGGACCTTACGGAGAATGGGGTTCTCGCAAACACCTGATCAGTAGTTTGGATCAAAGTCTGAAACGCATGAACCTGGAATATGTTGATATCTTCTATTCTCATCGTTATGATCCCGTCACTCCGCTCGAAGAGACATTACAAGCCTTAGTAGATATCGTCCGTCAAGGAAAAGCACTCTATGTTGGTATCTCCAAATATCCTAAAGAAGCAGCAGAATTTGCTTACAAGTATCTCAAAGAGAGAGAAATTCATTGCCTGCTTTATCAAGGGAGATATAATATGTTCAACCGTGAACCTGAAGAGGATATTCTGCAACAAACAAAAGCTAACGGTAGCGGGTTCATCGCCTTTTCACCGCTGGCACAAGGGCTTCTGACCAACAGATACATCAATGGCATCCCTCAGGACTCCAGAATAGCTCGCGGAGGTTTTTTGAAAGAGGAACAGCTAACCGAAGTAGTATTGAAGAAAATCAAGGCACTGAATGAGATAGCGGCACAACGTGGACAAACACTGGCCGAAATGGCACTAGCTTGGGTTCTGAAAGATGATTTGGTAACTTCCGTCATCATCGGGGCAAGTTCCGTAAATCAGCTAAAGGATAACTTAAAAGCAATTGAGAATTGCGTTTTCTCTCCGGAAGAGCTAGAGAAAATCAATGCAGTCTTAGCATAATCAACTGGTATACAGAAGAGTTATATTCTAGGTCGGCCGCATTTTCAACTCTCAAACAGACAGCTACAAATAGATTTAAGAATCAGCCCAACTGTAAACTCTAAATAAGTTTTTTCTTCTTCCGATAGTTTTCTCTAAACTCCTTGGGAGAACATTCTTTCTTTTTCTTGAAGATGCGATTAAAGTTAGAGAGATTATTAAACCCGCAATCGTAACAGATCTCGGCTATGGACATGGTAGAATCGACCAGCAATCGAGTGGCGAAACCTAGGCGAATATCAATGATATAATCGGAAAGATTTTTGCCCGTGCGCAGTTTGAAAAAACGGCTAAAAGAAACAGGGGTCATCCCTACCATATCGGCCAATTGATTCAGACGCACTTCCTCTTTGTAGTGAGCATTAATATACTCTTGTACTTTTTGCACTCTACGACTATCGGCATGTATACCTATCTTCGCAAAAGATGAACTGGACAATGTATGCGCCTTGTCAACATAAAGAGAAAGTTCATAAAGAATTGTAAGGAACTTAACCACCGCATAAAAACCTTGCTTTTCAGAGGCCAACGTGTCCAGCATGCCATATACTTTGAGGATGGCAGGCATAGGAAAGCTTAGTCCCTTCTGAGCCCGTTCAAGCATCTCTCTGATAGAATCAAATTGATTCTTATTAATAAAGTTCTTAAAAAACAAATCGGAAGAGAACTGAATGGTGATTTCACGAATTTCTTTAGAGCAACATTCATGTTGTTCCCAGACATGTTCCAGTTCCTTTCCTGTAATCAAGACTAAATCATAATCTCCGATCACCTCTACAGAATCGCCTACAATTCGTCTCACCCCAGCCGCTTTTTCTGTAAAGTTGAGTTCAAATTCGACATGGTTGTGAATGGGATAAGTAAACTCCGTCTTATATCGTTCGGCTATATAGAAACAATCTTTATCCGACAGCGGTGTTATTTCATGAATAATCTGACTTTGTGTTACATTCATCGATTTGTGGCTAAGAAAGTATTGATTGCCACAAATATAGCACATTTATTAATAGAGATACGAATCGTCTGTTTATTTTTTAGTTCGGGTTCTTTAGTTCCCTAAAGTCGCTACCGGTAGGGTTCTGAAATACACGAAGTTCGAACTCGGGAACGACAGCTAAAACATGATCGAAGATGTCCGCTTGTATACTTTCATACGCAGTCCATTCTTTCACAGAAGAAAAGAAGTACAATTCCATCGGTATCCCCTGTTCGGTGGGTTGTAAGTGACGAACCATGCAAGTCATATCTTTGTTGACTTCAGGAAGGTTCTTCAGATAATTATTCAAATACGCCCTAAACACACCAAGATTGGTTTGCCTGCGCCCATTCACTAATAGAGAGTTATCAATATTCAGAGCTTGATTATATTCACCCACAATTTGTTCTGTTGCGTCAATGTAGTCTTTCAATAGTTGAATTTTACGATACTTATCTAACATTTCGGGTGTGCAAAATTTCACACTGTTCATATCTATTTTAATAGAGCGTTTAACGCGCCTCCCACCTGATTCCTGCATGCCACGCCAGTTCTGAAAAGAATCGCTAACCAGAGCATAAGGCGGAATGGTAGTGATCGTATTATCCCAATTACGTACTTTCACTGTGTTTAGTGTAACTTCAACAACCGTACCATCTGCACCATATTTCGACATTACAATCCAGTCGCCTACTCGAAGCATGTTATTGGCAGACAGCTGAATGCCCGAAACAAAGCCCATGATACTGTCTTTGAAAACCAGCAAGAGAATAGCCGCCGAGGCGCCCAAACCAGTGAGTAATACAGCCGGAGATTTATTGATCAGCACGCTAACAATGGCAATGCCTCCAATAAAGAAAAGAACGACCTGTACTGTCTGCAACAATCCTTTCAAAGGACGATCCTTGAATTGCTCTTTCTCAATATAAACATGATACATTGCTAAAAGAAGTTCGTTGATAAAGCGAAGTAAAGTTGCTATGATATAGATCATGCAAAGACGCTGCAGAAAAGTTATCGTATCCGGGTCATGAGGAAAAACAACCGGCAACAAGAGATAAATAAGTATCGGTGCCAGCATCCGACTAAGATTGATCATCACTTTCCGATCAAAGATAATATCATCCCATGTCGCTCTCGTATGCTTCACCAACTTCGTAACGACTCTCAAAAGGATCGTCCGACAGATTAGATCTGCGAAAAAAGCGAGTCCAAGAAGCAATCCAACTGCAATCAATTGATCGAGGTTATCAGCTAAAGGCTGGCTGAAGCCTAAAGAGAGTAAATACGTATTTATACTATCCAAAACCTGACCTTTCTCTAATAAGTATTCTACCTCCATGACGTACTATTGTCTAATTTTTAAATAAATTATTTGCTTTTCATAAACGCCCGCACATCATCTTGCAAGCTTTTATAAAGATAGAGCTCCTTGTATTTAGCATTTCTTCTAAGCATCACCTCCACATTGATCTGACTATTTTCATAGCTGGTCAATTCATTGTGATACTGTTGCTCGTGCTCTGCCAATCTTTGTATTTCTAGTTCTCGTTCTCTTCTCAATGCCGCACAAACAGGTGCTAATAGTTTCAGCACTACATTATCCATAATATGATGTCCTTGTATATAAAGGTAGGTCGTTTCAGGAAGCAAACCCAATTGCTTCAGTTCTGCTGCCAAAGCATCTATCTGAGGAATAAGACGTGAAAAAGAACGTTGCAATTGAACAAGCTTTGTTGACACTTCTTTTTGCATTCTCTCTAAGGAATATTCAGGATGCCTAAAATTAAAATCTCGTATCCTCACATATGAGTTGAAGTCGTTCATAGGAAAGGTGTGTGTGTCATGCTGACGGTAGAACCACACGGACCACAAAAACAGCGGATAGGCTATTTGAGAATAGCGCTTCATAAAATCATTAAAATCAAATAATCGCTTATCGTTTAAAGTAGACTGCACACATACCTCGTGAAGAGCATCGGCATAGCAATAATAATTCTCAATGGCATAAGTGTAGGTTTGGAGAACATATTTACTCTCATTTATCTTACGAGAAGTATCTGTAGCGCCCTGAAGCAAGAAGTCATAATCACTATCTACGCATGCAATAAGACTTTTGCCTAACTCATCCACATTCAATATATTCATCAACACCATCTTTTTACCTTTCGACAAGGATGTGGAAGATGGAAGCATTACCTCAAAATAATATTCATCGGTTTCAAACTCCTCAAGCAACATGCGCCAAAAAGCAACATCATCATAACTCTCAACATAGGCTACTATTTTACGACGAACCTTCTTAGAATATAGCTGATGAGCAGCAGTAAAATAAGAGGAATTCAAATTTTCAATCAATGTTTTAGCCATACATTCTATTTATTTCCGAGTGGCTTTTCTATCTGTGTAGAGATGTCACTTACTTCCGTTACCGCATCCAACCAGCCTTCCATTATTACTGCAGGCGAATGGGTAGTCAATATTATCTGTACATTAGGGTTCAACTCGCGCACCATTCCAATGAGCTTCTGCTGCCATTCAATATGCAGAGAAGCTTCAGGTTCATCCATAAAGAGAACACAGTGACGATTATCCTGTACCAATGTAGTGAGTAAAATGACCAACATCTGCTTCTCACCCGACGATAGTTTGTAGGAGAACAAGAGCTCGCCATCTTGATGAAAGGCAATATCGTTGCGTTTTCGATCTATTTTTTTCCGAGTATAGCTAAATAGGGAATCTATCATATCCTGAAAACGCTTCTTGGGATGTGAGAGAGAAGTAGCTTGCCTGCGCTGTTCTTCATTTTCACTAGCCAACATCTCAATCATCCGATTGCCTACATTGACCTGATAATCCAAATATCTACGTTGCAAAAGATACAGTTGCCAATCTAACTCAGATTTCACATCCTTGTCGGCCATGCGAGCCGTAAAATCGCCCATAATCAGGGGACGATCATAACTACGTATCACATCATAAGGAATAGATTCAGCTTCAGGAATATCAAAAGAAACACGCACTCCGTTTTTCTCATCACTCTTCACCTCTCCCGAAAGATATTCGAGATAGTTCACCGATCTATTCAATATGGTAGTCTTCCCTACTCCATTGATACCGGAAAGGATATTTACGTCAGGCCGCAAGTTCCATGCAATATTGAATCGGCCCCACAGCTTATCAATCTCAATTCGCTTAATGTAATTGGCTTGTTTTTCCATGTTATTTTATCTATTTGCCATTGATGACAGTCGATAGTACAAAGATAAAAAGATTATTCATTCAGCTATACCAATGATGTTTTTTTCTACCTTTGCAGCAATTATTTATGCATATATTAGGTAGAAAGATGGCAAATGATAAGAGTTTAAAAGGGCATGCAGCCATGTTTGCAGCCAATGTAATGTGGGGATTAAACGCTCCTATTGGTAAATCGGTATTGGCGGAGTTCTCTCCACTATCGGTAACCACCTTCCGAATGGTTGGAGCTGCCATTGCTTTTTGGGCACTATCAATATTCTGTCCGAAAGAAAATGTAGAGAGCAAGGATTTATTGAAACTTTTCTTCGCAGCACTGTTTGGCGTCGTTTTCAATCAAGGCTGCTTCATCTTCGGGCTATCACTTACTTCACCGATTGATGCATCTATTGTGACGACGACTACGCCTATCATTACCATGATCGTAGCTGCCATGTATCTCAAGGAACCGATTACAAATAAAAAAATATTAGGTATTTTTATTGGAGCGATGGGAGCACTCACTCTAATCCTCAGTAGTCAAGCTGCAAGTAGCGGACAATCGGGGAGTATAGTCGGTGATCTATTCTGCCTTATTGCTCAATTAAGTTTTGCTATTTATCTAACGGTTTTCAGGGACCTAATCACAAAATACTCTCCAGTCACCATTAGTAAATGGTTGTTTATTTATGCTTCAGTGTGCTTCATCCCATTCTCTTATCACGATGTAGCCGCCATTGATTTCACAGCCATTCCCCTAAACATGATTTTGCAGATAAGCTATGTGGTACTCTGCGCCACATTCCTTTCATACATTCTAACGATGTTCGGACAGCGGTTGCTTCGCCCCACCTTGGTTAGCATGTATAACTATGTACAGCCCATAGTAGCCTCAATTGTGGCTGTGGCCATAGGAATGGATACATTTGGATGGCAAAAAGGAGTAGCCATTGCACTCGTTTTCTTGGGAGTGTATGTTGTTACTCAAAGTAAGTCAAAAGCTCAATTGGAAGCGGAAGGAAAATTGCAGAATTAAGATATTATTGCTCATTAAGAAAAGCTTATTCATTTCTTATTCTCAACAAAACAAATGAATAAAATGGAAGATATAACTTCAGTGTATTGAATGTCCGCGATCAGCGTGTTGAAAGCGTGCATTCAACACGCTGATCGCGAACATTCAACAAACCCCTCTCAGAAGGCCTGTAGAGGGTGGCCTGAAATATCAACAATTTATATTCAGATTAACGTTGCAGGTTAATCTCTTTTCAGTTCTCCGAAATAAGCGTCGAGCAAATTGCGGGCAGCGATAAAGGAGGTAAGATCTGCACTCAGTACCTGACGCTCTTTTTCGGCCAACATAGACTTTATCTTTTCATTATTATAGAAGCTATCCCGCAGGTGCTCGTTTATGGTTTCGTACATCCAATACTTACTCTGTTCATTACGTCGAGCTTCAAAGTAGCCATTCTCTTTAACGAAACTCATATATTCATCGATCATATCCCAAATCTCTTTTACTCCAAGATTGTAGAAACCTGAATAAGTAAGGACTTGAGGTATCCATCCTGATTCCGGAGCCGGAAACAAGTGAAGAGCATTGCGAAACTGTGTTGCGGCAAGTTTGGCCTTATCAATGTTACTCCCATCAGCTTTGTTGATTATAATGCCATCTGCCATCTCCATAATCCCTCTTTTGATACCCTGAAGTTCATCGCCCGTACCGGCAAGCTGGATGAGTAAGAAGAAATCAACCATAGAATGTACGGCTGTCTCGCTTTGACCCACACCCACTGTCTCAACAAAGACTTTATCGAAACCTGCTGCCTCACAGAGTATAATGGTCTCACGGGTTTTACGCGCCACTCCTCCCAAAGAGCCGGCAGCAGGGCTGGGACGAATAAAGGATTTGGGATGAACAGCCAATTGCTCCATGCGAGTCTTATCTCCGAGAATGCTACCTTTGCTCCGTTCACTACTAGGATCAATAGCCAGAACGGCTAGTTTGCCTCCTTTCTCTAAAACATGTAGACCAAAGACATCTATGGAAGTGCTTTTGCCTGCACCGGGCACACCGCTAATGCCTATACGAACAGAATGACCGGAATATGGGAGACATTTTTCAATCACTTCTTGAGCGATGGCTTGATGCTCGGGCTTTACACTCTCAACCAATGTTACCGCCTGGCTAAGAATAGTCACATTTCCTTTCACAATACCATCAACAAACTCATCTACGGAGAGTTTACGTTTTACTGGCTTGTTACGATTTAAGTAGGGATTTACAGAAGAAGGCTTCTCTATACCCGAATTTACAGTAAGCCCTTTGTATGCCTTATTATTTTCAGGATGTTCCATAAATATGTTCTTTTTAAAAGTCTGCTGAGCCAAAGTGTTTTTACTTTGCCTTCAAATTAATTTCGACCTTAGGTTGCAAAGGATCATTAGTAATCATCAATATACGCAAATGCCTTTTGATCTTAAGACCTCTCTTATTTAAACTAACTTCAAGCTTAGTGGCTTCGCCGGGCTGCAAAAGAGTTTGCTTCAGTTTGACCCCTACTGCAGGATTAAAAACTTGTAGTTTGCGAATCATCAACGGCGATTTCCCGGTATTGGTAATAACAATAAAATGAGATGCTTTGCTTTTTTTAGCCAACTGCGAACTGAAATCGATATTCGTATCAGACAGATGAATGATAGGGACATTCGCTTTTTCTCGTTCGCTCATTCCTGAGAAATCGGGTAATAAGACAACAGATACAGGAATCTCATTTTCCTCACCTACTTTGTCGCCCGCAAAACGAGACAAATAAACAGACGCTTGCGTTAATCCGAAATCAACTAATTGTTTCGTATCAAGCGTTAGTTTTAAAGTGCCTTTCTTACCTTTCAGTATAACATTGGGGTTCCTCTCCATCTTCAGATAAGGAGGCAAGTGCATCAATACAGGTTCATAAGGCTTATCGGACAAGTTAACCACACTCAAAGTAATCTCAGGTTGATCGCCACGCTTCACATCAGGAAAATCAATTGTATTGTGATCAATACGAATTTGCCCGATAAGATGAGGATGTGTCTCTTCGTAGTTTTTTACTTCCTGAACAACCTCTCCCACAAAAGTAAGGTAAACCAAACTGGGCTGAGCATTACTATAAATTCCTATCGTTTTATTAAAATGTCCCAATGCCTGAGCATCAAAAGTAGCACTTACCATTCCCTTTTCACCCGGTTCAATAGGGTCTTTCGTCCATTCTGCAACAGCACATCCACATGAAGTTGTCACGTTAGTCAACACTAGTGGCTCATTTCCAGTATTGGTTATAGTATATTGAACCGTTACCGGCTGTTTCCATTCTATCTGGCCAAAATTGTGCGTTTCCTTGTTAGAAGAAATGTGAGGTTGAGCACAAACGAATAAGCTAAAAGCAATCAGAGAAAATATGGAGGTAAGACAGCGTTTCATTCCTTTTTATTTTTGATAATTACAAGTTTAAGACACAAAAATAGGCCTTTTTAATGAATTAAAGACAATGAAGTGAAGGTTAATTTCTAACCTCCACTTTGCTTGATACTGAATGTGAAGCATATTCAGGCGCATAAGCCGATTGAATTGTTGCCAATCCGGACTCGTACATGCCAACCCGACTTACTCTGTATCCATATTCTAATACGTATACTCCTTTTCTCAGAGAATCAAAAAAGAAATTAGTTGAGGCATCTTTTACATCAACATAATATCCTATCCCCGAATTCCATTGATAACCGGAAATCGAGTTGATGGGCTCAAAGCAAGAAGCACGTTGATCTTTCAGCTGCACAAAATCCATCGGACGATCCAAGCGAATGGTAAGCCGAACAACAACTTTGTCGCCCACAACTAATTTCGAATCGGACGATAAAAGATGTAATTGCTTAGTATTGTTTGCAATGCGCTCCACATAAAGTTTCTTTTCAACGTTGAGTTCTTTTCCTTGTTGCTGTACCTTGTCTAGATCTTCACGATATTGGGCATATACAGCACCCCAAGCAACACCCTTATCTAATTTCTCTACTTTTATACTCGAAAGTTTTTCTATTGTTTGTGCATCGGTAATTACCTCCTTCACATAACCCAATCCTTGAGTCGCCTGTTGAGGTTCTATTTTCTTTGCACCAAGAGTAATACGTACTTTCCCTTGATTATCCAGCAGACTCTTAGCCCGATAGAGCAAGGCATACACAGCATCAACCGTAGCTACAGGTGAACTCCATTGCTGAGTTTGTTTTTGCTTGAGCAACCACAATTTCATTTCTTCCACTGAAGTAGTGTCACCACCTACCGTATCGAAAGCCTCCATCACCGCAACGTGAACAGGAATTTTCATACTATTCCAAGCATAAGGACTTTCGTTGAAGGCAAAGTAAATGCCTTGTTCCTCGGTTTGGACAGCATATTCCTTTAACGAAGCGATAAAAGCTTGTGCTTCTTTAGTACGACCGGCAGAATGAAGAACAATAGCGGAGTGTGCTTTCTCCGCAAGTGAGGAGGAAGAAAGAGATTGAGTAACCTTTGCCAAGAAATAATCGTAAGCACTCTTGTTTGAGTCAGGTGCTTTTTCATTAGACAATGATAATAAATAAAGATACTCTAATGCTTCACTAGAGATGCCGGTCGATTTATTCCCTGATTTCTCTGCCTTGATAATTGCTTTGTATTCTTTCAAAGCCTCAGCATGAAGAAAGCTCAGAGCAGCCTTTTGCATGACTAGAGCATCTCCATCTAAAGAAGTCCCGGTTAGGCGGGTGAGACGAGCTAAAGTCTCTACCACATAACTAGTAATGTATCGACTTCCGTTCATGCCCTTATACCAAGTCCATGAACCATTGGAAAGCTGAAGTTCTTTCAATTTGGTCAATGCAGTTACATTCTTATTTTGTATATTATTCAAATCAAAAAGAGTCGCAATTCGCTCCTTTTGTTCAGTTTCATTCGTTGCTTCCGTCAACCAAGGAGATTCCTCCAAAAGAATATTCTTCACCTCCTGATTTTTCTGCAAGTTACTAAGGAAAGTCTCTTTTGTTCCTCCTTGTATTTTCCATGCATCAAACATTGCTTTTACCTTTGGCTGCGTGTTTACAATAGATGAAGCCAGTGCATTTGCATAATAAGTTGCAGCCCACGAGATGGCATTGTCATTGGTTGGTAAACTAAGAGAGGGCAGCGCTTGCACAGCATACCAAGCCGGGTTAGAAGTAAACTCAACGGTTAACCTTTTTCCGGTAGCCGTCTTACTTCCTTGATTAAATAACTTCTCTAAAGAAAAATCTCGTGTTTCTTCACCACGTATAGGCATGGCAAGACTTTCTGTTATATTTTGCTTATTGTTCAGTACGGGAAGAATATGTTGTTCACCATCACTGAAGGCATCTCCTTCGGCTATCAATCGGCAACCCAGTATATCGTACTTGTCGGTTGCGGTAAATAGGAATTGAACACCTTGCGTTTTACCGGCATCAGTAGAAAACTTTTGCTTTTGGGTGGCAATCACTTTCTCTGTTATAGGGTCAAATAAGATAAACTTTACCTCACCGGAAATATTCTTTCCCGTCAAGTTGGCCACAGAGGCCGCAACAGATGTCTTGTCGCCTACCCGAACAAAGCGTGGCAGATTGGGAGTAAGCATAAATTCCTTGCTCGTTACTACTTGATTCTCCACCAGTGCTGTAAGCATCCCCTTGGTATGGGCATATCCTTTGAAATTCCAAGTAGTCAAGCTTTCGGGCATCGTGAAAGAAAATACAATTTCCCCTTTATCATTAGTGAGAAGCTGTGGATAGAAAAAGGCTGTTTCAGCAAAGTTGGTACGGAGATTTACTTCCGGCGATAATGATTCACGGCGACCAGCCGCCTGAATGGATGAGATAGCGGGCATTTCTTCCTGCACATCGAAAACAGCATTTTCTAACATAACACCTTTCTCCAACTTCTTACCTGCGGAAATTCCTCTTATAAGTATATTGGAAGATTTGGTTGATCCAACATATTGCATAAAATTGTTTTGCCCTGTATTGACAAACGAATCATAGTCAAGAGAAGGCACCATGAACCCATTATTATCAAAGTTCCAACCATAATAATTAGTTTCCCAATAGTAGTCGTTCCAATTAACAAAAGGTAATCGCCTAGAATAAGCAGGATTGAGAGACTGATCATTTTTCCATATTTTGTCTAAAGAAGCATCATACATTGTCGCCAACATTTCAGCAACAGCAGGCATTCCTTGTGGCGCTTTAAGTGTCAACTGCCACTCTTCTTTCTGTCCGGGACGAAGTTTATCACGAAAAACAGCCCATTTTGCAATCAATTTCTTATCGGGCATTGTTTTCTCCAGATTGACCTCTTGTTGATACAATTGCCCGTTCTTCACAAAGCTAAAGAGGATTTTTAAACCATCTCCGTATTCGGCTTTATAGGATATATCAAACCGTTTCACTGAATCTGAAAAGTTTAATATAGTACTCTCTAATCTTTTATTTCCACTGAAAATATCCATCATCACATATGCATCTTTTTCTGATGTACCGAATACAAACGTTGCTGGATGCAAAGCATCAAAAGAAGTGTTTGCCGCATAATACCATATGGTCGATGGTTCAGCCGGACGAGAATCCGACATAGAGAATAGCACAACTTTTTGTTCGGAAGTAACGGTACGCCCTTTATCATCTTTGGCAGTAAGCACTAATTTGTAAGCACCCGAAGGAAGCGTTTGCCATGCAGGCAACAGCATTTCTTTGTTAGACACAAAAGAGCCTGAATAGATCGCTACATCACTGATCGAAGTCTTATTATCCCCGGCAGAAGCATACAATTTATATTCACCATCGATTGTTAGGGGCTGACTATTGAGATTCTTTGCTTCGAAGGTTACCCGAATAGTATCGTCTTTGCATACTCTCTCGGCTAGATTTGTTGTAAGCAGCAACGAGTGGTCTGCTGCCACCAGAGAAGTTGAAGAACTCTGTGTCTCACCAGTTTTGCTAGTTACCGAAGCTTCAACATTATAAGTATAATACCTTTGACCTTCTTTTTCTGCAGCTTCTTCTTTCAATAAGAAAGGTATAAAGAAGGTTCCGTCTTCCTTCAAATTCACCTCATCTGAAGCTAACAGGATGGACTGTTCATAAGCCAGACGCCACGGCTTCCACGACGATCGAGTTACGGTATATTTGACAGCAACATCTTGCAAAGGCATACCGCTATAGGTCTGCGCCAAGCCTTTTACCTGTATAGAGTCACCCAATTGAGCGCTTCCCTCTTGAGGAGAAAAAATAATATTAAACGTGGGACGCTTGTATTCTTCTACACGAATAGAAAGCTGTCCATCTTGAGTTTTTAACTCATAAATTCCGTTGAGGCAGACAGAAGGCAATACAAATTCGGTGGTAAAAGAGCCAAAGTCATTCGTACGAACCTTTCTACTTCCTATCTCCTGTCCATTACTTCCCGTTAATGTTAGTTCATAATCTTGGTTACTTATAACGATAGCCGTGTCAGACAACAAATCATAAGCTATCCCCTTCACATAGACCGTTTGTCCCGGACGATAAAGGCTACGATCCGTCAAAAGTTCCACCTGTTGTTTAGCTCGTTGGTCAGTACTAAAAGCGTAACCTCCACGATGAACATTTTGCATAGGCATTGCTTTGTCATCCCCTTTTTCCACAGTCAGATAATTATACTTTGCCGACCATGGAAGTTCGATTCTTCCTTGAGCATCTGTAGTGAGGCTTTTCTTTTCAATTCTCTCTCCTTTCTCACTCTCGAACAGACGGATTAAAGCATCAGAAACAGGATGCCCCGTTAAAGCATCTAGTGCTATAAATTCCTGCTGATCAGCTGGCAGCTTACGAGATAAAACCTTAAACTTAGTTGAATAAAAAAAGAATTTATCTGCATTACCTTCAGCCTTAGCATCCGGAATAATTTGCAGTAAATACACACCTTCAGCAGGTGCAATGAAAGTCAAAGCAGTATCTTTTAACAAATAATTGTTCGGGCGTATTAGCGCAAAATGCTTCGAGGCTATTTTAGTACAATACTTTTTATAGAATACTTTATTTATTTCTTCACTTAATGCAGAAGAATTAGCTGGTAAGTTGACCCGAGAATAAATAACAGTAAATCCATCTATGTTTTTATGCTTCACACTCAACTTAAGTTCCGAATGCGGATAAACGATTTTATCTGTCTGAACATCAAGATATGGATTCAATATATCCTGCTTCAAGTTCCTTAATGCATTTATCCTTTTATACTTTGGGTATAATGAGATAGCCTCATCACAGAGTTGCAAAGCAAGTGCATTTAATTCTTTGTTACGAGCAAATTCAGCTTTTTCCAGATATACTTCCACACAGACATCTCTTTGCTTGTTAGCGGCAATCAGTTTATCCAGTGCCACAACAAAAGGATGCGAATTAAAGTCTGCAAGTTCAAACGTTGCAGGAATAATAGGAAATGAATGTATCGCTTGTTCTTTCCATCTCAGGCTATCAAGTGAAGCCAAAACAAAAGCGTTCTGATTCCCCTTGTTGCGATATGCATTTATCAAGTTTCCATAAATATGGACAACATCTCTTTTAATAATACTATCATTGCCTAAAGAAGAAATTGAGTTCAATGCTGATATACTTCGAGAAGACAATAAGTGATACATATCATGTTGATAATAGGCACTCGCCTCACCCTGTTCAGTAAAAGGAATGTATGATGTTGAAGAAGTATTTAAAAGTAGTAGCGAATCTTGAAAAGCGGCTTGAGCATGTTCCTGTATCTTATGCACAAACAAATTGCCACTCCACTCACGAATGTCCGTTGTCGATTCGTCATTTACCATATCAGTACGTTGACGAAGTTGCCATAAGTTGGATGCCGCATAATCAGCATAAATTTCAGCCACCAAAGAATTCAATATGGCCTTATCCATAGGAACAGTCGTCGTCGTAATCCACTGTTCCATATCTTTGAGACGAACATAAAAGCTATCAGGTGTATGCGTCTGCTGATACCGCATTCTCCACAAATAGGCTTTCAACATTTGGGGAGAATTTCGTTCGGCCTCTGCCTTACCAAATATTCCCTCGGCAAGTTTTATCACCGTCTGAGGAAGAGCCTTTTTTTCAGCTTGCTCCACTTGTTTCCAACGCTTATCATAAGACTGAGCACATGCAAATGTACTCAAAGTTGCAATAAATATAACAATAATAAATTTTAGTTTCATATCCTTGTAGTTTAAGTCTAAGCTATCAAGACAAAGAAAAGAATTTTAGTTTAAATAAAACCTTTTTGATTACAGTTTTTTAGAAAAAACATTGTAATTTCGCAACTCAAACTAACATAGAACAAAAAATATTTAAAAACTATTCATGAAAAAATTCAGACTAGACAAGATCGCCGATGTCTTGTTAATAGTAGAAACACTTCTAAATTCGTCGTGCGTTAATGAGATATCAGGCTACAAATCTGATGAAGAAAAAACTCCTATCAAGCTATCTTCCAGTATTTTAGACAAAAAAAACCAAACAGCCGAAAATAGCTTTAAAGACAATGATGCTATTGGACTTTTCGTAATGATTCAGCCTAAAGAATTAGGCCAAAGTAGATACATAGACAACATGCGTTTCTCGTATTCATCGCAATCAGGGTTTGTTCCGAACCAAGAAATTTATTATCCCGATGACGATTCTAAATGTGATTTCATTAGCTACTACCCTTATAAAGCGTCAGGGATTCCTGCAGAAAGTAGTAAAATGGAAGTAGGGGTAGAAAGCAACCAGACTACAGATGACAATTTTTCAACTTCAGACTTTATAGTAGCTAAGGCTCTAGGCATAACCCCTAGCGATAACTCTGTCGCCTTAGAACACAAGCATATTTTCTGCAAATTGAAGCTTGTCTTAAAAAACAAAAACGGAGCAGATATTAATGCCATGCTCACAAGCAACCCGGAAGTCTCTGTCAGCAATCTCTACACCCAAGCAAGCTACGACTTCCAGACAAACGAACTTAACTTATTAAAAACAGAGAAAGCAATGATTCCTCATGGAAAATGGAGCATCTCTGGTGACAGTTTAATGGGTAAAGAAATTATTTTGATGCCTCAAGCAATAGAAAAGAAACCGCTCATACTCACCTTAAGATTAGGCAAAGGAATTTATACGACAGCCATAAGCAAGGACCTATCTCTCCAATCGGGTGAATCTCACGAAATAGCCATTAACTATGACGAGATAACAAAAAGCATCAGTATCAATCTAAATCCAACAATATTACCTTGGAAAGATAGTGGCAAAACTGACATTACCGTCAAAGGGACAACAAATATAGTTTCGGTAGCTGATTTCTCCTTTCAAGAATCGAACGTATGTAAAGTCATGTGCAATGGAATTCAGATAGCAGAAGTGTGCAAAGAGTATCTTCTGTCTGATAACATCAATGCTCAGGCTATTGTGGCTTACCCTTTCTTCAATGGAAAAAGCGATCTCACAAACGGAACAGTAATCAGTCTATTGGGAAATACAAAGAATGTACATGGAGGAAAAGTGGCATGGAACACTACGATAAATACGCTGAGTTATACTCCCGGAGAGAGGGAAGTCATTACTAAGTTTTACATTACTTCTAATAATAAAATTTCTTTCATTGAGCCAGCGAGCCCACCTAATATAGCAACAGTAGAAAAAGATGAATTTATCGACAGCAGAGGAACGGAAAGCATCGTTTATCCTATCGTAAAAATTGGAACTCAATATTGGATAGGCTCAAATCTAGCCGCAACCCGATATAACAATGGAGAGAAGATCCCAAACAGAGCAGACTTGAGCGCTGAAAGTGCCGGATATAGCAAATCAAACACAACACCCAGCTATTTATTTTATAATAAAGGAGCCATAAGCACAGGAAAGCTGGCACCGATAGGATGGAGCATACCGAACCAACAAGAATGGAACAACTTGAAAAATTATATTCAAAATAATGCAGATGTTCTTAAAGGTGCAACTTCATGGATCACCTCGAAAAATGTCACAACGAACAATCTAACAGGTTTTAATGCCATTGCAACGGGGCTGTTCGATCTAGACGAGAAAAATAGTAGCAAGCTGATTTATGGCTATAATGGCGAATTAACAGGGTACTGGGCCATTGGAGATTCAGAAACGACAGTAGCTGAAAAATCTATATTCTTTAAAGATTCAACCAACGATATAGTAGAAGGGAAAACAAGTGCAACTAGTGGATATTCTGTACGCTGTATTCGAAAATAAAACATTCAAAAGGAAATAAGACTTGGAATTTAGAAGTCAGCAACATTCGGATGGAGGGAGGGGAGTGCCCTACCATCCGAATGTACAAATCTGATTATTATTTCTTTAGAGGAGTTTGCTGTAATGTAGCAACAAGAAAATCGTAAAACTTAGAAACAGAGGGAATATATGCCCTTTCATCCGGTGAATGAGGAGAGCGTAAAGTTGGGCCAAAAGAAATCATATCGAGCCCTGCAACATTTGCTCCAATAATGCCACATTCGAGTCCTGCATGAATCACCTTGACTGCGGGTTCTACACCAAATTGCTGTTTGTAGGACTCTTTCATCGCGTGAAGAATAGGAGAATTCACATCTGGTTGCCATCCTGAATAGCCACCAGTCAGTTCTACTTTCATTCCAGCCATCGAGAAACAAGACTCTAAGCTCGTAGTGAGATATTCTTTCATGCTATCCGAAGAGCTACGAGCCAAAATCTTAATTTCAGTTTTACCTCCACCAATAGTAATTATTGCCAAGTTTGAAGAGGTTTCTACAGTATCCGGAACAGACGGAATCATGCGCATCACACCATTCTGGCAAGCAAAAATGGCATCAATCACATTGTCTTGAATTTCTTCAGGTATTTCTCCTTTCGGCAATTCTACTCGTTCGGCTTTGAAGCTAATAGGAGTTTCAATCGCTCCAAACTCTTCATTGAACAGATCTTCGCAATATTTCACCAAGTTAAGTAACTCTTCTTCATTATCTGCAGGTATCGTCACAACCGCATGCGCCTCACGGGGAATGGCATTGCGCATATTACCACCTTGCCAACTAGCCAAACGAGCCTCATAACTAGCGACGGCTTCGCGCAAAAAACGAACCAAAAGTTTATTCGCATTTGCTCGGCCTTCATTTATCTCTAAACCAGAATGGCCACCACGTAATCCTTTCAATGTTACTTTCACTGCAACATCACCCTCTTCCGGCTCCACTTCTTTATATTCAAGAGAAGCAGTTACATCCATACCACCGGCACAACCGATGTAGAGTTCTCCTTCATCTTCAGAATCAAGATTAAGCATGATTTCCCCATTCAGCGTTCCGGGCTTAAGGCCAAAAGCACCATACATACCAGTTTCTTCATCTTTTGTGATTAAAGCTTCAAGTGGTCCGTGCTTCAAAGTCTGATCTTCAAGGATAGCCATAATAGCAGCCACTCCCAAACCATCATCGGCCCCAAGAGTGGTTCCTTTAGCCTTCACCCAATCGCCATCAATATATGTTTCAATCGGGTCTGTTTCAAAATTGTGCACAGTATCGTTATTCTTCTGAGGCACCATATCCATGTGGGCCTGCAGAATTACGCCTTTTCTATTTTCCATACCGGAAGTAGCCGGTTTACGGATTATCACGTTACCCACTTCATCGGTAAATGATTCTAGTCCCAAGCCTTTCCCAAAGTCCAGCAAGAACTCGGTTATTGGTTTCATAAAGCCTGAGGGACGGGGAATTTGAGTCAATGAATAGAAATGATTCCACACTTTTTGTGGAGCTAATGACTGAATTGTTTTCATACGTTCTGTTTTTTATTTATAAACGGCAAAGCCGCTAAACCATATACTCCCAACAAAACTACTAAAAAGGTTTGAATACTATGCACAAGCAAAGCAAATATTCCTGCATCGGTAGCATTCACTCCATACAACATCATCATAGAAATAACGGCAAAATGCCAAGGTCCTGCTCCATTAGGTGTAGGCACAATCACAGCAAAGCTACCTCCAACAAACATGACCAATCCAGCTAACACTCCCAAATCGGAAGTAAAGGAAAAGCAATAGAATGTGATGTAGAATTGCATAAAATAGCAGAACCAAATAAGGACGGTATAAAGAATAAAAAGAGGGATATTTTTAACGCCTTTCAAAGAAAGAATTCCCTCCCAGACATTGAGCGCAATACCTTTTACCTTTTCAAAAAACGACAGCGTACGCATCAGATAATACAGCAACACTCCTACACCAACTAAGCAAAACAACACAATATAAAGCTGAACAGAAGTAAAGAGCTCTCCGATGGAATTAATATCTGTTCCGGTTTCTTCAAAAAAGCGATTAAAAATGTTTATTTGCAGCATTAGGGTCACCGCTGTAATAAGAAGCACGCACAATGAATCAATCAACCGTTCTGTAACAACAGTGCCCAGAGACTTAGAAAACGAGACACCATCATATTTGGATAATACGCCGCAACGAGACACTTCTCCCACTCTGGGAAGAATTAAATTAGCAGCATAAGAGATAAATATAGCATTTACACAATTACTGGTTTTTGGGAATGCGCCAAGTGGAGCTAGCGTTTGTTTCCAACGCCATCCGCGAAACACATGACTAAACACGCCAAAAGCCAACGAAAGAAGCATCCACCACCAATTTAGTCCGGAAACAAGAACATCGCCGGCTTTTGTAAAATCAAAATCACGATATACCCAGAAGAGAATAAACCCTCCTAAAACAAGTGGCAAGACAAGCTTAAGCGCCTTTTTTATTAGTTTCTTCATTCTTTGTTCTTAATTCTTCATTTAAAAGAATTACCTTTGTCCGCTGCAAAGATAACACGTTATCTGCAAACCATTTAACAATAAACATTAAAATGTGAAGGAATGAGATTAGTAAAACCCAAAAAGTTTTTAGGCCAACATTTTTTGAAAGATTTGAAAGTCGCTCAGGATATAGCCGATACTGTAGATACTTTCCCAGAACTTCCTATTTTAGAAGTTGGACCGGGAATGGGGGTTCTTACTCAATTTCTTGTAAAAAAAGGACGCACGGTTAAGGTTGTTGAAGTAGATTTTGAATCAGTAGCTTATCTCCGAGAAGCCTACCCTTCACTTGAAGAACATATCATTGAGGATGATTTCCTCAAGATGAATCTTCTACGAACATTTGATGGAAATCCGTTTGTACTAACAGGTAATTACCCTTACAATATATCGAGCCAAATATTTTTCAAGATGCTTGATAATAAAGACTTGATACCTTGCTGCACAGGAATGATACAAAAAGAAGTGGCCGAGAGAATTGCCGCTGGTCCAGGTAGCAAAACCTATGGAATACTAAGCATACTTATACAAGCTTGGTACAAAGTAGAATATCTTTTTACCGTTAGTGAGCAAGTATTCAATCCACCTCCTAAGGTAAAGAGTGCAGTCATACGCATGACAAGAAATGAAACGAAGAATCTTGGGTGCAATGAGAAATTATTTAAGCTGGTAGTCAAAACGACCTTTAATCAGCGCAGAAAAACATTAAGGAACTCCATAAAACCCATTCTTGGAAAAGAGAGTCCGCTTACGCAAGATTTGATCTTCAATAAAAGGCCAGAACAGCTTTCTGTAAAAGAATTCATTGAACTGACCAACCGGGTAGAACAAGAATTAGCTATTTCTCAAGAAAAGAATGATCAAGAATCATAAAGCTTCAACTTTAAAGAGATAGAAAAGTGAACGAAGAATACATTGACAACGTAAAAGCACTCATCGGACAAAAAGAAGCCGATAAGGTGAAAGAACTGCTTATTGACCTCCACCCGGCCGATATAGCAGAGTTGTGTAATGAGATAAATGCAGAAGAAGCAAGATTTATTTACCGCTTGCTAGACAACGAAACTGCAGCAGACGTTTTGGTGGAGATGGACGAAGAGGTACGCAAAGAGTTTTTAGAGATATTACCTTCAGAAACTATAGCAAAACGGTTTGTCGACTACATGGATACCGATGACGCTGTGGAACTCATGCGTGACCTCGACGAAGATAAGCAAGAAGAAATTCTCTCTCACATAGAAGATATCGAACAAGCAGGAGATATTGTTGATCTGTTGAAGTACGACGAAGACACGGCGGGCGGATTAATGGGCACCGAGATGGTGACTGTTAACGAAAACTGGAGTATGCCCGAATGCTTGAAAGAAATGCGCCTACAAGCTGAAGAGCTCGACGAAATATATTATGTCTATGTAGTAGACGACGACGAGAGACTGCGAGGAGTCTTCCCCCTTAAAAAGATGATCACTTCACCTTCCGTTTCTAAAGTGAAGCATGTGATGAAGAAAGATCCTATCTCCATTAGGGTTGACACGCCAATAGACGAAGTGGTACAAACGATTGAAAAGTATGACCTTGTTGCCGTGCCTGTTGTCGATAGCATCGGACGCTTGGTTGGGCAAATAACCGTAGATGACGTTATGGACGAAGTTCGTGAACAATCAGAACGTGACTACCAGTTAGCTTCCGGTCTTTCACAAGATGTAGAAACTGACGATAACGTACTACGACAAACCTCTGCCCGCTTGCCTTGGCTTCTCATAGGTATGCTTGGTGGCATCGGCAATTCGATGATACTTGGAAACTTTGGCGCTACATTTGCTTCTCATCCGGAAATGGCACTCTACATCCCACTCATTGGAGGCACAGGAGGAAATGTGGGAACGCAATCTTCTGCACTCATTGTTCAAGGTTTAGCCAACAGTTCACTAGATGTAAAAGATACTTTTAAGCAGATTGCAAAAGAATCGGTTGTTGCTCTCATCAACGCCACAATCATTTCATTATTAGTCTATATCTATAACTTTATCCGTTTCGGAGCAACAGCCACCGTGACCTATTCAGTCTCCATCAGCCTATTTGCAGTAGTTATGTTTGCCTCTATTTTCGGAACGTTTGTGCCCATGACACTCGAAAAACTCAAAATAGATCCAGCTATTGCCACAGGCCCCTTTATCTCAATTACAAATGACATTATAGGCATGATGCTTTACATGGGGATCACTGTTTTATTAGCTTAAAATAGATAAATGCAAAAAAAGACGAGAAAAAATTATGAGGTAATTGTTTTATTTCATTAATTTGTGAGCTAATGTAATTAAAAGGTTAAATCCTTTTTCCCAAAACAAAAATACAATGATGGACTCTCATGACACTAATCCGCCTTTGGAACAAGGAGATTTAGAAGAAGAAAAGAATGTAGCTGAGGTTTCAGAAACACAAACAATGGAAACTCAAGCGGAGGAAACTAACGTGGAAACACAAACTGAGTCAGTATCAAAACCGACTAAAGAAAGTGTGTTAAAGCGGCTGAACGAATTGGCAAGTGATCCTAAAAATGCAAGTAAAATAGAACTTGATACTTTAAAACAAACTTTTTATAAGCTCCACAATACGGAACAAGAAGCTGATAAAAAAGCATTTGTAAACGACGGTGGTAATGAACAAGATTACACTCCTAAAAATGACGAATTGGAAAATGAATTCAAGAACGTGATGTCTGTCATTAAAGAAAAAAGGAGCACACTGACCGCTGAAATAGAAAAACAAAAAGAAAGTAATCTCGAGACAAAACTTTCTATCTTAACTAAACTAAAAGAATTAGTCGATTCATCGGAAGATGCTAATAAATCATACAACGAATTCAAGAGGCTACAACAGCAATGGAATGAAATAAGACTTATTCCACAGGCGAAAGTAAATGAACTATGGAAAAGCTATCAACTCTATGTAGAGAAATTTTATGATATTCTAAAACTTAACAATGAATTTCGCGACTACGACTTTAAAAAGAATCTAGAGATTAAAAGTAAACTTTGCGAAACAGCAGAAAAACTAATAGAAGAACCAGACGTAGTATCGGCCTTTCACCAACTACAGAAGCTTCACCAAGAATTCAGAGATACTGGTCCTGTGGCCAAAGATTTAAGAGATGGAGTTTGGGCCAGATTCAAAGCTGCTTCCACACAAGTAAACCGCCGTCATCAAGAGCATTTTGAGGCTCTAAAAGAAGTAGAACAACATAATCTTGATCAGAAAACAGTTATTTGCGAAATCGTAGAAGCAATAGAATATACTGAACTAACAACGTTTGGAGCTTGGGAGAACAAAACACAAGAAATCATCGCACTACAAAGTAAATGGAAAACGATTGGCTTTGCACCTCAAAAGATGAATGTGAAAATCTTTGAGCGCTTCAGAAAAGCATGCGATGGATTTTTCAAGAAAAAGAGCGAATTTTATAAATTGCTCAAAGAAAACATGACCGAGAACTTGGAAAAGAAAAAGGCATTGTGCGAAAAAGTAGAAGCGTTAAAAGACAGCACTGACTGGAAAGAAACTGCTGAAGCTCTTACTAAATTACAAAAAGAATGGAAAACCATTGGTCCGGTAACAAAGAAATATTCAGACGCAATATGGAATCGATTTATTGCTGCTTGCGATTACTTCTTTGAACAGAAAAATAAAGCCACATCTTCACAACGTACCGGAGAACTTGAGAATTTAGAGAAGAAAAAAGAGATTATAGGCAAATTAATTGCAATAAAAGATTCAACCGAAACGGACGAGGCCGACCGATTAGTACGTGAACTCATTAAAGAATGGAATTCTATAGGACACGTTCCTTTTAAGGAAAAAGATAGGATATATAAGCAGTTCCATACGCTAATTGATGAGATCTTCGAACACTTCAACATAAGTGCTTCCGACAAGAAGCTAAGTAATTTTAAATCATCTATTAGTAGTATTCAAGGAGGTTCTCAATCTCTTTATAAAGAGCGTGAAAGACTTATTAGAATATACGAGAACATGAAAAATGAGCTACACACTTATGAGAACAATTTGGGATTCCTGAGTTCCTCTTCTCAAAAGGGCAACAGCTTATTGACCGAAATAAATCGGAAAGTGGAAAAGTTGAAGGCAGACTTAGAACTGACTCTCCAGAAAATTCGTGTGATAGACGAATCAATCAAAGAAGAAGAGTAAGTCAAAAACAATGTATATGAGGATGTCCAATCAAGGCATCCTCTTCTTTTTTTAGATTAGATCAGAAAGGGCACCCTTAAATTTATATACGATTTCTCAACCCCTTCCCAAAAAGCAATTTATGAATCAGGAACTAGCGTATAAACCCTCTGGAATCCTACATTATAACTATTCATCAGATTAAGATTTCATTTCTTATTTATGCTACTTTCTCAATAAACCTCTATTCAAGGTGCAAATTAGCATAATCAAAAAAGCGAAAATTGCTTTTTACAATCTTCGCTTTTACATTGTTGGGCTACCAGGATTCGAACCTGGAACATCAGGACCAGAATCTGAAGTGTTACCATTACACCATAGCCCAATGATTTCGGGTGCAAAGATACAAATAAATTGTAAACCCAAAACTTTTCTCGACCTTTTTATCTAAAAAGTGCATAGTACACGTTGCTACAATTAAGATCAATCCCTTAAAAAAAAACAAAAAAAGGATTAGATTTGTCTCGTTACTTTCATTGATATAATAATTCAGTGTATCTTTGTAAAATATATCGAGATAACGTACGGGAACAATAATTCCGCTTTCATTGTTATACTGAAAAAAGAAAATTAAAACTCACTCATAGATGAACGAAGCAAAAGCATTAATAGAAAAGATCAAAGAAGGTATTCAAGAAAAAAAAGGTAAGAACATTATTATAGCAGACCTGACTAGTATAGGAGACACCATATGCAATTACTTTGTGATCTGCCAAGGTAATTCACCAAGTCAAGTCAGTGCTATTGTTGATTCAATCAAAGAATTTACTAGAAAAGGAGTTAATACCAAACCTTTTGCTGTAGACGGATTAAATAATGCCGAATGGGTAGCAATGGATTACTCAGACATATTGGTTCATATCTTTCTCCCCGAAACAAGAACATTTTATAATCTAGAACATCTTTGGGCAGATGCTAAATTAACTACTATTCCCGATATTGACTAACTAATCAAGATGGATAATAAAAAGAAATCGAATAAAGTAAATATGCCCCGGTTTAATATTAGCTGGATGTATATGATCATAGCCCTGATGCTTTTAGCGCTGTATTTTACTAATGAGAACAGTTCAGTAAGCAAGACGACATCCTATGATGAGTTTCAACAATATGTGCGTAGCGGGTACGTTAATAAAATAATCGGTTATGATGACAACACAGTAGAAGTGTATATCAAACCTTATTTTGTGAAGGATGTATTCAAAGAAGATTCTAATCGTGTAGGCAAAAACCCTATGATAACCACTGAAGCTCCTTCACGGGAGAGCTTGGGTGAGTTTCTCCAGAAAGAAAGAGATGAGGCTCGCTTTAACGGCTCAGTAAGCTATGAGAAAAAGAAAGATTACTTCAGTGTCATTCTATGGAACGTACTACCTATTGTCTTTTTAATAGGATTATGGATGTTCTTCATGCGCCGAATGAGCGGTGGCGGCAGTGGAGCAGGCGGGGTATTCAATGTTGGAAAATCAAAAGCACAACTCTTTGAAAAAGGAGGTTCAATAAAGGTAACATTCAAAGATGTTGCCGGCTTAGCTGAAGCTAAACAAGAAATTGAAGAAATTGTAGAGTTCTTAAAAGAGCCCCAAAAGTACACCGATTTAGGAGGTAAAATACCAAAAGGAGCATTGCTTGTAGGACCTCCGGGGACAGGTAAAACATTACTAGCCAAAGCTGTAGCAGGAGAAGCAAACGTACCATTTTTTTCTTTGTCTGGATCTGATTTCGTTGAAATGTTTGTTGGCGTGGGAGCATCTCGCGTACGCGACCTATTTAAACAAGCAAAAGAAAAAGCTCCTTGCATTGTCTTTATTGACGAAATAGATGCAGTAGGACGGGCGCGTGGAAAGAATCCAAGCATGGGCGGAAACGATGAACGAGAAAACACACTAAACCAACTCCTGACGGAAATGGATGGCTTTGGTTCAAACAGTGGAGTAATCATTCTAGCTGCAACCAATCGTGTGGATGTGCTGGATAAAGCTTTATTGCGTGCCGGAAGGTTTGATCGACAGATACATGTTGACCTCCCCGACTTGAATGAAAGAAAAGAAGTTTTCGGTGTACACTTGCGCCCTATTAAGATAGATGATTCGGTCGATGTTGATCTTTTGTCTCGACAAACTCCTGGCTTTTCGGGTGCCGATATAGCCAATGTTTGTAATGAAGCAGCTCTTATTGCTGCCCGACATGGCAAAAGATTTGTGGACAAACAAGATTTTCTTGATGCTGTAGATCGTATAATCGGTGGATTAGAAAAGAAAAGCAAAATCACGACCGAAGAAGAGCGTCGCACCATCGCACTCCATGAAGCCGGACATGCAAGCCTATCATGGTTACTCGAGCATGCCAATCCGCTAATCAAAGTAACCATTGTACCTCGTGGACGAGCCTTAGGAGCAGCATGGTACCTACCCGAAGAAAGACAGATCACGACCAAAGAACAAATGCTCGATGAAATGTGCGCCACCCTTGGTGGACGGGCAGCTGAAAATCTGTTTGTAGGCAGAATCTCTACCGGAGCTATGAATGATTTAGAACGCGTTACAAAACAAGCTTATGGAATGATTGCTTATCTGGGCATGAGCGAAAAACTTCCTAATCTTTGTTATTACAACAATGATGAATATTCATTCAACAAACCGTATAGCGAACGAACGGCAGAACTGATAGATGAGGAAGTGAAACAGATGATAAACGAACAATACGAACGCGCCAAGCAAATCCTCTCGGAACACAAAGAAGGACATAATAAATTGGCCGCTCTACTGATAGAAAAAGAAGTTATATTTGCTGAAGATGTAGAACGAATATTCGGTAAACGTGTTTGGACTTCACGCTCAGAAGAGATTATGGCAGCTGAATTACGCAAGAAACCAGAGAATGGAAGTGAAATAGCTGAAGAGAAATCGAAAACAACTACTCCCGAATTAAATCCAAAGACGGAAGCGGAAGTCAAAGAACCTCAAAATTAAAGTCCTAAGTACATTGAAAAATAATCTTATACAACGAACTGTAACCGGAGTATTCTTCGTTACAATATTAATGGGCTGTCTTTTGTACAGCCCTCTCTCTTTTGGAATATTATTTACTCTTATCAGTGCTCTGACAATACGAGAGTTTACACACTTGCTAAACGATAAAACAGAAGGAGCATACGTCAACAAAACGATAACGATGCTCGGTGGTGTATATCTATTCCTTGCTATTATGGCATTTTGTATGGATGTAACAGATTCCAAGGTATTTATACCTTACCTTGCTTTAATTATTTATTTGATTGTCAGCGAGCTTTATCTGAAGAAAACAAATCCCATTATTAATTGGGCCTACGCTATGTTTAGCCAACTTTATGTTGCGTTACCTTTCGCATTGCTCAACGTTTTGGCATTTCAGAGCAATCAAAATACGGGTTATGTAGAATACAATCCCATTCTTCCACTCTCCGTCTTTGTTTTTATTTGGTTAAACGACACTGGAGCATATTGTGTCGGTAGCCTAATAGGAAAACATCGTTTATTTGAGCGAGTATCACCTAAAAAGTCATGGGAAGGCTCTATTGCAGGAGGTATTGTCGCAATCTCTGCTTCACTGGTATTTGCCAATTATTTTCCCTTCCTGTCTACTTTCGCATGGATTGGGCTATCAATAACGGTAGTTGTCTTTGGCACATGGGGCGATTTAAGTGAATCATTACTGAAACGCCAATTAGGAGTAAAAGATTCAGGAACAATACTTCCCGGACACGGTGGGATGCTCGATCGCTTCGATAGCGCACTGATAGCTATACCGGCAGCAGTTATTTACCTTTATATGATTTCAACGATTGTGTCTTAGCCTGAATGGTGCTAACTCTTTATACTCCATAATATCAATAATGTGACAAGAAGTCTTCGCTATCACACTATTACATCATCGGTTTTCCAATAACTGAATGATGCTCTTTGCCGCTCTATCAGGTGCTCCGGAAGGTCCCAATGCAGTAATCACATCATTATATCCGATTAACATTTTCTTCCGGTAATCCTCTTTGTGCAATATGCTTTCTAATTCAAGAGATATATTTTCTATCGTCATTGTATCCGCAACTAATTCCTTAACAACCTCACGTCCGGCTATCAGGTTTACTAACGAAATAAATTTCACTTTTAATATATGTTTCTTTAGAAAAGCAATAATTTTCCCTATAGGAGTATGATAGCACACTACTTGAGGAGTCAAAAACAAAGCCGTTTCGAGAGTTGCCGTACCCGAAGTAACTAAAGCAGCTTTTGCATGGTGTAGCAAAGCATAAGTTTGTCCAAAAACTATTCTTACACCCGAACCGACAATAAACTTATCGTAATATTCAGGATCTATGCCCGGTGCAGCAGCCAAAACCATCTGATAATCACGAAAAGATGAGGCAGCACGAATCATATCAGGCAAATTGTCTTTAATTTCTTGCTTCCTGCTACCTGCCAACAAAGCAATAATCCCTCTCCCATCCAAACCATTATTGCCATTAAATTCGGAAAAAGATTCAGAATAGCTGATGCGGAAATTAGCGACCTCGTCTAATGTTGGATTTCCTACATAATGTATCGGATAGTGATGTTTATTATAAAACTCAACTTCAAATGGCAAGATAGAAAAAAGTTCATTCACATCTCGCTTGATATTCTTTATACGGTATTCCTTCCATGCCCATATCTTAGGAGAAATATAATAATAGACAGGAATATCTGTTTTTGCATGTACAAATTGGGCTATGTTAAGATTAAATCCCGGATAATCAACAAGGATAACGACATCCGGCTTCCAATCCATAACATCTTTCTTGCAGAATTTCATGTTAGCAAAAATTGTACGAAGATGAAGTAATACCGGTACAAAGCCCATATATGCCAAATCTTTGTAATGCTTAACCATTACTCCTCCTACGTGCGCCATCATATCACCCCCAAAGAAACGAAATTCGGCTTGAGTGTCTTCATGCTGCAAGGCAGCCATTAGGTGGGCGGCATGCAAATCTCCAGATGCTTCACCAACAATCAGATAATACTTCATATCGCACAAGATTTTTTAGTTATTTTAAAGGCAAAAAAACCGGGCATCTATAACATGCACTTTCCGTCAATTAAGAAGTGCTTTTTTCAGTTTGTCTATATAATTATAGGCCGTTAAATCGACTGTAGTAGGGGTAACCGCCACATATCCATGGCTCAGTGCCCAACTATCACTTTTTTCATTCTCCAAGTCCATATTTGCAAACTCTCCGGTCAACCAGAAATAGTTTTTATCATGAAGACGAGGACAAGGTTCCCACTCCTTCTGCCAATGGCCTTTAGCTTGTTCGCAAACTTTAAGACCTTTGATATCTTGTTGATCAGGAAAATTAACGTTCAAACAAACAAGAGGAGGAAGTCCTTTTTCAAGAACAGTAGCAACTATTTTTTGTATATATTCTTTCGCCGGTTCAAAATTAGCATCAGCGGCATGATTACATAAAGAGAAACCGATGGAAGGGATACCATTTAGACATCCTTCAATCACCACACCCATCGTACCGGAATAGTGAACACTTGTAGCCGAATTGTCGCCATGATTAATTCCTCCCACCACCAAGTCGGGTTTACGATCAAGAACAGTGTTACGAGCAAGTTTCACACAGTCCGTTGGAGTACCCGAGCATTTATAGATAGTCAATCCCACCTCTTGACGCACAAGTTGATAATGAACCGGTTTGGTTACAGTCAGCGCACATCCACTACCCGAGCGGGGAGAATCGGGAGCCATCACCACAATCTCAGCAAGTGGGCGAAGATATTTTATAAGTTCACTAATACCTTTTGCCGATATTCCGTCATCATTTGACACTAATATTAGCGGTTTTTTATTTTCCATTGGCTTATCCATCATTTATTATCTGCACAAAAGTAGAAAAAAAACAGAGACCACGAAAACTATTAAAAGTATAAGCATCAATAACTCTTACGTAGACTAAAAGCTCTCGAAAGAAGGCAAAAACTTATTATAAAGCAGTTTAGAAATCTTAATGTTCTGCAAGTGAGTGAAAAAAAGCCATTTAATTCAATGAAAATATATATATTTGCGTGCCCAAAAGAGATAACAAGCTTAGTAAAATAGCATTTCGCATTAAGTTATTAACAAAAAGTGCATTTTATCAACTGATTTTGCAAAGTTTTTCTTTTTTAGTAGGCACTCTAAGTTATTATCACTTATTTCGCTGCCATAAAATTAAAGCATATGGGAAAAATAATTGCTTTGGCTAATCAAAAAGGTGGTGTGGGTAAAACGACAACCACCATAAACCTTGCAGCCTCGCTTGCTACTCTCGAAAAGAAAGTGTTGGTTGTTGACGCTGACCCTCAGGCAAACGCCTCTTCAGGCTTAGGCGTAGACATCAAGCAATCGGAATGTACTATTTACGAATGTATAATAGACCAGGCTGATGTAAAAAAAGCCATCCTTGACACTGAAATTGAGTCGTTAAAAATAATCTCTTCGCACATCAACTTGGTGGGAGCTGAAATAGAAATGCTTAATCTCAAGAACCGTGAAAAGATATTGAAAGAGGTGCTTACTCCATTGAAAGATGACTACGACTACATTCTGATAGATTGCTCGCCGTCGTTGGGGTTAATAACAATTAATGCATTAACTGCCGCCGACTCCGTTATTATTCCGGTTCAAGCCGAATACTTCGCCCTCGAAGGAATCAGCAAACTATTAAATACGATTAAGATTATTAAGTCTAAACTAAATCCTACTTTAGAGATAGAAGGATTTCTCCTTACAATGTACGATTCTCGTTTACGTCAGGCCAATCAAATATACGACGAAGTAAAACGTCATTTTCAGGAATTAGTGTTTAACACAGTCATCCAACGTAATGTGAAATTAAGTGAGGCACCTAGTTACGGACTTCCTACTATTCTCTATGATGCCGAATCAACCGGAGCTAAAAACTACTTAACTTTAGCGAAAGAACTCATCAGCAGAAATACTAAATAAACGAAGATTATGGCACAAAGAAGAAATACACTAGGAAGAGGGCTCGACGCTTTGCTCTCCATGGATGAAGTAAAAACCGAAGGTTCTTCTTCTATAAATGAAATAGAGTTATCGAAGATCTCCGTCAATCCCAATCAACCACGTCGTGAATTTGATGAGACGGCTCTTCAAGAATTATCTGACTCCATCTCTGAGATAGGAATCATCCAACCTATTACCCTACGCAAGCTTTCAGATGAAGAATACCAAATTATAGCAGGTGAACGGCGCTATCGGGCATCACTGAAAGCCGGATTATCAACCATACCAGCCTACATACGTACTGCCGACGATGAAAACGTGATGGAAATGGCTTTGATTGAAAATATTCAGCGTGAAGATTTGAACTCAGTGGAAATAGCTTTGGCCTACCAACACCTCATTGAGCAATATGATTTAACACAGGAAAGGCTCAGTGAACGCGTAGGCAAAAAACGTACCACTATTGCAAACTATTTGCGATTACTCAAACTTCCTGCCTCAATACAAATGGCAATTCAAAACAAACAAATTGATATGGGCCATGCGCGAGCATTGATTACGCTAGCTGACCCCAAACTTCAAGTGAAAGTTTTTGATGAAATACTGGAACACGGATATTCTGTTCGCAAAGTAGAAGAACTGGTAAAATCACTGAGTGAAGGAGAGACCATAAAAAGTGGAGGAAAAAAAATTGCACCTAAGCGTGCTAAGCTACCGGAAGAGTTTAATCTATTAAAAAAACACTTATCTGGCTTCTTCAACACCAAAGTGCAACTCACTTGCTCGGAAAAAGGTAAAGGTAAAATAAGTATCCCGTTCAATAACGAAGAAGAATTAGAGCGTATCATGGAAATGTTTGATGCGCTAAAAAAATAAATGACGATAAGAATCACGAAATATTATTTAAGCATCATCTTGTTTCTCTGTATGTTTCAGATAGCAGGTACTGATGCGTATGCGCAAGAAGCGGCAGCCCGTCGTAAACGCATGAACAACAAAGAGGCAGAGCTTACCGATTCGTTGACTAAAGATACCCTCATGCGTGCACGTGTTGACAGCTTAGTCAATGTAAACAAACAGAATTTGGAGAAATTAGAGCCAAAGGCCATACAGCAATTACAAGACAACAGCATAAAAGATAGTCTTGAATTAGTTAAACCTAAAAAACAATGGATCCCAAATGCAGGCAAAGCAACTTGGTATGCACTCGTTATACCGGGAGGGGGACAGATTTACAATCGTAAGTATTGGAAGCTTCCCATCATCTATGGCGGCTTTGCAGGATGTGCTTACGCTTTAAGTTGGAACAACAAAATGTATAAAGACTATTCGCAGGCCTATATGGATATCATGGATGGAGACCCAAGCACGAAAAGTTATCTTGATTTACTCCCTCCGAATTCAAGTTATACAGAGAGTCAATTGCAGACTGTTTTAAAAAAGCGTAAAGATACCTACCGTCGATACCGCGACCTGAGTATTTTTGCCTTTATAGGAGTCTACTTGATTTCGGTTATCGATGCCTATGTAGATGCTGAGCTTTCAAATTTTGACATAACACCCGATCTCAGCATGCGGGTGGAACCTACAATTATCAACGACCGGTACAAGTCTGGAAATTCTGTCGGTGTGCAATGTAGCCTCCGGTTTTAAATCAAAAAAGAATGAAGAAGAAAATACATTTCATAACGAGTAAAGCATCAAACAAATCAAGGTACATCTATTGGAGCTTGTTTTTTTGTTTCCTAGTTATATCAAACTATGCGCAAGCACAAAGCGTTGACGTGGTGATTCAAGGAAACGGAACCCAGCGGAAAGAAAGTATTGATCTCCCGGAAAGTATGACCTACCCCGTAGATAGCTTGCTCAACGATTGGAAAGCAAAAAACTACATCAAAACAGGCAAAGACTGCAGTACGGCTGATGAGAATCCTTTCTTCAGTGATTCCGTATATATTCAGAGACTTTCTCGCATACCAACTGTTATGGAAATGCCATACAATGAGATTGTTCGTAAGTTTATAGATATGTATGCCAGTCGGTTGCGCAATCAAGTCTCCTTTATGCTGAGTGCTTCCAATTTTTACATTCCCATTTTCGAAGAAGCATTAGATGCCTATAATCTCCCCCTTGAATTAAAATACTTACCTGTCATTGAATCTGCATTAAACCCTTCTGCAACTTCGCGTGCCGGCGCTTCCGGTTTATGGCAATTCATGATTGGCACAGCAAAAATATATGATTTGGAAGTAAATAGTTTGGTAGACGAACGCAGGGATCCAATAAAAGAAACATGGGCTGCCGCACGTTATCTAAAAGATTTATATGCGATCTATCAAGACTGGAATCTTGTAATTGCAGCATACAATTGTGGCCCCGGAAACATAAACAAAGCCATTCGCCGTTCAGGAGGAAAGAATGACTATTGGAGTATTTACAACTACTTGCCTAAAGAAACTCGTGGCTATGTTCCAGCCTTTATTGCAGCAAATTATTTAATGAACTATTACTGCGATCATAATATCTGCCCCATGGAAACAGATATTCCGACTAATACCGATACTGTGCAGATATCCAAAAACCTCCATTTCGAACAGATAGCAGATATTTGCGGCATCAGCTTGGAACAAGTAAAAAGTCTCAATCCACAATATAAAAAAAGTATCATCCCGGGAGATATAAAGCCCTATACACTGAGATTGCCCTACAATTATATAAATACCTTTATTGATAGCCAAGATACAATCTATGCACACCGTGCCGACGAACTCTTCAATGAGCGAAAGATTGTGGAAGTTAAAGACGAACCTGTCGTTTCAGTAAGAGCAAAAGCGAAGCCAAGAGGTAGCAAAT
Organism: uncultured Bacteroides sp.; assembly: GCF_963666545.1. Taxonomy (NCBI): domain Bacteria; kingdom Pseudomonadati; phylum Bacteroidota; class Bacteroidia; order Bacteroidales; family Bacteroidaceae; genus Bacteroides; species uncultured Bacteroides sp. The sequence goes on along the minus strand of NZ_OY762899.1, from coordinate 3,200,527 downwards.
CTTATCATAAAATTAGAAATGGAGAAACGTTATCTACTATAGCCGAGAAATATCATGTCCGCATTAGCGATATCAAGAAATGGAATAACCTGAGAGGGACCAACATTGCCGCAGGAAAAAGACTGAAAATATACAAATAGAAAAACAATTGCAGTAGTACCACGCCTCGGACTGTGCAACAAGATTTCCGCATAATAAGTTTTAGCTTACTGTGCGGAAATCTTGTTCAATAAACATTCCGACAAGAAAAGAGTACTGATTGCTTGCATGATATTGAATTTTGCTTATTTTTGCAGATCAACGAAAGAAAAAGATGGAGAGATGGAGATTGTGAATACGAAAGAGATGTCGGATGAGGAGATGATTGAGCAATCATTTCAGGAATTATTGAATGATTATCTTAAAACCAAACATCGCAAACGCGTTGAAATTATAACGAAAGCATTCAATTTCGCCAATCAGGCGCATAAAGGTATTAAACGGCAATCCGGAGAACCTTATATAATGCACCCCCTATCGGTCGCCAAGATTGTATGTAACGAGATCGGGCTCGGCTCCACTTCCATTTGTGCCGCACTACTACATGATGTTGTTGAAGACACTGACTACACAGTAGAAGATATAGAAAACATCTTTGGCCCCAAAATAGCCCATATCGTTGACGGTTTAACTAAAATATCAGGCGGCATTTTTGGTGATAAAGCTTCCGCCCAAGCCGAGAACTTCAAGAAGCTACTACTTACCATGTCAGATGACATTCGGGTAATTCTTATTAAAATAGCCGACCGCTTACATAATATGAGGACCTTAGGATCTCTTCTACCCAATAAACAGTTCAAAATAGCAGGCGAAACACTCTATATTTATGCTCCTTTAGCCAATCGTTTAGGCCTAAATCAGATTAAAACAGAACTTGAAAATTTAAGCTTTAGGTACGAGCACCCCGAAGAATACCAAGAAATTGAAGAAAAGCTAACTGCCACCGCTGCCGAACGTGATGAAGTTTTCAAAGTTTTCACCGCTCCTATCCGTGTACAGCTAGATAAAATGGGATTGAAATACCGTATTGTGGCTCGAGTGAAATCCACCTATTCGATATGGAATAAAATGCAGATTAAACATGTTCCTTTTGAAGAAGTATATGATTTGCTCGCTGTTCGCATCATTTTCGATCCTCGCAATGAAGAAGAAGAATTGAACGATTGTTTTGATATCTACGTATCAATTTCTAAGATATATAAGCCACATCCCGACCGTTTGCGCGATTGGGTGAGCCACCCCAAAGCGAATGGCTATCAAGCCCTACACGTCACTTTGATGGGAAACAATGGTCAATGGATTGAAGTGCAGATTCGAAGCGAACGAATGAACGATGTTGCCGAACAAGGTTTTGCCGCCCACTGGAAATACAAAGAAGGAGGGGGAAGTGAAGATGACGGCGAACTTGAAAAATGGCTTCGTACCATCAAAGAGATTCTGGATGATCCTCAACCGGATGCTATTGATTTTCTTGACACCATAAAGCTCAACCTATTTGCCTCGGAGATATTCGTTTTTACCCCAAAAGGTGAGATAAAAACAATGCCTCAAAACTCTACTGCGCTAGACTTTGCCTTCTCATTACATACCGATTTGGGAAGCCATTGCATCGGGGCAAAAGTAAACCACAAGTTAGTGCCTCTAAGCCATAAACTAGAAAGTGGAGACCAAGTAGAAATACTAACATCCAAGTCACAACGTGTACAACCTTCATGGGAGGTGTTTGCCACTACAGCTAAGGCCCGTGCTAAAATAGCAGCTATACTCAAAAAAGAGCAAAAGAGTTTTCAGAAAGAGGGCGAAGCAATGCTATTGGATTTTCTATCGAAAGAAGAAATTCGTCCCGAAACAGCTAGTACAGAGAAAATATGCAAACTCCATAACCTGAAGAATCGAGAAGAGCTTCTCACTGCCATAGGCAATAAAAGCATTATACTGGGTGAGTCTGACAAAAACGAACTAAAAGAGAAACAAACCGGAAATTGGAAAAAATATCTAATGTTCTCTTTTGGTAGTGGAAGCAAAGACCTTAAAGAGAAAGAAGAAGAAGAAGATAAAGAACCTCAAGAGAGAATTAACCCGAAGAAAGTACTTAAGCTAACCGAGGAAACAATCCGAAAGAATTATATGATGGCCGATTGTTGCCAGCCTATTCCCGGAGACGATGTCTTGGGATATATTGACGAAAACGAACGGGTTATTATTCACAAACGCCAATGTCCGGTTGCGGTTAAGTTGAAAAGCAGTTATGGCAACCGAATTATCGCAACTTCTTGGGACACACATAAAACACTGTCTTTCCTTGTCTATATTTACGTTAAAGGAATTGACAGTGTGGGGTTATTGAATGAAATAACTCAGGTAATTTCCCGACAATTAAACGTGAATATACGCAAACTAACCATCGAAACGAACGACGGAATCTTTGAAGGAAAGATACAACTCTATGTACATGATGTGGAGGATGTGAAACAAATCTGCGACAATCTACTTAAAGTAAACAATGTCAAATTGGTTACCCGAGTTGAATCGTAAATCATCTCTTCTTTGAGTAACACGTTAAGCAAAGAAAGAAAGATCGGCACTATCCAATATATTGTGTAAACTCTAGCTCGGGTCTTTAGATTCGAGTTATTTTTTTTATCTTTAAAAATAAAAATATGGATAGTGTTATGTCAAAACGAGAAAAGCGCCAGGCAGTTCCTGCCGAGATGCTCAGTAAAGAGTTCTTGAGTCAATTCAAGACAGAGGAAGATGTTAGTCAGTTTCTCAAAGATCTTCATTCTCAAGTATTGGAACAAATGCTTCAGGGTGAGATGGATGCCCATTTAGGTTATGACAAGCATAGTACTGATGGTTATAACAGTGGTAACTCTCGCAATGGAAGCTTTAGCAAGAAGATTCAGAGCGAGCATGGTGAGCATCTAATCGAAGTTCCTCGTGATCGCAAAGGAGAGTTTGAACCTATTGTGGTTCCCAAACATCAAAGTCGTGGTTTATCTATAGAACGCCTGGTTATCTCTCTTTATGCAAAGGGAATGAGCGTATCTGATATTGAGGATGAGTTACGAGATATTTATCAAATAAGCCTCTCAACCAGTGCAATATCAATCATTACCAATAAAGTCACTCAGGCTGCAATTGAGTGGCAGAATCGCCCGCTAGAACGATTATATATGATTGTTTGGATGGATGGCATCGTATTCAAGGTTAGAGAATCAGGAAAAGTTATAAACAAGACTGTTTATCTATGTGTGGGGCTTAATAACCGTGGCTACAAAGAAGTTCTTGGTATGTGGATCGGGAAGACTGAAAGCTCTTCTTTTTGGATGTCTGTTCTAACGGATCTCAAAGCACGTGGTGTGGAGGATATACTTATAACGGTAACTGACAACCTAAATGGCTTTACCGAAACCATACGTGCTGTATTTCCCCAATCCACAACTCAAATATGTGTGGTACATCAAATACGTAATTCATGTAGATATGTTGTATGGAAGGATTTAAAAGAGTTTACGGCTGATATGAAAGAGATTTATACCTCCGTCAATCGAGACCAAGCAGCCATCGCATTGGAAGAATTTGAGCGAAAATGGGGTGCTAAATATCGTCATGCCGTACAAAGTTGGCATCGCAACTGGAACGATCTGACTGCTTTCTTTGATTTTCCCATAGAGATACGTACTATCATTTATACAACCAATTTAATCGAAAATCTGAATGGCAAGATACGGAAATATACCAAAACAAAATTATCATTTCCTACTGACGATGCCCTCAGAAAGTCCGTTTGGTTGGCTATTAGTGAGATTGAAAAGAAATGGACGATGCCTATAAGAAATTGGGGTGTGGTTATGAATCAATTTTTAGTTATCTTTGAAAACAGAATCGAACTTTAGCACTCGACTAAAGCTCGAACCCGAATATAGTTTACACAAAATTATGGACAGTGCCGAAAGATCAGCCTCTTCCATCCAACTCGTTCTTTATAGCCAACAATTCTTCTTTGATACTTTTCAAACGATCTATAATTTCGAAGTTATTCACCGTAGCTTCTTTGTTATCTTTCAACTTCTGTCTGGCACCAGGCAAAGTCATCCCTTTCTCCTTTACCAAATGATAGATCAACTTAATCGTTTCCAGATCTTCCTTTCGATACTGGCGCATGCCACTGGCAGTCTTCTTGGGAGTAATCTGCGGAAACTCTTTCTCCCAAAAACGAAGCAGTGATTCGTTTACATCGAACATTTCTGCCACCTCGCTAATGGAATAGTATAATTTCAGATTCTTATTCGTATTTAAAGCCATATCTCTTGTTGTTCTTTAAGTGAAAACTAATCGAATACCTTACCATGGTTTGCTGCAATCTGAATCATCTTCTCATAATCTCCCGCACTCAAATCCATGAAATAATAGTTCACCGGATTTACCCGCTCCCCCTTTACATGTACCTCGTAATGCAGATGCGGACCGGTACTTCTACCTGTGCTTCCCACATCCCCTATCACTTCACCTCGAACCACCTTCTTACCTAATTTGGTATGAAAGTCACGCAAATGTGCATAAACGGTTCGATATCCAAATCCATGATTAATTTCGACCGTTTTTCCGTATGCCGACTCCCACCCCATCTTCACGACAACTCCGTCGCCGGTGGCATATACATCTGTTCCCGGATGTGCGGAGAAATCCATTCCTCCATGAAACTTCGCCGTTCCATAAATAGGATCTATGCGCATTCCGTAACCCGAAGCTGTTTGCCTGAGATCCTTATTGGCGACAGGTTGAATGGCCGGAATACACTTTAACATCTCATCGTGATTCTTGCACATCTCCATCACGTCGTCAAACGATTTAGACTGTATATAAAGTTGCTTACTAAGTAAGTCCATCTTTTGAGTCGTATTTACTACCAGATCAGCATTCGCCATGTCCATCAACCCTTCATATCGGTTTGTCCCTCCATAGCCTGCTTTGCGAATTGCCGAAGAAATGGGATCGGCCTGAAAAATAACGCGATATAAGTTATCATCACGTTGCTGAACATCTTGTAGCACCCCCAAAGCCTCATCGAGACGACGGGAGAGCACATTATACTGAGCCAATAGTCTGCTGTTCTCTACCCGCAACTCTTTCTCCGATGGAGAACCAAAAATTAAAAGCAATAAAATAAATGCTCCTGCGCCCAAGCCCATACCAATAAATAACCTCCTCAGAATACTTAACGCCCGTTGTCGGACGGTAGGATATATCCTATCGTAGGTCTGTGTTTGTGGGTTATAAATGTAGTAAACTTTGCGCATTGGAGAAAATATTTCACGTAATAATAGGGCAAAAATAATAAAACGAGCTATCTTTGCACATCTTTTTTTAGAATATTAACCTCAAACGACTCCTAAGTAGCAAGCTTTAAAGTGATGCCAAACACTTAGAGTCTGAATATTATAACTGAATAGAAGTATGTTGACGGCAAAAGAGATCAGAGATTCATTCAAGATTTTTTTCGAATCAAAAGGACATCAGATTGTACCTTCTGCACCGATGGTGATAAAAGATGACCCAACCCTGATGTTTACGAACGCAGGAATGAACCAATTTAAGGATATCATTCTCGGAAACCACCCGGCAAAATACAAGCGAGTGGCCGACTCACAAAAGTGCCTTCGCGTAAGCGGAAAGCACAATGACTTGGAAGAAGTAGGTCACGACACGTATCACCACACCATGTTTGAGATGCTAGGCAACTGGTCATTTGGCGACTACTTCAAGAGAGAAGCCATTGAATGGGCATGGGAATACTTAGTGGAAGTACTAAAGTTAAACCCTAATCTCCTATATGCCACCGTATTCGAAGGCAACGCTGAAGAAGGTTTGGAACGCGATAACGAAGCTGCTGCTATTTGGGCACAATTCTTACCCGCAGATCGCATCATCAACGGCAACAAGCACGATAACTTTTGGGAAATGGGTGATACCGGTCCTTGCGGCCCTTGCTCAGAAATACACATCGACCTCCGTAGCGATGCCGAACGTGCACAAGTGAGCGGCCTTGATTTGGTTAATCAAAGCCACCCTCAGGTTATTGAAATATGGAACCTTGTGTTCATGCAATATAACCGTAAAGCGGACGGAAGTCTGGAGGGATTACCAGCCAAGGTTATAGACACCGGCATGGGATTTGAACGTCTCTGCATGGCTATTCAGAAGAAGACGTCCAATTATGACACGGACGTTTTTCAACCCATTATTAAGGAGATTGCTTCAATATCAGGCACAACATACGGCAAAGATGCTCAGAACGATATCGCCATGAGAGTTATTGCCGACCACATACGTACCATTGCGTTCTCTATCACTGACGGACAATTGCCTTCTAATGCCAAAGCCGGATACGTGATTCGTCGCATCCTGCGTCGTGCCGTACGTTACGGATATACCTTCCTCAATCAGAAACAGGCCTTTATGCACAAATTGCTCCCTGTATTGATAGAAAACATGGGAGATGCTTATCCTGAATTGGTTGCACAACAAGGACTGATAGAGAAAGTGATTAAAGAAGAAGAAGAATCTTTTCTACGCACGCTCGAAACCGGTATTCGTTTGCTCGATAAAACGATGAGCGACACTAAAGCTGCCGGTAAGTCGACTATCAGCGGAAAAGATGCCTTTACATTATACGATACATTCGGTTTCCCGCTCGACCTGACTGAACTTATTCTCCGTGAAAACGGAATGACAGCAGACATAGAAGAGTTCAATGCCGAAATGCAGATACAGAAAGCGCGCGCACGTAATGCTGCCGCCATAGAAACAGGCGACTGGATTACGCTGAAAGAAGGAACATCTGAATTTGTAGGATATGACTACACTGAATACGAAACATCGATTCTTCGTTACCGCCAGGTAAAGCAAAAGAGCCAAACACTCTACCAACTGGTACTGAGTAGTACTCCGTTCTATGCCGAAAGCGGTGGACAAGTAGGAGATACCGGAGTGATCGTTAGCGAATTCGAGACCATTGAAGTTATCGATACAAAGAAAGAAAACAACTTGGCGGTACACATCACCAAAAAGTTGCCTGAACATTTGGAAGCTCCGATGATGGCTTGTGTAGATACGGACAAACGCGCAGCTTGTGCAGCCAACCATTCGGCCACGCACTTGCTCGACGAAGCATTGCGCGAAGTACTAGGCGAACATGTAGAGCAAAAAGGTTCTTTGGTTACACCTGATTCTCTTCGTTTCGACTTCTCTCACTTCCAGAAAGTGACCGACGAAGAAATTCGTCAGATAGAACACCTGGTGAATGCCCGAATTCGTGCCAACATTCCATTAAAAGAATACCGCAACATCCCTATTGCCGATGCCAAAGAGCTCGGTGCCATTGCTTTGTTTGGCGAGAAATACGGTGATGAGGTACGTGTTATCCAATTTGGTAAATCAGTAGAGTTCTGTGGTGGAACTCATGCGGCCGCTACCGGAAACATCGGAATGGTGAAAATCGTATCCGAAAGTTCCGTTGCAGCAGGCGTACGACGCATCGAAGCTTACACCGGTGCTAAGGTAGAAGAGATGTTAGATACTATTCAAGATACATTGACTGGCCTGAGAGCTTTGTTCAACAATACTCCTGATCTGGCTATTGCCATCAGAAAATACATCGATGAGAATGTCGGATTGAAGAAGCAAGTCGATGAATTCATGAAAGAAAAAGAAGCCGTAATCAAGGAAAGCTTACTAAAGAATATGCAAGAGATTAACGGAATCAAAGTGATTAAGACCTGCTTACCCATACCGGGAGAAGCCATCAAAAATATAGCCTTTCAACTCCGCGGAGAAATAACAGAGAACTTGTTTTTCGTAGCCGGAAACATTGAGAATCAAAAGCCATTGCTCACCATCATGCTAAGTGACAACCTTGTAGCCGGAGGAATGAATGCCGGCAAACTAGTGAAAGAGGCTGCCAAACTGATTCAAGGCGGCGGCGGCGGTCAAGCTCATTTTGCTACGGCCGGAGGTAAAAACACCGATGGACTAAATGCTGCTGTAGAGAAAGTAATAGAGTTGGCAGGTATCTAAAAATTGTGGCCTAAAAACTTGCATTTAGCTTTGTAATGTAGTATATTTGCAATGTTCATATTAAAGTATCTTCAATTTATACTGAACGTAAAAGAGAGTGCCCATCAGCACTCTCTTTTTTTATATCTGCACGTCACAAATGGCTAAAGAGAACGGTTTAGTTTGGTCAACTGCCGGTTTCTCTTGGGCCATAAGACGGTTTCTCTTCACCAATATGCCTATTTGTTATCGGAATAACTCTTAATGAAAAAGATATTTCCTCCTTTTGTTATCAGAATAACACCTTTTTGTATTTCAAGAGCAAAGGAATAGTTAACAATACGTAAAGTTACTCTTGACAAAAGTAAGCTCATAACCAGTCTCAATGTAAGGATAGAAGACCACCCCTTACTCTATCTGCTCCTTTGGATAATTAATCAAGTATAACGTTCCCGTAGCACGAGTAAAAGCCGTATATAGCCAGCGAAAATAATCAGGGGTAAGGTTTTCTTGCGTAATATATCCCTGATCAAGGAAAACATTCTTCCACTGACCGCCCTGAGCTTTATGGCAAGTCACAGCATACGCATATTTCACCTGCAAAGCATTGTAATGAGGATCAGCCTTCATCTTCCTCATCCGATCACGTTTTACGGTGATGTCAGCATAATCTTCAAGCACACTATAGAACAATCGATCATTATCCGCTTTCGGAAGTGCCGGCGCGTCAGAACGCAGAGTATCAAGAATCAGATTAACCTCCAATTCAAAATCATCATAATCAGGAAAAGCGAGTACCACTTCGGCAAAACGAAAACCGTATAGTTCCCGAGTTCTCCTTACCCGTCGCACTAAAGCGATCTCTCCATTGGCAATGAACTCCATTTCCTTATACTTCTCCGTCCAATAATAGTTATTTTTGGCCACCATCAAATAATCGCCCCCGGTCAATTCATCCTCACGATAGAGAATGGAGTTACGTATGCCATTGTTATATACGTTGGCTCGCTTGTTAGAGCGGCAAATCACCATAGTCTCTTCCATTCCGTCGCGATCATAGCACCGGGTAAGCATCTCTATCAACTCATCACCGGGTACCAAGCAGATATCAGCAAAGCCAGCCAGTTTTATTTTCGGTAACAGTTCACAACCCTTCTCTTCTGCAATCAGTCTGCGCAATTGCGTAGCATTATATAGCACCCCGGAATCTTGCATCTGGCGCACCACTTGAGTCAAATCAGCCTCACGCACCTCCAAGCCATAACCTTTCAAGACCTCCGACGAGAGAGCAGGTCCATGTTCCTGTCCTACCGGAGGCAGCTGTGCCGTGTCACCCATCAATAGCAAACGGCATCCCATGCCCGAATAAACAAACTGTATCAGATCGTCAAGCAACCGCCCCGTTCCAAACACAGCTCCCGAGAGCCCTTCATTCGAAATCATCGAAGCCTCATCTACAATGAATAGAGTATGTGAATTCAGATTATCATTTAACGAAAAGTTATTCACCTCATTCGAGAACGATTGTTGCCTATATATTTTTTTGTGAATAGTGAAAGCAGAATGTCCGGCATAAGCAGAGAACACCTTTGCCGCCCTACCTGTGGGTGCCAGAAGAATCGATTTTTGCTGCAACGCATCCATCGCTTTCACCAAAGCTCCAACGAGCGAAGTTTTCCCCGTTCCGGCATACCCTCTCAACACAAAAACAGCATCATTTTTGGGAGAGAGCAAAAAATCAGCTAACAAGTTAACCGTTCTTTCTTGTTCTAAAGTTGGTTCGTAAGGAAAATTTTCCTTAATTTGTTTTTCCAAATAGTTATTTATCATCACTTTACGAGAAAAAAGTTCTCTGAACTATCGCTTATTAGATTTATTTTTTTATTTTTGTGCTACGAATATAAACTAAAAAAAACATATTTATCATGAAAGCTGTAATTAATATCGTGTTAGCCCTTTGTGTCTGTGCATTAGTCTACATCTGCTATGCCAGCGTCATGGGACCTATTGAATTTGAAACAGAACAAAAACACAGAGAAAAGCTCGTTGTTGCACGTTTAATCGACATCCGTAAAGCACAGCAAGAGTTTCGTATGCGCCATGAAGGTAAATACACAGCAAGCTTTGACACTTTAATCGATTTCGTAAAAACTCAAAAGATCCCTTTCATCATGAAAGAAGGTGTCCTGTCTGATAAACAATTGGAAGATGGCATGACAGAAAGAAAGGCAGTGGCTCTTATCAACAAAGCCAACAAAACAGGAAATTGGGCAGAAGTAAAAGCAGCTGGTCTTGAAAACTTTAAACGTGATACAATGTGGGTAGCCGTTATGGACACAATCTTTGCCAAAGGTTTTAACGCCGATTCTTTAAGATATGTTCCTTTTGGTAATGGGGTACAATTTGAAATGGCAACTAAAAACCAAACGACAAAATCAGGTGCTCCCATCTTCTTGCTTGAAGTTAAAACACCATACGATGTGTACTTAAATGGTCTTAATAAACAAGAAATATCAAACCTCAAAGATAAACAAACCAAGTTAGGCCGATATGCAGGTATGATGGTAGGATCTCTTGAGACACCCAACAACAATGCCGGAAACTGGGAATAATAACAAATCAACCATGCCCGAAAGAGCAATAATAGAAAATATCGATTTTAGTAAATCGGATCAATACACACTATCCATCCGTCTGAGTACGGATGGATTTTCTTTTTCTGTGTATAACCCTCTTCACGAAGGAAGTACATTCCTCACTAGAGTTCAGATAGATCCCTCTCTCTCTCTGACGGCCAATCTGAAACAAGTATTTCGCGAATCCGACTTCCTGAGCTATTCTTACAAGCGAATCAACATTGTAATGGCAGGAAAACGATTCACGATGATGCCTTTCGAGTTATTTGAAGATGAGCAGACTGAGATGATATTTTATCACAATCATCAAAAGCGGGAAAACGAGATTGTACTCTACAACATATTGAAGAAAAATAATATTGTCGTCATATTTGGCATCGATAAAAGTGCTCACCAATTTTTGGTAGAACAATATCCACATGCTAAATTCTATTCTCAATCCACGCCTATGTCGGAGTATTTCTCCGCAAAAAGCCGATTGGGGAACAGTAAAAAGATGTATGCCTGCATACAAGACAATGCAATGGATATCTATTGCTACGAGCGGGGGCATCTATTATTGGCCAATTCTTTTGAATGTAAACAAACAGAAGATCGCATCTATTATTTATTGTATATCTGGAAGCAATTGAATTTAAACCAAGAAAGAGATGAGCTCCAACTTACCGGAACAATAAATGATAAAGAAAAGCTCACTCAAGAACTACGGAAGTTCATTTCACAAGTATTTATTATTCCTCAAAGTATATTTACAGACATTCAAACATTAACATCATGCGAGTTATAAGCGGCATCTATAGAAGAAGAAGATTTGATATTCCTCAGAGTTTTAAGGCGCGTCCAACAACTGACTTCGCAAAGGAGAACCTGTTTAATGTACTAGCCAACCATATCGATTTTACCGATGGCATATCAGCCCTCGATTTATTCTCGGGCACCGGTGGAATCAGCTTGGAGCTTATCTCTCGTGGTTGCGATAAAGTGATCAGCATTGAAAAAGAAGGAGCACATCATGCTTTTATCTCCAAGATCATGCAAGATGTAAAAACAGACAAATGCCTTCCTATCCGGGGAGATGCGTTTAAGTTCATCAACAGGACCAAAGAAAAATTTGACTTCATATTTGCTGATCCTCCTTACGAATTGAAGGAACTGGAAACGATTCCCGATTTAATATTTAAGAATGAGCTGCTAAAAGATGAAGGACTATTCGTCCTTGAACACGGAAAAAAGAACCACTTTGAGACACATCCTCATTTTCTTGAAAGAAGAGTATATGGTAGTGTTAACTTCTCTTTTTTCTCATCAAAGCAACGGGGAGAGGAGACGAATGACTGATTCTACCGCCCTCTTTCGCAATGGACGCTTCAGCCAGCTTTTCAGAAAAATCCGAGAACAATATCGTTGATCCAACAGAAAGATCTCCTTCATGCGCAGTGCTGTTTCGGCATCGTACATGAAGGCGTTAACCTCAAAGTTATGTTCAAAACTGCGAAAGTCCAGATTCGTAGACCCTACGGTAGAGAACATGTCGTCGGACACCATCAGTTTTGAATGCAAGAAACCTTTCTTATAAAAGTAAACTTTCACACCTGCCCTTAACACATCTGCCAAATAAGAGTAAGAAGCTGAATGAGTAATCCTGTTATCGGCACGTTTAGGCAACATCAGGCGGACATCTACTCCGGCCAAAGCAGCCGTTTGCATAGCTGCCAATATGGGTTCAGTTGGCAAAAAGTAAGGTGTCTGCATATAAAAATACTTCTTTGCACCCGAAATTGCTATCGTTAGTCCCTGCATTATTTCTTTCCAAGGGCCAATCGGATCACTCGTTACAATCTGAGCCAAAGCCTTTCCACAAGGTTCTATTCGAGGAAAATAGCGCGAAGAGCTAACAATGGTACGATCTACAAAATACCAATCCACAAGGAAAGCTGTTTGCAATCCGTGCACAGCCTTGCCCTCTATCAGGATGTGTGTATCTCGCCATACGCCCCACTTAACTCCACGTATATACCTCTCTGCTAGATTCATTCCGCCAACAAATCCGACCCTACCATCTATCACTACTATCTTACGATGATTACGATAATTCACTTTACTCGTAAACAGCGGAAAACGTACCTTCAAGAATGCCCGTACCTCTATTCCCTCATCTTTCATTTCCTCAAAAAAACGATTTGGCACATGCCAACAACCCACATCATCGTATATTATCCTTATCTCCACACCACTACGAGCTTTATCAATCAACACATCACGCACAAGGCGGCCTACTGCATCATCCTCAATAATATAATACTCCATATGTATGTGATGCTTCGCCTTGCTCAACTCGCAAAGCAAAGACTGTAACTTGGCATAACCATCAGTATATGCCACCACTCTGTTGCCTTCAAAAGGAAGAGCTTGATTCGTTTCCTTGAATAGTTGAATCAAGCGGGCATATTCATCAGGAAATTGGCACTTGTCTTGAGCCAGATACTCAGCCACCGGTTTTTTCATCAAGCGATTATAGATCTTCTTCCCGATAATTCGTTCACGGCGCGTGCTCCTTCCAAAGAAGAAATAGAACACCAGCCCCACTAACGGTAAGAACGTCAAAATCAATATCCAAGCGATAGTCTTCACCGGATTACGATTATCAAGTACCACAACAATAATTGTTCCGATGATTGCTCCAAAATACATCAGGTCGAATATGATTTTCGCTGTCTGGCTGAGAAAAGAAGTCCAATCAATCATTTGGTAAATATTCAGATTAAAATAGATAGAGTAACAAATGTACAAAGAATATCGGACAAGACAAAGCAAAGAACCAAAATGCAGTATTCTTAGAAAAAAAATCCCGGACAAAGCATTACTAAGTCCGGGACTGGCAAAGTACATTTTGTGATGCACTTTGCACTATTTGAATTAACTGGTTCCTTTTTTAGAATGAGTGATCGCCTCCGAAGCCACCACCACGGCCACCCCTGCCTCTAGGAGGCCCATCAGGGCCACCACGACGATACATATCCCCTCTTCCTTTATTTCCTCCAAAGGCATTCAAACGATAGACGAAGTGAACCATAAAATAACTATTTATTGCATTATATTCCGTATCTCGTGTCACACCATCAGAGATGCTACGTGATAAGTTACTTTGTTGTTTCAATATATCATATATTTGAAGACTAATAGTGGCCTGCTTTTTCTTAAGAAAATTTTTAGCTACTTGAGCATTCCATATAAGTTCATTGCGATCGAGTCCGCCACTATAGCCATTCCTCAGACTATAAGACGCATCCGTAGCAAGCGTCACACTCCAAGGTAGGGTAATGTTAGTATTAGCACCAAAAGAGTAGTCAAATGTTTCCTGATTAGATTCTGACTGTAAAGAATTTCTCGAAAGATTATATTGTATTCCACTATTCAAACCAAATTCAAACCAGTCATTACGGAAGGACCCATTCAGTCTTTCGGAAAGGTTTAGGCTACGTGTGGTATTCTTCGCCGCATCCTTCTCATTGGTTAAACTCGTATAGCTAACCATATTATTATATGATCCGTCCGAGAAAGTAGAAATAGTAAACTTCTTATTCTTTAATGGAGTGTTGAACACAAATCCTCCGTTTGTCGACCAGTTTCCATTTATATTTTCAGGTTTACTGATTGTACGTCCCGTTTCTTTGGTATAGGTAACCACATTGCTCACACTATTAATCGTATTCGTGAAACTAAGACGAAGCATCATACTTCGTTGCGTTTCGGGTAGAAAAGTATTATAGAAAAGCATAAAGTTGTTACTGTACGAAGGTTTCAGTGAAGGGTTTCCCTCTTTAATATTAAGCGGGTCCGAATTATCGGTTATAGGCAACAAGTCGGTCATACTAGGTTGTGAAGTTCTTCCCCGATAGTTAATACGTAACTGAGTCTGCTTATTAAAACGATACCGATAATCAAGTGTTGGAGAAAAGTTAACCACATTTCGGGTTGTGTCCACATTGATTTTACCCTGTTCATAAGTGGTATTCGACTGTTGAGGTTGCACACTAAAGCCTATGTTGTATTGATATTTTTCGCGGACAGTCTTTAAAGACACATTGAATTCATGCGTATCATACGTGTTCTCATAGAACTTACTTAGGGAGTCAAGACGATGATCCAAATAATTTACTTGATCCTTATAATCATAGGTATTCTTATCCGTCTTCTGATATTTGTGCTGATAGCTATAACTAAATTGTAAAAAACGATTCGTAAAGATAGGCTCACTATATGTTGCCTGGATTCGATAATTATATCCCTTATTCACATTATCAATATACTGATTCTGTTCAGAAACTGAACCTGTTTTGAAATAACGAATCTTTGAATAAGAATATTGATCCGAGTCATCATCACTATATCCATAAGACATCCTTAATGTTAAATTTCGTCCCTTACTGTTTAGCTTACGGTTAATCTGCAAGTTTCCGTCTGTAGAAATGCCTTTACTGAAGTTAGACGATTCTCGTCGGTTGTAGTTCACTAAATCATCAATATCATCTGTAAACAGGGACTCACTAAGCGTATATTGCAAAAGATTATCCACTGAAGACATCAACGAATGAGAATTAGAAAGATTATCCGCTGAAGAATAAGAGAAAGAAGGACGAAAAATAATGTTCGTCAAGCTATCTGGCTTCCATTCCATTTGGAAATCAGCATTCACAGCTTCCGACTTATTCAGTTGGCTATTTAGCCCCTTAGCAAAAGAAGAGCTACCATCTTTCAAGACTGTTTTAGACTGGCTACTTGTCTTTACATCCCTATCAGAATGGCTATAATCTACGCTTCCTCCCAATTGTAGTTTACTCGTTTCCGTAGCAAAATTTATGCCTGTCGTTTTAACCGCATTAATGCCGCTATTAGATCCACCGCCTCTTCGAAATCCTCCACCACCCGGAAAGCCCTGATCATTTATATTGTTTGCATTCGCCAGCACACTCAACTGATCTCCATCGGAAAAACGATTCAGCATAGTCTTACCTAAATAGCGCTCCTTATTACCATATCCGGCATCTAAATTGCCGAACCAGCCTTGGTTCATTCCTTTTTTGACAGAAAGATCAATTACCGCTTCTTCTTCACCGTCATCAATACCGGTGATACGAGCCAGATCCGATTTTTTATCGTAAGATTTAATCTTATCAATCATTTCCACAGGCAGATTCTTCATGGCCACTTTAGGATCTTTCGTAAAGAATTCCTTGCCGTTTACCATGATTTTCTTAATCGTTTTTCCATTGATGGTAATTGTTCCATCTTCGGCTACTTCGGCACCGGGCAATTTCTTAACCAATTCCTCAAGCATTGATCCTTGTGGCACACGGTAAGCGGAAGAATTATACACCAAAGTATCTTCGGATACCGTTACCTGAGGAGCTTCAGCTGTTACAACAGCTTCTTTTAGCTGAATAGCATCTGTATTCAAAGCTACAACACCTACATTTTTTGTCAGATCAGATGCTGAAAGCTGCAAAGGAATATTCTTTGTTTGCAAACCAATGTAAGAAACAACCAAGACATACTTTCCTTGTTTCACTTTTGGTAAGGCAAACCGCCCCCTAGCCTGTGTTACCCCCCCCGTAACGTATGCACTATCGGGCAAAGATAATAAACGAATGGTAGCTTGTTCCACCGGGTCTTTTGTATCTGTCTCGATAACTCTTCCCGATACTGTAATGTTTTTGTTTTGTGCGAAAGCGGACATGGCACCTACAAATAGTAGTACCATCCCAACGATAATTTTTCTCATTAGCCAGTGTGTATTGATTGATAACAATTGCTTTTTTGACAAACAATCGTTCAAAAGGTTTAATCAATGATGCAATTATCTTTTAAAGAGCTTGTCTACAGTCGCTTTCTTAATCCCATACTCCAGACAAAGCACATTTATGATTAAAAAAGTAAGGAAAGAGGAAGTGTCCACAGAGATTAAATCACCAACCGCAACCCGATAAAGCATTCCTCCAAAAATAACAATAATAGTCAAGAACACAGCATATCTCATTGCATTCACACGTATCCGTTCTGTCTGTTGCGACTCATTTTTAGTCAAGGCCAAAAGAATCATCAATGCTCCTAGCATCATCAACAGTTTGGTACATTCTTTATAAAAAAGCAAATTGCTATCGGTCACCGCACCCTGCATCACTAGCAAAAACGGGAAAAAGAGGGACAACATAAGGATGATATATCCTAATGGACGGCAAAAGACAGGCAACATCGCTTTCATGATCTTTTCATTATTTATTGAGACAAAGATAGTTTTTTGTTTATAAAAATAGAAACGTTACCTGCATTTATGGACAAGCTTTTTGCTTTTTTAAGTTCTGTGCTTTAAGTTCTGCTTCTTAAATCCTATCTTTGCACACTAAGAAACCATTCATCAATTATGAGTAAACAAGATGTCATCCTATGCGAGAGTCTCGAAACAAGTCTCGCACGTGCCATTGAAAAATGCCCGCACGATAAACTGTTTATCTTGACCGACGAGCACACTACCGCTCTATGCATGCCCCCTCTCAGACAAGTTTCATCTTTAAAAGGTGCCGAAGAAATTACCATCGGTGCTGAAGATACCCATAAAACCCTTGAAACACTCTCAGGAGTGTGGCAAACATTGAGCGAGAAAGGAGCCAGTCGGCACTCTCTTTTAATCAATGTAGGAGGCGGAATGGTAACTGATCTGGGAGGATTTGCCGCTGCAACTTTTAAGCGAGGCATTCCCTATATCAATATTCCAACCACACTCCTAGCTATGGTCGATGCTTCCGTAGGTGGCAAAACCGGTATTAACTTCAACGGACTAAAGAATGAAATTGGTTCATTTGCTCCCGCAAGTTCTGTACTTATTGAAACAGAATTTCTCCGTAGTCTGGACGCCAATAATTTCTTTTCCGGGTATGCCGAAATGTTGAAACATGGCCTTATCAGCACTACCGCTCATTGGGCCGAGCTACTTTCTTTTCCAACCGAGCAAATCGATTACACCCGTCTCAAGCAACTCGTTGGACAATCCGTTCAGGTGAAAGAAGATATTGTAGAACAAGATCCCTTTGAACATGGCATACGCAAAGCACTTAACCTCGGGCACACTGTTGGTCATGCCTTTGAAAGTCTCGCCCTTGCCGAAGATCGCCATGTACTCCACGGATACGCCGTAGCTTGGGGCATTGTTTGCGAACTCTACCTTTCGCACATCAAGGTCGGTTTCCCCAAAGACAAAATGCGGCAAACCATCCAATTCGTTAAAGAGAATTACGGTACTTTCATTATCGACTGCAACCAATACGACCGCCTCTATGAATATATGCAGCACGACAAGAAAAATACAGCAGGCATCATCAATTTTACCCTATTGAAAGAGATAGGAGATGTAAGTATCAATCAGACAGCGAATAAAGATGAAATCTTCGAAATGTTCGACTTCTATCGAGAGTGTATGGGGGCATAGAACAATAGTTTAGCCAAAGAAAATGCATAAAAAAGGATGCGTAATGTTTGGAGTTTCAAAATGAAACTGTAACTTTGCGCTCCGAATTCGGGGTGTAGCTCAGCCCGGTTAGAGTACTCGTCTGGGGGGCGAGTGGTCGGAAGTTCGAATCTTCTCACCCCGACAAGCTGAGCAATAAGGAGTTAAGTGACAAACTTGGCTCCTTATTTTTTTATGTGTGACTGAGTAAACTTTACATAAGCAATCTAAGCAGAAAGATAAGCATTCTACAAAAGAATAACCTTCTTTTTATTAAATTTGCACTGTTTCCATGGATTGGCAAAGTTAGAATCGAATACCTAACCGTCAGAGATAGGAATATTATAATTAATTATTATGAGGATAAATGTTACGGCTGGTAATTTAAGCACACTGCTTGATGCTCAAACAAATATAAATACGCTCTTAACTATCACGGGAGAGATTAATGGGGATGATATTACTACGATACGTAGCATAGCAAATTTATCAACTCTTAATCTTACAGATGCTAGCATAGTAGAAGGTGGACGTTTTTACAACGAACAGAGGGATTATACATCTATTGCCGAAAACGAGATTCCTGATTATATGTTATCTGGCTTTGACACAATAACATCGGTATCCATCCCCAATACAGCTAAGAGTATTGGCAAAAAAGCTTTTTCTGATTGTACGGGACTAACAGAGATTAACATTCCTGGAAGTGTAATGTCGATAGAAAATGGTGCATTCGAAGGTTGTACAGGATTAACTTCGGTCATTATACCTCGTGGAATAATAGGCAGAAGCGCGTTCTCAAATTGTTCGGGATTAAGTACATTAACGATAGGCGATGGTGTAAGCGCTATTGGTGAAGCTGCATTTCTTGGTTGTTCAGGAGTGACATCTCTTACCATTCCGGATAATGTGACTGTTATTGGCGACCAAGCATTCAAGGACTGTGCCGGAGTAATTTCAATCCATATTTCTAACAGTGTAATTTCTATTGGTGATCAGGCCTTCAGAAACTGCGCAGCATTAACCTCTGTTACCCTTTCTAATAATGTTACTTCTATCGGTGATCAAACCTTCAGAGGTTGCACAGCTCTAACCGCTATTACTCTCCCCGAAAGCATCGTTTCAATCCATGAGAATGCTTTTATGGATTGTGAAGGATTAATATCTGTCAATCTTCCAAACAACTTAACATCTATAGGGGGATGGGCATTTTACGATTGTTCCAAACTAACAAACATCACCATTCCCGGTGCTGTTACTTTCATTGGTGAAGCAGCGTTCTTTGGTTGTACAAACCTGTCACTTGTCACGCTGCCTAGCGGCATAACTTCCATTGAAGACAACACCTTTCATGGCTGTACCGCACTAAATGCCGTCACCCTTCCGGGCAGTCTCAACACCATTGGATATCACGCTTTTAAAGACTGTTCCGCATTGACTGAAATACATTGCAAGGCCTCGGTACCGCCAAACGTAACCTCGGGTGCTTTCAACGGAGTAGATAAAAACAGCTGCAAACTATATGTTCCTGCAGGAGTTTATGCAACCTATGCCCATACGGCAGTCTGGAAAGATTTTCCTACTATCATTGAAGAATAAAATTCTTATTCAAGATACTCTTTCTTACACATATCAACACAAAGGATAAATACAGACAACAGCAGTGGCCCAAATATAACTCCCAAGAAGCCAAACAACGAAAGGCCTATAATCACCCCAAAGACAGTGATCAAAGGATGTATATCCGCCATCTTCTTCTGCAGCATAAAGCGTATGAGATTATCCACATTCGTAATGACAATCATTCCATAAGCAGCCAGCCCAATAGCCTGTGCCCAATCGCCCAACAAAGCTAAATAAATAGACAAAGGGAGCCATACGAGACCAGTTCCTATCATAGGGATAATCGTAGTAAAACAAGTTATAACTCCAAAAAAGAAAGCATTGGGAGCTCCGAAAACAAAATAGCCAATCATAGCCACACCTCCTTGTATCAAAGCCAACAAAGGAATGCCAAGTGCATTCGATTTCACAATCAGATTAATCTCTCTCAGCACATACCCCTTGTTCTTATCACTAAATGGCAATAAGTCATAAGCATATTTTTCCATCTTATTACCACCAAGCAACATAAAGAAAAGAACAAAGACCAAGATAAACAGGTTCATCACAAAGCTACCCAAGCCAGCCATAAAACTTTGTCCCACTTGAGTCAGGAAATTAATTATAGATGTTAGATTGTCCTTAACAAGCACATCATAACCGGTTTTTTGCTGTACCAGATCAGCGACATGTTGAACAGAGCTAACAAGTGCGGTTTGGTCAAGATTTATACCTTCCAATCTGGTTAAAAGCAACCATACAAATAGAGATAAAGGTATCAGAAAACAGAGAATAGATTCTAATAAAAGAAGTATTGCCATCAAGCTACGCTTCATCCGTCTCTTTTCTGTGAGATACATCATTTGACTTCGCAGCATAATATAAATGGTAAAAGCTCCTAGTATACCACTTAGATAGGGTGTAAGCTCAAAGAACAAAAGTGCTCCCAGAGCTAGTACAATAACAATCAGAGAATATTTCCAATAGCGTTCTTTTTCAGTCATAGGATTACTTTTTTATATATTACCATTAGTTAAGAGTATGTGCAAATATAGAGTTTTTTCTCACTTTTAAGGTTAATATCCAAATATAATCCTCCACCTGATTATCAGCAAGACAACAATCATAAGTTTTCAATTGTTCTTGAATAGACAATGAATCAAGAACAGAAAGACCCGTTCTCTTTTGCGTCACATTTGAAAACAACTAAAAACTGGAATATGTCGACAATTATTGAAAACTTAAAATGGCGTTATGCCACCAAGAAGTATGATACTTCTAAGAAAATAACGAAAGAAGATTTGCAGACATTGAAAGATGCCATCAACCTCGCACCAACTTCTTACGGATTGCAGCCTTTTAAAGTCTTTTTCATTGAAAATCCGGAGATACGTAAACAACTTCAAGCAGCAAGTTGGGGACAGTCACCTGTAACCGATGCCTCACATCTCATTGTGTTTGCCAGTTACAATAACATCGATGCTAACTACGTTGATGCCTATATGAATAATATCGCAACTATTCGTAACTTAAAATCGGAAGATGTAGCACCATTTAAGGCTGTAATAAGTCACGGTCTGGATACGCTTGGTAACAATGTCGCCCAATGGACATCCAAACAGACCTATATTGCCTTGGGTACTTTACTCAATGCAGCAGCCGAATTGCACATAGACGCTACACCAATGGAAGGTTTTGATAGAGAGCAGTACAATCAAATATTGGGTTTAACAGAGAAAGGATTAAGTGCATCTGTGATCGCTACTGTCGGCTATCGCCACGAAGAAGATCATCACCAACATCTTGCCAAAGTAAGAAAGCCCGAATCCGAGATATTTGAAACCGTTTAATACGACAGGCTGATGTGTTCAGCATAGATAATGCAGTAAAGAGAAACATTAACTAAATTTACAACATCCATTTTGAGTAAAATGGTCTGGAAACAAAAGAAATGATGCTTGAACAATTTAAAACCCATATCAATAAATTTGCAAACATCGGTGATGAAGAATTTGCGGGTATAATAAACTATTTTCAGATTCAAATTTTTAAGAAGAAAGAAAATTTGCTGGATGAAGGGCAGGTTTGTAAAGCAAGTTATTTTGTATTGAATGGCATTCTGAGAAAGTTTTTTGTCAACAAAAAAGGAGTAGAACAAACCACCGAGTTTGCTATTGAGAACTGGTGGATGACAGAGACTTTTTCTTATCTTAACCAAACACCAACTGAATTTTATATTCAGGCAGTAGAAATTGCAGAGGTATTAGCTATTCATCGAAATGTTTACAATGATTTGCTGGAAAAGCACCCGATTATGGAAAGGTATTTTCGTTGTATATATCAAAAGGCTTATGCTGCCGCACAAATGCGTATCAAGCTCCTTTATGAACATTCCCGGGAAGAATTATATCATCATTTCCGCAACAGTCAGCCCGAGTTTCTTCAACGGGTTCCGCAATACCTCATTGCTTCCTATCTAGGTTTTACACCGGAATATTTAAGCGAAATCCGCAAGAAAGATATTTCTTAAACCAGTTTAAGTTTTTCTCGTTTTCGGTTTTCTAACTTTGCACTATCAAATTAAAAAATCAAAAACAATGGAACAGGAAAAGCGTATCAACATCAACGCAACAGAACCACAGGCATACAAAGCAATGTTTGGGTTAGAAGGTTATTTGGCAAAAGTCGAAATATCCAAAACCTTGAAGGAACTTATCAAAATCCGTGCATCACAGATTAATAATTGTGCTTACTGTATTGATATGCACACCAAAGATGCTATCAAAAACGGTGAAAGTAACCAACGTATTTTTCTTATAAGTGCGTGGCGGGAAGCAACCAAATTCTTTACCGAAGAAGAACAAATAGTGTTGGCAATGACCGAAGAAATTACCCTTATTCATCAACACGGATTAAGTAAGGAAACGTATCGCAAAGCTTCCGGTATTTTCTCTGAAAATCAAATTGCACAAATTATTATGGCTATCGCAACCATCAATGCATGGAACAGGATTGCCGTAAGCACCCATCAGGAAATAGAAGGATAAATACCAAATCGAGAAGAAGCTAAGAAGAGGTTGCATAAGAACTTTCTTAGCTTCTTAATCAGTATGGTAAAATATGAATTTTAATAATCATAATAATATGAACAATCGAACAGTTTTAGTAACCGGAGGTACCGGATTTTTAGCCATAAATACTATTCTTCAATTATTGCAACAGGGATTTATAGTCAGAACCACACTGCGTTCCCTCAACCGATTAGAATCGTTTAAATTCATTAAGGCATTCAAATTACAAGATATATTACAATTTGTATTACCATAATTAACGACAAAAATAAAGTTCGCTTTATTCTTCGTTTTATAAAGGGCAATTGGCCAATAATAAATAATCCAGTTAATATACCCATTATCATTGTCTGGCTATAATTTTTGCCCAATGGATCAAGAGTAAATAATAACACATAGATAGATGATAATGCAATTATAAGAAGCCCGTATAATATATCTTCTCTATTCTCACGATCAGTATTATCTTTCATTTTATTTCTTCATAGTTAGTTAATTCTAAGTTTCTACTGATACGTATTATTATTACAGATTTCATGAAAACAGAAGGAGCATCATCAAATAAACCTTATTTTTCATTTAAAAGATCTGCAATGGTATAGGTGACTTTAGCATCAGGCACTGTAGTAGTTATTGTTATCGTATAGACCTTCCAGAGCTGATTAGATTTTTTCGAATCAACTTCTACGTGTGCAGTTGAGTTGGTACATGTTGCCGAAACAGATGAGAGTTCTTCTGTTGAGATCCAAGAATACTCCACTGTAGCACTCTTCCAGAGAACTGACCCATTAGTAAATTTCAGATCATTCGTACTAATTAGAAAATTGTCCGAATTAGGAACGTAATCCTTGCCGTTTAAAGTAATCTTTTCAATCCCAATTTGAGTATTGTTTAATTTAACAGGATTTTCCTCACTCTTCTCACAAGAAACAAATAAAACGATAGAAATGATAAATAATAAATTCTTCATGATAGCTAAGTTATAGTCTGTAAATAATCGTACAAAAGTAGAAAAAATGAAATAAAATACAAAAAACAAATGAATCATTTTTCTTAAGAAGCTTGATCGCTACACTCAGTTTGTTCACACCCTGCTATTTACAACACTATTTGCCAAGCCCACACAATAATCTAACTAATTATTCCTACTTTTGCATTCAGAATCATTGTTCATCAAACCTGAAATTATGCGCTACAAACTATCCGCTCCTTCACAACCGAAGGCTTCCATACAGCTTCCCGCATCCAAAAGCATTAGCAATCGTGCTCTTATTATTCATGCATTGGCTAAAGGAGCGATCGTACCGGACAACTTGTCGAACTGTGACGATACGCAGGTAATGATTAAGGCGCTGACGGAAGGTAATGAGGTGATAGATATTATGGCAGCGGGTACTGCTATGCGATTTTTAACGGCTTACCTAAGTGTGACGCCGGGCACGCATACCATTACGGGGACAGCTCGTATGCAGCAACGTCCTATTCTTATATTGGTGAATGCGCTTCGGGAATTGGGAGCACAGATTGAGTATGTAGGTAACGAGGGGTATCCTCCTCTTCGCATCACAGGTTGCCGGCTATCGGCCAATGAGATTACGCTAGAAGGAAATGTTAGTTCACAATATATTTCGGCTTTGTTGATGATTGGGCCTGCTTTGGAGCAAGGGCTTACGGTTCATCTCACAGGCGATATCATTTCACGTCCGTACATTAATCTTACGTTGCAACTAATGAGAGATTTTGGTGCTGCGGCCGATTGGTGTTCAGATTGTAGCATCCGTGTGCAGCCTCAGCCTTACAAGGATGTACCGTTTACAGTGGAAAGCGATTGGAGCGCTGCTTCTTACTGGTATCAGATTGCTGCACTTTCACCTGCTGCTGAGATTGAGTTAAAAGGACTCTTCCGCAACAGTTATCAGGGTGACAGCCGAGGAGCAGAGGTATTTGCTAAACTGGGTGTAGCAACTGAATTTACTGATAGGGGCGTAACACTCCATAAAACGGGCTTGAAGGCTGAAAGGTTAGATGAGGATTTTATCGACATCCCCGATTTGGCACAAACCTTTGTGGTTACTTGTGCGCTAATGAACATTCCGTTTCGCTTCACGGGCCTGCAAAGTTTAAAGATTA